>NZ_JBQFMM010000004.1:0-340998 GCF_056531845.1 Ruegeria sp. K3 | reverse complement strand
AATGGTTGCCGATAAGCCCGCCAAAGAAGGCGCGGCACCTGCCGGCGGCATGCCCGACATGGGCGGCATGGGCGGCATGATGTAAGCTGCTTAAGCCTTAGTGCTTATTTATGGGGTCGCCTTTGGGCGGCCCCGTTTTTTTGTTCGGAACACCGTTGTGCCTTCGTACCATCGGCGACAGAACGTTCTGATCCGAGGAGGATCGGGATTGGTTTGGCAATCGGGAATGTAGTGTGCAAATCCCTTTGAAACGGCTATGCGGTTGATATGCGACTGTTTCTTCTGACCGCTTTAACCATGTGCGCCTTCGCTGCGAATTCGATCCTGAACCGCCTTGCTATCGACAGTGGCGCAAGTGATCCGGCGGGATTTGCCATCATCCGGGTTTTGGCTGGTGCCTTGGTTTTAACGGTATTGGTGGCGCTTCGGGGCAGCTCGATCCCTGTTTTTAATCGTCGACGTATTGTTGGGGCCGGGTCACTGTCGCTTTATATGATCGGGTTTTCAGTAGCTTATCTGACGCTTGATGCCGGGCTTGGTGCGCTGATCCTGTTCGGGGTTGTGCAAATTACCATGTTTGCGATTGGTGCTATGACCGGTTCTGCACCCACGTTGAGACAGATATTGGGTGCCGGTATTGCGCTTGGTGGACTGGCGTTTGTTCTTTGGCCTGCTGGGACGGTTCAGGTCGACCCGACAGGGGCCGGCTTAATGACGGCTGCCGGGGTCGGGTGGGCCATATATTCCATCGCGGGCCGGTCCGAACCAGATGCATTGTCGGGAACTGCAGCAAATTTCATCATGGCGTTGCCCGTCACGGGATTTGCCCTGTTCCTGCTGGGAAGCAATTGGCAAATGTCTCCGCTTGGCTATGGGCTGGCTGCGCTTTCCGGAGGCGTCACGTCCGGTCTCGGCTATGCGCTATGGTACCGTGTCGTGCCACAGCTTTCACCGGCGGTGGCCGCGATCGTGCAACTCAGCGTTCCAGTTATCGCAATTGCTGCCGGGGTCATCCTGTTAGCCGAGATGGCAAGTCTAAGGCTTCTGCTCGGCGCCGGATTTGTACTCGGCGGCATCGCACTGGCGGTGCTGCGCCGGAACCGTGGCTAGGGGTTCCCTCGGCCTGGGTTAGGCCTTATCTGGCGTGTATGAAATTTCTTGCTGTTCTCCTCTTGTGCCTTATGCCTGCGGTGGCCAATGCGAAATGCGTGGTCCTTCTGCACGGCCTCGCGCGCACAGAGGCCTCGTTTACCGTCATGGAACAGCTTTTTCATGCGCATGGTTACACTGTGGTTCGTCCAGGTTACCCTTCGACAGACCTACCAATACCAGACCTCGCCAACCAGACTTTACCAGCTGCGTTCGCCGCCTGCGGGGAGGATACGGTTAACGTTGTAGCGCATTCGATGGGGGGCATTCTGCTGCGCTATTGGTTGCAGGACAACGACCCCGAGAATCTGGGACGCGTTGTCATGCTCGGACCTCCTAATCAGGGCAGCCAACTGGTAGACGAGCTTGGCGCCTGGGAGGTTTTCGGCTTTCTGAATGGCCCTGCAGGGCTTGCGTTGGGAACCGGACCAGAGGGTATTCCACGCCGCCTGCCGCCCGTGGAGTTCGATTTGGGGGTGATTGCAGGCGAGAACTCATTGAACCCATTGTTCTCGTCTCTGATCGATGGTCCAGATGACGGCAAGGTATCGATAGAGACCACAAAGGTTGAGGGTATGGCTGATCACATCGTCTTGCCGGTGACGCATACGTTCATGATGAACAACCCGCGGGTCATGGCGCAGACCCTGCATTTCATCGAATTCGGACAGTTCGATCCACAAATCACCTGGCTTGACGGGGTGATGGATATCATCGACCAGATCTGTCTTGGGGAAGATTGCTCGGAACCGGACTCGGAGCCCACTCAATGAACTCATTGGAACTGACATTGACCGGCGCGAATGTTCTGTTGCCCGGCGAAGGGGTGTCGCGTGCTGAACTGACGATCGCCGAAGGTACCATTCAAACCGATAGGGCAGGGCGGCAGATTGATTTGTCAGGATACCTCATCCTGCCTGGCATCATTGATTTGCATGGCGACGGTTTTGAACGTCACATCGCGCCCCGGCGCGGTGCCATGAAGCAGATGGCAGAGGGCATTTTATCGGTCGAGGCGGAACTGGCCGCGAATGGAATAACCACAGCTGTTCTGGCGCAGTTCCACAGTTGGGAAGGCGGCGTGCGCGGGCCCGAGTTTGCTGGTCAGGTTTTTGACGCCATCGCTGCGGTTCGGGATGATGTTGTAACCCAACTGATCCCTCAACTGCGCTTCGAAACCCATATGCTGGACGACTATGACGGGCTGCCCGAACGTATCGCGGATTGGCAGGTGCCTTATGTGGTTCTGAATGATCATCTACCTCATGACCGGCTGGCTGAGGGGCGAAAACCACCCCGCTTGACGGGGCAGGCACTGAAGGCGGGACGGAATCCCGAAGTGCATTTTGAGATGCTGAAGGCAATGCACAACCGCAGCGCCGAGGTGCCAGCAGCACTGGACAGCCTTTGCACTGTCCTTGCGAACCGAGGAATTCGGCTCGGCAGCCATGATGATACAACGCCGCAGGATCGTGCTGAGTGGCGCGAGCGCGGGGTGATGATCTCGGAATTTCCGGAAACGCTGGAAGCCGCCGAATGTGCCCGGGCGGGCGGAGATCACATCATCCTCGGCTCACCCAATGTTGTGCGGGGCGGCTCACATAAGGGAAATGCCAGCGCGGTGGATCTGATCTCGATGGGTTTGTGTGATGCATTGGCATCGGATTACCACTACCCCAGCCCGCGCCGCGCTGCGCTGATGTTGGTAAAATCTGGCCTGCTGGATATTGCGAGCGCCTGGGCGCTTGTCTCGTCCGGTCCCGCGCGGGTTTTAGGCCTGAAGGATCGCGGAACGTTACAGCCCGGATATCGTGCTGATCTGGTGATACTCGATGCGACAACCCACAAAGTCGCCGCCACACTATCAGGCGGGTGTGTCAGCTATATGTCCGGTAGTATCGCAACACGTTTCTTGAGCTGATCCCGGCTTCATCTGGCTAAAAATACCTCCGCCGGAGGCATCGCGCTTAAGCGCGATTACCTCATCGCGAAATCCGGTTGAAATGCCCCATCTTGCGGCCGGCATTGACCTCGGCCTTGCCATAGAGATGCAGTGCTACGTCCCGTTCGCGTGAAAGCTCGGGTACGCGGTCCATGTCATGCCCGATCAAATTCTCCATCACGACGTCCGAGTGGCGCTGACCGTCGCCCAAAGGCCAACCGGCCACGGCGCGAATATGTTGTTCAAACTGATCCACGGCGCAGCCGTTCTGGGTCCAGTGACCCGAGTTATGAACGCGCGGCGCGATTTCATTCACGATCAATCCTTGTGGCGTCACAAACAATTCGACACCCATGACGCCGACATAATCCAGCGCGTTGAGAATGTTGGCGGCCAGCAATACCGCATCTGTCCGCTGCGCCGGAGACAGGCGTGCCGGTATTGTGGTCGTGTGCAGGATACCATCGCGATGGACGTTCTCTCCAGGATCGAAACAGGCAACTTGCCCGTCCAGACCGCGTGCTGCGATGACCGAAACCTCGTGGCTGAAGTCCACAAACCCTTCCAGTATGGACGGCGCGCCCGCCATATCGGCCAGTGCCGCCCCGGCATCTTCGGGTGCGCGCAGCCGGGCCTGACCTTTACCGTCATAGCCGAAGCGGCGGGTTTTCAGGATGGCGGGGGTGCCAATGTCATCAATTGCGGCGCGCAAGCTGTCCAAATCGGAGATGTCTGCAAAGGGCGCGGTTTGCAGGCCTAAGCCTTGTAGAAATGTCTTTTCGGTCAAGCGGTCCTGACTGACCCGCAACGCCTCTCGACCCGGGTGAATGGGGCGGTGTGCCTCAAGCAGATCCAGCGCCTGGGTGGGGATGTTTTCAAACTCGTAGGTGATCACGTCCACCGACTCCGCAAAGGCCTTCAATGCGTCGGCGTCATCATAGGCGGCGGTCGTCACCTGATTTGCAACTTGACCGGCCGGAGGATTTGCGCCCGGCTCGAATATGTGGGACTTGAACCCCAACCGTGCAGCCGCGATCGAGAGCATCCTGCCCAGCTGACCGCCCCCCAATATCCCGATTGTCGCACCGGGCGTAAGCATATCTGACATCGTCATGTCTCCAATCTCTTGCCAATCGCACTCAGTGCAGCACGCAAGGCATCATGCGCGCCCTCGGATTGCAAAATATCCGTCATCTGAAGGCTCAGTGTGCCCTCGGTCGCAAGCGCGTCACGCTCGGCTGCCAGTTGGCCCGCATGCTCTTTGTGCATTGATGTCAGAAACCCTGACACAAGCTGCGTGGTGTAGAATTCGGCCCGGTCTTTGTCGCCGGTCTGATCAGCCAACCAGTCGGTGCCTGTTGCCATAAGATCCAGGATACCTGGCACCATGGCGCAGATGGCGAAGTGGGCGTTCAACGCGGCCTCATTGGCAACCTTCACCACAGGATTTTCGGGCTCGAACAAATCTGCCAAGAGGCGATCGTTGCCGTAAGCGGCCAACGGGCAACCTCCTGTCTGAAGGAAACCCAGCGGAATCGTTTGCACAAAATCCGATGCCGGCGCGCACAGGCCGGATAGCTGCTCCTCAGAGACGGCGGCCATCACCGAAACAATCTTCTGATCTGCGCGAAAGCTTAGCGGGGCCAGAACGTCCTCGGCCACATGGGGGCGCAGGCAGAGAAACACGATCTCGGACGCATCAATCACGGCTTGCGGAGTGCCAACTTGGGCCCCAAGCTCGGCCTGCAGAGCCGAGGAGACTTGGGCATTGCGCTCGGTGACGTAAAGATCATGACCTTTAGCAGCCATCAGCCGCGCGATTGGCGCAGCGATGTGGCCTGTGCCGATGAAACCGATACGGCTCATTGCTGAGGTTCTTCCGGGATCGAAGCAGAGAGGGCCTCGCGCCAGGCGTCCAGCCGTTCCGCAAGCGCGGCATCCTGCAGCGCCAGAATGCCCGCGGCCATCAGGCCCGCATTGGCCCCGCCGGCCGAACCGATAGCCATGGTCGCAACCGGAAAACCTTTGGGCATCTGCACAATGGAATAGAGCGAATCTACGCCCGACAACGCGCGGGTTTGCACCGGAACGCCAATCACGGGCACACGTGTTTTCGACGCCATCATTCCGGGCAAATGCGCCGCGCCACCCGCGCCCGCGATAATGACCTGCAAGCCGCGCGACACGGCGGTTTTACCATAATCCCAGAGGCGATCCGGCGTGCGGTGGGCCGAGACGATCCGCGCCTCATAAGCGATGCCCAATTCATCCAGAATATCGGCGGCCTCTTTCATCGTGGGCCAGTCCGACTGACTGCCCATGATGATCCCTACTTTCACATCGCTCATCCGCTTACGTCCCTGCCATCGGAAAGAGCGCGCACTATAGCCAAATCCGCATATGTGGCAATGCGGTACGCGCGTCTCAGGCGATGATATCGGGGGTCAATCTGTCTTCGATCAGACGGATGATGTCTTTCAGGCGCAGTTTCTGCTTTTTTAGCCGCTTGATCGTCAATTGGTCCGAGGTCCCCTTGGCCTGCAAGGCCTCGATCGCTTCGTCCAAATCACGGTGCTGGCGTCGAAAGACCTCTAATTCCACCCGCAGGACTTCATCGGTTTTCATCGAAAGATCGGTGGGTGCGTTCATGGACGACTCAGTGTTTAAAGTGGTGCTTTTAACACAAGATAGTGTGTCAGGGTTTATCCGGCCAGACCTTGTGGACATCCCTGTATCTTCCCATATTCTATTTCAAGCGGTTGCCGACATCGGGACCGCAGAATACGTCGCTTTGACAATGAAGGACGAAAATACGTGTCGAAACTTACCTTAGGCTCATACCCGCATCTTTTGGGGTTCGAGCAGTTGGAACGCCTTCTGGAACGGTCTGCAAAGGCCGGAAATGAAGGATACCCGCCCTATAATATCGAGCAGACCTCGGATTTTTCCTATCGCATCACCTTGGCGGTGGCCGGTTTCGCGGAAGAGGACCTGTCGATTACAATCGAGGATCGCCAGTTGGTGATCCGGGGCCGTCAGCGCGACGACAGCGAGGGGCGCATATTCCTGCACCGTGGCATCGCGGCGCGTCAATTCCAGCGCATGTTTGTGCTGGCTGACGGGGTCGAGGTGGGCGAGGCGATCATGGAAAACGGTCTGCTGCATGTGGACCTGACCCGCGCCGTGCCTGAAACCGTGGTTCAGACAATCAACATCAAGAAGGGGTAAGAGCAATGAATACACCGATTGAGATCAACGCCGAAGGCAATCGGATTGTCTATGTAAAGGCCGTTGATGTGGCAGACCTTCCGCAGGATCTGCGAGAGCAGGCAGGCGATCTGGATCAGCTGTATGCTGTCCACGATTCCGATGGGCAGCAATTGGCACTGGTTGCCGACCGCAAGCTGGCCTTTGTACTGGCACGCGAACATGACCTGTCCCCGGTGGCCGTTCACTAGGCCACCAAACATTCCGCCGAATTGACGTGACATTTTCTGCCTCAGCGGTGATCGTGCCGCTGATTGAAACGCAGGAGTGCGCGATGAGCTGGTATGATTTCGATTGGGTGGATGCGTTCAGCGATCAGGCCTTTGGTGGCAACGGCTGCGCAGTTGTGCATGAGGGTGCAGGGCTGTCGGACGCGGTTTGCATGGCATATGTGCGCGAGACTTCTCTGGTTGAATGCACTTTTACCGGGCCATCCGATATCGCTGATATCCGGGTCCGGTACTTCCTGGCCAGCCGGGAAATCCCATTTGCCGGGCACCCGACCATAGCAACCGTTGCAGCGATGCGATCACGGGGGTTGGTTCAGGGTGATGCTCTGACGCTTGAGACCGGAGCAGGGATTGTATCGATCAAACTGAATGGTGATGACATCGAAATGACGCAGGTCGCCCCGCAATTCGGCGATCATGTGCCCGCAGATCTGGTTGCCGCCGCCATCAGCCTGCCGGAAGAGGTGGTAATTTCTCCACCGCAGTTCGTTTCAACCGGTCTGCCCTTTTGCATTACGGTCCTGCGCGATCACGAGGCGCTGCGCGCTGCCAAGCTGGATGTTGCTTTGCTCAGTCATATTACCGAAAAGGCCGGTTTCTCGGGGTCGGACATGGCTGAACCGTTTCTTGTAACACTGAAAGGCGCAACGACTACGGGCGACACATTCTCGCGCCTGATGATGGCGCCCCCCAGCCCGCCCGAGGACCCGTTCACCGGATCGGCCACCGGTGCGATGGCGGCCTATCTCTGGAAACACGGACTGATGGATAAAGAGACATTCATCGCCGAACAGGGCCATGACATGGGCCGCCCCGGTCAGGCGACCGTGACACGCGTTGGACCTTCGGATGCGATGACGGGGATCAAAGTTGCCGGGCGCGGCCATGTCCTGATGCGCGGGCAGGTGAATTTGCCCGACTGAACCAGACCCGCACCTGCGAAAAAGGCCCTCAGAAATCTGAGGGCCTTTGATGTATTTTTTCGTCTTAAGTGATCAGGATGCTGCAATCAGCCCCATGCTTTCCAGCTTAAGCAGAACCTGATGTGCGCAGTTGTCAACCTCGACATTCTCGGTCTCGACGCGCAGCTCTGGGTCTTCAGGGGCGTCGTAAGGGTCGGAAATCCCCGTGAACTCTTTGATCTTGCCCTCACGTGCCAGTTTGTACAGACCCTTGCGGTCTCGGCGCTCGCATTCTTCAATGCTGGTCGCGACATGCACCTCGCAAAATGCACCGAATTGTTCGATCTCTTCACGCACAGCACGACGGGTAGTTGCGTAAGGCGCGATAGGAGCACAGATGGCAATACCGCCGTTCTTGGTTATCTCAGACGCGACATAACCGATGCGGCGGATGTTCAGATCGCGATGTTCCTTCGAAAAGCCCAGTTCCGAAGACAGGTTCTTACGCACGATATCCCCGTCCAGCAGGGTAACCGGACGATCCCCGGTCTCCATCAGCTTGACCATCAAGGCGTTGGCAATGGTGGATTTGCCCGAGCCTGAAAAACCGGTGAAAAACACGGTGAATCCCTGTTGCGAGCGCGGCGGGAAGCGGTTGCGCAGTTCCTGAACAACTTCGGGGAACGAAAACCATTCCGGAATCTCCAGCCCTTCGCGCAGACGGCGGCGCAGTTCAGTGCCCGAGATGTTGAGGATCGTGACGTTGTCCTTGTCCAGAATCTCGTCATTCGGCTCGTATTGCGCGCGTTCCTGCACGTAGACCATATGTTTGAAATCGACCATCTCGACGCCGATCTCGTCCTGATATTTTCGGAACAAGTCTTGCGCATCATAGGGGCCGTAGAAATCCTCACCGGCAGAGTTTTTGCCTGGACCTGCGTGGTCACGACCGACGATGAAATGGGTGCAGCCGTGGTTTGCGCGGATCAAACCGTGCCAGACTGCCTCGCGCGGGCCAGCCATGCGCATCGCAAGGTTCAGCAGCGACATCGACGTAGTCGAGGCCGGATATTTATCCAACACGGCTTCGTAGCAACGCACGCGGGTGAAATGATCCACATCGCCCGGTTTGGTCATGCCAACCACGGGATGGATCAGCAAGTTGGCCTGTGCTTCTTTTGCGGCACGGAAGGTCAATTCCTGATGCGCACGGTGCAAAGGGTTACGGGTCTGGAACGCAACGATCCGGCGCCAGCCCACTTTGCGGAAATAGGCGCGCAGCTCGTTCGGCGTGTCGCGGCGGGCTTTGAAATCGTAATGCACGGGCTGCTGGATGCCAGTGACCGGGCCGCCCAGATAAACTTTGCCCGCTACATTGTGCAGGTAATTCACAGCCGGGTGCGCATCATCATCAGCGCCAAAGACCTTTTCCGCCTCACGCGCCTTGTCTGGTGTCCAGCGGTCGGTCACGGTCATGGTGCCGAGGATCACGCCTTCCTGATCGCGCAGGGCAATATCCTGGCCCAGCTCGATCGATGCGGCAAAATCTTCGTCAACATCCAGGGTGATCGGCATTGGCCACAGCGTCCCGTCGGCGAGGCGCATGTTTTCGACCACGTTGTCATAGTCTGCCTCGCTCAGGAAACCTTTGAGCGGGTTGAACCCACCGTTCATAAGCAGTTCCAAATCGCAAATCTGCCGGGGCTTAAGATCCCAGCTGGTCAGATCAGATGCTTCGATCTTCAGTTTTTGTGCAGATTCATAGGAAACATACAATTCAGGGATTGGGGCCAGATTGCTTAACATCGTCATCGGAAAACTCTTATTGCGTTACTGTTGGCATTTGTTTCAAGGGCGTGTGCCTCGGCCTGAGGGTGAAGTCCATAGACTCGCAAAAACTAAGGATGAAATGTGTGGTTTTTTCACGAAATGGAACGGTTTTCTGTTTTTTGTTTCAGGTTATTGAAAAAATCCCGCCGCTCAAGCTCATTAGGCACATTCTCAGGCAATCTGTTCCAAAGGCGAAGTCTGCGACTTAAGGTCGGCTGCGTGCCTGACGGGCAGGGCGGGGACAGGTTCAGAGACACCGCGCAGGCTGAATTCCCGTAGATCGCGGGGATCACATTGTAACCCAGCCGCGTCCAAAACCTTGTCCGACACAAGGAGTTCGACCCCCAACGCTTTGGTTTCAGCCTCCAAACGGCTGGCAACGTTTACAGCGTCTCCAATGATGGTGCGTGGCGCGTGTTTAGCTGCTCCGATTTCGCCCAGCACAAGATCACCAAGATGTAGACCCATACCAATGCGCACAGGTTGGCTGCCTTCTGCTTGGAGCTGCTGGTTGAAACGCTCCAATGCGTGTCCGATCCCAGCCGCCGCCCTCAGACCGGCACTTGCCGAACTTGCGGCGTTGGCTGTTTCGAACATCGCCAGCAACCCATCGCCCATGTATTTGTCGACAACCCCGCCTTGTGCCGTGATTGCTGGGACAATTGCGTCAAAGAAACGATTCAACAGAAAAACGATATCATACGGCAATTGCCCCGTTGTGCGGGCGGTGAACCCGCGCATGTCCAGAAACAGAACCGCCAGCTGCCGTTCTTGCCCCTGGCTCGCATGCGCACGATCACGCGCGCCGTCGGGGCGGAAAACACGAAATACAGTGAGCGGGTCGGACGGCCGCATCTGGCAGGCCAGGCGAGTCCCCTCTGGCGCGCTGATCGCTTTCAGGCTGCGGGCTTCAACTTCGGTTGGTGGGTGCAACTGATCGGCGCCATCTTCAACCACAACGCGACAGGTCGTGCAGCGCCCCTTGCCGCCACACAGCGCGGTATGTGGGATGCCGTTTGCGCGCGACATCTCCAAAAGGGTCATGCCTTTCTCCGAAACAACTTCTGGACCGTTGACATAGCGCACCCGCACCGAATGCCGCCGCCGCCAAAGCTTGCGCCCGAGATAGACCAAGCCTGTTAGTGCAAGCGCGGCCCAGAATACCCACTGCGTATAGTCTGTGACGGAAAACAAAGACTGAAACTCTTCTTGCGAAGGCCAGTTATAGTATTCGACATACTGTTCTCGTAGATCGGGGTCGGCAAAATCGGCCCAGATACGCCGCCCCTCGGTCAGAAGGCCTGCGAAGGCGAAGCCCGGTACAAAGACGGCGAGACCGATCAGATATGGAACCATCGCGCGCCACCATGTGGTCAACCGTAACCACATGTGTAGCCCAATACATCCGTGGACCCACACCAGCAGAAGTAATAGGCTTTGGAACCAGATCGCGGTGCTGGGCCACATCAGAATGATGATGTAACCCATTTCATCATTCACCCCAAAAATCTCATGCGCGTATCGGGTCTGAACCAAATGTGAGATAAGCTGCAGCGGGATCAACAGGCCAAGAATAACCTGAAGCGCGACGCTGAAAGGCATTCTGAGCGTCCGGCGCTGCGCGAGTGAGATAAGCGCCAGTCCCATGTGCATCAGCAATGCGCCATATATCACGACGCTGCCGATCTCATTACGGCTGACAGCTTTACGTCCGCCCTGCATCCCGTGCAGCAAATCAGTGTGAAACAGACCAAGGCCGATATTGATGAAATGAAAGAACGCAAAGACAAACAGCACGAGGCCGCTTGCGATTCTGAGCCGGCTCATCCATCCGCCGCGCCAAAGAACGTTTTCCAAAAGCTCACCTGTTCTTCGCGTTACTATGGTTGATCCTGATACGGTGCCGGGTGCCGGTCAAGATAGGCGCGGTCACCTTTCGGGGAACCAGTCGCAGGGGGCACCTGCGGTTTGTATCATCTGGTGTTCTGCGTTGAACAACACCAAATGGCTCAGTTTAGGACGCGAGCGCGAACTGTATAGCAGTCCATCCGCGCCGTATGTGCGGGCCTTGTCCGAAAATCGCCATGTTGGAGAGGGTATGCCGGTTGCCCGCATGTCTTGCCAGACGATCGAGGCAGAAGGTTGCCCCCGCAAATCCAATACTTGCGCCTTGGATATCTTCAAGCGATGGATCGTCCGTGGAGGGTCGCACTGCGAGACATAGCGCCGAATGGCGATCCCGGCCCCTTCAGCGCTAAGCGACGCATAAAGCGCGAATTGGCCAGAATGATGAAACCGTCCTTCGGGGGCACGGGCCGATGAGAGCGGGTCACCCGATTGGGTGCGGAACAAAATTCTCCAGACGAGGCCGGAGAATTCTGTGATCATCTTAGTCGTTCTCCGCCAAGAATCGTTCTGCATCCAGCGCGGCCATGCAGCCCATACCGGCGCTTGTCACAGCCTGACGGTATACGTGGTCGGTCAGGTCTCCGGCAGCGAAAACTCCCGGAACCGAAGTTTGCGTCGTGCCCGGCTTGGTCACGACGTAGCCACCCATGTGGGTTTCCAGCGTATCTTTGACCAGCTCATTTGCCGGAGCGTGGCCGATAGCGACAAATACGCCTTTGCACGGAATCTCCGTGATTTCGCCGGTCTTTACATTCTTGACCTTGACGCCTTCCACACCCAGTGGGGCATCGGTTCCGATCACCTCATCCAGTTCGTGAAACCAAAGCGGCTCGATCTTTTCGTTCTTGAACAGCCGATCCTGAAGGATCTTTTCGGCGCGCAGCTCATCACGGCGGTGGATCAGAGTGACCTTGCTGGCAAAATTGGTCAGGAACAGCGCCTCTTCCACGGCAGTGTTGCCGCCACCAATCACAACGATTTCCTGCCCGCGATAGAAGAAGCCATCGCAGGTGGCGCAGGCCGAAACACCAAAACCTTTGAATTTCTCTTCAGACGGAAGGCCCAGCCATTTGGCACGCGCGCCGGTGGCCAGAATCACCGCGTCGGCGGTGTAAACGGTGCCACTGTCGCCTTTGGCGGTGAAGGGACGCTGGCTCAGATCAAGATCGCTGATGATGTCGCCGATCACTTCGCAGCCCATTGCCTTGGCGTGATCCTGCATCCGAACCATAAGATCGGGGCCTTGAACCTCGGTGTCGCCGGGCCAGTTTTCCACCTCGGTTGTGGTGGTCAATTGCCCGCCCGGCTCGATCCCCTGCACCAGAATCGGTTCCAGCATGGCGCGGCTGGCATAAACGCCCGCAGTGTATCCGGCGGGTCCTGACCCAATGATCAGAACCTTGGTGTGACGTGTTTCGGCCATCGTATCCCCACTCAATTTGCCTCGGCGGACTTATTGTCCAGTGCGGATCGATATAGCGACCAGCGGGCGCGGCTTAAAGCCCCTTCCTATTGCAAGCCCGTGATGCGCGTGATGATTGACTTGGCGATCAAATATCTATCTCAAGTGATGAAAATTGCGCATCTGTGAAATATTATTGCGGCCTCCGGGGCTGCTGTTATAACAACTGAAAAACTCAGGAGCATTCGATGGTCACGACCCGGTTGGATGAAATCGACCGCAAAATCCTTGCGGAACTGCAGGCCGATGGCCGTATGACCAATGTTGAACTTGCCAAGCGCGTGGGAATATCCGCTCCGCCCTGCCTGCGGCGGGTGCGCACGCTGGAAGATTCGGGGTACATCCACGGTTATCATGCCGACGTGAACGCCCGCGAACTGGGGTTCGAAGTGCAGGTCTTTGCCATGGTCGGACTTGAAAGCCAGGCCGAATCCGAACTCAGCGCCTTTGAAGACCGGTGCCGGGAATGGCCACTGGTCCGCGAGTGCCACATGCTGAACGGCGAGGTTGATTTCATCCTGAAATGCGTCGCACCGGATCTCAGCAGTTTTCAGCAATTTCTGACAGGCGAGTTGCTGACCACGCCTAACGTGGCCAGCGTCAAAACTTCGCTTGTTATCCGAGGCGCAAAAGACGAGCCAGGCGTACCATTTGACGTACTGGAAGACCGGATGAACCGGACGGCCTGAACCTACCTTTTGTTTGATCCACAGGACAGGGTGGCAGCATCGCTGCCAGTGCCAGGGTTAAAACCCAACTCAGTAAAATCTGCATAATGCCCCACGCTTGCAGTACAGTAATAGTTAACCAGTTCACGCTGTCATAGCGTCAATTTCACCATCTCCGGCCCTTGGCAAGAGCAACGGACCAAAATCATTCAACGATTCGATATGTGAGAATAGATTCAAATAGATCGAACGCAAAGAGTGACTGATCATTCGGACCGCATTGATGCCCGGATGATAGGTTTCGAACTGCAAGCCATCGACCCGAATCACCGAATGCCGCGCGACGCAGATATGAAACAGCTCAACCGGTGTCGGTGGCAGCGTTTCCACGACACTCATTCCATCCTGAAACTCACTGACGGGTGTCAGCATGGGCTGCCCGCCGTTCAGATGACGCATATGCGTGGGCGTGCCCAGCAGACGTGCGGCGGGGCCGGTGATGACACCCGACATCGGTTTTTGCATCCCGAACGTGTCGGCCATGATCCGCGTCAGCGGCCGGGTTCGTCCGCGCGTATCCTCGCGTCCGGGAATCAGCGTGACAGATCCTTTCCAAAGCACAGTTTCCGATGATCCGTCCTGAGTGAGCACTTCATCACCCGGCAGCAGATCTTCGATGGCCATCTGGCCTTGTGGTGTCTCGACCAACGATCCGCGTGTGAACGCGCAGAACGCATCTTCAAACATTGGCAAGGCTGGTGCGATATGGCGCGTCTGTGAAATATCCCCGTTTTTCAACAGACTGCACACTTCATAACGTCGAAGCTGTGCCTTTTGTTTCGTTCCCGGACGAGGCGCATCGCGCAACAGCGCTGACGTCTCGACCGCGTTTCTGGCAGCGCGGGCCAGAGAATTTGGAATAGTCATGGTATTCCGTCCCCTCTAAATTCCGTCCGACGGCTTGAACCCCCGTGCAACATCGCCGGACGACCTTGTTCTTTGTCTGTAATCAGATGGGTAAACACAGGCTGGTCGCCGCGAATGCACAGCGCCGTAGCAGAATACACCAGTGTTTTGGTCAAGTTCTTGACCCCCCAGACAAACTCGTAAACCGCAGGCTGCAATTGCCTGCACACACACGCTCCGAAACCTGGCCGCAATCTTGACTGCGACCCCACATACCGAACCGGAGCTTCATCCGGTATGCGTTTGCCCGTTGAGACCGGCAGCTGGTCCCATGGGGTTGCTGTGTCAGCGTCGTGCCGCCAGACGGCGCGCAACTCTGACAGAGTGACTTGAAACCCGCTTCCAGGGCATTTCCGGTTCTTGATCCCTGACAGCCGCAAAAACGGCGCTGAGAAAGCGTGATTTCGATTTCATATCCATTGTCCTGCTTCGATAGGGCGATCGCCCTGTTCCCGTTTATGAAGCCAATGTGACGCTGATTTGCGGCGCCTATAAGGCTGATCCGGGTTGAATTGAGGACAAATTGAAGGTTTCAGGTACCTCTTAGTTGCTTCCGCCCATGCCATGACGAACCCACTTGGGGTAACCGTCTGTGCATTGGCGAAAATTTGAGACGATTCTGACTCTGATAAACACAAGAAATGTGGCAGAAACTGGGCAAAGCTGCCTTAATATGGGCCAGATTTACAACCTGATAGCGGAAATCAATCTGCCGTAGTCGGCCTCGTTGGCATGGGTCGATCGCCGGTAGGAATAAAACCTGTCGGGGTCGGAATAAGTGCAGTGACGGACCCACTCGGCCTGGCCGATACCAGCTTCGCGCAGACGATGCAGGCCAAAGGCGGGCAGGTCGAAATGCATCCGGTCACCTTTGCCATTTGCAAAAAAACGCGCGTTCTCTGGCGTGTCAGCAAGGAAGTCGTCCAGAAACTCTGAGCCGACCTCGTAAGCGCGTTGTGAAATCGTGGGGCCGATTACGGCAACTGTGTTATCCCGGTTGGCTCCCAGCGCTTCCATCGCGTCCAGTGTTGATTCCAGCACACCATCCAACGCGCCGCGCCAACCGGCATGTGCGGCCCCGATCACATTTGCGTCAGGGTCCGCGAACAGCACTGGCTGACAATCAGCGGTTAAGATTGTAAGCGCCAAACCCGGCGTTGATGTGACAACCGCGTCAGCTTTGGGTTTGTCACCCGTCATCGGCCCATCGACTGCAATCACGGTCGGCGAATGCACTTGATGCACACCGATCATCGCCTCAGGTGCCACTTCCATCGCGTCGGCGACGCGCCGACGGTTCAAAGCTACGGCCTCAGTCAAATCTGTCGACCCGGTTCCGCAGTTGAGTCCTTCGAAGATACCAGAAGATGCGCCACCGCGGCGGCTGAAGAACCCGTGTCGTACGGGGGACAGCATGTCTGAGGTAATGATTTCCAGTGTCATGGTTCCAGTCCCGGTGGCGGCGTGGCGTTTGGCGGATAAAGGCCCAGTACTTTGAACAGGTTTCCCATTTCGTCGGGGTGCGTCAACCGTCGATGTGCAGAGACCAGCGCCTCAAGCTGTGACCCGCTGAGAGGGGCGGCAAGCGATTGCGCGCGCGCGGTGATCCCGAGCCGCTCAAGAAACACACCCTGCGGGGTCAGTTTTGTATAAGCGCAGCCCGAAGTATGAGACGCCTTCGCCAAGACCTCAAAGTCGACATGTGTGGTCAGATCCGCCTGACCGGGCTGATCCAGGGGATCGACACGTTCATGCGCTTGCAACGCCTGCAATGTGTCGCCAAGCGAGCGCCAGTCACCATAATCGATGATCAGCGCGGCTCCGCCGTTACGAGCGATCTGCCCGGCAACAGAGTACATAATGGAACTGGCAGCAGCGCACAGTTCTACCAGATCTCCGTCCTGCGTATCCTCGACACGTTCGCTGAGCGCAGCTTGTGCCGATTGCGCACCAAGACCGAACGCAAGCGATGCACCATTTTTGCCAACTAACCTCTCGCGCCAACCTTCGCCTTCGCGCAGGAACTGGCGGATGGGCAGGGCATCAAAGAACTCGTTTGCCACCAGAAACAGAGGAAGATCTTCAAAATCAGAAATTGCCTCGATCCACTGAGGTTCATACCCTTGCAGTGCCTTGGCTTGTACGTCGCGCAAAACAGGTGAAGCTTCGAGCAATGCGATCTTGGCTGCTTTGTGAAAGCCAGGCACCCTCTGAGTGGCGCGCAGGATGTCTGCTATCAGGGTGCCACGACCAGGGCCAAGCTCGGCCAGAACAATCCGTTCAGGTTTGCCTTGCTCCAGCCAGGATTGCGCCAAACACAACCCGATAAGCTCCCCGAACATCTGACTGATTTCAGGCGCTGTAATGAAATCGCCCTGAGCGCCCAGCGGATCGCGGGTTGTGTAGTATCCATGTTCCGGATGCATCAGACACTCGGTCATGTAGTCAGCGATGGTCATAGGGCCATCATTCTGGATGCGCAGGAGCAGACGATCCTTCAGGTTCATGATCTGCGTCGTGCCCGAAATGCCAACCAAAGGCCAAGTGCAATCATTGGTAGCGACAAGAGTTGCCCCATCGTCAATCCATATCCGCCAACATGCCACGCCAACCCTAGCGGATTCCCGGGCGATACAAATTGCGCATCGGGTTGACGGAAGAATTCGACAAAAAACCGCGATGCGCCGTAGCCAGCCAGAAATACGCCCATAACCAGACCTGGTTTTTGAAACGCGCCGCGCCGGTAGGCCAGCCATATCAGAATCGCCCCGAGGACCAGACCCTCGAGTGCTGCCTCATACAGTTGCGAAGGGTGGCGGGCGCACATCCCTGCAACAACGCCGGGACAGTCTTGGGCCGTGGTTCCGGGAAAGATCACCGCCCATGGCAATTCACTGGGTCGACCCCAAAGCTCGGCATTAGTGAAATTCGCCAATCGTCCCAGCAACAACCCGGGCGGCACTGTGTAGGCAACCAGATCACCCAGCGAAAGAATCGGTGTAGCGTGGCGCCTGCCGAACAGATACGTGGCGATCACCACGCCCAACAGGCCGCCATGGAAGGCCATGCCACCCTGCCAAACCATCAGAATTTCCAGTGGATACGCAAAATAATATGCGGGTTGATAGAAAAGGACGAACCCCAATCGACCACCAAGAATTACACCCAGTATGATCCAGGTGACCAAATCCTCAAGCTGATCGGGTTGCATCGGTGGTGTGTCATCAGCCCAAAGCACAGGCCGCCTAAGCGCCATCAGCGCCATGCGCCAAGCAATCAGGATGCCGACGATATAGGCCAGCGCATACCACCTGAGCGCAAACTCCATCCCGAACAGAGAGATCGAGAAAATTTCGGGTGACAGATCGGGGAAATTCAAAACAGCCTGCATGTGCGTCTCATTGCCCGGGGTTTGCGTGGCAAGTCAACCTTGAGCCCGGGCCAATCTTTACCCATATAGAGAGCAATCGCGAAATCGGAGAAAGCCCATGCAAACCCGTAACAAGATTCTGGACGATATGTCTCAACTGATGACCAATGCCATGGGTGTGGCGCAGGGGGCACGAGAAGAGGCCGAGAATGCGATGAAATCCATGATGGACCGCTGGCTGGCCGACCGGGATTTCGTAACCCGTGAAGAATTTGATGCTGTGCGTGCCATGGCGCAGAAAGCGCGCGAAGAGAACGGTGCACTTGAACAGCGAATTGCCGCGCTCGAGGCGAAGCTGGACAAGTAACGTCCGCAGGAATTTAAGATTTTGGGTAAAAGCATCCGCCGCGCAATCCGAACTTGGATTGTGCGGTGTTGTGAATTTTGCCGCTCTGCAGAAATTTATCAAGACAAAGCTGCATCCAACGCCAATATTTTGATCGGCGTTGCCAACTGTCCACAACTTATTGCTGTTATCCCCAATAAATAGGGTTGCCAGAGCTGTGCTCACATCGCACCATATTTAGTACAGGCAGACTGGGGAAGCCCGGCTTGTAGAGCAGGCAACTAGCGCTGGGGCGCTGCCAGCCCCAAAATGCTAGAGATTAGTGAGGTGGCATTATGGCCCTTTCCGAGCAGTATCTCGAAGAAGACCTTCATCCGATCGACATTGTTGAACATCTTGCAGAACATCACGACTGGGATTTTGACCGGATCGGGGATGATCAGATTGCCATGGCTGTCGAAGGACAGTGGCGCACATATTCGATAACTTTGGCCTGGTCGAATTACGATGAAACGCTCCGCATGGTGTGTTCCTTTGAGATGGAGCCTCCGGCCGAGCGCGAAACCGAGCTTTATGAGCTACTGAACAAGATGAATGATCAGTGTTGGGCCGGGGCGTTTACCTACTGGGCCAACCAGAAATTGATGGTCTATCGCTATGGCTTGGTGCTGGCCGGTGGTCAGACGGCCAGCCCAGAACAGATCGATACCATGATCACCGCAGCGGTACTGAGCGCCGAGCGCTATTACCCCGCGATCCAACTGGTGACCTGGGGAAACCGAGACCCCGAAGAGGCGATGCAAGTCGCCATTGCAGAGGCCTACGGCCGCGCGTAAAGCTTTGCCCCGAACCATAGGGGAGGGGCAATCATGGATATCTCGCGCGTCGCCGAACAGGGGTTGGTGCTTCTGGGATGCGGCAAGATGGGTTCAGCAATGCTTGCGGGTTGGTTGGAACATGGCCTGCCCGCAGCATCTGTTTGGGTGATTGATCCTTACCCCTCGGATTGGCTGAAGGCGCAGGGCGTCAACATCAACACTCCTCTCCCCGAGGCACCCGCAGTTGTACTCGTAGCGGTCAAACCACAGATGATGGGCGAAGCCCTGCCAGCCATTCAAGCGCTGGGCAATGGTGACAGTCTTTTCATATCGGTCGCAGCGGGTACATCGCTGGCCACTTTCGAGAACGTCATTGGGGCAGATACGCCGATCATCCGTGCGATGCCAAATACGCCTGCGGCGGTTCGGCAGGGGATCACGGCGCTGATTGGGAATGCCAACACCTCGGACGCGGATATCCTACTGGCTGAAGACCTGCTTTCGGCCATTGGTGAGACGGTTCGATTGGATGATGAGACACAGATGGATGCCGTCACCGGGGTCAGCGGTTCGGGCCCGGCCTATGTATTCCACCTGATCGAAACACTGGCGCAAGCTGGCGAAGCGCATGGTCTGCCACCGGAACTGGCAATGAAGTTGGCCAAATCAACCGTCGCCGGGGCAGGGGCGTTGGCGATGGCCGCTGACGAGCATCCGTCGCAATTGCGAGTTAACGTCACCTCTCCCAACGGCACCACTCAGGCCGCACTGGAGGTGTTGATGCATGAAGAAGAGGGTTTCCCAGACCTGCTACATCGTGCCGTCAAAGCTGCAACCGACCGATCTAAGGAGTTGTCTCGTGAGTGAGATTTCATTCGACGAATTTCTCAAAGTCGACATTCGTGTAGGTGAGGTGATACGCGCCGAGCCGTACCCGGAGGCCCGCAAGCCCGCGATCAAGCTGTGGGTCGATTTTGGCGATGAGATCGGTGAGCGCAAAACTTCAGCCCAGATCACCGCGCACTACGATCCGGCGACGCTGGTGGGCAAGCAGGTGATGGCCGTGGTCAACTTTCCCCCGCGCCAAATCGGTAAATTCATGTCCGAGGTTTTGGTGTTGGGTCTTCCCGACGAAAACGGTGAGATCGTGTTGATAGGCCCCGATCGCGCTGTGCCCATCGGTGGAAGGATGCATTGATGAAACTGCTGATTGCCCGACCGATGACATCGGCTGTCCAAGTGCGCGCCCGTGCCGAATTCGATGTGGAAATCCGCAGTGAAACCACGCCTCTGACGCATGAAGAAATGTTGCGGGCGCTGACTGAATTTGACGTCGTGGTCCCGACGTTGGGCGATCAGTTCGTGGCAGAGATCTTTGCTCAGGTGCTAGAGCCTCGCTGTAAACTGCTGGCAAATTTCGGAGTTGGTTACAATCATATCGACGTGGACGCCGCACATGCTGCCGGAGTCGCGGTTACCAACACGCCGGGTGCCGTCACCGATGCCACCGCCGATGTTGCCATGACACTTTTGCTCACGACGGCCCGCCGTTCAGGTGAGGGGGAAAGGTTGGTCAGGTCAGGCCAGTGGCAGGGGTGGCATCCTACACAGATGCTGGGCCAACATGTGACCGGCAAAAAGGTGGGCATCATCGGAATGGGCCGCATAGGTCAGGCCATTGCCCGGAGGTGTCATTTCGGATTCGACATGACCGTTGCCTATCAATCACGCAGTCCAAAACAGCTGGACTTCCAAGCAGAGTACATCCCTGAACTCAATGCATTAGCTGCGGCAGTGGATTTTCTTGTCATAGCAGTCCCCGGAGGAGCTGAAACACAACACTTGGTCAACGCACAGATTTTGGCTTCGATGAAGCCCTCGGGCATTGTGATAAACATTGCGCGCGGTGAAGTTGTGGACGAAGCCGCCTTAATCCAAGCGCTTCATGCGGGTCGGATTGCTGGCGCTGGGCTGGATGTCTACGAGTTCGAGCCCAAGGTGCCGCAGGCCTTGTGTGACATGGGAAATGTGACTCTGCTGCCCCACCTCGGCACCGCGACCGAAGAGGTGCGCACCGATATGGGTCACATGGCGTTGGACAATGTCGCGGCGTTCGTGGCCGGGCGAACGTTACCCAACCCGGTTTAGGAACCCACCGCCTCGCGCCAGTGTTTGCGGCAGAGCGAGACATAAGTCTCGTTCCCTCCAATCTGTACCTGCGCCCCTTCAGTGATGGCGTTCCCGTTTTCATCCTGACGAATCACCATCGTCGCCTTTCGCCCGCATTCGCAGATGGTGCGTACTTCGCGCATCTCATCGGCCAGAGCCAACAATGCTGCCGACCCGGGGAACAGTTTACCCTGAAAATCCACCCGCAACCCGTAGGTCAACACTGGGACCTTCAGATCATCTACGGCGCGCGCAAGTTGCCAGACCTGCTCTTCCGAAAGAAACTGGGCTTCATCAATGAATACGCAGGCGATGCCCCCTTGTGTCAGGCGGTTTTCGATCATGGCAAACACATTGTCGTCGGGACGAAACATGTCCGCTCGTTCCGAGATTCCGATTCTTGATGCGATCCGCCCCTCACCGGCGCGTCCGTCAATGGCGGCTGTCATCAGGTAGGTATCCATGCCGCGTTCGCGATAGTTATGCGAGGCCTGCAGCAACACGGTCGATTTGCCAGCGTTCATAGTCGAATAGTTGAAATAGAGCTTTGCCATGCCGTGGGTCTAATTCGCATGTGCTGCCTGGGCAAGCCGTCTCATGGGGGTAAATCGACGCCACCATCGCTACAGCTGAGGTTGAGCAAATGCTCTTGGGGATGGATTACCTCGCCTTCGCGACAGTGGCGTCGTCGGCCTACAAGTGGCCTATACAATGCAAGGCTAAAATCCTGCCCCGCATACACTCTTTACCGGCTCGAACAGCCGCCACTCACTCACAAAATCCCTGCATATCTGAGGGATAGTCAATTATTGCCATTTCAATTATGAATCGAATATGGGAAATTTCCCTACCCTTTCCCCCAGCATGGACAGGCAGAGGGGGCAGGGCGCAGGTAACAAGGGTAGCAAAATGGCAGATATCGGGGCCTATCTGAAAAAGCATACCGAAGCATTGGTTAAGGATGTCGGAATCGAAGCAGCGTGCGAGATCACCGGGAAATCCAAAGCCACGCTTGGCAGGTACTATTCAGACAACGCAGAACATTCTGACCGGTTCATGCCGGTGGATGCTGTTGCCCGGTTGGAAAACGCGGCTGCCTATCCACACGTGACTGCGGCATTGGCGGATTTGAAGAATATCACGCTTTCTTACGATGGACGAAACTCGGACAGCCCACGTACGGGCGGGGTAAATTCCGATGTCATTGCGCTGAGCCAACGTTTTGCCATGCTGATGACGGAATACCAGTCGGCGATAGAAGATGGCATCATCACGGTGAACGAGGCGAAGCGGCTGCTGAAAGAAACCAGTATGCTGCAACAGGTTCTGATCGAAATGAAGCTGCATCTGGAAGAGGAAAGCGTCAGTTAAGGTGTCATGTCCCTGTACTGAATTGTTGTGAATGCGCAAAATAAAGGCGGCCCATGTGCCGCCTTTTTGTTTGTCTGCTGGGCAGATTAATATTCAGCGTTCATCATTGTTGGCGTTCTTGCCGCGCCCGGGGCTTGCCCCCTCTGGTCCGTTGCCGCCACCGTTATTGCCTTTGGCACCGCCTTTGCCTGGCTTGTCACCACCGTCGTGGCCACCTTTACCACCGACTTTGCCGGGCTTATCACCACCGCCGTGACCGCCTTTACCACCGCCTTTGCCGGGCTTGTCACCACCGCCGTGACCGCCTTTGCCGCCGCCTTTGCCGGGTTTGTCACCACCGCCGTGACCGCCTTTGCCGCCGCCTTTGCCGGGTTTGTCACCTCCGCCGTGGCCACCTTTGCCACCGCCCTTACCGCCGCCATCGCCAGGACTGCTTCCACCATCACCCGGATCACCGTTGCCGCCGGAACTCCCGCCGCCGTTGCCCGAGCTTCCGTTTTCACTCGAGCCAACGGAATTGGAGGATGGATCTCTGCTGCGCTCTTCACCGGCATTGGTGTTGGAAATCGACGCAGTGGGCAGATCGCTCAACAACTGAGTCAGACCGGGGCATTGCGCCGAGGTGTTCTGCAGGATCGAAGCAAAATCAGATCGTTTTTGCAGATGTGATACAAACCCTCGCGTGACCTGCGAACAGCCGCAGAGCGTGTCAAAATCGCCTTCATTGGCGGCAACACGCGCGGTGTTGACCGTGCAGGTTTGCGGTTCTGCGATTGCCGCGCCGGACGCCATGACCCCAATGAAAGGTGCGGCGACCAAGGCGGCCAGTCCAACGCGAGTATTATTTCCCATAACAGCGGGCTCCCATAACTACATCACTCGGATGCACAGGGCATCCGGATCTTGATGTGTCGGTCAGAGATGAAGGAGCGGTTGAGCCCGTCTGAATAATTCTTGAGAAAGCGGTTTGGTCTTGCAGCGATTCCAGCAGCGCAGTTAAGGCGCGCGCTTATTGATGCCGTTTGACGATCACAGAACCCACCGAATACCCGGCTCCGAACGAGCAAATCAGGCCCACATCGCCCGCATCCAGATCATCGGAATGCTTTGAGAAGGCGATAATCGACCCGGCGGATGAGGTATTGGCGTAGTCTTGCAGAATGTTGGGTTGCTCACCCGGTTCTGGCTCACGCCCCAGAACCTTCTTACCGATGAAGTCGTTCATCGTCTTGTTGGCCTGATGCAGCCAGAGGCGTTTTAGATCATCACTACTGATGCCCTCTGCCTCCATATGGTCACTGATATGTTTACTGACCATGGGCAGGACCTCTTTGAACACCTTGCGACCATTCTGCATGAACTGCATGTCGCGGCGATCCACCAGACCATCGGGGCGCGATCGGCGGAGGAAGCCGTTATTGTTGCGGATATTGTTGGAAAACGCAGTTGCGCACCGGGTCGAGACAATCTCGAAATGTGGGCCTTGGGCGTCTTCGATCCGCTCGATCAGCGTCGCGGTCGCGACATCGCCAAATATGAAATGGCAATCCCGGTCGCGCCACTCGAGATGACCCGAGCAGATCTCGGGGTTGACGACCAGCGCCGCCCGGACCGAGCCCGAGCGCACCATATCCGCCGCCGCCTGAATGCCGAATGTGGCCGAGGAACAGGCCACGTTCATGTCAAACCCGAATCCGCTGATCCCCAATGCCTGCTGAATCTCGATCGCAACTGCAGGATAAGCACGTTCATGGTTCGAAGCGGCGCAGATCACCAAATCGACATCCTCGGCGCTGCGCCCCGCTTGTGCTAGCGCCTTAAGGCACGCATCCACCGCCATCTCGGTCATGATCCCAGGCTCGTCGTCGCAACGCTGGCGCAGCGCGGGATGCATGATCTCGGGGTTCAAAACACCGGTCTTGTCCATCACATACCGGTTCTCGATCCCTGAGGCCTTCAGGATGAACTCTTCCGAGGAATGCTGCATCGGTTCCATGTCGCCCGCTGCAATCGCATCCGCGTTTTCGACGTTCATCCGGTCGGCATAGGCATTGAACGCTTCCACCAGTTCAGCGTTGGTGATTATGTTTTCTGGTGTATAGACACCGGTCCCGGTGATGGCAGGAGTGTACATGGCTGGCCCTGAGTTCATGATCTGCACAAAATGCAGTCCCTATTCGTATTGATCAAGACGTGTTGACCTAAGGGAATGCACCGCCTCTCGCTTCATAACTTGAATAGTTCAAAATTCGAAGTATATTTCGCCGCGACTCGCACGGAAAAGATTCATGTCAGACGATATCAGCATGCGGTTAGGACGCCTCAGCCCTGAGATTCAGGCGATGATGGGGGTCTACGCGCTTTATTGGAAACTGGAAGAGAGCTTTGACAGCATCGAAACAGACCTGAGCCATCAGGAATGCCACATGCTAATCAAGCTCGATGCGCCCAAACGTATGGGAGTGCTGGCCGCAGATATGTTGACAGTGCCGTCAACGATTACGGCGACCGCCGATGCACTTGAACTGGCGGGGCACCTGACCCGACAGCGTGATCCCGAAGACCGTCGCGCCTGGCTTTTGGTGCTGACCGAACAGGGCGAAGAGGCCCGCAATATGCTGGTGGCCGTGGCGGGTGAGCTTTTCCACAGCGCATCGGGTCTGAACACCGAAGAAACCGCCGAGTTCGCACGGCTGGCTCACAAAATCCGTGACAACATTCTGAAAACCGGAATTCCCGAGGGATTGACGAAATGAAACTCCTGACCTCTGTTTGCCTCGCACTGTCCTTGTTGACTGCGCCTGCCATGGCGCAAGAGCCTGCCAAGCCTGTGAAACTGATGCAGGTAAGCGAAACCTCTCCCGGCTTTTCGCGCCAATTCTTTGGTCGGATCGCCGCTCGTCAGACAGTTGATCTGGCGTTTCAGGTCGCAGGGCAGATCGTTGAGATGCCTGTGACCGAAGGCTTTGTAATCCCAAAGGGTGAGTTGATTGCCCGCCTCGATCAGGAACCGTTCGAACTGCAGCGCGACCGGACGCGCTTGCAAAAAGATCAGGCGGATCGAACACTCGCCCGCCTGTCGCGTCTGCGTGGAACCGCAGCCAGCCAGGTTGCCGTCGATGATGCCGAAACAGCTGCGCAACTGGCTGCGATTGCGGTTCGAGATGCAGAATATGAGTTGGAGCATGCGACGCTGACCGCTCCGTTCGACGCGCTGGTTTCAAGCCGTGCAGTTGAGGCGTTTACAACTGTTTCTGCGGGTACTCCGATCGTGCGGATTCACGATATGTCTGAACTGCGTATCGAGGTGGATGTGCCCGAAATCCTATTTCAGCGGTCCGGACAGCAGGACGACATCACGATTACTGCCAAGTTCCCTGTCAGCGATGAGATCTTTCCGCTGGAAATAAGGGAATTCGATGCTGAATCCTCAAGCGTGGGCCAGACCTTTCGCATCCAGTTCGGTTTGACACCGCCCGAGGGATTGCAGATTCTTCCCGGTTCCTCCGTGACCGTCACGGTGCAGGTGCAGGATGAACGCACCGGTATCATCATCCCGCCAACGGCTGTAGTTGCTGATGCCAGCGGCGCGCTGGGCGTTCTGGTCTTCTCGCCTGCTGGCGCCGACGAAGGCACCGTCCGCCGGGTTCCCGTGACTGTTGAACCTACGCAGAGCGGTGATGTCCGCGTGCTCACCGGCCTGATGGATGGAGACGAAATCGTCGTCGCCGGTGGGGGTGCATTGTCCGATGGTCAAACTGTCCGCCGCTTTGTCGGCTTCTCGAACTGAGGGCGGTTTCATGAGCATCGCACGCGCTTCGATCGACCGGCCTCTCTATACGTGGCTGTTCATCCTGATTGCCCTGTTCGGCGGCATTTGGGGTTTCACGTCGCTAGGTCGCCTTGAAGACCCGGCCTTCACCATCAAACAGGCGGTGATCGCCACGCAATACCCCGGTGCGACTGCCGAACAGGTAGCGCTGGAGGTTTCAGAACCGCTGGAATCTGCCATTCAGCAGATGGGCGAGGTGGATGTCATCACCTCGGTCAACCAGCCGGGACAGTCGCTGATCGAGGTTGAGATTAAATCCACCTATGACGGCAGTGAGTTGCCCGACATCTGGACCCGTCTGCGCGCCAAGGTGCGCGATGCAGCACGCGGTCTGCCTTCGGGCGTGGGTGCGCCTTATGTGAATGACGGGTTCGGGGATGTGTTCGGCCTGTTCTATGCCGTTACGGCAGAAGGGTTTTCTGACGCCGAGAAGCACGAACTGGCGACCTTCCTTCGCCGCGAATTGCTGACGGTAAGCGGTGTTGCAGATGTCGAGGTTCAGGGCTTGCCGGATGAGGCGATCTTTATTGAGCCGGACCTGTCGATCTCGGTCAATCAGAACGTTCCGCTGCAGGCGATCAACGAAGCTATCGCAAACGCGGACTCGGTCAACGCTTCGGGTTCGCTGCGATCCAATAGTGACCGCACCACGATCTTGACGGCCGAGGGCTCGGACAGCGTGTCGGCGATCGCCGGCCTGTCGGTTGGATCGCAGGGGCAGGTGATCAATCTGTTTGATATGTCAGATGTCTATCGCGGGCGGCAGAACGACCCCGATATCATGATCCGATTCAACGGCGCTGAAGCTTTCACGCTGGGTATCGCTGGGCTGGCCACTGAAAACATCGTCGAAGTCGGGCAGCGTGCAGATGCCAAACTGGCCGAACTGGATTCCGAAATCCCCTTTGGTGTCGAAATCCTGCCCATCTATCAGCAGCATGTTGTTGTCGATGAGGCCTCGAACGCCTTCCTGCTGAACCTCGCCATGTCAGTCAGCATCGTTGTTGCGGTTCTGGGCATTTTCATGGGCTGGCGCGCCGCAATTGTCGTTGGGTCCACCTTGTTGCTGACCGTTGTGGGTACTTTGCTCTTCATGTCGATGTTCTCGATCGAGATGGAACGGATCTCGCTGGGCGCTCTGATCATCGCCATGGGGATGCTGGTCGACAACGCCATCGTGGTGGCCGAAGGGATGCAGATTTCGATGTTGCGGGGAAAATCCTCGCGCGATGCTGCGGAAGAGGTTGCGTCAAAAACGCAGATCCCACTTCTGGGCGCGACGGTGATCGGGATCATGGCTTTTGCCGGGATCGGGCTCAGTCCTGACGCGACCGGGGAGTTCCTGTTCTCGTTATTTGCCGTGATCGGCATTTCACTACTGCTGAGCTGGGTTCTGGCCATCACGGTGACACCTTTGCTTGGGCACTATTTCTTCAAGCAGGGCAAAGAGGGTGAGGTGGATGCCTATGGCGGCATCCTGTTCCGCGTCTACGGTGCAATCCTGAACTGGGCGCTTCGGTTCCGATGGCTGGTAGTGGCCGGGTTGATCGGGGTCACAGTCGTCTGTTTTGCGGGCTTTGGATTGATGAAACAGCAATTCTTCCCAAACTCGAACACGCCGTTGTTCTTCGTGCACTACAAGCTGCCACAAGGTACGCCGATCGCCCGCACGGCGGAAGATATGGCCGTATTCGAGGACTGGCTGGCCGAACGTGATGACGTCGTCTCGGTTGCCACATTCGTCGGGCAGGGTGCCACGCGGTTCATGTTGACCTACGCTGCCGAGAAGCCAAACCCAAGCTATGGACATATGATCATCCGCACCGAGGCTTTGGACGACATTCCTGCCTTGCAAGCCGATCTTGAGGAGTTCGGTTCGGCCCAGTTCCCCGAAGGCGAGTTCCGCACCAAACGCCTGATTTTTGGTCCCGGTGGCGGCGATCCAATCCAGGCTCGGTTCTCGGGTAGTGATCCGGTTGTTCTGCGTCAACTGGCCGAAGAAGCGGTACAGCGCATGTCAGCCGCATCTCCGAATGCGCTACATGTGCATCACGACTGGCGTGAGCAGGAATTGGCCGTGCAGCCGATCTATGCCACGGAGCGCGCCCAAACAGCAGGCGTATCGCGCGAAGACATTGCAGCTACGTTGCAGTTTTCGACCGATGGCATCACGGGCGGCGTTTTGCGCGAGCGCGACCGCCAGATCCCGATCATCTTGCGCCGCCCGGCGGATGGAGACTATTCGATCGTCGATCAGGTAGTTTACTCCGATCAGTCGGAACGGTTCGTTCCAATCGAGCAGATGGTGGACGGCTTCGACTACAAGGCGCTCAATACGCTGGTTCATCGCCGTGACCGGGTGTTGACCATCACTGTTGGAGCAGACATCCCCCCTGACATGACCGCCGCGCAGGTCCACTCCGAAGTACGCAGTGCCATTGAAGCGATGGAACTGCCGATCGGCTATCGTATGGAATGGGGGGGCGAGTTCGAGGATTCAGGCGACGCGCAGGCCAGCCTTGGGCGGCAGTTGCCGCTGAGCTTGCTGATTATGGTGTTGATTTCCGTATTGCTGTTCAATGCAATCCGGCAACCGGTCATTATCTGGCTACTGGTCCCGATGTCCGTAAATGGCGTGGTTATCGGTCTGCTTGGAACAGGTCTGCCCTTCACCTTCACAGCGCTATTGGGGCTGTTAAGTCTCTCAGGCATGCTGATCAAGAACGGCATTGTACTGGTCGAAGAAATCGATCTGGTCCGCGCTACTGGCAAAGCCCTGCGTCCTGCGATTGTTGAAGCCTCTGTCTCGCGTCTGCGCCCGGTAATGTTGGCGGCGATCACGACGATTCTGGGTATGGCACCGCTTCTGACGGATGCGTTCTTTGTGTCCATGGCAGTCACGATCATGGGCGGTCTGGCCTTTGCCACGATCCTGACCATGGTTGCCGCACCTGTCTTCTACATGTTGTTTTTCAACCGTGAGGAAAAGCGACGTCTGGCTGCTGGTTGATCAACCGCCCGCATCCTCCTTTGGATCATAATGGTAGTAAAAACAGGATAGCTTGTTGCCATCAGGATCACGCAGATAGGCCACATAGAATCCGGGCTCGTAATGGGGGCGGACACCAGGTTTGCCTTCATCTGCACCGCCGTTTTTCAAACCCGTGGCATGGAAACGCCGGACCTGATCGGCACTTCTGGCGGGAAAGGCGATCATCGTGCCATTGCCGGTACTGGCGGGGGCTCCATCAAAAGGTTTGCAGATCCAAAACCCGGTGCCGCTGTCGGGGTCGGAACCCCATCCGGCCCAGCCATCAATCCAACCGGGCAGGCGCGGCTGGCCAAGAACCGCGAAGATCGCATCATAAAAGCGGATGGCCCGAGGCAGGTCGTTGCTTCCGTATGTGGTGTAGAGGTCCATGAGCAATCCTTCCCCGCCCATCATGTGGGCGATGGGCAAGGAGGGGAAGAAAAAAGACCCCGGCCGAGGCCGGGGTCCATTCATTCATATCGTTGCCGGGGCTTAGCCCTGCAGCGATTTCACCTCAACATCGCCTTCGGCCTGCGCCTTGATCGCCAGCGCGGCGGCATAGCTTGCTGCGGCTGTGGTGTAATAGGGGATCTTGTCATACAGCGCGATCGACCGGATTGATCGGCTGTCTTCCACCGCCTGTGCGCCTTCGGTCGAGTTCATGACCAGCTGCACGCCGCCGTCCTTCATCAGGTCGGTCACATCCGGGCGGCCTTCGTACACTTTGTTGACCACGCCGCACGGCACACTTTCTTCAGTCAGCCAGGCTTGTGTGCCGCGGGTCGCAACAAGCTCAAAGCCTTGCTCAACCAGAACACGCGCTGCTTCGAGCATATCCGGCCCTTTGTCAGCATCCTTGATCGAGATAAACGCACGACCTGCGCTGGGCAGCACCATACCGGCCCCCATTTGTGCTTTCAGGAAAGCGCGCGGGAAGTCGCGATCCCAGCCCATGACCTCTCCGGTCGAACGCATTTCAGGGCCCAGGATGGTGTCAACGCCGGGGAAGCGGGCGAAAGGCAAAACGGCTTCTTTTACCGAGAACCACGGCATGTCGGGGTCGGCCAGCGTCATCTGGTCGGCGATTTTGGTGTCATCGACCGTTTTGTAAGGGGGGCGTTTCGGGAAGTTCGCCAGTTTCTCACCGGCCATTACACGCGCAGCGATAGAGGCAATGGCGCTGTCAGTGGCTTTAGCCACAAAAGGCACGGTGCGGCTGGCACGAGGGTTGACCTCAATCAGGTAAATCTCGTCATCCTTGATGGCGAACTGCACGTTCATCAGGCCGACGACATTCAGCGCCTTGGCCAGCTTGAACGCCTGATCCTTAATCTGTTCGATGATCTCTTTCGACAGCGAATAAGGCGGCAGCGAACAGGCCGAGTCGCCCGAGTGCACGCCGGCCTCTTCGATGTGCTGCATGATGCCTGCAACATGCACGTCGTTACCGTCGCACAGCGCGTCCACGTCCAGTTCGACCGCACCGGCCAGATAGCTGTCCAGAAGAACCGGGCTGTCGCCGGATACCACTACGGCCTCATTGATGTAGCGGCGTAGCTGATCCATATCGCGCACGATTTCCATCGCGCGGCCGCCCAGAACATAGGAGGGGCGGATGACCAGCGGGAAGCCGATATCTTCGGCAATCTCCAGCGCCTTTTCGTCGGTCGAGGCGATGCCGTTCTTGGGCTGCTTCAGGCCCAGTTCATTGACCAGCGCCTGGAAACGCTCACGATCTTCGGCGAGGTCGATCGCGTCGGGCGTGGTACCGAGGATCGGGATACCTTCAGCCTCCAACGCATTGGCCAGTTTCAGCGGGGTCTGCCCGCCAAACTGAACGATCACTCCATGCAGCGTGCCGGCTTCCTGTTCCTTCGTAAGGATTTCCATGACGTGTTCGAAGGTCAGCGGCTCGAAATACAAACGGTCCGAGGTGTCATAGTCCGTTGAGACCGTCTCGGGGTTGCAGTTGACCATGATGGTCTCATATCCGGCTTCGGTCAGCGCGAAACAGGCGTGGCAGCAGCAGTAATCGAACTCGATGCCCTGGCCGATCCGGTTCGGACCACCACCAAGGATGACGACCTTTTTGCGGTCGCTTGGACGTGCCTCGCATTCGACCTCACCCATCATCGGGGCTTCGTAGGTCGAGTACATATAGGGGGTCTGCGCCTCGAACTCAGCCGCACAGGTGTCGATGCGTTTGAAGACGGCGTTCACACCCAGATTGCGGCGGGCGCGGCGGACGTTGTCTTCGTCACGGCCGGTCAGATTGCCCAGACGCGCGTCGGTGAATCCAAGCATTTTCAGTTTGCGGATACCGTCCTCGCTAACCGGCAGACCATCTTTGCGCACCTGACGCTCGGCCTCGATGATCTCGCGAATGCGGGCCAGGAACCACGGGTCGAACTTGGTGACGCCGAAAATCTCATCGTCGGTCAGGCCGTGACGCATGGCCTGCGCGATTGTGCGCAGACGATCGGGGGTCTGCTGGCTGATCGCCTTGATCACGGCGGCCTTGTCGTCGGCTTCTTCCCAGACTCCGACGTTCAGACCGGGGATTTCGATCTCATCAAAGCCTGTCAGACCCGACTCCATCGAGGCCAGAGCCTTTTGCATCGATTCGTGAATGGTGCGGCCGATGGACATGGCCTCACCCACCGACTTCATCGCGGTGGTCAGGTAGGGTTCGGAACCGGGGAATTTCTCAAAGGCAAATTTCGGGATCTTGGTGACAACATAGTCGATGGTCGGCTCGAACGAGGCCGGGGTGACCTTGGTGATGTCATTGTCTAGCTCGTCCAGCGTGTACCCAACGGCCAGTTTTGCGGCGATCTTGGCAATCGGGAAACCGGTCGCCTTCGAGGCCAGCGCAGAAGAGCGGGACACACGCGGGTTCATCTCGATCACGACCATACGACCATCAACCGGGTTGATCGCCCACTGCACATTTGACCCGCCGGTTTCCACGCCGATCTCGCGTAGCACCGCAATCGAGTGATTGCGCATGATCTGGTATTCTTTGTCGGTCAGCGTCAGGGCAGGGGCCACGGTGATCGAGTCACCGGTATGCACGCCCATCGGGTCGACGTTTTCGATGGAACACACGATGATGGCGTTGTCAGCGGTGTCGCGCACCACCTCCATCTCGTATTCTTTCCACCCCAGAAGACTTTCATCGATCAGGATCTGACCGACGGGGGACGCATCCATACCCGAGCGGCAAATATGGATATAATCCTCGCGGTTATATGCGACACCGCCGCCGGTGCCGCCCAGCGTAAAGGCGGGGCGGATGATGGCGGGCAGACCAACTGTTTCGAGGGTTTCAAGCGCCAGTGCCACACCGGCGTCGAGATCTTTCTTGCCGTTCTCATCCTTGGGGGCCGTCACGATCTCGGCTTTGGGGTTTTCGATGCCCAACCTATCCATCGCCTCGCGGAACAGGGCGCGGTCTTCGGCCATTTCGATCGCGTCTCGCTTGGCGCCGATCATCTCGACGTTGAACTTATCCAGCACGCCCATCTCTTCCAGCGCCAGCGAGGTGTTCAGGCCGGTCTGTCCGCCCATAGTGGGCAGTAGGGCATCGGGGCGTTCTTTTTCGATGATCTTGGCGACAACTTCGGGCGTGATCGGCTCGATATAGGTCGCATCGGCTAGCCCCGGGTCGGTCATGATCGTTGCAGGGTTCGAGTTCACCAGAATGACCCGATAGCCTTCCTCGCGCAGCGCCTTACATGCCTGAGCGCCGGAATAGTCGAACTCGCAGGCCTGACCGATAACAATGGGGCCTGCCCCGATGATCATGATCGACTGGATGTCGGTTCTTCTCGGCATGGCTTGGCCCCTTCAATTGTCCGCGAGTCAGGGCACCGCCCCAGCGCCCAAATTGTCCTGCGTTATAGGGACCGCGCGAAAAGGTGCAAGAGGTATCGGAAACGGGTTTGAAATTGCCGCTTTCCCCTCTTTCCCTTGGCGCGCTATTCTCTATACCGCGCAGCACGGCAAATGAGGATGCAATTGCGTATTCGTTTCGATCAAGGACCAGCTGGGCGCGGAACCCGGTTTGAGCGTCCGTCCCGGATTATCCGCGCGGATAACGCGGCGGAGGTGCCCCAGGCTCTGGCGGCGCTGGATCAGGCGCGCGCGGATGGGGCCTGGCTGGCAGGATACGCAAGTTATGAGCTGGGCTACGTGCTGGAACCACGTCTGGCAGACCGGCTGCCAGAAGGACGACGCCTGCCACTACTGTGTTTCGGTGTGTTTGACGCACCGGATCGCGTTGGACTGCCAAAGGCGTCGGGCAGTGTCACTGCGTTTCAGCCCCGCTGGGACGAGGCGCGATATACGCAGGCCTTTCGTACAGTGCATGAGGCGATTGGTGCGGGTGACATTTATCAGGCAAATCTGACCTTCCCAATTGATCTCGATGTAACCGGAGACAGCGTTGCGCTTTATGCGGCGCTTGCGGCTGGTCAACCCGTCGGCCACGGCGCCTTGGTTGAGCAGGAGGGGCTGCCTGATCTGCTGAGCCGCTCGCCCGAACTGTTTTTCCGAACCGACGCCGAGGGCCGGATCGAAACGCGCCCGATGAAGGGAACTCAACCGCGCAGCGAGGACCCAGTCGAAGACGAGCGTCGACGCGCTTTCCTGTCTTCGGATGAAAAGAACCGGGCCGAAAATCTGATGATCGTCGATCTGCTGCGCAACGATATTAGCCGGGTCGCGCTGGCCGGATCGGTGAAAGTACCCGAGCTGTTCAAGGTTGAGACCTATGCGACTGTCCATCAGATGGTCTCGCTTGTGCAGGCGCAGTTACACCTTGGCGTAGGCCTTTCTGATATTCTGACCGCCTTGTTCCCGTGCGGATCAATCACCGGAGCGCCAAAGATTCGCGCGATGGAGATCCTGTCCGAACTGGAACCTTGGCCTCGCGATGTTTACTGCGGAACCATCGGTTGGGCGGCCCCGGACGGTCGGTCGGAATTCAACGTGGCCATCCGGACCCTCATGGTTGAAGGCGGCAAGGCGACCCTTAACGTAGGCGGCGGGCTGGTCTGGGACAGCACCGCGCCATCGGAATATGAGGAGGCGCTATGGAAAGCCCGCTTCGCCCACCAACTGAGCCTGATTTCCGTCTGATCGAAACTTTGGCCTACAGGCCGGGGCAGGGGTTCGTCAGGCTTGATCGTCATTTGGCCCGCATGGCGCGCACAGCACAGAAGTTCGGCATTGATTTTGACCGAACCGCCGCTTGGACGATTTTGGATGCGAGTTTGGGTGAGATTGCATTGCGCTGCCGTTTGACCTTGGACGCGGATGGCAAATTTGAACTGACGTCCGGAGAATTGGCTGCCAATCCGTCCGTCTGGCGTGTGGATTTGGCCAAACAGAGACTATCATCATCGGATATCTGGCTGGGTTACAAAACGACCCGACGGGCCGTCTATGACATGGCGCGGGCGGGCTTGCCGCTAAGAGTTGATGAGCTTTTGTTTTTGAACGAACGGGATGAGCTTTGCGAGGGCACTATCACGAACCTGTTCCTGACCATGCCCGACGGCAGACGACTGACGCCCTCACTGCGATGCGGATTGCTTCCCGGGGTTTTGCGCGAGGAATTGTTGGATAATAAAGAAGTTACCGAATCCGTTCTGACCTTGACCGATCTAAAAAACGCGCAATCTATCCACTGTGGAAATTCCCTTCGGGGGCTGATCCGTGCGGAGCTTGTGGCACCTTGAGCAAAAATACCGAATGGGTGGAGACCCCTGTTACCAACTCACGCCTCAGGATTGAGTTTGTGCTCTTTTTTGTGGCGGTTCCCATAGCCATCGCGACATTGTTCCCGCCAAACTGGATGTTCCCCTCGCTTTTTGCGTTTACCGGACTGGGCATACTGCTGCTGCAGGATACGCCCGGTTTTTCCTGGGCGGAGCTTCGGTATGGCTGGCGAAACTGGTCGTGGACCGAAGTCTTTGCATTTACCCTGTTCATGGCTGCCTTCTGTTCCGCCCTGGTGCTGTGGGCGCGACCGGATGCAGCCTTTGTTTTGCTGCTGCATCGGCCGGAGATGTTGATATTCATCTGTATCGGCTACCCGTTGTTGTCCGCTCTGCCACAAGAGCTGCTTTTCCGCTCTCTCTTTTTCCGACGCTATCACGCGATCCTACCTGAAGGGCGGGCCGCATACCTTTTGAACGCTGGCCTGTTTTCGCTTGCGCACCTCATGTACTGGAGCTGGGTAGTAGCCATCATGACTTTCGTCGGAGGCCTCCTGTTCACCTGGGCCTACCGCAAGCGCGGATCATTCTTTTATGCAGTTCTTCTGCACGCAATTGCCGGTAATATTATCTTTGCGGCAGGGCTGGGCGTCTATTTCTACTCGGGCAACGTGCAAAGGCCGTTTTGACGGCGCGACCCGCCTTGACTTTCCAAGCCTGACGGGGTGTATCGGCGCGACGAATTCTGCGCCCGAAGGGATATGATCCATGCACGCCTATCGCAGCCACACCTGCGCCGCTCTGACCGCCGCCAATGTCGGTGAAACCGTCCGCCTGTCCGGTTGGGTGCATCGTGTCCGAGATCACGGCGGCGTACTGTTCATCGACCTGCGCGACCATTTCGGTGTGACCCAGGTTTTGTGCGACGGCGATAGTGCGGCATTTGCTGAACTGGAAAAGGTACGGTCCGAGTGGTGCATCCGCATCGACGGCACTGTCAAAGCCCGCGACGCTGATCTCATTAACCCGAAATTGCCGACAGGCGAGATCGAGGTTTATGTGCGTGAGCTGGAGGTTCTTGGTGCTGCCGACGAATTGCCGTTGATGGTGTTCGGCGATCAGGAATACCCCGAGGAAACACGTCTGCGCTATCGCTACCTCGACCTAAGACGCGAGGCGATGCAGCAAAACATGACCCTTCGCTCGGACGTTGTCGCATCTATGCGCCGCCGGATGTGGGATCAGGGATTCCGTGAATATCAGACACCGATCATTACCGCATCGTCGCCCGAAGGCGCACGCGACTTTCTGGTCCCCTCGCGACTACATCCGGGCAAGTTCTACGCCCTACCGCAGGCCCCGCAGCAATTCAAACAGCTGATCATGGTGTCGGGCTTCGACAAATATTTCCAGATTGCACCCTGCTTCCGCGATGAAGACCCGCGTGCAGACCGATCGCCCACCGATTTCTATCAACTCGATCTAGAGATGTCGTTTGTCGAGCAGCAGGATGTGTTCGACACCATCCAGCCCGTGCTGACTGGTGTGTTCGAAGAGTTCGGGGGCGGGCGCAAGGTCGATCAGGAGTGGCCGCAGATTTCCTACAAGGACTCAGCCCTATGGTACGGCACCGACAAGCCTGACCTGCGGAACCCCATTAAGATGCAAGTGGTCTCTGACCACTTCCGCGGTTCTGGCTTCGCGATTTTCGCGAAGCTGTTGGAGCAGGAAGGCACCGAAATCCGCGCTATCCCAGCGCCGAGCGGTGGCAGCCGCAAATTCTGTGACCGTATGAACGCATTTGCCCAGAAAGAAGGTCTGCCCGGTATGGGTTACATTTTCTGGCGTGATCAGGGCGAGGGTATGGAGGCCGCAGGTCCACTGGCCAAGAACATCGGCCCCGAACGAACCGAGGCGATCCGTCAGCAATTGGGTCTGGGCGTCGGTGATGCCGCGTTCTTCCTGGGTGGTAAGCCAAAAGCCTTTGAAAAGGTGGCCGGAAAGGCCCGTGACGTGATCGGAGATGAACTGAATCTCACCGAGAAAGACCGCTTTGCCTTTGCCTGGATCGTCGATTTCCCGATCTACGAGCAGGACGAAGAAACCGGTGCGATTGATTTCGAACACAACCCCTTCTCGATGCCGCAGGGCGGGATGGAAGCTTTGCAGGGCAACCCTCTGGACGTACGCGGGTACCAATATGATCTGGCCTGTAACGGCTACGAATTGGTTTCGGGTGCCATCCGGAACCACAAACCCGAGATCATGCTGAAAGCCTTTGAACTGGCGGGCTATGGTGAAGACGAAGTGAAGTCCCGCTTTGGCGCACTGTTCAATGCCTTCCACTACGGCGCCCCGCCGCACGGCGGCTGTGCCGCAGGTATCGACCGGATCGTGATGCTGCTGGCGGATGAGGCCAACATCCGCGAGGTCATGATGTTCCCGATGAACCAGCGCGCCGAAGACCTGATGATGGATGCGCCATCCGATCCGACCTCGGATCAGTTGATGGAACTGGGTCTCAGGATCATCCCGCAAGACTAAATCTAGCCGCCCGCCCTGAGCGGGCGGTTTACGTTTGGGGCAGTGCAATACAATCGGTGTATTCGCCGCGCCACGCAAATCGGAGTTGCGTGGTGGTCTCAAAACAAGCTCAACTCAATCCAGTGGATTTGCGGCATCCCGACGATTGCGGATGCTCCTGGCCGTCTGTCGTGTCAGGCGGTAGACCCAGATGCAAAGGATCGATGCGGTAATAAAGTACGCGGTCAGCATCTCAGATCGCCTCTTGCCGCTCGAGCCGATCCTGAACCAGACCCGCAATCCGTGCAGCCTGGGCGGTGACCGGTGTCCCCTGCGCACGAGATTGGGCAAGGTCCCGGGCTGCTTCGGCAAGCACAGTATCTTCGGCGTCTCGCGCAACGCTTTGCAGGAATTGTACCGCATAATCCAACGTGCGCTGATCAGTGGGGCCGGTAAGCACGTCGGCGATATGGGCCATGTCGTCCCGATAGGCCAGCGGATCGGGCTGAACGATATTATCCCTGACGGAATCCAGACCTCCTGGGCGGCGATCTTCGGGCAGAAGTTCAAGTATGGAGGTCTGGAAATAAGCGACCGAGGTCAGGGGTTTGGCCAGAAACCCATCTGCACCTGCGCGTCTGGCGATAACCTGCATGCTGTCATCGCCAGACAGCCCGAGAATGACACCGATGCGGGGTACAGCGTGGGTCATTTCGGCTATCAGGTCAGCGCCGGACCCGTCAGGAAGACCCATATCGACGATCAGGACCGAGGGACGATAGATTTGCAGATGGCGCCGCGCTGATTTCAGACAATCCGCACGACGGATACGCGCACCGCTATGCAAGCACATCAATCGTATTGCATCGCATGCATAGCGGCTGTCTTCGACCACAAGGATTGTTTGGCCCAGCAGCGGTCGCATCTTGGTGGCCAGCGCTGGAGAGGCGAAAGGTCCCGAATCGTCCATGGCAGAACTCCTGTTTAGCAGATGCCTCACGCTAGGAACTTCTGGCTAATACAGGGTTAACGACGATTTGGCGCACTTGTCCTTTGGGTATACTGCCCCCATAACCGCTGCAACGCAGAAGGAAGGAGAGTCCCATGATTGGTCGCCTGAACCACGTAGCCATTGCTGTTCCCGACCTGGAGGCTGCATCGTCCCAGTATCGCAATGCGCTTGGCGCTAAAGTCGGCGCTCCACAGGATGAGCCGGATCATGGGGTCACCGTGGTCTTTATTGAACTACCCAACACCAAGATCGAATTGCTGTATCCGCTGGGTGAGAACAGCCCGATCAACGGGTTTCTGGAAAAGAACCCATCAGGCGGCATCCACCATGTCTGCTATGAGGTCGAGGATATCATCGCAGCCCGCGATCATCTGAAAGAGACCGGTGCGCGCGTTCTGGGATCGGGTGAACCCAAGATCGGAGCGCATGGCAAACCGGTGTTGTTCCTGCACCCGAAGGATTTCAACGGATGCCTCGTTGAGCTGGAGCAGGTCTGAAGTCGATGACCATTACCGCCGCTCTGGTTCTTTTCGCTGTAATTTGGTTTCTGACCTTGCTGATTGTTCTGCCTGTGCGCATCAAAACGCAGGGGGATCTTGGGGATATTGTTCCGGGCACTCATGCGGGTGCGCCGGAAGTCCATCACATGAAGAAGAAGCTGTGGATTACCACCGGGATATCGGTGGTGCTGTGGGCGATCATTGCAGGCATCATTATCTCCGGCGTAATCAGCGTGCGCGATTTCGATTGGCTGAACCAACTGGAGCCGCGCGAGTAGCTCAGGTTCGGCTACCCGACAGACCGTGATAAATGTGTGTGAAGGTCGCCGCTCCTAGGATCGGGATCAACAGGTTGACCAATGGCACAGAGAGCGGGACCGCCATAAGAATACCGGCGACCCAAATGGTTGTCGCGTGCTTCGCGCGCAGCTTTCGCGCCCCCTCGCGCCCCAGTCGGCGCATCGCAGCCAGGGTGAAATATTCTCTCCCCAGAAGAAACCCGTTCATACCCCAAAAGATAAACAACGCGAATGGCGTGAAGAGTGCATAGAGGATCAATGCCAACAGGTTGGCAACAATCAGTACACCCAGAAAACTGAGCGTATCCCTTAGCGCATCGCCAAAGGGGATGCGCTGAGCCGGCGGCAGACCGGGGTAATGCTTATCCTCAACCGCCTGTGCGACCTCATCCAGAAACATCGAGGTGATGGCTGACGCAACGGGGACCATCAGAAACACCGACAGCACCATCATCAGCAGGAATGATGACACGCTGAGCAGGTCGTTCAACCATGTCACCTCACCCAGTATTGGCAAGGTGGCCTGATCGCCGACCAGCGCGTTGATCAGCCACAAAAATCCGGCATAGGCAGCCACCAACAACGCGAATGTCAGGCCAACACCCAACAGAAGTACCTTGCGGAATCTTGGGTCGCCGATCTGTCCCAGCGCCTGTAGAAACGACTGGATGATGATCATTCGGAAACCCATTGGGTTAGTGCCTCCACATTGGGGCGCGGTCGTTCGGGAGGGGTCGTACCTTCGGTTGCGATATGGATAAAGCCTGCAATCTTCTCGTTTTCGGCCAAGCCAAGCCCCTGTTCGCAAAACTCGCGATCATGCGATTGCCAGCCGGACAACCAATTGGCCCCCCAACCTGCGGCCAGCGCTGCGTTCAGCAGAGCCAGACATACCGCACCCGCTGAATAGGTCTGTTCAATTGCCGGTATCTTGTCAGAAGGTTTCTGCACCTCAATAACAGCAACCGCCAAATGGCCCATTTCGAATTGGCTGCGCGCCTTGGCGATATCTTCGGGCGATTTTCCCAAGGTGAGACCACAAGTTTCTGTAAGATCTGCAAGGCGTTGCATGGCCCCATGCTCGACAACAACAAAACGCCAGGGTTCCAGCTTTCCATGGTCCGGGCTGCGCGCTGCAGCAGTCAGCAGCGGCCTCAGCTCTTCCCGGGTCGGGGCCGGGGCTACCAGTGTTTTGGCCGGACGAGACCGGCGCGCGTGCAGAAAATCCAGCGCAGCTTGGTTCTTCAGGGTCATATGTTAACTTCCTTCACATGGCAGTCTGTATGTCGGAGGCATACTGTTCTCTTTCAAGGGCAAACTGCTCATCAAAAGGCGACAAATTCAATCTGAATTGCTGCTTGTGATCAGACGCAAGATCCAAAAGGAACCATTAGTCTTTGGTGCTCTCGGACTCACGTATCTGATAAACGCCCTCGGGCAAATCCAGCGCAGCGGCCAGATCGCGTACCTGCTCTGGTGACAGGGTAATCTTCTGAATCTGATCGGTCCGCGGGTCCAACTGCTCAAGTGTGACGCATTCAGCGAAGTTGTTGATGACGACATCCTCTTGCAAAGGCTTTGCGCCTTCGTCCACCAGCGTAATCACCGTCGAGTCGAATTCGTGTTCAATTGAAAACATATGTGCAGAGTGCAGGGCATAAGATCGCAATGCAACCCGTTGCAAGCTGTAATCGGCTGTGGCCCGGCCTTAAATGCCGCGCTATGCTTGTCTGCCGACAGAGTGACCGAAAGGAATGTGAATGCGCCGTCTTGCCCTGTTGCTGGTGATGCTGTTGGCGGCTTGCGATATGTCGCCTGTTATCGCGATCCCGGCCGATCAATGGCGGCCATCGTCATCAGAACAAAAGGACAGGGCGCGCGTATTCGAGCAGGTCAGCCGGGCTGTCGGAACGACCGCAAGCCGGGAATGCCGCCGCCAATCGAGGACTGCCAATTGTGATTTCGTGATTTTGGTTGATCTTTCGTCAAAGGCCCCAGCGAATGCGTTTCAGACCTTGGACAAGGATGGGCGGCCGCTAGTCGTTTTTACACAGCCGATGATCGATGCAACGCAGAACGCGGACGAGATGGCCTTTGTCATGAGCCATGAGGCCGCCCACCATATATTGGGTCACATCGCCCGGCAGGCGCAAAACGCCAAAGAAAGCGCGCGGATATTCGGTGAACTCGCGCGCAATCAGGGCGCGGACGATGCAGGTATTGAGCGCGCACAGGCGCTGGGTGCTGAGGTCGGGGTGCAGAACTACACGCGTGAGTTCGAATTGGAAGCGGATCGTCTGGGGACACAGATCACTTACGCGGCGGGGTATAACCCGCTGGCCGGGATGGCTTTCTTCCAACGCATTCCTGATCCGGGTGATCGTTTCCTTGCCACGCACCCTCCCAATGCCCAGCGGGTCGAAGTTGTGTTGCAAACGGCTCGGGAACTGGGATTACGGTAATGGTCAACTTAACCCGATTGGGTGTCGTTCTCAGTGATCGCGGGTCGAAATATGCTGTGACCGGCGCGGGGGTCACCAGTCGTGCTGATGTCGATGCGGTACTGGCGGAACTGAAATCCGACAAGGCATATGCGAAGGCAACTCACAACACTTGGGCGGCCATCTTGCCAAACGGTGCGCTCAAGGCTGATGACGGAGAGTCTGGCGCGGCAATGGTCATTTTGCGGATGATGGAGCGGGCTGAGCTGACGGATCACGTAATCATCGTGACACGCTGGTACGGTGGCAAGAAGCTGGGCGGGGACCGCTTTCGCCGCGTGCAGGACGCCACGCGGGCCTATCTGGACCAGCTGGCAACCGGGCATTGACCTGAGTCAAGGGCACTGTGCGGGGCATGCGTTACTCTTTCCATAGAGTGACTGGAAAAGGAAACCGCATGTCTGATCGTGAAACGCTGCGACGTCACGCCGACCTTGTAGATCGGATGGCCACGACGCTGGGCGTAGATTTGCAAGAAGTTGCCATCAAAGGGGCCTTACAGTTCGACGAAATCTCGGACGCGGTATTGCGGTGCACGGAATGCCCGAATCCGGGCCATTGCAAGGCGTTTCTGGCCAAGAACCTGACAGCGCCCGACACACCTGAATACTGCCGCAATCACGAGCTGCTGAACAGGCTCAAGCCGTAACGCCAAAGGGGGGGGGGTACCGTGCCACGACTTGGACGGATCATGACCCATCTTCGTCTTGTATTGCGAATGGCACAGGCGACGGGAACCGACCTTGCCACCGCACATCGCGACGGGCACCTGAGCCAACAGGAATGGGCAGATATGGTTCAGCTCTGCCGCGGGTGCGAATGGGCGCGGGCATGCCCAGACTGGTTGAACGAGAACGAAACGGCGGAAAGCGCGCCCTGCACCTGCCCAAACCGGCACAGGTTCGCCACCTTGAGGGTCAGCAAGCAAAGGTGATCAAATGGATCGAACATCTCTGGGCGAGATCGAAAAACACTTTTGGCTGACACGCTCGGTCGCGCGATCCTTAGGGATTTCTCTGACCGAAGCAATGGCCGAAGGGAAACTGACACCTGCCGACTACGCTCAGCTGGTGACCCGATGCCGGGGCGCAATATGCGACGAACGTTGTCAGATATGGCTTGCCGCACAACAAGGATTGGCTGGGGAAGCGCCTGATTTTTGTGCCAATGCTCAGGTTTTGAACGACTTGACCTGACCTTCAGAGCTTATTGTGCGTTCCGTCGCATAACGGCGGGTTGGCGCAATGCTTGCAGCCACAGAAGAAGACCTTCTTGCTGGCATCAGCAGTATATTTTACGGGTTCAAACGACGTATCTTTGTGCGAACCATCGCAAAACGGTTGCCGCTTGGATTTGCCACAGGCGCACCAGAAATAGGTTTTTCCTTCGGTCACTTCGACCGGATAGGGCGATTTCTGGGCGATGATCGGGGCGTCTGACATGTGGCTACTCCGTCTTTGGCTGATGTCGAAGTCAAAGTTTAGGGCTCTTTGTCAAAAAAGGTAGACTGCGAATGAAAACCCGCCTTCCAGCGTGGTTTCGCCTTTATTCACGAATGCGTTATCGATTCGGTTGCCATATGAAATTCTTGGTCCTATTCTGATACCGGCCCCGAAAAACTGGGCAATATCAGAAAAGTAATAGAGGATTGATGGACATGAAACTGAAATTTGCTGCTATCTGCGCCACGGCCGTTGTATTGACTGCGTGCTCGCAGCAAGAGGAACCGACCCCGGTTTACATCCAGCCCGACTATGACAAGTTTGGTACACCCAGTTGCTCGGCAGGCTATGAACTGGCCACAACCGAAGCAGGCCAGACCGTATGTAACCCGGTCACCCAATAAGTATTAAGCAGGCGGTTCTGATCGCAGGGCCGCCTGCACACCTCTAAAAAGAACACCGCCCTCGAGGCGGTTTTTTCTTGCCTTTCTGCTGTGGGTCGCGGACGTCTTCTTGAAGGACGACTGATCGGAAACCCCATGCGCAAATTCTTTGACCACCTAAAGGATCGTACCCGCTGGAGCTGGCAGGGCCTGGCTGCAACCTGGCGGCAAGAGTATTCGTTTCGTGGGTGGGTTTGGGCCAACCTGATTTCGGCTTTATTGGCGCTTGCACTCCCTCTAGGTACGGCAGAACGGGCGCTGATCCTTGCTTTGGGCATTCTGGTCTTGGTGGCCGAGTTATTTAATACGGCCATCGAGCGTGCCGTCGATCACACCTCGACCGAGCACCACGCGTTGGCGGGGCAAGCCAAGGATGCAGCAAGTGCAGCGGTGGCGTTGTCTGCAGTCGCTGCCGGAGTGGCGTGGATCGTGATTTTGATCGGCTTGCTCTAGAGACAGACGCCTTTCGTTACGCCGAGGGGTGCAAACGCCCCCACAAGTCGTATTCTCCGGCTTCATCTACCTCGACCGTGACGATATCACCGGGTTTCAGGCCTTCGAAGCCTTCGTCGATAAACAAGTTGCCGTCGATTTCTGGAGCATCGGCCTTAGTGCGGCAGGTCGCGGCCTCTTCATCCACCTCGTCTACGATGACATCGAGTTTTTGGCCAACCTTTGCTGCCAGCTTGGCCTCAGAAATGGCCTGAGCTTTCTCCATGAAACGCTCCCATCGCTCTTGCTTGACCTCGACCGGGACGTGATCCGGCAGGTCGTTCGAGCGGGCGCCATCGACATTTTCGTACTGGAAACAGCCGACACGATCCAACTGCGCTTCGTCCATCCAGTCCAGGAGCGTCTGGAACTCTGCCTCGGTTTCGCCGGGGTAGCCGACGATGAACGTGGACCGCAAAGTGATATCCGGACAAATAGCGCGCCAGTTGGCAATCTCGTCCAGAGTTTTTGCCCCGGCGGCAGGGCGGGCCATACGTTTCAGAACATCGGGATGCGCATGTTGGAATGGAATGTCGAGATACGGCAGCACATTGCTACCCGCATCTGCCATCAGCGGGATCAAATCGCGCACATGGGGGTAGGGATAGACGTAATGAAGCCTGACCCACGCATCGAATTGGCCGAGTTCCCGTGCCAGATCGGTGATATGGCTGCGCACCTCCCGATCTTTCCATGGGTTCACGTCATACTTACGATCCAGCCCATAGGCCGAGGTATCCTGTGAGATCACAAGCAGTTCGCGCACACCGCTGTCGACAAGTTTCTCAGCCTCGCGCAGCACTGCATGGGCCGGGCGGCTTGCGAGTTTACCGCGCATGTCGGGGATGATGCAAAACTTGCACTTATGATTACAGCCCTCGGAAATCTTGAGATAGCTATAGTGGCGCGGGGTAAGTTTGACGCCCGAAGCGGGCAGCAGATCGACATAAGGGTTTGGATCGGGTGGTACGGCTGCATGTACTGCGTCCAGCACTCGTTCGTACTGATGCGGTCCTGTAACCGCCAGAATGCGCGGATGGTGTTCCCGGATATAGTCAGGCTCAGCCCCCAAACAGCCGGTCACAATGACCTTGCCGTTTTCAACCAATGCCTCGCCAATTGCGTCCAGCGACTCGGCCTTGGCGCTGTCCAGAAACCCGCAGGTATTCACAATAACGGCATCAGCACCCGTGTAGTCCGGCGAAATGCCGTACCCCTCGGCCCGCAACCGGGTCAGGATGCGTTCGCTGTCAACCAGCGCTTTTGGACAACCCAGCGACACCATTCCAAGGGTCGGTTGGCCACGGCGGGGCGTCTCGGCGATCCGGGCCTCTGGGGCTAGATCGGGGCGGAGGTTCGGTGGGTTCGTGCTCATGGCCGGGCATATAGAGGGGAAAGCTTCCCCTTGCAAATCCCGCCCGCTCGGGGCTGACTTGAAACAGAGCAGAAAGGCCGGAAAGGCAGACCCATGAAGTGGCTCATTCGTTTTCTATTTCTCATAGTTGCAGCCTTCGGGCTGATCATTGGTGCCTTGCTGCTGATGCCGGGCGAAAAACTGGCGACAATACTCGCTGAACAAGTCAAGGCGCAAACAGGCCGCGATCTCGAGTTGACCGGTGACGTCAAACTGTCATTTTGGCCGGTATTGGGGATGGAAACCGGCCCTGTGACATTTGGCAATGCGCCTTGGGCCGGGCCGGAACCGATGCTTCGTGCCCAAAGCCTCGCGGTTGGGGTCGATGCCTCGGCGTTGTTGTCTGGGAATATCCGGATCAAACGGGTGTTGGCCGATAGCCCGGTTCTACGCCTTGAACGCGCCGATGGGCGCGGCAACTGGGAGCTGCATCAGCCAGGTAACTCCTCGCAAACGGGCGCTACGGCGCAAGCCGTTGAAAGCCGACCCATCACGCTCGAGCGGTTGGAACTGACCAATGCGCGACTAATCTATCTTGAGAATGGCGCGGTTAGTATGGATTTTGCCGATGTCGATCTTTCGGCCCGCTGGCCTGACCTAACGGCCCCTATGGAAATGCAAGCCAGTATATCCGTCCCCGGAGGCAGCGTCGCAGTGGACCTTACCATCCCCGACTTGCCCGCATTTTCCAGCGGCGCTGTCACGCCGTTGCAGCTGAGCCTAACCGCGCCTGGCGGAGATATTCAGTTCTCGGGCCGGGTGAATCTGGCCGGCGAAATGGATGGCAAGACGACGGTCACGGCCAAGGACACCCAAAGGATGCTGGCCGCGTTTGATCAGGGAGGAGTCACCGTGCCCGAGGGACTAGGACAGGTCGCGAGCGTATCCGGGCAGATGACCTATACCCGGGACGGGCGGATTTCATTGCGCAACATGATCGCGGTTCTGGATCAAAACCGGCTTGAGGGCGAAGCTGACATCCAGATTTCAAATCCGCCCCAGATGACTGCGCGTCTGAACGCGGGCGATCTCGACTTATCGAAGGTAAGCGGAGGCAACGCTTCTGACGGCACCTTAGATACGGAAGGGTGGTCAAAAGCCCCAATTGATGCGTCGTTTCTGGCGCTGGCAAATGGCAAGATCCGCTTGCAAGCCACCTCGATTGCGGTTCCGGGTATGACCTTTGGGAAAAGTGATCTCACACTCAGCCTTGATCGGTCGCGGGCTGTATTGCAGATGCACCCGGCCTCGCTGTTCTCGGGGCAACTGAATGGCCAGGTGGTCGCCAATAATCGCAACGGTCTGTCGGTTGGTGGAAATCTGAAAGCCGCCAATATCGATATCAACGAAGCGCTCGAAACGCTTGCGGATATCAAACGGCTTTCGGGCACCGGTTCAGGCAATCTTGAATTTCTGGGCGTCGGACAGAGCGAAGATCAGATCATGCGATCGCTCAGCGGCAACGGAGATATCGAGGTCGGGCGGGGCGTTATCTCGGGGCTGGATCTTGACCGCCTTATGGGGCGGGGAAAGGGATCGGGTGGTACGACCGTATTCAACAGCCTTACGGCCAGCTTTACGATGAAGAATGGCGACTTGACCAACAAGGACCTGTTGATGCAGCTGGATAATTTCCGGGCGGACGGTACGGGCCGCATTGGCTTAGGAGCTCGCGATATCGATTATCTGTTCACACCGGTCGCCCTGCGCGCCAACTCAGGGCAGGGGATATCGGTACCCGTCCGAATTAAAGGTCCGTGGAGCGACCCGTCGATCAAGCCGGACCTTACCAAAGTCATTGAGGCGGCAGCCGAAGGCAAAGTTAAAGAACTGGAAGACGACGCAAAGAAGAAGGTTTTGGAAAAGGTTGGTAAGGAATTGGATACCACGGTGACGGATTCCGATCACATCGAAGACGCGCTGAAGAACAAGCTTGAGGATGAGGCCAAGAAAGGCCTGCTCAAGCTGTTTGGCGGGGATTGATCTAAGCGCGATAACAAAGGGTGCCGAAATGGGTGCCCTTCATAGTGTCATTTAGATTGTCTGATCGTATTCGCCCACGCCGGGTTCAGTTCGAATGACGGCGTCGATATCTGCGAAGATCGCGCGCATTTCATCCTCGCTTTCGCTGCTTTCGCAGACGACGACCAGATTGGGTGTATTGGATGACGCGCGGACGAGTCCCCAACTGCCATTGTCCAGAATGACCCGGGCTCCATTGACGGTCACGACCTCTTTGATAGCCCGCCCCGCAAAGCGTTCGCCCGCATCGGCTTTGGCGACCAGTCTTTCGACCAAGCGCTGCAGGATTTCGTATTTCTCAGTATCCGCTGCGTAAGGAGACATGGTGGGTGTTGACCACGTCTTGGGCAGCGCCTTGCGCAGGTCCGACATGCTTTGATCCGGGTTACGGTCCATCAGTTTGCAGATTTCCACCGCCACGCGCATTCCGCAGTCGTATCCGCGCCCGACCGGTTCGGCCAAGAAATAGTGTCCCGATTTCTCAAACCCAGCCAGCGCACCGATTTCCTTGACGCGGCGCTTCATATGGCTATGGCCGGTTTTCCAGTAGTCGGCTTTGACCCCAAGCGCTTGCAACTCGGGATCGCTGGCGAACAGCCCAGTGGATTTCACATCGGCTACAAAGGTCGAACCTGGATGCAGCTTGGCCAGATCACGGGCCATGATGACGCCGACCTTATCGGCAAATATCTCTTCGCCTTCGTCATCCACAACACCGCAACGATCGCCATCCCCATCAAACCCTAGCGCCAGGTCCGCGCCGCTGGATTTGACTGTGTCGGCCATGTCATGCAGCATTTCCATGGCTTCCGGGTTCGGATTGTAATTGGGGAAGGTGTAATCCAGCCGTGTATGGCTGGGCACAACCTCAACCCCGATCCTTTCGAAAATCTCGGGCGCGAAGGCGGCGGCGGTGCCGTTTCCGGTGGCGCAGACCACTTTCAGCGGACGTGACATTCTGAAATCACCGACCAGATCGTCGATATAGGCTTCTTTCACACCGTCGACGAATTCATATGACCCGCCCGGGCGCGCGACGCCTTCCCCATTCAAGACGATGTCGCGCAGTTCCGACATTTCGTCAGGGCCGTGGGTCAGTGGGCGGTCAAAGCCCATTTTGACGCCGGTCCAACCGTTCGGGTTATGGCTTGCCGTGACCATCGCAACCGCCGGTACGTCCAGATGGAATTGCGCGAAATACGCCATCGGGCTGAGCGCTGGGCCGATATCTTTCACCTGAATACCCGCCTGCATAAGTCCAACGATCAGAGCGTTTTTGATCGACAGGGAATAATCGCGATAGTCATTTCCCACTGCAATCACGGGTTCGATCCCGCGTCTGAGCATCTGTGTGCCCAGACCCAAACCCAGGGCAGTCATGCCTGGCAGATTGATCTCATCGGGGTATTTCCACCGTGCGTCATATTCGCGAAAGCCCGTGGGCTTGATCATCGGATCGCGTAGAAAGCTCCAGGTGTTTGGGGTCACCTCAGGCAAAGGCTTGGTCATCACAAATCTCAATCGTTAAATCTGAATTGGGTTTTCTTTGGCCAGCGCATCAAATCGCATCAATGTGTCAACCAGATGGCCCATTTGATCCAGAGGGATCATGTTCGGCCCATCTGAGGGGGCGGTGTCGGGATCCTGATGGGTTTCTATGAAAACGGCTCCGACGCCCAGAGATACAGCGGCGCGCGCCATCACTGGCGCAAACTCACGCTGTCCACCCGAGGAACCACCTTGGCCGCCGGGCTGTTGCACCGAGTGGGTCGCGTCCATGACGACCGGATATCCGGTTTGCGCCATCTGCGGCAGCGATCGCATGTCCGCGACCAGCGTATTGTAGCCAAACGAAGTTCCACGCTCGGTCAGCAGGATGTTCTGATTGCCAGTGCTTTCGATCTTTGTGACGATATTCGGCATTTCCCACGGGGCAAGAAACTGCCCTTTTTTTACGTTGACCGCTTTGCCGGTATTGCCCGCCGCCAGCAGCATGTCCGTCTGACGACACAGAAACGCAGGGATTTGCAGAATATCGACGGCCTCAGCCGCAATCGCGCATTGCACTTCGGTATGGACATCGGTCAGTACCGGTATGCCCATGGTCTTGCGGATATCTTCCAGCACCTGCAGCCCGGAATCAATGCCCATGCCGCGCTTGCCGGACAGCGAGGTCCGGTTGGCTTTGTCATACGAAGCCTTGAATACATACTGCGCCCCGGCGGCGTCACATGCTTCTTTCATAGTGCCTGCGATCATCTGGGCGTGATCGGCGGTTTCAAGCTGGCAAGGGCCGGCAATGATGGTCAGCGGAAGGTCGTTGCCAACCGTCAGGTCGGCTATTTTTACATGTTTCATGAGTCTTACGAGGATACCTGTTCACGAAGGACCGACGCGGTAAGCGAGATCATCAGGTAGATACCAGCAAATAACAGGAATGCCAAAATCGTATTTTCGAACTTGCGCGGATAGCTAGGCTCCTGGCTGGCGACCGGGTTCACCGAGACGGTCAGATACCGCACTTTTCGATTGGCCTCGGTCCGCGTAGCTTCCATTTGCTGCATTGCCGTTTGCAGCATCATGTCACGCGCCGCCAGATCGGCCTGAGCCATCTGGATTCGCACGCTCAAACGCGCCAGCGAATTTTCGCCCGCTGACACATCCAGCATCTCGGCATTCAACTCATCAAGGACCGCTTGCAGCCGCGCGATATCTGCCCGTGTACCATCCACCTTGGCCTGGTTGGGGCGCGTATTATCGAGAAGCGCGGCCAATTGTAGTTCTTTGTCCTGCAGCTCGAATTCGAACTGATCGATCCTTCCTCGCAGGCTGGCGATCACACTTTGCGGGTCCAGTATCGCACCTTGTAGCTGCAGTTCGATCAGGTCTTCCTGAGCCTGTCTGCGTGCCTCTTGCGCAGCCTCAAAACTCGCCAAGGCATCGCGCATCTGGTCTTCGCGTTTCAATTCAGTCAGACCATTGATGGTCTCTTCCGCGTAAGAGATAAGCCGCCTGGACAAATCGACCGCTATCTCGGGGCTCGGCGCTGCGACCTCCATTCGGATGACGCCGTCACTAGGATCATATCCGATTGTGATCATACGCTTATAAAGCTTGTAGGTTTCTTCAAGCGTCGCATCAGCCGGCAATCGTTGGATCGGGTCTATCCAATCCTGCCGAAAAAACTCAGTAAATCCGACATCACGCTCAAGCCGTTCCAATGCATCCTTGGATTCCAGAAATTCCTGAGTGGACACGGAATCCTGCGCCGTCGCAAACTGCGTGCCCGCCAGAAATCCACCGAACGAGGCACCGCCGCCATCCGCTTGCAAGATCGAAAACACCGAGTCGCTGGCATACATCGGCGTCGCCACGCGATAGAAATAGTAGCCCACGATAAACGTTGGAATGAATACGAACACCGTCAATCGTGCGAATAGCCCGGCAAGCTTGCGGCGGCGGCGGCGGGCGATGTCTTTCTGGATCTGCCCGATTTCATATTCACGACGTTCGGCCGGGCTGAGTTCGGGTCCTGGCAGGTTCTTCTGCGAGTCCCTGGTCGTTTGCGGCAGGTGAATCTTTATATTGTCTTGCGCGGCGTCATCACCAGTTGGCTTACCTTGGTCAGGAGCTGCCAGATCAAGCAGGTTTGTGCGCTGAAACGGATCAATTCCTTTCTTTCGTAACAGCCGGACCGCATCGTAGTCTGACGTCGCCGCCAGCCCGTTCTTGTGCGCCAAACGCCGCGCGACGCGCAATTGCCGCCCTGTCAGACCTTCGCGTTTGATCGCATCCAACTCGTTGCCCGGTTGCTGAGTGTCGTCAGCCGAGTCTGTGCCTTGGGTCGCCTTTCGGATGCGCGAAATGGCGTCCGAGCGTGCCTCAGCAGTGCCAGAACCGCGTGCCGTGCGGTCGGGATTGTATTTCCTAGCCTTGGGTTTGGTAGTCATAGAGCTGCTTTGCCTCTTCCAAGGTTTCAAACATGTAAAGCTGGCCGTCTACCAAAACCGCAGCCTGCCGCGCGAATTTTTCAAGAAGCGAAGGGTTGTGCGATACGATCACCAAAGTCGTTGTCCGCAGCTTCTCTTTCAGAATGTCGCCCGCCTTCTTGTTGAACTCGACATCGGTTGTCGAGGGCATCCCCTCATCGATCAGATACATATCGAAATCCAGGGCCAGCATCAGTGCAAATGTAAACCGGGCCCGCATTCCGGACGAATAGGTTCCGAGCGGCTGGTCGAAATACTCACCCAAGTTGCACAGCCATTTGCAGTAGGCTTCGACATAGTCGGGATCCATGCCGTAGATCTTCGCGATATAGCGTGCGTTCTCCAGCGCGGACAGGCGCTTGGCCACACCTCCTGCAAAGCCCATGGGGAAGGATACGCGGCAGTCGCGCCGAATCACGCCTTCGTCGGGCTTTTCCAGCCCTGCCATCATGTTGATCAACGTGGTCTTGCCGGTTCCGTTCGGGGCCAGCACGCCAAGAGATGTTCCAAGCTCGACCCGGAACGAGACCCGATCCAGAATCACCTTGCGGCGGGTTCCGGTCCAGAAAGACTTGCTGACATTTTCGAATTCCAGCATGTGCGGCCTGCAGATCGCTCGGGGTTTTGACGGTTTGAGGATCGGTGTGCTACCGATCCATATTGGCCACATTATGTCGAAATATGAAACAAATGATCAATGCGCATCCGCGTTCATGACATTGATGTGTTGCAAGGACGGTTTCATTGGCTCGAGGGTAGATGATGCCTATCTTCATCGATGAACATTGCAAAAGCCTGTTGATCCGATGAATTCGCTGATTGAGGACATCCAAGCCTGCCGTTTGTGTGCGGACAGGTTCGCGCAGACCGCGACTGCGCACCAGCCGCGCCCGGTGGTCTGGTTTCGCCCCGGTGCGCGCATTTTGATCGCAGGTCAGGCACCGGGCGCGCGCGTCCATGCTTCAGGGAAGCCTTTCACCGACCCTTCGGGTGACCGGCTGCGGGATTGGCTGGGACTGGATGAGAACGCATTTTATGACCGTTCGCGCGTATCCATCGTGCCGATGGCGTTTTGCTTCCCCGGATACAATGAGCGCAAGGCCGACCTGCCTCCGCCGCCGATATGCGGGCGCACCTGGCATGACAAAGTGATGGCTACGTTGGGAGAAGTACCGTTGACGATCCTCGTCGGGGGTCATGCCCATAAATACCATCTTGGCGTGAACACACCGGTCACCGAGACTGTTAGTCTTTGGCGAGACCATGCGCCGCGCGTCTTTGCCTTGCCTCACCCGTCCTGGCGCAATACGGCTTGGCTGAAGAAAAATCCCTGGTTCGAGGCCGAGCTGTTGCCGGTGCTACAGAAACGGGTGCACGAGGTTCTGAATGACTGAAGCCACAGCTTTGGATGCTGCACATGACGCCATGCAGGCGGCCCCGGAAGACGACAACGCTCGACTACGCTTTTTCGAAAGACTGGCCGATAGCGAGCTGTTCCTGATGCTGACCGAGGAAGCGAAGGATGAAAACATCTCGCCCGAGCTGTTCGATGTGGCGGATGGTCGTTTTGTTCTGGTGTTTGATCTTGAGGAACGACTGGCGGCATTTGCGGGTCGGCCGGTCCCCTATGTCGCTCTGTCGGGTCGTGTTCTTTCAGGGATGTTGTCGGGGCAGGGGGTCGGGCTGGGTCTGAACCTTGATGTTGCACCCTCGTCGATGTTGATCCCCGCTGAAGCGCTCGGTTGGTTGTCTGACACGCTGCAGCATGGTCCTAAGGAGGTGCAGCAGCGACTTGCCGAATTCTATCCGCCCTCCGGTCTGCCAGATGTTCTGTTGACCGCGCTTGATGCAAAGCTGGCGACGGCTGCAGGTCTGGCTGCGGCGGCGTTTCTGGTTGGGACAAAGACTGAAGATGGGGGGCAGGGCCATTTATTGGGTTTTGTTTCAGCGGTCGAAGGTGCGCAGCCAGCGCTTGCACGCGCCGTATCCGAGGCATTGACCTTTTCGGGGATCGAGGCCGGAGCGCTGGATGTTGGCTTTTTTGAAGTGCAGGATCCGGCTACTTCTGCCTTGGCAAAGGTTGGGCTGCGGTTCGATTTGCCCCAGCCTCAAGCGCCCAAAATGGAAAGGGCCGCGCCGGGCAGTGATCCCGAGCGGCCCCCAATATTGAAGTAGCGCAGGACGTTAGTCTGCCGCTTCCAGTTTATCCTGCGTGCGCGTCTCAAAATCGCTGGCGTCATGGCGTTCGTGCAACTGCGTATGCGGCTCTCCAAACGCACGATTGACCATCCGGCCGCGCTGAACGGCGGGGCGAGCATCGATGGTTTTGGCCCAACGCATCACGTTTTCATAGCTTTCGACATCCAGGAATTCTGCCGCATCATATAGACGGCCCAGAACAAGCTGCCCGTACCACGGCCAGATCGCCATGTCGGCGATGGTATAGTCCTGACCTGCAATATAAGGCTTATCGGCAAGTTCCAGTTCCAGCACATGCAACTGGCGTTTGGCCTCCATCGCGAAACGGTCGATCGGATATTGCCATTTCTCAGGCGCATAAGCGTAGAAGTGGCCAAAGCCACCGCCCAGATATGGCGCGCTGCCCATTTGCCAGAACAACCAGTTCATCACTTCTGTCCGCTCGGCACCGCTGGCGGGCAGAAACTCACCGAATTTCTCAGCGAGATGCAGCAAGATGGAGGCGCTCTCGAAAACGCGCACAGGTGTTTCACCTGAATGATCCCACAGCGCCGGTATCTTCGAGTTAGGATTGGCCCCGACAAAGCCCGAGCTGAACTGATCACCTTCACCGATGTTGATCAGCCACGCATTGTATTCGGCCCCGGAATGGCCCAATGCCAAAAGCTCCTCCAGCATGACCGTAACCTTGACGCCGTTTGGGGTGGCGAGCGAATACAGTTGAAGCGGGTGCTTCCCGACCGGAAGATCCTTTTCGTGGGTCGCACCAGCTATGGGCCGGTTTATATTGGCAAAGCGTCCTCCGCTTTCGCTGTCCCAAGTCCAGACCTTTGGGGGTGTGTAAGTGGATTGTTCGCTCATCTTTTGCCTTTCTGCATCATTTGGCCAAAACGCGCCGCCTTCACAGCTAATATTGCAAAACTCAAAGTCCAACCCCGGATGTGGCGAGATATTTGTAACATTGCGCCTCGTTCACCTCACAAAACCCCTCTGGTTTTCACAGCGGCGCGAGGGGGTCTTCGCGCCGGGCCAAAATTACCTATTGTGTGACCAGACCCGCAGTTCGGGTGACCAGAAACCGTAAGGACATGAGGACCAATCACATGAAACGCTTTGCGCTGACCCTTGCCGCGACGCTGGCTTTTGCCGTGCCCGCGTTCGCCGGAGAACAATATGTTGATGGCACCGGATTTGCCGTATCGGGATACGACGTTGTTGCTTACCGCAGCCTGGATCAGGTTCCTGTAGGCCAGTCGCAACCCGAGGCTGTTCGCGGTCGGGCCGACATCACCGCAGACTATAATGGTGTTACCTGGGCGTTTGCGACCGAAGAGAACCGTGACAAGTTTCTGGAAAACCCGGCCTTTTACGCACCGCAATATGATGGCCATTGTGCATACGGCGTGTCGAAAGGCGGCAAGGTTCCGGGCAACCCAAATCTGTGGCGTATTGTCGATGACAAGCTCTATCTGAACATCACTGATGTTGTTGTTGGTTTCTGGGAAGAGGATGTTCCGGCCAACATCGACCTGGCGGAAGGCAACTGGCCCGGAATCGAAGGGGATGCCGCTTCGACCAGCGTGATCCCGAAATTCACATCAGAAGGCCCGATTTCCAACTGATTCCGATTAATGAAAGAAAGCCCGGCCACTAAGGCCGGGCTTTTTTCGCTGGCGGGTTCTCTCACCCCGCCAACTCGAACATATCCCGCATGTGTTGATCCGCTTCGAACCGTATTGTTACACTCTTGGCACCGGGAAATTTCCTCTCGCGTATCGGGTCAGGAATGACAATCTCACCGGAGCCCGAGCCCTTGGACCGAAAGGTCAGAATCTCTGTTTCTGACTTGCGGTAGCCGGAAAGGACCGAGGTTGGCAATGCAACGCGGTTAGACCCTTCGCAGACTGACGATGCAACGAAGTAGGTAAGATCGCGCCCGAAGCATCCGATTGCATCAGGAACATGGTCCGAAGATTCGCGGGCGCTTTTGTCGGCGTCCGGTTCACCTAGTTCCGATAAATCCTTCAGCGCGCGTTCGGGTTTTAACAGATCGTGACAAGCTTTGATTTCATCTGCGGCCAGTTCGATTACGCGTTTCTTCAGACGAGGACGGCGCGGTGTAGAAGAATCTAAACCGTTTTTGCGTGTCATCCCTTCTTTACGCAAAAAATCATAGGCTGATTTAGCATCCGAAAAACCGGAATAATCACCGTCGGTATGATCAGGATGATCGTGGAACGCGATTTTGCGCCAGGCTTCACGAATCTCGTTTGCGTTTGCATTTGGGGGCAGACCAAGAACCTGCAACGCTTCGGCCCGAGCCTGTACCTTGCTCACTGGCTTCATACTCAAAACACTCATTAAAACTACAACGGGGTCAGATTGCCATTGATCACATTTTTGTCAAATTTTTTCAGGAATTAGACTGAGGTAGGGCAACAGTTGACGGGTGCATATCGAGATTGTCGCCTGCGCAGCGGTTGTCGCAAATGAGCATGGCAGACGACTGCCATGCCCGGCGATACAGGGCAAACGCAAAAACTGTGGGATCAGGCGACGTTCTGCAATTCGGTCTGGGGTGTAATGCCCAGGGCAAAGCAAACATCCCGAGTAAGCTCAGGTCGGTTGAGCGTATAGAAATGCAGTTTGTCCACGCCGCCTTCTATCAGGTCCGAGCAGAGTTCGGTGCATAGCGCCGTCGCAAGAAGATCTTCGCGATCGTCCCGGATTGCTTTGTCAAATGCGTTCTCGATCCAGTCGGGAATGTGGGCGCCACAGCGTTTTGCAAAGTTACGCGCACCCTTCCAGTTCTCGATGGGAAGAATGCCCGGTACGATAGGCTTGTCGATCCCCGCTTTTTCGCAGGCATCGCGAAACCGGAAGAAGGTTTCAGCCTCGAAGAAGAATTGGGTCAACGCCTCGTCCGCGCCCGCATCCAGCTTGGCCTTTAACCAATCCACATCAGCGCGGGCATTGCGTGCTTCTGGATGTTTGTCCGGATAGGCGCCGACACGGATGCTGAACATCTCGGTCTCGGCCAGTGCAGAAATCAGTTCTACCGAGTTGGTGAAACCATCAGGGTGGGGGGCGAACCGGTCTTGACCTTTAGGGGGGTCGCCACGCAGGGCAACGATATCCTGAACGCCTGCGCGCGCGAATGTGTCTGCGATCTCAAGCGTCTCCTGACGCGAGGCATCGACACAGGTCAGATGCGCAGCAACAGGCAGCCCCGAGGATTTGTGCAAGGTTGCAACTGCATCACGCGTCAACTCACGTGTTGTACCACCAGCACCATAGGTCACCGATACAAACCGTGGGTTCAGCGGCGCCAAGGTCTGAACCGTATCCCAAAGGCGAAACGAGGCCTCCAGAGTCTGCGGCGGGAAGAACTCGAATGAAATCTCAGGCTTGGTCATGGTGGCCTCGTAGCTGTCATTTATGCCCTTGTGCCATCAGATGCATTGTGAGACAAACTCATATTGTTCAACAACAACATGAGTTGCGTGAGTAATGCATATCGAATTTCGCCACTTACGGACGATCAAAGCCATCCACGAATGCGGTGGGCTTGCGCGTGCAGCTGATCAGCTAAACATCACGCAATCCGCACTAAGTCACCAGATCAAGGGGTTGGAAGATCAGGCCGGGGTCGAGCTGTTTTTACGTCGATCCAAGCCGATGAAGTTGTCGGCAGCTGGTTTGCGGCTGCTGCGTCTCGCTGAACAAATTCTGCCTCAGGTCGAGGCGATGCAGGATGAGTTTTCATCGCTGCGCGACGGTCGCACCGGTCGGATGCACATTGCGATCGAATGTCACGCTTGTTTCGAGTGGCTGTTTCCGGTGCTTGAAGCTTTCCGTAAATCCTGGTCAGACGTTGATGTGGATATCCGCCCGGGCCTTGCATTCGACGCGTTGCCCGCCTTGCAGAAGGAAGAGGTTGATCTGGTGGTGTCCTCTGACCCCGAAGATCTGCCGGGTGTCGAATTTGTCGAACTCTTTGACTACCAGGCCGTATTTGTCGCGGCGTCTTCGCATCCATTGGCTGAAAAGCCCTATATCGAAGCTGAAGATTTCCGAGGTCAGACACTGATTACCTACCCGGTCGAACGAACCCGTTTAGATGTTTTCAGTCAGTTGCTGATCCCGGCCCGGGTCGAGCCTGCCACCATCCGACAGGTTGAACTGACCGCTGTGATCTTGTTGTTGGTGGCTTCGAATAGGGGCATATCCGTTCTTCCGGACTGGGTGGTGCGCGAGGTAAAGTATAGCTCGGACTACGTCACGCGCCCGCTTACCAAAGATGGGATTACCCGCAGGTTATATGCTGCGGTCCGCAGCGAAGACCTTGAAAAACCCTTTGTGCAAGAGTTGGTGAAACTGGCGCGGACCGAGGCGCGTAAGCTTCAGACTCAATAACACCGGACGCAGATCAGCCATGCGCATCATTCCTCTTGGCAAGGGCGCGTTGCCCCAGTATACGCGCGGCTTGACCGGACAGGAGCCTATGGAAAATGGTTGGCAGTGCAAATCTCAACATCATGATCAAGGCCGCGCGCAAGGCGGGGCGTTCTCTGGTCAAGGATTTTCGTGAAGTCGAGAACCTGCAGGTGTCGATGAAAGGTGCGGGCGACTTTGTGTCGAAGGCCGATATCGCGGCCGAAGCCATCCTGAAAGAGGAATTGCTGGGTGCCCGTCCGACCTATGGTTGGCTGGCCGAAGAGGGCGGCGCGATTGGCGGTGAAGACCCGACTCGTCGCTGGATCGTCGACCCACTGGATGGGACCACCAACTTCCTGCACGGGCTGCCGCACTGGGCCGTTTCAATCGCGTTGGAACATAAGGGCAAGATCGTTTCGGGTGTGATCTATGACCCTGCCAAGGATGAGATGTTCTTTGCCGAAAAAGGCGAAGGTGCGTGGATGAACGACATGCGCATCCGTGTGTCGGGCCGCCATCGCATGATCGAGTCGATCTTCGCGACAGGTCTGCCATTCGGTGGCCGTTCGGACCTGCCTGCGACCTTGCAGGACCTCGCCCGTCTGATGCCTACCTGTGCAGGTGTTCGTCGCTGGGGTGCTGCCGCGCTGGACATGGCCTATGTGGCCGCCGGTCGTTACGAAGGCTTTTGGGAGCGTCGCCTAAACGCCTGGGATCTGGCCGCAGGCATCATCATCGTGAAAGAGGCGGGCGGCTTTGTTCAGGCGCTGAACCCCGAAGGCAGCGTGCTTGAGGATGGCGAAGTGATCTGCGCCAATGAACCGATCTTTGACAATTTCGCAAAGGTAATTCGGGGCTGATACTCAACCCCGGTCTTTTGATCATGGTACGCGCGTCCGGTCCGGGCGCGCGTTTTGGTTTAGAAGTCGACCTCGATCGCGATCCCTTGCTGGACCGCCAGATCAACTGCCGCGCTGGCAACCGCAAGATCTTGCAGCCCCACGCCAGTACCGTCGAACACGGTCACCTCAGCCTCGGACACACGCCCGGGATGGGTCCCGTTAATGACCTCTCCGATCTGCCGGATATCGCCTTCGGCTTTCATTTCGGCAGCCACGGCATGCTGGCTTTCACCCAAGGTCACGGCCTGCGCGACTTCGTCGGTAAAGACGCTTGCGCGCGCGATCAGGTCTGTGGCGACCTCTTGCTTACCGACGGTATCGGTGCCCATACATGCGATGTGTGTGCCGTCGGAGACGTGCTCGGACATCAGTGTTGGCGCGAAGGAGGAGGTGATGGTGATAATCACATCCGCCTGCACCATGACGGGCAGATCCACAGCCTCAAAAGGCAGCCCCGCTTCAGCCGCGACCTTTTCGAGATTTGGCAGCATTTCTGGATGCAAGTTCCAGCCTATGACTTTCTCAAAGTTTCGCTGTTCCAATGCCGCGCGCAATTGGAATGTCGCCTGATGCCCGGCGCCAACCATTCCGATCACCTTGGCATCTTTGCGTGCCAAATGGTTGATCGAAACCGAAGAGGCTGCAGCGGTGCGCAGCGCGGTCAGCAGGTTGCCCCCAACGATGGCCCGAACGCGACCCGTATCTGGATCAAACAAAAACACGGTGGATTGGTGATTGATCAGCCCGTGCGTTTGCAGATTGTTTGGCCAATACCCGCCTGCTTTCAGGCCAAGGTTCATGCCCGCGCGATCAAACCCGCCCTTGAACCCATAGAGCGCATCCGCATGACCTATGGCCTCGCGCACGACCGGGAAGTTGTAGGCATCCCCAGCCGCCATCGCGGCAAACACCTGCTCAACCGCAGTATAGCTTTCCTGTCGGCCTAACAGAGCGCCGATTTCCTTTTCAGGAACGATGATCATCGCGTTTGTCTTTCTTTTTGATGGCATTAGAAAGGGCGGTGCTAAACGTCCGCCCCTGCATTCATCTGTAATTCAATAGGCCTTGCCACGGGCAGAGACCGGCCAAAGGGCTTCAACCTTGCCGCCGCGCACACCGACGTACCAGTCATGAACGTTGCAGGTCGGGTCACAGTGGCCGGGCACCAGCCGCAGCTTGTCGTTGACCTTCAGCACCCCATCCGGATCGCCAATCACCCCGTGTTCGTCCGAGCACTTCAGGTATTCCACATCGTCCCGCCCAAAGATGAAGGGCAGGCCGCTATCGACGGATTGCGCCTTCAGGCCCGCATCGCAGATTGCCTTGTCCGCTTTGGCGTGGCTCATCACGCTGGTCAGAATGAACAAGGCGTTTTCCCATTCACACTGATCGATCCGTTGACCGTCCTTGTCCAGAATTCGACCGTAATCAGCATCCATGAAGGCATAAGAGCCGCACTGCAGCTCGTTATAAACGCCCGAGTTGCTTTCGAAGTAATAAGACCCCGTACCGCCTCCCGAAACCAGCTCGCAGTCGATCCCTTCAGCCTTCAATCCGTCGACGGCATCCTTGACCATGGCGATTGCGGTATCCAGTTTTTCTTTGCGTGCCTCATACGTATCCAGATGCTGCATCGCGCCTTGATAGGCCTGAATGCCGGTAAATTTTAGGTTAGGGGCGGCCTCAACCGCCTTGGCGATTTCGATCACGGCGGGGGTCGTGGTGACACCACAGCGGCCCGCGCCGCAGTCGATTTCGACAAAAACCTCCAATTCAGTGCCATGCTTAGCGGCAGCAGCAGACAGGTCAGCGACGTTGTCCACATCGTCGACGCAAACGATTGTGCGTGCACCAAGCTTAGGCAGGCGCGCCAGTCGGTCGATCTTGGCCGGGTCCCGCACCTGGTTCGAGACCAGAATGTCTTTGATGCCGCCGCGCGCAAAAACCTCGGCCTCGGACACTTTTTGGCAGCAGACGCCGACCGCGCCGCCCAGTTGTTCTTGCAATTTCGCGACGTCCACGGATTTGTGCATCTTGCCATGCACCCGGTGCCGCATCCCATGCGCCTTGGCATAGTCGCCCATCTTCTTGATGTTGCGCTCCAGCGCGTCCAGATCAAGGATCAGGCAAGGCGTCTGGATTTCGGATTCATCCATGCCAATCGCGGCAGGGATGTCATAGCCAACTTCGAATTGATCACTGTTCATCGGTTTGTTCATCCTGTTTCTCCTTACCCTTTCAGCCAGGGCAGCTTGTCCAGATCCACGTTGCCGCCGGTGATGATGACGCCGACGCGCTTGCCCCGGAAGGTGTCGGGGTTCTTAAGAATGGTGGCCAGAGGAACGGCCGAAGACGGCTCCATCACCACGCGCAAGTATTTCCAGGTGAGTTTCATTGCGTCGATGATCTCTTGCTCGGACGCGGTGAAGATGTTGGTCACATTGTTCGACACAAAGTGCCATGTGTTTTCCTTGAGCGGGACCAACAGCCCGTCCGCCACCGTTTTGGGGGCATCGTCCGCAATGATATGACCCGCTTTGAAGGAACGGTACGCATCGTCCGCCTGCTCAGGCTCAGCCGCATAGATCGCGGTTCCTGGTGCCAGGTTCGAGACCGTCAGACAGGTGCCTGATACCATGCCGCCGCCACCGATTGGCGCGATAACTGCATCCAGGCCATCGGTCTGCTCAAGCAATTCAGCCGAACATGTGGCCTGACCAGTGATAACACGAGGGTCGTTGTACGGGTGCACGAACTCTCCGCCTGTTCGGGCCTGCACCTCGGCAAACGTTGCCTCGCGGGAAGAGGTGGATGGCTCACATTCAGTGATCGTACCACCAAAGCGTCGTACCGCGTCTTTCTTGGCCTGCGGCGCGGTTCGCGGCATCACCACATTGCATGGAATGCCCCGGCGACCAGCCGCATATGACAGCGACAGGGCGTGGTTCCCGCTTGAGTGGGTGCAAACACCCTTGGTCGCCATTTCATCGCTTAGGCCGAAGACCGCATTACTGGCACCGCGCACTTTGAATGCACCTGCTTCCTGAAAGTTCTCGCATTTGAAGAACAGCTGTGCGCCGGTCAATTCATTCAGATAGTCCGAGGTCATTACCGGTGTGCGCCGGATGTGCGGCCTGATCCTTTCGTGCGCAGCCTGCACGTCAGCATAGGTCAGTTCGGCGACGGGGATTTGATCCAACATGACTGCCCTCCCTAAGCTGCGGCTTTTGCGTGGCTGGTTGAGCTGGCGCGATAGAATTCCTGCGCCGCAGCGACCCCGCTGCCAAGCTTCACCGGGTAGTTCAGATCGGCCATGGCCATCTCGACCGTGGCCAGCCCCGACAGGACCATAACATCGGTCAGGCTGCCCAAGTGGCCAATACGGAACGCTTTGCCATTCAACTCACCCAGACCAATGCCGAAGGATACCCCATAGGTGTTGAAGGCATGGTCAGTCAGTTCGTTGCTGTCGAAACCTTCGGGCACAAAAATGGCGCTGACGGTATCCGAGTAGAGGTCAGGAGATTGTGCGACCAACTTCAGGCCCCAGGCCGCAGTCGCGTGGCGCACACCTTCGGCAAGGCGAGTGTGGCGGGCATACACATTGTCCAACCCTTCCTCGAACAACATCTTAAGGCTTTCGCGCATGCCGTAGATCAGCTGCAGCGGCGGAGTATAGGGAAAGCCGCCAGACGCATTTGCCGACATCATATCACGGAAATCAAAGAAGGTGCGTGGCAGTTGCGCGGTCTCTATCGACGCCAGTGCCTTGGGGCTAACGCATAGGATTGCCATGCCGGTGGCCAGCATGAACCCCTTTTGCGACCCCGAGACCGCAATATCCACGCCCCACCGGTCAAACTCGAACGGCATTGAGGCCAGAGAGCTCACGCAATCCACAAACATCATGGCCGGGTGATGTGCCGCATCCATCGCATTGCGCACAGCGCTGATATCGGAACGCACACCTGTCGCGGTTTCGTTATGCGTCACCAATACGGCCTTGATTTCATGCGTTTTATCCGCGGACAGGATGGCCTCGAACCTGTCGGCTGGCGCGCCTGCTCCCCATGGGCATTCAACAATCTGAACGTCCAACCCGTGTCTTTCGCACAGATCGATCCAGCGATGGCTGAAGACGCCGTAGCGGGCGACAAGAACCTTGTCACCGGGGCTGAGCGTATTTGTAATAGCTGCCTCCCAACCGCCCGTTCCGCTGGCTGGAAAAGTGACGATCTGGCCTTCGGTGGTTCCAAAGACCTGTTTTGTATCCTCCAGTACCGGGGCGAAGGTTTCAACGAAGTCCGGGGCGCGGTGGTCTTGCGTCTGAACCTGCATGGCAAGGCGCAAACGATCAGGAATATTGGTTGGGCCTGGGATAAAGACCGGGTTTTGATGCGACATAACTCAATCCTCTGCTTTGGACCCAAGTGTCGCTTGAACGGTTGTGTGTTGCAATTTTCTTGAAAAATATTTTCATTTTATCCGTTAAATTGATAAGGTGCTGAAACGGATAGGAATTCAGTTTATCAAAATGATCTCGGAGAATTCCGGACCAGAAAAATTGGTGCGGGTTTTCGGGGGAAAGTCCGAAAGCCAGGTGAGAAATGGAAACGCAAAAGCGGCCGCGCGGCAGACCCAAATCGCTGTTTAAAGAAAGTTCGGCCGGGACTATGCAATCATTGGATCGGGCGCTGGGCGTACTGACCACTGTTGCCCGGCTAGAGCGCGTCGCGCTAAGCGATCTTGCCCGCGAGGTTGATGTTCCGACAGCCACCACGCATCGCATTCTGGTGACACTGCAAAAACATGGGTTCGTATCCTTTGATGAGGAACGGCAGGAATGGCTGGTCGGAATCGAAGCCTATCGGACCGGTGCGTCTTTTCTGCGGCGCAACAGCGTTCTGGAAATCGGCAGGCCGATCCTGCGGCGTCTGATGCAAGACAGCGGTGAGACCGCAAATCTGGCCGTACCCGATGGAGCAGAGGTGGTCTTTGTCGGGCAGGTCGAAACTCAGAACCCCATCCGGGCCTTCTTTCCACCCGGTGCGCGGACGCCCATGTATGCGTCCGGTACAGGAAAGGCAATTCTCGCTGCGTTGAGCGAAGAGAGTTTAGGCAAAGTTCTGGGCCGGATTGATCCGGTTGCTTTCACTGAAAATACGCAGTTGCCCGCTTCGGGCCTGTATGCAGATCTGGCTGAAACTCGTACCCGAGGTTGGTCTTACGATCACGAAGAACGGTATGAAGGTATGTCTTGCATTGGTGCGGCCATCTTCAATGACAGGGCTGAGCCTTGCGCCGGTATCTCGGTATCCGGACCCACCGTAAGGTTCAGCCGAGAACGCGCGCCCGAGTTGGGCGATCTGGTCATGCGCGCGGCGCAAGAGATCACCCACCTGAGCGGCGGTAGGCTACCCAAGAGCTGACGCTTGATTATTTGCGCGGCACTCTGGGGATGCGCGATTGCGAGAGTTTGTACTTGTGTTCCGGATGCGGTGGATGGCCGTGGGTGCGGTTCCAGAACCCAGTCCCTCCGCGCCTGAGCCATAGGGGGATGCACAGGATCAGCCCAACAAAGAACCCTCCGGTATGCGCCCAATAGGCGACGCCTCCTTCATCGGGATTGCTGGAGAGGCTGCCAAGGAATTGCAGGCCCAGCCAGACACCCAGCATGATAAAGGCCGGGATGGTAAAGATCCGGATATAGACGATCAGAATCAACAAGATATCCACGCGCGCTTTTGGGAAAAGCAGAAGATAGCCGCCCATGACACCAGCGATCGCTCCAGACGCGCCAATTGTTGGCACCACCGAATCCGGTGCCGAAATGACGTGAATCAGCCCCGCTCCGATTCCCGCCAGCAGATAGAACACGAGAAACAGCACATGCCCCATTTCGTCTTCGAGGTTATCGCCGAATATCCACAGAAACAGCATGTTTCCCGCCAGATGCATCCAGCCCCCATGCAGGAACATTGACGTCACGAGTGTCTCGAACCCATAGCCGCCAGTTATCCGGGCAGGAATGACCGCGTAGTCAATATAAAGCTGATTGATCAGCCGTGCATTCTCCATGACACCCACATAGCTGAGGAAGATCAGTATGTTCGCAGCCATAAGGGCATAAACAACAAACGGAGTACGCCCCGAAGGGTTATGGTCTCGGATCGGAAACATGGCGCGACGCTGGGCTTTTAGCCGCCCAGCGTCAAGGTCCGGTTATGCCGCACCTCCCAAAAGGGCGGCGTTGCCTCCGGCGGCGGTGGTGTCGACACAGACATGGCGTTCCCCCAGCACCCGCGCACGGTCGGGCTGCCCGGGGATCAGCGGAATGATCGGGCCATCGCGCCGGGCCAAATGCTGCTCGATCTGGCGGGCAGTGTCGTCGTCGCCCCACCACAGAACACCCGAGAAACCGGTCAGGTTTTCAAGCCGGTGCAGATCCAGCATGCCCGTCATACGGATCGCTGTGCCGCCCAACGCTTTGACCGCATCCGCCTGAGCCTTGGCGGCCTCGTCCCCCGGACCCATGCACAAAAGCGGGGAGCGGGAATATTCGGTCAGGCGGTTCGATTCACCGGTGGGGCCAGGCAGCGATTGGGTGCTGGGCGTTGCAGGTTGCCCTTCGGGCGCACCTGGTTCAGCCGAACTGTCCCAGCGTCCCGAAGCATTCTGCCGATCAGGCGCGCAGAACCGTGCCATATAGTTCGGACCGCCCGCCTTGGGGCCGGTGCCGGACAGACCTTCGCCACCGAAGGGTTGCGAGCCGACGATTGCGCCGATCTGGTTGCGGTTGACGTAGATATTACCGGCATGGATCGCCTCGGTCACATGCTGCACCCGGTCGTCGATCCGCGTGTGCAGGCCGAAAGTCAGGCCGTACCCCGTGGCATTGATATCCGCAATGACCTTGTCGATATCTTGCGCCTTGAACCGGGCGACGTGCAGAACCGGACCGAACACCTCGCGCTCCAGCGCCGAGATGCCAGGTATCTCGATCAGGGTCGGTGCGATAAATGTACCCTCAGGAGGCGTTGTCATCTCCTTCAGTACCCGTCCTTCTGAACGGGCCTGGGCCACGTGGTCCGCGATGATTTGCCGGGCTTGCGCGTCGATGACCGGGCCGCAATCAGTTGAAATCAGCCAAGGATCGCCCACATGCAAAGCGTCTATCGCCCCTTGCAACATGGTCAGAACGTCCTCGGCAATGTCCTCTTGCAGATAGAGGCAGCGCAGGGCCGAGCACCGCTGGCCTGCCGATTGGAACGCGCTTTCGATAATCGACTGCACGGCTTGTTCCGGCAACGCGGTGCTGTCTACGATCATCGCGTTCAGGCCGCCGGTCTCAGCGATCAATGGCGTGCCCGGACGCATATGCTGTGCCATGGCGGATCGGATTTTCAACGCGGTCGCGGTCGAGCCGGTAAAGGCCACGCCCGAGACGCGTTCATCCGACGTCAACGCCGCGCCCACTTTCGGCCCACCCGGAAGCAGTTGCAGCGCATCGCGTGGAACACCTGCTTCGTGCATCAGCTGAACTGCGCGATGGGCGATCAGTGGCGTTTGCGGGGCAGGTGCCGCCAGCACGGCATTGCCAGTGGCCAACGCAGCCGATATCTGCCCGGTGAAGATCGCCAGAGGGAAGTTCCACGGGCTGATGCAGGTGAATATTCCGGCGGGTTTGGCGGCAGGAATATTGGCGGCGTAGTAGCGCAGGAAATCAACCGCTTCGCGCAGCTCGGCAACTGCATCGGGCACAGATTTTCCGGCTTCGCGGGCGAGCAGGGCAAACAGCTCTCCAAAATGCGCTTCGTAGAGATCGGCTGCTTTATTTAGAATGTCAGCGCGCTTCTCGGCTGAGGCCTGCCATGGGCAAGCGCTGGCCAACGCCAGTTCCACGTCTTCGGGGCTGGCCGCAGCAACCGAACCGGGGCGATCCTGCGGTTGCGCAGGATTGATCACGGGAGTGTCTGCCAAAGGCTGTGCATCATCCGACAATAAGGGGCGGGCGTACCAATGATGGGCGCGGAAGGCGTCGCGTGCGATGTCAATCTGGTCCAGCGTCGGCGTATGGTGCAGATCAAAGCCTTTCGAGTTTGGGCGTTCCGGTGCGAACAACTCAGGCCCGGTTGGCAGCGGTTTGCCAGGTGTTTGAACGGCCACGAACGGATCTGCGGCAACGGTTTCTGGGGCGACTTCCTCATCAACGATCTGATTGACGAACGAGGAATTTGCCCCGTTTTCCAGAAGGCGACGTACCAGATAGGCCAACAGATCCCGATGCGCGCCGACCGGAGCATAGATACGGCAGCGCGAGGTCCGCTTGTTGCGCACGATCTGATGCAGGGTCTCACCCATCCCGTGCAGGCGCTGGAATTCGAATGGCTGGCCGTCCGCCATATGTAGGATGGCGCTGACCGTATGGGCGTTATGCGTGGCAAATTGCGGATAGATACGGTCGGTCATTCCCAGCAGTTTGCGGGCGTTGGCGATATAGGACACATCCGTCGCCGCCTTATCGGTGAAGACCGGAAAACCATCGACGCCCTCGACTTGCGCGCGCTTGATCTCGGTATCCCAATAAGCGCCCTTTACCAGCCGCACCATCAGCTTGCGGTCGTGCCGCTGGGCCATCTCGTAGAGCGTATCCAGCACCAACCCGGCGCGTGGGCCGTAGGCTTGCACGACGATGCCGAACCCGTCCCAACCGGCCAGTGCAGGCTCTGCCATAACTTCTTCGATCACCTGCAGCGAGAGCGACAGGCGATCGGCCTCTTCCGCGTCAACGTTCAGCCCCATGCCCGCTGCCTTGGCCAGCAAAGCCAGCGCGCGCAGCCGGGGCACCAGTTCGTCCATCACCCGTTGTTCCTGTGCCAGCTCATAACGGGGGTGCAGGGCCGACAGCTTGACCGAGATGCCCGGATTTTCGCGAATGTCTTTATGGGTGCAGGCCTCGGCAATAGCGGCGATCGCGCGCGAGTAAGACAGGTGATAGCGGGCAGCATCGGCCTCGGTACGTGCCGCCTCGCCCAGCATGTCGTACGAGTAGGTATAGCCCTTATCTTCCATTCCTTTGGCGCGCTTCATGGCGGATTGAATGGTTTCGCCCAAAACGAACTGACGCCCCATTTCTTTCATCGCACGACCAACGGCGGTGCGGATCACTGGTTCACCCAGCCGCTTGATGGCCCCTCGCAGCGCGCCGACGGGCGAGGATTTGTCTTCGTCCAGGACCCGGCCTGTTAGCATCAACGCCCATGTCGACGCGTTCACCAGTGACGAGGATGATTGTCCCAGGTGTTTTCCCCAGTCTGACGGGGCGATCTTGTCTTCGATCAGTGCGTCAATGGTATCCGCATCTGGTACACGCAACAGCGCCTCGGCCAAACACATAAGCGCAACGCCTTCATCTGTGGACAGGCCGTATTCAGCCAGAAACACTTCCATCATGCCAGGCGACGTGCTTGAGCGGATGTCGCGCACCAGCTGTGCTGCAGCCTCACAAATGGCCGTTCGGTCGGCCTCTGACAGCTTGGCCTGAGAGATCAGCGCGTCCAGTATAGTGGACTGGTCGGCATAAGTCTGAGTGTCGATTTTGGTGCGTAGGCTGTGTGACATGTGTACTCCGGGGCTTTTGCCTAATATAACCGCCTATAGTCAGGAGAATGGACCGAATTTCCTCGAATTCTGGTCGAATTGACTGAAATATAGGAGCCTGATTATGCAAAACGACTTGTCCAGCCTTGATCGCTTTGACCGTGCGATCCTTACGGCATTAGCTGAAGATGGCCGCATCTCAGTGACGGACCTTGCGCGCAGGATCGGCTTGTCAAAATCGCCGACACAGGCGCGGCTCAAGCGGCTTGAGGCTGACGGGATCATCACAGGCTATCGCGCCATGTTGGACCCGATCCGTCTGGGCCTTGACCATGTGGCCTTTGTCGAGGTGCGTCTCACAGATACTCGTGAAAAAGCACTGGCCGAGTTCAATGCAGCGGTGCGCAGAGTTGCTGAGATTGAACAGGCTCATATGATCGCGTCCAACTTTGACTATCTGCTTAAAATCCGGACCCGATCGATGACAGAATACCGCACGGTGCTAGCCGAGAAAATCTCATCCCTGCCGCATGTTGCCAACACCTCCACCTTCGTTGCGATGGAGGCGGTGAAAGAAACCGGGTTGCTGGCTCCGCTATAAAGCAGTTGACCTAAACGCCTGATGGATCAGGTTAGAGAGGATGAAAAACGTACTTATCGTTGCCATACTCGCTGGTTCTGCCGCTCAGGCTTCTGCAGATTGCCCGGTTGCGCCGGATCATATTTCTGGCGTCGACGCCCTGATTGCGCAAGCCCAAACCGCGTCGTCTGAGCGCGAGGCGCGGGGCATTTCGGGACGGATGTGGCAACTCTGGACCGATGCGCCGGACGCCCGATCTCAAACCCTGTTGGATCGCGGGATGTCGCTGCGCGAGTCTTGGGATTTGACCGGTGCGCTGGCCGAGTTTGACGCTCTGGTCGCTTATTGCCCGGATTATGCCGAGGGGTACAATCAGCGGGCATTCGTCAACTATTTGCAGCAGGATTACGGTGCGGCCCTGATCGATCTGGATCGTGCCATTGAGCTGTCCCCGAACCATGTAGCGGCGCTTAGCGGGCGGGCATTATCGCTGTTGGGTCTCAAGCGGCTGGACGAAGCGCGAACGGCGCTGAACCATGCACTCGAACTGAACCCGTGGCTTTCAGAACGTGCCTTGCTTGCGCCGGGCGGGCTGCTTGATCCACTGGGTGAGGATATTTGAATTGAGACGAAAAAGCGGCCCGGAACCGAAGTTCAGGGGCGCTTTTGATGCAAGGGCTTGATTAGCCGACCAGCCCGTTGTCGGTGCGTTTGATCGCAATCACCGACGAACGCGGCGTACCGCCATCGGGCCAATTGCTGCCCGGATGCTGGATGCCAACAAACATGGTGCGCAGGTCGGTCGACCAGGCCAGACCGGTGACTTCACAGCCATTCGGGCCGGTCATGAAGCGCACAATCTCCCCGGTCACGGGATCGCCAACTAGCATCTGGTTATTGCCGTTTCCTGCGAATTCTTCCTCGTTGTCATCATTCCCGTCTGTCTGAATCCAGACCAGACCGGTCGAATCGATGGCCATGCCGTCGGGTGAGTTGAACAGGTTGCCTTCGTTCACATTTGCCGATCCGCCACGGTTATCCGAATGAACAGTTGGGTTTCCGGCCATGACATAGAGATCCCAATCAAAGCCAGTGGCCGCGTGATCTTCATCCGCTGGACGCCAGCGCACGATCTGGCCGTATTTGTTGGCCTCGCGCGGGTTAGGGCCGTTGACTGCAGTGTCATCACCCCCAGCATTTGGCTTAACTCCACGGTTCTTGTTGTTGGTCAGGCAGCAATATGCCTCGACCGCAACAGGGCTTGAGGCCACCCATTCCGGGCGGTCCATTGTGGTGCCGCCCGCAGCCGATGCGGCCATACGGGTAAAGATCAGAATTTCGGCCGCGTCCATGCCGGTTGTTTCCGGCGTCAGCGGCAGCCATTCGCCACTCATGTCATCATTGAACTTGGCGACATATAGCGTGCCGTCATTCAACAAGCCCTGAGTGTCGACACCGGGCGCATAGGCCGCGTTCGAGACGAACCTGTAAAGATACTCGCCACGTTCATCGTCGCCCATATAGACCACGACACGACCGTCCGCAGCCAGCGCGACCTCAGCATTTTCATGCTTGAAGCGACCAAGGCCGGTGTGCTTGACCGGAGTGCTGTCGGGTTTGGTCGGGTCGATTTCAACGATCCAGCCTGCGCGGTGCGGCTCATTGGGGTTTTTCGAGGTGTCGAAGCGGGGGTCAAACAGTTCGTAGCCATTCCAGCTTTCGGCTTTGATGCCATAGCGTTTCATGCCGTCCGCGACCTTCTGATCGTAGCTGGCATTCTCGTCAGAGGAACCAAAGTAGCCGTTGAAATTTTCTTCGCAGGTCAGGTAGGTGCCCCACGGTGTCTTGCCGGAACCACAGTTGTTCATGGTGCCCAGCGACGCGGTTCCTATCGGATCGGCCTCGGTCTTCAGTAGGTCATGACCAGCGGCGGGGCCGACGATCTTCATCGGAGTGTTATGGTGGATCCGGCGGTTGAAGGGGCTGTCCTTAACGACCGCCCAGCCCGCAGGGCCTTCCTTGATCTCCATTACTGTCACGCCCTGGATGTTCTGCAATTTCAAAACGTCATCGGCACTGGTCGGAACACCTTCTTGCGCGGCAGGCAGGTTGATCTTGCGGTTCGGGTACTCGTGGTTGATCGCAATCAGCTCGTGACCCCGGAACGAGAATGTCTCCATCCCATCCGTATTCTCGCCAAAAACCTTGTCCGAGTTTTCGACCGAACCGCCATCGGTCAAGTCATAGCCAACGGCCTCGGAAAACAGCGGATCGCCCCAGCGCATCAGCATCTTCCACTCATAACCTTCCGGCACGTGGACTGTCCCATCGGTCTGGGCAGGAATCGGCGTGAAGGCAAAGCGTTGTGCATCGACCGCCTGTGCTGAAGTTGAGCCCAACAAACCAGCGCCCATCGCCGCAGCGCCCGATCCAAAAGCCACAACTCCTGACAGGAAACCCCGTCGCGAGATAGCGCTTTCAACCACGCGGTCGAAGTCGTGTTCATCCGGGCGGGGGAAGTGCAACTCATCCCAATCGTCGGCGGAAAGGGTGGTAAGGTCGACGTCTGTCATGGATAGCTCCTGGCTGTCTGAACTAAGAATCGCACCGTGGGTTTAGAGCGATCACATGACAGGAAATTGACAGTCTGAGCAAAGCTTCTTTTGATCTGCGCCGCGTGCAGATTGACGCCGATCTACCTGCGGCGCTGATCAATGTTTAGGCGAATCTATCGCCTAACGACCAGAAGCCTAAGCCGCCTTTGCCTTGCTGCGGCAATAACATGAGGCATGGATAGGCACCGTGGCCCGTGCAGCAGCTTTGTCCAGTTGCAGCTTGATATGACGGGCCTCGGTCGTTTCACCGCGACGGATCAGGCATTCATGCAGGCCATGAAGGCTCCAGATATTGCCGGGATGCTGGCAAGCACGGGCGAGCGTGTCGTCCAGACCCAGATCGGCCCGATAGACGGCCTCGGCCTCATCGAATTGACCGTCTTCCATCAACAAGGCACCCAAAGCGTGCCTTGTTGGCTGCATCCATCCCCAAGGCTCGTCATAAACCAGATTGTCATCCAACTCGACCGAGCGGCGCAGATGATCAAGCCCGCCTTCGCGGTCACCGGATTTGAACGCGATCTCTCCATCCATCATCGCCTCGCCGATCATCAAAACATCCTCGGCGGTGTTATTGAATACCAGTCGACTTTCCGGGACGGCTTTCCTGGCCTGAACGGCCACTTCGCGTGCGTGCGTTGCGTCGTCCATACGACCCAAATTGGCCAGAGCCACAGCGCGCGCCTGATGAATTGCGGCGGTGGTATAGCTGTATAACTCCGCGTCGCCGGGCATGGGTTCATCCAGAATTTCCTGCCACATGCCGAAGCGAACCATGACATGGACCTTTTTGCCATAGAAGGATTCGAACAAATCCGGGAAGTAACGGATCACATTGTCCGGCAATAATCGCATCAATTCCTCGGACGCAGCCAGGGCCAATTCGGGTTGCCCAAGGAACATGGCCCCATAGGCTTCAAAATGTACGTTGTGGACGCGATAGACGGTATAGAAGTTCTCACCCCCGGCCATGGCTTCATATTTCTTGTCGACCGCTGCGGCTCGGTGATTGCGCCAGACCACATTCTGATAGTCGCCGCACAACACGTCGATATGCGTCGCCATGTGAACTAGATGCCCGCTGTCGGGCACCAGATCGACCAGCCGATCCCCGTGTCGCAGCGCCTTTTCCGGAGTGGGCGACATCTCCATCAAGTGGATATACATATGCAGCAGGCCGGGATGATCCCAGGCACCGGGAAGCGTTTCAAAGGCCCTTTCCAGAACGGCTTGTGCCTCGGTGGTGGATGCCCCTTCGGCGGGCACGCCCTTCTTGAGATCCCATAGCTGCCAGGGCGTTCGGTTCATCAAGGATTCGGCAAACACAGATGAGACATCCAGGTCGTCCGGATGATCGGAATAAACCGCGCGCATCGAATCGGCGAACGCGTCGTTCCACGGGGCGTAATCTTCGATCTCGGGGTCCGACGGGATATGTTGTGAGATCGCTTCGATCAGCGCCGCCTCGACCGGGGTAGAGGATGCGCGCAATGCCATCGCCGCTTCGATTGCCTGACGCGACCGATCAAGGGTTGCAACTTTTTCATCGGGCTCGAAGAACTCCCATGGTTTGTTGTAATTTGGACCAATCGCATAGGCGATGCCCCAATGGGCCATACCGCATTTCGGGTCATGAGTAATGGCCTGTTCGAAACAGGCGGCAGCGGCCTCGTGGTTATACCCGAACAACCAGATGAGCCCCTGATCGAACAGTTTCTGAGCTTCGCTTGATGAAGTGGTAACAGCACGGCGATACGTGCCGAGGTCAAATTCGGTCATCATTCAATCCCCCGCTAAAATTCCGCCGAGGACGGGCAAACAGCGCCGGACGACGGATTTTCGAACTATAGCACATTTTCGTGAATGGCGTCGCGGAGCGCGGAAAATGCTCTTTTGAGCGTTTGCAATGATCCAGCCCGCCTGATCAGTTAAGAACACTCGCCGAAAAGCACCCGGCTGTTCGCACGTGTCGATCCTGGCAAAATGGACCTTTCAAATCACAGTGCGAGGCGCATTTGATTGAAACATCCTCTTGACGTCAAATTTCGTATGAAATAGGTGGTGGGCTCGCTGAGCGGGCGTTGTGTAGTGGTAAGACCTTAGCCTTCCAAGCTAATGACGCGGGTTCGATTCCCGCCGCCCGCTCCAGTTGATCCCTCACACAAGTTGCGTCATTTAGCCCTTATCGGGTTGCAAAACTTTGTCTTCAGCTTGACCCCAAACGCCTCTGACGCCAAGAAGCTGGGAATGATGCCTGATCAGGGCGATCGACCAAAATACAAGGGCCAGACATGGCAAGAACCAGCGCCGCCAGTCCAGCGAACAATTCGGCTCCGCGTGCACAGGAAGAGCGTGCGCGGTCAAAGAAAATAGGCGTGCTGCGGTCATTGTGGCCGTTTATGAAGCCCTATCGACTGCTGATGATCGGCGCGACACTGGCGTTGATCCTGACGGCCAGCATGACGCTGACATTGCCCTTGGCTGTGCGGCGTGTGGTCGACAATTTCCGCATCGAAGATGGTGATTTGCTTGAATGGTACTTTCTGGCCGCCCTCGGTATAGCCGGGATTCTCGCCGTGGGTACGGGTATTCGCTATGCTTTGGTGACCCGGTTGGGTGAACGTGTGGTGGCCGATATCCGAAAGGCGGTTTTTGACCGCGTGATCGGGATGAGCCCCGAGTTTTACGAGCGCATCATGACCGGCGAAGTTCTGAGCCGTATCACCACCGACACAACGCTGATCCAATCGGTGCTGGGATCGTCTGTGTCCATCGCGCTCCGCAACCTTCTGATGTTCGTCGGTGGACTGGTGCTGATGCTGCTGACGTCGGCCAAGCTGACCGGAATGGTATTGTTGCTTATCCCGCTGGTGGTTGTGCCAATATTGGTACTGGGCCGCAGGTTACGGGTGATCAGCCGGGAAAATCAGGACTGGATTGCGGCGTCCTCTGGAAATGCCGGCGAGGCGTTGGGTGCGGTGCAAACCGTGCAGGCTTTTACTCATGAGGACGCCAGCAGGACGCAGTTTGGAGAGATGACAGAAACTTCGTACGAAGTTTCTCTGCGCCGGATCCAGACCCGTGCGATTCTGACCGTCATTGTGATCTTTCTCGTCTTCTCGGGCATCGTTGGCGTGCTGTGGATGGGTGCGAATGACGTGCGCAACGGGATCATGACCGAGGGTGTGCTGATCCAGTTTGTGATCTATTCGATCATCATGGCGGGTTCGGTCGCGGCACTGTCGGAAATCTGGAGCGAGTTGCAGCGCGCTGCTGGCGCGACGGAACGGCTGGTCGAGCTGCTGAACGCTGAGGATACCGTCAATGATCCGTCGCAGGCCAAGGCATTGCCTGTGCCCGTACGCGGAGAGATACGTTTCGACGATGTGACATTCCACTATCCCGCGCGCCCGGACGTTGTCGCGCTGGATCATTTGTCACTGCAGATAAAACCCGGGGAGACAGTGGCCTTTGTTGGCCCGTCTGGTGCGGGCAAGACAACAGTCATCCAGATGATTCAGCGGTTCTATGATCCCGATGCGGGACAGGTCAGCCTTGATGGGCTCGACCTGCGCGAGTTGAACCGTGACGACTTCCGCCAGCACATCGCGCTGGTCCCGCAAGACCCCGTGATCTTTGCCGCTTCGGCGCGCGAGAATATCCGCTTTGGCCGTCTGGACGCCTCAGATGCCGAAGTCGAGTCCGCCGCCCGAGCCGCCGCCGCGCATGAGTTCATCTCGGCTTTGCCCGAAGGGTATGACAGCTTTGTGGGCGAACGGGGCGTAATGCTGTCGGGTGGTCAGAAGCAACGTATCGCCATCGCACGTGCCATCCTGCGCGACGCACCGGTGCTGCTGCTGGACGAGGCGACCTCGGCTTTGGACGCAGAAAGCGAACGTGCGGTGCAGGGTGCGGTTGATAACATGAGGGCAGGGCGCACCACTCTGATCGTGGCGCACCGTCTGGCGACCGTTAAGAAGGCAGACCGGATTGTCGTGCTGGAAGCCGGGCGCATTGTGGCGCAGGGTACCCATAACGATCTGGTGGCGCAGGACGGTTTGTATGCCCGCCTCGCACGCTTGCAGTTCACCGACGGGGTGGCTGCAGAATAAAGTGACGCTCCGGCACATCTCGTTTCGCCGTAGCGTCATTCTACATATTCCCGGACCTGATCGCTAAGCCCTTGCTTGCGCATGGTGTGTTTTGCTTCCATCTTGGAGAGGACAAACAAACCTGTGCGCGACACGGGAGACAGATCAGGGGAGGAGCCACATGGCCTTTGTGGGATTGGAAGACAAGGCGCGCATCGAGCAGGAGATGACGTGGGAGGATCGGGATGTACCCGTCACCTTCCACCAGCTGTTGTCGCGGACGGCGGGCAAGTTCCCGAACCACAAAGCGATCAGCTTTCAGTTGTTGTCTGGACCGAGTGACAAGGCTGAGACGCTGACATGGTCCGAACTGCTGGGCAAAATCAACCAAGCGGCCAATCTGTTCCGTTCCCTTGGCATCGGAGAAAACGATGTGGTGGCTTATGTGCTGCCCAACTGTAACGAGACGCTGGTCACCATGATGGGCGGTGCGGTAGCTGGGATCGTGAACCCGATCAACCCATTGCTGGAGCCGGAGCAGATCGCGGCGATCCTGCGTGAGACCAAGGCGAAGGTCGTGGTCACGCTGAAATCCTTCCCCAAAACCGATGTAGCCCAAAAGGTTGAAGAGGCAGTACGCCACGCTCCGGGCGTCAACACGATCCTTGAGATCGACCTGAATCGCTATCTGACGCCGCCCAAATCCTGGCTTGTACCGTTCTTACGCCCAAAGATGGGTGATAAAGAAAAGCTGGCCCATGCGGATTACAAGAACTTCCTTGATGAGCTGAACAAGCAGCCTAAAACGCTGAACTTTGAGGATAGCCAGGAAGATCGGGTGGCGTGCTACTTCCACACGGGCGGCACTACGGGCATGCCGAAAGTAGCGCAGCACAAATACTCGGGCCTTATCTACAATGGCTGGTTGGGCAACACGCTGCTCTTTGACGAAAACGACGTCATCATGTGCCCTCTGCCGATGTTCCATGTCTTTGCGGTGCATGTCATCGTGATGGCGGCGGTGTCGTCTGGTGCACATGTGGTATTCCCGACGCCTGCCGGGTATCGCGGTGATGGCGTATTCGACAATTTCTGGAAACTGATCGAACGCTGGAAGGTTTCGTTCATCATCACAGTGCCGACAGCGATTTCAGCCAAGATGCAGCGACCTGTGGATGCGGATATATCCAGCGTTAAAACAGCATTTTCGGGATCAGCTCCGTTGCCGGTCGAACTGTTCCGTCGGTTTGAAGAAGCGACCGGCGTTACTATCGTCGAGGGCTACGGCCTGACCGAGGCCACTTGTCTGGTGTCATGCAACCCCGTGGATGGGGAAAAGAAGATCGGTTCGATCGGTATCCCGTTCCCTTATACGGATGTCAAAATCCTGCAGGACGGGCCGGATGGACCAACCGAGTGCGGCGTAGATCAGATCGGTGAAATTTGCATCTCGAACCCCGGCGTATACGCGGGCAATACTTATACCGAGACCGACAAGAATACGAACCTCTATCATTTCGATAAATACCTGCGCACGGGCGATCTGGGACGGTTTGATGAGGACGGCTATCTGTGGATCACCGGTCGCGCGAAGGACCTGATCATTCGCGGCGGACACAATATCGATCCTGCAGAAATCGAAGAGGCCTTGCTGGGCCATGATGCCGTCGCCTTTGCAGGGGCCATCGGTCAGCCTGATGCGCATTCGGGTGAGGTGCCTTGTGCCTTTGTTGAACTGGTCGAGGGGGCCTCGGTCACTGAACAGGAGCTGATGGACTATTGCAAGGTCCACGTCCATGAACGTGCGGCACAGCCCAAGCATATGACCATTCTGGATGAATTGCCGAAAACCGCCGTTGGCAAGGTTTTCAAACCCGAACTGCGCAAGCAGGCCATCACTCGCATCTACAACGGTGCTTTGGACGCCGCAGGCATTGAAGCGCGTGTCGTTTCGGTAATCGACGACAAGAAGAGGGGTCTTGTCGCGCAGCTTGACGCGAATGGGTCTTCCGAAGACGATGTCTCAAAAGTGTTGGGTTCGTTTACCCGGCCATGGGAGTGGTCTGAATAATTCGGAGGAACAATGGACTATGAACGTCTGATCGACGAGGAGACCTGGGGTTTCATCCGGCGCACAGCCGAGAGCTATCCGGATGATACAGTAGAGATGTCCATTGCTGACCAACGCCGGGTCTATGACGCGATGTGTCAGGACTTCCGCCAGCCGCGCCCACCTGGCATCGAGGTGCGCGACAGGTCCGCCGATGGCGTACCTGTTCGCATCTATAGTGCCGGTGACCCCACCCGGACTGTCGTCTACATACATGGTGGTGGGTTCGTCGTCGGGGGCTTGGATAGCCACGATGATGTTTGTGCTGAACTCTGCGCCCAGACGGGCTATCGGATCGTTTCGGTCGACTATCGGTTGTGCCCTGAGCACGTGCACCCGGCGCAGTTTCAGGATAGCTGGACCGCCACGAACTGGGTGGTTCAGGAATACGGCGAACCGATCGTGCTGGCCGGTGACAGCGCGGGTGGCAATCTGGCAGCAGCCGTTTCGCACCATGGTCGGGGGCGGTTGGAAAATGTGCTGGGGCAGGTCCTCATATATCCCGGCTTAGGCGGAGATATGTCGCAGGGGTCGTATATCGAACATGCCAATGCCCCGCTGCTGACATTGGACGATATCCGGTTTTATGAGACTGTTCGGTATCAAGGGACCACGCCCCAGAACGATCCTACCTTTGCACCGTTGCATGACGTCGATTTCTCGGGGCTACCGCCGACGGTGGTGGTGACCGCCGATTGCGATCCGCTGCGCGATGACGGGAAAGCTTATTGCGACCGGATCACAGCCGCAGGTGGGCAAGCCCAATGCATCAACGAGGCAGGTTTGGTCCATGGGTACCTACGCGCCAGAACATCTGTCGGGCGCGCAGCGGACAGCTTTGAACGCATTTCCGTGGCCATTGAGGCATTGGGGCAGGGGATTTGGTCCTACGACTGAACCGCGTCAGGTCAGGAACGGCTTGGCTTTCATCGTGTCCGCCACCGGCGCACCCATACGCTTAAGTATGGTTGGGGCTAGCTGAAGCTGGTCGATCACGGTATCCGGTTCAGGGCCTTTGGCCTCACCAAAATAGTAAAGCGCCGTTTCCTGCTGCAACGGGCTGCGACCACCGTGATGGCCGCGTTCGTCCTGACCATGATCAGCCGTCACGATGACGTCATAACCCAACTGCTGCCAACGCGGAATGAATGGGGCCAGCATTTCGTCCATGACGAAACAGGCATGGTCCATCTCGGCGCAATCGTGGAAGAAACGATGCCCCATGCTGTCCAGTGTGCAAGTGTGCAGGATGCCATAATCCAGTCCGAAGCGCAGACACAGGTTGGTGAGCGAGGCAAACAGATCGACATCGCTTGGCGTCATCTGGTTGGCGTTGCCATATCCCGTTATTGAATGAAAGCGACCATGGTTGATTGTCAGGTTGTCGGGCTCGTCATATTCAACATCGCGGACGTAGTCGAACGGGTGGCGATTGAAGAATTGAGACCAATAGCTGTGGGTGACCGCGCCGGTTACACCGCCTGCCTCACGCACCTGACTGAACACGTCCTTGTGGCTTAGTCGGAAGACGTTGCCGTTGCCTGTACAGCCATGCTCTTGCGGTGTGACCCCGGTGTGGATGGAGGCGTAGCAGCTGGCAGAGGTCGAGGGCAGCACAGAGCGGAGTTTCCAAACCCGGGCAGCACCGCTGTCGACCCACCCTTCAAGATTGCCAAACAGTCGACGAAAGTTGCGCCAGGGGACGCCGTCGAGGATGATCAAAAGCAGTTTGCGGTCCATGTTCCGGCCCTTGTTTCTGAGTATTCGTTCCGGCGAACCTATGAGATTCGTCCGGCTATGGCTGCGCATTTGCGCCCCAAATAGCAAAATCCCGACGTCTGCTTGTGTTCACAGCGCCGGGAATTTGAATGGTCTTCGGTGTTTCTATGAGAAGGGCGCGGATCAGTTCCCCGCGCTCTCCATTTTGCGGTGGGCGACAACCTCTTCCAGCCAGCCAAGATGCATCTCAGGCACCGAGCTAAGCAGCAAGTCTGTATAGTCGTCGAACGGAGGGCTTAGCACCTGACTCTTGGGACCGTAGCGAACCACCCGACCCTGGTACATCACCGCGATACTATCGCTGATCGCACGGACTGTCGCCAGATCGTGGGTGATGAACAGGTATGCCACATCCTCGATCTTTTGCAGATCCAGCAGCAGCTTGAGGATACCGTCCGCGACCAACGGGTCGAGCGCCGAGGTGACCTCATCACAGATGATCATCTTTGGCTTGGCTGCCAGCGATCGCGCGATACAGACACGCTGTTTTTGACCACCTGACAGTTCCGCCGGATAACGATCGATGAACTTCTCGCCCAGTTCGATCTCATCCAGCAGCTCAACGATCCGCTTGCGTTTCTCGGCGCCGCGCATGTTGAAGTAGAACTCGAGTGGGCGGCCGATAATCGTACCGACGGTCTGACGCGGGTTCATTGCCACGTCGGCCATCTGGTAGATCATTTGCAGCTCACGCAGGTCTTCACGCGTGCGGCCTTTCAGATCAGAGCTGAGCTTGCGGCCCGCAAAGGTAATCTCACCATCGCGGGGCGGAAGAAGCCCGGTGATGACCCGTGCCAGCGTAGACTTGCCCGACCCGGATTCACCCACAACCGCCAGTGTCTGCCCCGGATGAAGCTCGACGTTGACATTATGCAGCACGTCGAAGTTCAAGCCTTTGTAGCGCGCGGTGATACCATCGACGCTCAGGACGGGTTCAGGAGTTGGTTTTTTCTCTTCGTGCTCGATTGAGCGGACCGAAACCAGCGCCTGTGTGTACTCTTCTTGCGGGCGGTTGATGATCTGATCGGTATTTCCGTATTCGACCGTATCGCCCATCCGCAGCACCATGATGTCATCACTGACCTGGGCCACAACTGCCAGATCATGGGTGATATACAAGGCGGCAACGCCCGAGTCGCGAATGGCGTCTTTGATGGCCATCAGCACATCGATTTGGGTAGTCACGTCCAGTGCCGTGGTAGGTTCGTCAAAAACCACCAGATCAGGCTCAGGGCAAAGCGCCAGCGCCGTCATGCAGCGCTGCAGCTGTCCGCCCGAAACCTGGTGCGGGTAACGATCACCGATATTGTCAGGGTCGGGCAGACCCAGCTTGGCAAAAAGCTCACGCGCGCGGGCTTCAGCCTCTTTGCGCGAAAACTTCTTCTGCTCAACTGCGGCCTCGACCACTTGATCCATGATCTTCTTTGCGGGGTTGAACGATGCGGCGGCGGATTGGGAAACATATGTTACCTCACCACCGCGCAGTTTGCGGATATCCCCATGAGATGTCTTGAGGATATCACGCCCGTTTACCCAAACCTCGCCCCCGGTGATTTTCACACCGCCACGGCCATAGGCCATTGAGGCCAGACCGATGGTAGATTTGCCAGCCCCGGATTCGCCGATCAGACCCAGCACCTTGCCTGGCGCGAGGTCAAAGCTGACCCCGTGCACGATCTCGATGTCATGGGGCTTTTCACCCGGCGGATAGACGGTCGCGCCGATTTTGAGGTCGCGGACCTTGAGAAGGACATCACTCATCCCCGGCCTCCTTTCAGCGATGTGGTACGATTCAGGACCCAGTCAGCCACCAGGTTGACCGAGATTGCCAGCGTCGCAATGGCCACAGCGGGATAAAGCGCTGCGCCGATGCCATAGACGATGCCATCCTTGTTTTCTTTCACGATACCGCCCCAGTCAGCCAGCGGTGGCTGGACGCCCAGTCCCAGGAACGACAGGGTCGAGATGAACAGAACCATGAAGATGAACCGTAGCCCGAATTCGGCCACAAGTGGCGACAGCGCATTGGGCAGGATTTCCCGGAAGATGATCCAGGCGCGCCCTTCGCCGCGCAGCTTGGCGGCTTCAACATAGTCCATCACGTTGATGTCCACCGCTACGGATCGCGATAGACGATACGGGCGAGTGGCATCCAGTAAGCCCATAACAAGGATCAGGATCGGGACGGTCACCGGAACGATGGCCAGAATGACCAGTGCCAGGATCAGAGTCGGGATTGACATGATCAGATCCACCGTACGGCTGAGCGCCTGATCAGCCCATCCGCCCAGTACAGCAGCCAGCAAGCCCAGCGACGTACCGGTCAGAAAGCTGAGCAGCGTCGCCGCTGCCGCGATGAAGATTGTCGTGCGCCCGCCATAGATCATGCGGGTCAGCAGATCGCGGCCGATATTGTCAGTGCCTAGCAGATGTTCGGGGCTGCTCGGCTCCCAGACGTCGCCGACGACTTCTGCCATTCCATAGGGTGCAATCAACGGGGCGGCGATCGCCACAAAGAAATAGGCGAAGGTGAAGATAAGGCCAATCAGAGCCGAAAGAGGAATGTTCTTTATCATTTCGGATGCCTCAGTCTTGGGTTGGCAAGGATCGACACGATATCTGCAACCATGTTCAGACCGATATAAACGGCCGCAAACACCACGCCGCAGGCCAGAACAACCGGCACATCACGTTTGGTCACGGCATCCACAAGGTATTGCCCCATACCTGGATAGACGAACACAACCTCGACCACGACAACACCCACGACCAGATAGGCCAGGTTCAGCATGACGACGTTCACGATCGGTGAAATCGCGTTGGGAAAGGCATGGCGGGCAATAACCTGAAATGTGCTGAGGCCTTTCAATTCAGCGGTTTCGATATAGGCCGATTGCATGAGGTTCAGAATGGCCGCGCGCGTCATGCGCATCATCTGTGCCAGCACGACCAGCGTCAGAACAAAGGCAGGTAGCGCGATTGCATTCAACTTTTGTCCAAACGACATAGAATCATTGATCATCGCAAGCGACGAGAACCATCCCAATTTCACTGAGATATAGTAGATCACCACATAACCGATCAGAAATTCGGGGATCGAAACCGTCGTCAGGGTGATGGCTGAAATCAGTTTGTCGGGCCAGCGATTGCGGAACCGCACGGCAAGCAGCCCCAGAAAGATTGCAAGCGGTACGGAAACTATTGCTGCCACGCAAGCCAGGAACAGAGTGTTCCCAAGGCGTTTTCCAATACTCTCGGAGATATCAAGTTTGTTGGTCAGGGATTGACCCAGGTCACCCTGAAGTATGCCGCCCAACCACTCGAAATAGCGTGTAAGGGCAGGGCGGTTCAGGCCCATTTCTTCGCGTAGGTTTGCCAAGGCCTCTGGAGTTGCGGACTGCCCCAGGACGGCTTGCGCGGCGTCTCCGGGTAGGGCTTCGGTTAGGCCGAAAATCAGGGCCGAAGCGCCGAGCAGCAAAAGGAGTCCCAGCGCCAGGCGCTGGGAAACCAATTTGATGATGGGATGCATTATCCGTAGCCCGTTTTAGACGAACCACATTTTGCGGGATATGTTGCCGTTCATCATCTCTTGCGTCGGGTCAGATTCCCATCCGTCCAGTTGGTTGCTGATGCCCTCGACAAAGTCGTTGAACATCGGACAGATCAGGCCGCCTTCGTTGCGGACCATTTGACCCATCTGGCTGTAGATGGCTTTGCGTTTCTCAGGGTCGAGTTCCGCCTTTGCCGCGAACAATAAGTCGTCAAACGCCTGAACCTTAAACCTCGTGTCATTCCAGTCTGCGGTCGACAGATATGCAGTCGAGTACATCTGGTCCTGAACCGGGCGGCCGCCCCAATAAGACGCACAGAAGGGTTGAACGTTCCAAACCTCGGACCAGTAGCCATCATTGGGCTCACGCTTGATTTCAAGCGGAATTCCAGCCTGTGCTGCAGTCTGCTGGAACAGAGCAGCAGCATCTACAGCACCTGGGAACGCACCATCGGCAACGCGCAAAATAATCGGAGAGCCATCATGTCCAGATTTCTTATAGTGCTCTGCAGCCTTTTCAACGCTGAACTCGCGCTGTTCGATGGTTTCATCAAACAATGGATAGGCTGAATTGATCGGCATATCATTCCCGATCGAGCCATAGCCGCGCAGAACTTTGTCAACCAATTCCGCGCGGTTGATGGCGTACTTCAGTGCGGTGCGCAGTTCATTGTTATCAAACGGAGCCGTGTCGCAATGCATGATGAAGACATAGTGACCGCGACCAGCGGTTGAATGCACCGTCAGGTTAGGCGCACGGCCCAACAGGTCGGCAACTTTGGGTTCAACGCGGTTGACGGCGTGGACCTGTCCGGACTGCAGTGCAGCGGTCCGTGCCGTCGCATCGTTGATCACAACAACTTCTACGCTGTCAAAATTGCCGAAATCGCTGTTCCAGTGGTTTTCGTTCTTGGTGAACAAGTGGCGGACGCCGGGTTCGTCCACTTCTAGTTTGTACGGGCCGGTGCCGATACCTGCCGCCGGATTATCCATGCCGCCATCGGGCTGAATGATGAGGTGATAGTCGGCCATCAGATACGGCAGGTCGGCGTTCGGCTCGGTCAGTGTGACCTGGAAATTATCTCCATCGGCCTTCATCGACTCGATGCCTTTCATGATGCCCAAGGCACCTGATTTGGAATCTTCGTTCGAGTGGCGCTGCATAGTTTTCAGCACGTCTTCGCTGGTCATGGTCTTGCCGTTGTGGAACTCAACCCCTTGACGCAGCTTGAACGTCCAAACTTTCGCGTCTGCACTTCCTTCGACGCTTTCAGCCAGGCGCGGTTCGATGGTTCCGTCGGGCGCCACTTCGACCAGTTGGTCTCCGAACTGCTTGCCGTTCTGGAACGGGACTGAGCTTGCGTAGGTTGCCGGATCAAGTGAGTTGGTCGATTCACCACCCTGCAAACCGAATTTCAGATCGCCGCCCTTTTTCGGACCAGCGGCACGTGCGGCATCGGCAAACATAGTGCTTGCCATTGCGGCCGAGACACCCAGTGCCGCTGCTTTACCCATGAATTCACGGCGGGTCAGCTTTCCAGCTGTGACCTGCTTTGACATGTGAGTGAGTTGTTCGTTCATCCAGATTTCTCCCAGTTGATAGGATGTTCAGCCCGTTGGTGGGCTTTTTATTGACGCATGAGTCAACTTAGGTGCAATTCAGGGCAGCGGGCAAGTGCAAATCTCTTGAAATAATGGGGAGGTTCCGCCTTTGATCGCGCCAGATGATCTTGTTATGAGCCTTTGGAAATCCAAAACCCCTTATTCCTAACTACTTACTCTGACCTGAACAAATTATCCGATAGTTGCCTGGTCAGTTTTGCATGAACTTTCGTTCCACAGATCAAACGCCAGTCCGGCCTCTAAGTGATTCTATCGGGTGGGTTTTTCGGATGGGTGGGGTCAGGGTCCCGGATCAGTTTTTTATTGCAACAATCAGATCCATTACGTTTGTCCCCGTGGGTCCCGTGACCAACAGCGCCCCCGCCTTGTCGAGGAAACTGCCGCTATCTGCATTGTCCAGATACGCTTGCGCCTTATCAGACCAAGTGTCGCCGGTAACGATGGCGCCTGCTGCATCTGTTGGCCCGTCGGTGCCATCTGTTCCTCCGACGATGACGGTCAAATCAGATTGCCCTGCGATTTCGCGCGCGAGTGCTAGAGCAAGGGCCTGATTGCGCCCACCGCGCCCTGGCGCATCAGGTAGGACCACGGTTGGTTCGCCGCCAAATACCATGGCGCCCTTGGGCATATTCCGCAGCCGATCTCCTAATTTAGCTGCAACCGAGAGATAGTCATCGTGCATCGCTTCCTCGTTGTCGAGGACCTTGATGCCTGAGTTCTCGGCCGCAATTGCTGCAGCGTCGCGCGCGTGTGCGTTTGATGCGATTATCGCGGTGTGGGCAGAAAACTCCGGTTCTTCAGGCGACGATCCGATACCGGAGCCAATAACACCCAGATCATCACCCGGGACGTCCGAGATCGCCAGAACGATCACGCTTTTCCCCGAGAATGCCGACAACAAACCGCCACCCTTGATCCGGGACAGCTTGCGCCGTTCCGTGTTCATTGCACCGATGTCGAGGCCTTCACTCAGCAGTCTTTGGTTGAGGGCCTCAAGATCATCCAATGTCGCACCGGCCACGAGGTCCTCGGCAAGCGAAGAAGCCCCTCCCGAAACTAGCAGAAGCAGCTTGCTGTTGGGTTTCATCGCCTCAACCGTTTCGCGCAATGCCTGCCCACCCTTCAGACTGCGGGCATCGGGAACCGGGTGTGCAGCTTCAATCACCACAATATGCTTAGGCAGGTCGTGGCCATGGCCATCCTTGGTAACCACCAGAGTGGGCACTGGGCCAAACCGTTCGACGGCGGCACGGGCCATGGCCCCTGCGGCTTTTCCAACGGCCAATATCTGATCTGGGGCTTCGATCGCCTGAGTGGCCTCCAGCGTTGCGCGATATCCATCAACCGCCGCCACGCCTGCGCGCCAAATGTCCTGTGCCTTTTGCGAACTCTGCATCAGCTTTCCATCCAAATTGTGACTGGTCCGTCATTGACCAACTCTACCGCCATGTCAGCTCCGAACGCACCTGTCTCAACCGGAATGCCCCGCGATGAAAGGTTGTGTACAAACGCCTCGTAGAGGTGTTCGCCCTCAGCCGCCGGGGCGGCCCCGGAAAACCCAGGCCTGTTTCCACGCGATGTGTCAGCTGCCAAGGTGAACTGGCTGACCACCAGGGCCGAGCCCTCAATGTCCAATATCGACCGGTTCATCTTTCCCGCGTCGTCTTTGAAGATACGGAGCTTTGCGATCTTTTCAGCCAATTGATCAGCTTGTTTCTCTCCATCCCCCTGCATCGCACAAACCAGAATCATCAATCCGGGGCCCGATCGCCCGATGACTGTTCCATCGACTTTGACCGAGGCACTGGAAATTCTTTGAAGTAAGGCGCGCATCTGCAGATCCTGTATTTTATTGCTATTCGTGCCAATCGATCACTTCATCCAGCGCGGCACGTTCCGTTCTGAACGCGTTCGCCGGGTGATCCATATCCGCATATCCGAACGAAATCGCGCACAGAATCAAGCGATCTTCTGATATCCCGAAATAACGGTGAAGAAATGCGCCATGTGCCGCTACCGCTGCCTGCGGGATACAAGCCACACCAAGGGCCTGCGCCGCCAGTGAAAATGCGGTCACGAAGCCACCACAATCCATCGCGCCGTAAGGGCCCAGTTCAGCCGGGCTGGACAGTATGGCGCAATGTGGGGCGCCGAACAGAGCATAGTTTTCCATCATCTGTTGCGCCGAGGCCCTGCGATCACCTTTTTCGATACCAACCGCTTTGTAGAGGGCCCAGCCACAGGCGCGACGGCGCTCTTGATAAACACCAGAATAGCCGGTTGGAAAGGGTAGGTCCGGAGCAGGCGCAACGTGCGAGGCTTCGTGTTGCAACGCGTCCCGAAAATGGTCTGTCTCGGCCCCGCTGGTGATGACGACTTGCCAGGGTTGCGCGTTGCACCAGCTTGGAACACGCGCAGCACTGGCGACAATCTGTTCAATCTGTTCGCGAGGCACCAAGTCCGTGCGAAAGGCACGGCAAGAAAAACGATCGGCCAAGAGCGCGTTCAGAGCGTCAAGGTGCAATTCAACATCTCCTTTCAGGCATGCCGAGGAGTAGGTTCCATGAGCGTGCTCTGCTTATCAGCTTTATTGCTGTCCAGTTGCCACCAGATACCCGACGCCGGCCGCAACGAGAAGGCCCAGAACCACGGCGATCGTAATCTTGATTGCGGACCAGGGACGCTCACCCTGAACGCGGCCGGTCCGGCCATTGACCACAAAACGATAGGTCTGGCCGCGGTATTTGTAGGCCGCCATCCAAACCGGCAAAAGGATGTGTTTGAATGTGACATCTCGCACTTCGGTGTCGACAGCGTGAATGCGCTGACGATCACCTCCGATATCGAAGCGCACGTCACGCTCGATCACCCGTGCCATATGTGCGCGGGCCTCTTGATAACCTTCTCGCAGTTCGACCGTGTAAGCCTCGGCGCGGAAACCGGCCAGATATTCCGGCTGGTATGGCTCAAGCGCAGGCAGGTCCCATGGCTCCAGCGCATCGGTATAGGATTTGGGCAGCGATTGAGACGCCAAAACCAGAACATCGTCAAAGAACCTTGCGACCCGTCCGGATTTTGGAGTCCAGCGTACTTTGGGAACCTGTTGCTGCACGCGCTTTCCATCGCGCATCACAGTGCGAGTTTCGTAATACACCACACCGCGTTCCCCACGATAGCTCGACTTGGTATCAGCGTCGAAGGTCCAATACGGGACATAAATGCCCTGCATCTTGCGTCCCTTTCGGGCGTATTCCTTCAACCCGTTGGGTGCAAACCACAGTCGGCCCAGCCAATCCCCCATTGCCTTGTGGGCCGAGCGTTCATCCAGTGCAAAGGGCAACACTCCGCGAGGTTTGATATGGCGGCTGACGCCTGTATCGGTCACTACCGGAGTGGCACAGAACGGGCACTCCGCAGCATGGGTGTTCGGATCAAACTCAACCTGAGCCGCGCAGTTCGGACAGGTCAGAACACGGGTTTCTTCAATCTCGCTGTCAGGCAAGCGATCCGCGATGGCGGCGTCGAAATCCAGCTCTCGCAGACTCGCACCACCCCATGGGCCAGCACCGATCGTTCTGGTGTTGCCACAATGATCGCAGGTCAGCGTTCCGTCACCGGGATTGAACCGATAATCCGCCCCGCATTGGTCACAGGGGAAACGGTGTTCGTCTTTCGCCATGACAGAACCTCGAAATCAGGTTACCAAATGTCAGATCACGCGCCCGGAGGCGGCGGCGGTAAAATCGTGAACAGCTGCGCCAACTCCTGCACGTCGCCTGCCTTCTTCCAGCCGTCCTGTCCGGCGGTCCAAACGTGGGTATCACGCGTGATTTCACCATCGGTTGCCATACGACCCATCTTGGCCTTGGAGAACGGCCCGCTGGTCTGGCCATCCACCGCGATATGCCACACGTGCTCGACGGGTGGCGGGGGTGGCGGTGCCGCAGGCGCTGCGGCTTGCGGGGCAGCGAGGGCGGAACCGCCCCAAGGGCCGCTCGGCTGACCCGCTGCCATGTTCGACATCTGCTGCGCCATCGCCATGCCCATTCCCATGCCAAGACCCGCGCCCATGCCGCCACCCTGGCCAGGGTTGTTGGCTGCCGCAGTCATCGCTTCGGCTGCGGAATACTGCGTGAATTTACCCAGATCGCCCGCCAAGCCCATGGACGTGCGTTTGTCCAGCGCAGCTTCGACCGCAGGCGGCAGTGAGATGTTTTCGATATAGAATTCGGGCATGCTCAAGCCATACCCGTCCAACACCGGGGACACCTCAGCCGCGATCAACTTGCCCAGATCGGCGGTGTTCGCCGCCATATCGAGAACTGGAATGCCCGAGCCTGCGATGACGCGGCTGAATTCCTGCACGATGATGTTTCTGATCTGAAAGCTGATCTCGTCCATGGTGAATTCACCATCGGTGCCTACGATCTCTACTAGGAATTTCGCCGGGTCCTTGACCCGCACTGTATAGGTGCCGAAGGCCCGGATGCGTGTTGGCCCAAACTCGGGATCGCGCAGCATGATCGGGTTCTTGGTGCCCCATTTCAGGTCATTGAACCGGGTCGTGTTAACGAAGTAAATTTCAGACTTGAACGGAGACTGAAAGCCGTGATCCCAATGCTGCAGCGTCGTCATGATCGGCATGTTGTTTGTCTCAAGCATGTAGAGACCTGGGGTGAAGACATCCGCCAACTGCCCTTCATGCACAAAGACCGCCGCTTGACCTTCGCGCACGGTCAGCTTGGCGCCGTATTTGATCTCGTGTCCTTCACGCTCGAACCGCCAGACCATCGTGTCGCGCGTATCGTCGACCCAGTGGATGACGTCGATAAATTCGCCGGTCAGAAAATCAAAAATTCCCATTGGATTTCTCCTGTCTTCGGGGTCAGAGCGACTGCCCCATCAATTCGCGTGCAATGATACGGACCACCGGGCGCGCTTCTTCAGCGGTCATGCCAGCCTTAAGGCGCGGGTCATAAAGGATGGTCAGCAGCTTTTCGTCATGACTTGTCAGCAGGGCGAACTCGTCGTCATCGTTGAAGATTGATGGCCGGGCAGACGGGCTGTCATTCGGCAGCCCCAATCCCTGAGCGATCTCTTCGTGGACGCAACTCAGGCGCACCAGATCGGGATGTTCCGCCCGGATCAGGGCAACAGCCCGGGTATATGTCTGTGGCGCGCTGTTCGACGCCGAAGCGAATACAAAGCAATAGAAAGAGCGCGGCAGTTTGTCGAAGAGGTCAAGTTGTGCCTGCCCTATGCCCGGGATCAGTTGTCGCAGCCGGGCTTGCACATAAGCGGTATCATCTTCACCCGCCACGAAGACGTGGAAATTTGCATTCCGGGTGGTGGTTGAGACCGGGTGTCCAGTGAGCCGCGACAAGCGGTTGGCGTAGGCGCCAATTCGGGCGGTCTCTTGCTGGCGGACTTCAGGTGCAACCGATGGACCAAACTCGGGCTTTATGCGAACCGGCGACGACCAGCGACTAAGCTGTCGGCTGGTGCGGCTGCTGCCGCTGGCAACGCCTTGCCCCGGATATTCATTATAAAACGCTATGGTCTCAAAGTTCCGGGCCAGATCATCGGCATCATAGGGCGTATCAGGGCCACCGCCATCGGTTCTCAGCAACCCGCGCGTCAGCAAGTTGTTTTGTACGCTTTCATAGTATCGCGCGAGATCAAGGCTCGCTGGTGAGGGCGCTTGATATGCATTGCTCAGGCCTTGCGGCTGGGCAGGTTGAGGTTCAGGAGCGATCGTCGTCGTCAATGCCTCATCGCAGCCAGCAAATGCCAGCAGCGACAAGCCCAATACTGCAATCTTAGCGCGATGAAATGGCCGCACGCCCGCTGTTTCCATTATCCGGGAACAGCCGTTCCGGCATTGTCGCCGATCCCGTCCTGTCGCGCCTTGGCCGAGGCGAGCGTGTCGCGCAATTCGGCCTCCATCTTCTTCAGTTCTTCCTCGGCTGCGGCGCGTTTGGCCTTGCCTTCGTCTGCAATGGCGAGGCTTTCGTTGATGGTGCCGATCAGGTCTGCATTGGCTTGTTTGACGGCTTCGATATCGAAGACGCCACGCTCCATCTCTTCGCGGATCATTTTGTTGGATTCGCGCAAGTTGGCGGCGTTCGAGGTCAGCAATTCATTGGTCAGATCATTGGCATCACGTACGGCAGCGGCGGCCTCGGCACTGCGCTGTATGGTGACAGCTTGTGCCAGCTGGGTTTCCCAGAGCGGTACTGTGTTGACGAGGGTCGAGTTGATCTTGGTCACCAGCGACTTGTCATTTTCCTGCACCAGACGGATGGAGGGCAGCGATTGCATCGTCACCTGACGGGTAAGCTTCAGGTCGTGGACCCGGCGTTCCAGATCATCGCGCGCGGCACGCAAGTCGCGCAATTCCTGCGCTTTCATCACCTGTTGGTCTTCGGGCGCGGCCTGAACCTCGGCCTCTTTTTCAGGAATGTCGTGGCTGTCCAGCTCGGTCAGCTTCTCCTCTCCCGCTGCGATGTAAAGTGCGAGTTCGTCGTAGAACTCCAGCGTTTTTTCGTACAGCAGATCCAAAGACTTGATATCTTTCAGCAGTGTATGCTCATGCCCCAGAAGATCATCAGTGATCCGGTCGATCTGGCTTTGAACGTCTTCATACTGCGCTGTGAACTTGGCAAAGGGTGCAGCGCGGCCCAGCAGTTTTTCCCACCAACTGCGTTCGCGACGCACATCCAGTTCGCTGACTGAAAACCCCCGGATCGTTGTTACGATATTGCGAAGGCTGTCACCCGCCGGGCCCACATCCTTGTTGCGCACGTCGGCCAGCATGGCCTGACTGATCTCTTGCAATTCCGCCTGTGCGGATGATCCGAACGAGACGATCGAGTTTGTGTCGCCCATGTCGATCTCACCCATCCGCTTGCGGATCTCGGCACCAACCGGTTCGTCGGCCTCTTCCAACGGGACAATCTCGGCCTGCGGCTCGGGGAGGGCTACGGCGGTGACTTCCTGCACCAGCGTTTCAGCCTCGACTGCCTTGTTTTTAATCTCATCGGACATGGGGTAATCCTCGCTTACATAAAAGCCGGTCAGTCCAACCGGACGCCTTCGCGCTGCAGCCGGTCGCGCAGCACATCAATTTCAACCGTCAGATCACTGCGGTCATCCAATAGCATCTTTCGCGTCCGCGCCGCGAAATTCTGTTCAAGATCGTCCAGCAACGCCGAATAGTCCGCCAACGCCTGCGCATCACGCGTCCGTGCATAGACGTCCGAAAACTTCACCGTCGCATCGCGCGCGCCCTGCAAATAAACCGTCAGGTATTTTCGGGCACCAGCCAGATCGCGCGGGTCTTCCTCGACCGTGCGAAACAGATCGCGGGCTGTATCCTGAAAGCGTTCGACCCGCGCTTCGATCCGGCGGTCACCTGCGCGTTTTATTGCATCTGTCATTTGGGTCAGATGGGTTTCGGCGTCCTCGACCACGCGTGCGACACGGTCCTGCTGGAAGGTGTCGACACCCTCCATTCCTTTGTCCTTCATTGGGTCGAGGCCGAAGGAAACCGAATGTAGAACCGTTGCAGCGGCGCCAAACAGGATGGGGGCCAGCAGGCTTACCTGTGATGCTGTTTCGGCGTCCAGAAATTCGGTCCGGTATGAGGCTAGCGCCGCCCCCAAACCGGTCAGAACGCTGGAAAACACCTTGCGGGGAAACGCAGGTCTGCGTGCGGTGCGGCGGGCGTTGTAAGCGGATTCGGCCCTTAAACCTTCGCGCAGCAGAAACGCGGCAGCGGTCAGTAGCCCTGCCGCAACCAGGCCGATGGTCATTCCGATCGCGCCATCGTTCAGAGACAGAAACACCAGTGGTATCGCCGGGACAAACAGGATGTTCGCGCGTGCACCTGCCGGTTCGACACGGGCACCATCGAATTGGCCACGCGATGGCTGATCCTGCGAGGAAACATCGCCTTCTGGGCTGAATTTGCCGCCGTACCGTTTGGCCATTTCGCTACAGGCCCCCCAACAGACCGGTGCAGACGCCGAACAACAGCACCAACAGGGCCGCATAGGCCAATTTTTGTACTCCGGTCCCGGACATAGCGCCCCCCAACTGTGACCATCAGGGAAAATTTAGGCGATACGAGGGCTTGGCGCTAGGGGGAAGGTTGAATAACCCGCGTCACTTGCGAGGTTTCTTGCCGATTGCTGGTCTTTTGCGCTGCGGTCGAGCAGGGCGTTTGGCCGGGGGTATTCCGCTATCCTCAGCATCCAGCCCCAGTTGGTCGCGCATGACACGGCGGCGGATTTCTTCAACCTCGCCGGGTTTCAGGTTGCCCAGTTGGAATGGGCCGTAAGAAACCCGCAAAAGCCTGTTCACCACATAACCGATATCTTCGATAGCGCGGCGGATTTCGCGATTCTTGCCTTCGCGCAGGCCGATGGTCAGCCAAGCGTTCGCGCCCTGTTGACGGTCCAGTGTCACGGTCATGGGCTGAAACCGTTCACCATCGATTACCAGGCCTTTGCGCAGCGGTTCGAAATCCTCGTCTTTGGGGCGTCCATTTACCCGCACCCGGTATTTGCGCAGCCATCCAGTTGAGGGCAGTTCCAGCTTGCGCTTGATGCCGCCATCATTAGTCAGCAGTAGCAATCCTTCCGAGTTCAGATCGAGTCGCCCGACGCTCATGACCCGGGGCATATCCTCGGGCAGGTCGTCAAAAATCGTCTTGCGGCCTTTTTCGTCACGCGCCGTCGTCACTAGTCCCGGTGGCTTGTGATAGAGCCACAGGCGTGATGGCTCGGGCTCGGATACTGGTTTACCATCGACGGTAATCCTGTCCTTGGCGGTTACGTTCAGCGCAGGGCTGTTGATCGCCTTGCCATTCACGGTCACACGTCCGGCTTCGATCATGCGTTCAGCTTCGCGGCGCGAGGCGACACCGGCGCGGGCCAGCACTTTGGCGATCCGGTCGCCGGGAGGAGGGGTATTGGTCATCCTCCGGCCATAACCCATCCCGGCGGCTTGCGAAAGACGGGTTTCTGAGGCAGTCAGAGGCATGAAGTTCAGATCCCACATGAAACAGGCGCTGGAACAGGCACAGGCGGCAGCAGACCGAGGTGAAGTGCCGGTCGGCGCGGTGATCGTCGCGCCCGGCGGGCAGGTGGTGGCCGCAGATGGGAACCGCACCCGCGAGTTGAATGACCCCACTGCCCATGCTGAGATTCTGGCTCTGCGCGCCGCATGTGCCGCGGCCGGGTCCGAGCGTTTACCCGATCATGACCTTTACGTAACTCTTGAGCCTTGTGCCATGTGCGCCGCAGCGCTGGCCGCAGCCCGCATCCGGCGCATCTACTACGGCGCTTCCGATCCGAAATCTGGCGGTGTCGCGCATGGCGCGCGCGTGTTTTCACACCCACAGGCCCACCATCGACCCGAGGTCTATGACGGCATTGCCGCCGAAGAGGCTGCCGCGCTGCTGAAACGCTTCTTCGCGGCGCAGCGCGGTTAAGTTTTTACGACCATTTCACGTGGGATATCAGCCAGGGGCTTGCCCCCATCTGACGTCACCACAAAGCTTTCGGTAATCGCCAGTCCCCAGTCTGGGGTCCAGAGGCCGGGCATTAGGTGAAAGGTCATATTCTCTTGCAATTCCGTCGTGTCACCGGGTCGCAGGCTCATGGTGCGCTCGCCCCAGTCGGGCGGATAGCTGAGCCCGATGGGATAGCCGGTGCGGTTGGCTTTGACATACCCCGCGCGGGCGAAACTGTCATAGACACAAGCCGCGACCTCTTCGCAGGTGATGCCAGGGCGTGCGGCGGTCATTGTGTCGTCGATAGCGGTTAGAACGGCGGCTTCGGCCCGGCGGATATCATCCGGGGGATCACCCAGAAACAGGCTGCGACTGGCGGGGCAGTGATAGCGTCGATAGCAGCCGGAGATTTCGAAATAGGTCGCCTCATCCCGCGCCAGAGGTCGGTCGTTCCAAGTAATGTGCGAGGCAGAAGCCTCACGACCGGAGGGTGCAATCGGCACGATAGCAGGGTAATCTCCGGCTAGGCCGGGCAGTCCGGCGATGCCTGCCGCCTGCACTTCGGCGACAAGTTGGTTTTTGGGCAATCCTTCGCGATATGCGTCAAGCAGAACACCGTGCATATGTGCGGTCAGCTGACCCGCCTTGCGCATCATTGCGATCTCGGCATCGCTTTTTACGGCGCGCTTCCAATTCACAAGCCCTGTGGCATCAATCAATGCACCGAAGGCGCGTTCGAGGATGCGGTGACTGGCGGCTGAGTAATAATAGTTATCCATCTCCACGCCGATACCAGAGGTCCAGCCGCGATCCCGCAACGCAAGGACGAGCGCGTCGACCGGATGGTGGTCCGGGTGTTGCACATGCTCTTCGGGCCAGTCCAGCAGGTCCATCTGGTCCAGCCAGGTGGTCTGCGCAGCCCCCGCCTTGTCCTGCGTTCTGCCCCACCAAAGGGGCGATCCGCTGGCGGGCAGGATGACCATCTGCGTTACGTAAAAGCTCCAACCGTCATAACCGGTGAGCCACGCCATGTTCGATGGGTCCGTGATCAACAAGGTCTCGATACCCTGTTGATCCATCGCAGAACGGGTCTTGTGAATGCGGTCAGCGTATTCCTGCGCGCTGAAATCCGACGCGGGCATCAGAGAGAAATCGCCTGCATGACCTCGGGCTCGATTACATCGACACCGGGTAACCTGTCAGCCAATTCCTGAGCCGATTGCGCGAGAATCGGAAAGGTCTTGTAATGGCACGGGATCACTGTCTTGAAATTGAAATACCGCTTGGCAGCATAGGCAGTGCCCTTCATGTCCATGGTAAAGTGGCCGCCTGCCGAAAGGATGCCGATATCGGGTTTGTAATAATCACCCATCCACTCCATGTCGGCCATAATGTCGGTATCGCCAGAGAAATAGAGCATACGGTCCTCGGACGCGATCATATAGCCGACCTCGGTTCCACCCGTGCGAAGACCATCAGGCGTCGAGAAGGTCGAGCTGTGCGACGCAGGCACCATCGTTAATTTGACACCGTTTAGGTCAACAGTGCCACCCTTGTTGAATCCGACCGTTTCAATACCTTCAGCCTCGGCCCAGTAGCCCATCAGGTCGTATTGCCCGACCATGGGCACGTTTAGATGTTTGGCCAGCGGCAGCACATCGACGACATGATCGAAATGAGTATGAGTCAGCAGGATATGCGTCGCGCCCGCAACGGCTGCGTCATGCTGATCTTCGGGCAAAGACGGGTTGCCCGTCAGCCAGGGATCGATCAATAGAACTTGTCCTGCTGTTTCGATGCGAAAGCTGCCATGTCCCAGCCAAATGATATCCATAGAGAATCCTCCCATTTTCCGCTTGGAGTTAGCCTAGCATCGGCTATGTAAAAATCTATGGATTGGACGCAGTATGTTGATGGATATTGTGAGAGGCTCTCACCCGCGTATTGGGCCGAGCCGATAAACGCGATTACCAATGCGGCCTTTCTTATTGCTGCATTTGTGATGTGGCAAAGGGCGCGCGGGCGGGGCGCACCTTTGGCGATGGCTTTGGTTGTCATATTGGCGATGATCGGAATTGGCAGCTATCTGTTCCATACCCATGCGCAGGTTTGGGCGGCGATCTTGGATGTGACGCCAATTCTGCTGTACATCCTCGTTTACATCTACGCAGTGAATCGCGATGTCTGGCGGCTGAGCAACAGATACGCGCTGGGTTTGACCGCGATGTTCTTTCCGTACGTGGCGCTGACGATCCCGCTATTCCAGTTGGTGCCTAGGCTTGGTGGCTCGGCGGCATACGCCCCAGTCCCTCTATTGATTCTGATTTATGCGGTCCTGTTGCGCCGGAAAGCCCCGGACACTGCGCGTGGGCTGACAATAGGAGCAACTGTCCTGATCACCTCGATCACCTTTCGGTCACTGGACACTCCAATTTGCGGGTATCTGCCAACGGGGACGCATTTTATGTGGCACATTCTGAATGCAGTTATGCTGGGCTGGATGATTGAGGTTTATCTGCGGGCGATCCGAAATCCACCTGCCGGAGCTGCGGTGGCTGCAGGATCAGGACATTGATCAGAACCACCGAAGCATCATCCTGATTGGTTAATCCCTGAACGCAGCAGCCAAAGCCTCGTGCAGATCAAATTCAGCCAATACGCGCGCGCGGCCTTCGGCTGACATCTTGAAAGCCGTTTTTTCAACAATGCGTTGGATTTTTTCGGCGGAGTGCTTGGCGGCAAAAGGTTCAAAGTACCATTTCAGAAAAACGAAACAGATCACGTCCTCGAGCGCCTGTACCTCGGCATTGCGCTTGATCCCCTGTTTGCGCAGCATTTGCCCGACGGCTTCTATATCGTCCGCGCCATATTCCGCCAGTTCCATGAACCCCTGCACAACATCGGCGTGATAAACGCCCTGCGCCTTACGCCAGGCCAGATACCCTGCGCGTCCTTCGGGGTATTCCGTGCGCTTCAGCTTCCAGCGTTCAACGTGCTGGCCACGTGCAGCAATTTGCAAGGCATCGGATGCATCGGGAAACAGTCGGTTCAACTCTGCGCTCATGCGTTGGCCATAAAGCAGCTCGACCGGCTGGCCGTCCTCCATATTAGGGTCTTGCGCATTTGCTGCGTCAATTGCGTCCAGAACGGTTTGCTTGCGTGTGCTCATTCTCTGCTCCGTTAGCTCGCCTGAACTGCACCTAACGGGTGGTTCGGCGTTTGGTCCAAGACCATGCTAACGAGTTGTTGGAATGGGTGCAGTAGTCAATTGTAAAAAGCGCCGGATCGGGAGGGGGCGTACCGATCCGGCGCGCAGGTCAGGGTTATTTGCCTGCCTGGGTGTGGTCCCTCGTCACGGGCTCCGAAACAGGCGCGGGGAAGCTAAGGTTTCGGGTCAGATTGTTCATATCGATACCCAAAGCCAGGGCGGGCGAGGTCAGAACCAGAGCGGACAATATGAAGGCGGGAAGAAGGGTTTTCATGAGGTGTCTCCGATTTCTCGTTGCGTCACGATATTGAGGTGAACTGTTCGGTTCATTTTTTCAATGACAAAACTGAACTAATCGGTTTACTTATTTGCATATCAGCCATTCAAATATGCATGGCAGCTGGCGATATTGGGTTTGAATCCCCGTCTGCCGCCTGTCGCTCTTGCGAGTGTTGCGGCAGGCAGGTAAACGCCCCCTAACGTAGATGAGGGTTTCCGATGTCGATTGACCAAAGCACCGCCGCCAAGGTGGCCAAACTGGCCCGGATCAAGGTCGAGGATGATGCGCTGCCTGCGCTGGCGTCCGAGTTCAACAATATCCTCGGGTTTATCGAGCAACTGAACGAAGTGGATGTCGAAGGCGTTGAGCCGATGGTCTCGGTCGAGCCGATGCGCCTGAAGCGTCGTCAGGACGTGGTCACCGATGGAAACCAGCAGGACAAGGTCCTATCCAACGCCCCCGATGCGCGTGAAGGGTTCTTCGCTGTTCCAAAGGTTGTGGAGTAAGTCATGAGCGAACTGAACAAACTGGGCCTGGCCGAGGCCCGCGACGCGCTGCGTACCAAAGAAGTGACCTCGGTCGAACTGACCGAGGCCTGCCTGAAGGCCATTGATGAAGCCGACGCGCTGAACGCGTTTGTCCACAAGACGCCCGAGATCGCGTTGGAGCGCGCCAAGGCGGCGGATGAGCGGATCAAAGGCGGCGACGCGCCTTCGATGTGCGGCCTGCCCATCGGTATCAAGGACCTGTTTTGCACTAAGGGCGTGCCCTCGCAAGCGGCCTCGAAAATTCTCGAGGGGTTCAAGCCCGAATACGAATCCACCGTGTCGCAACAATTGGCGGATGCTGGTGCTGTGATGCTGGGCAAGCTGAACATGGACGAGTTCGCGATGGGTTCGTCTAATGAAACATCCGTTTACGGCAATGCGGTCAGCCCGTGGCGGCGCGGCAATGACGATGCACAGCTGACACCCGGCGGCTCGTCCGGTGGCTCAGCCTCGGCTGTCTCGGCTGACCTGTGTCTGGCCGCGACCGGTACCGATACCGGCGGTTCGATCCGCCAGCCTGCTGCTTTTGTCGGCATCACCGGCATCAAGCCAACCTATGGTCGTTGCTCGCGCTGGGGCATTGTGGCCTTCGCCTCTTCTCTGGATCAGGCCGGTCCGATGACCAAGAACGTCCGTGACGCAGCGATCATGCTGGAAACCATGTGCGGTCATGACCCCAAGGATTCCACCAGCGCCGAGCTGGCCGTGCCGAATTTTGAGGCAATGCTGACCGGCGATATCAAAGGTAAGAAAATTGGTATCCCCAAGGAATACCGCATGGACGGCATGCCCGCCGAGATTGAAAAGCTTTGGGCCGATGGCACCGCTATGCTGAAAGACGCAGGCGCCGAAATCGTCGATATCTCGCTGCCGCATACCAAATTCGCGCTGCCTGCCTATTACGTGATTGCTCCTGCCGAGGCGTCGTCGAACCTCGCCCGCTATGACGGTGTCCGGTATGGCCGCCGAGCGCAGTTGGCTCAAGGCGATGGCATCACCGAGATGTACGAAAAGACCCGTGCCGAAGGCTTCGGTCATGAGGTCCAGCGCCGGGTGATGATCGGCACCTACGTGCTGTCTGCAGGCTTCTATGACGCCTACTACAACCGCGCTCGTAAGGTCCGCACCCTGATCAAGAAGGACTTCGAAGATGTCTTTGCCGCAGGCGTTGATGCGATCCTGACCCCGGCAACGCCGTCGGCCTCGTTCGGCCTGGGCGAGATGACCGAGGCTGATCCTGTTCAGATGTACCTGAACGATGTGTTCACCGTGACAGTGAACCTCGCTGGCCTGCCCGGTATTTCGGTGCCTGCTGGTCTGGACAAACAGGGCCTTCCGTTAGGTCTGCAGCTGATCGGCCGTCCGTGGGAGGAAGGCGATCTGCTCAACACCGCCTACGCGCTAGAGAGCGCGGCTGGGTTTGTGGCCAAGCCCGGAAAATGGTGGTAATCCTCAATCCTGACACGGCAATAAGGAACCGGAGCAGCCAAATGCGCAAATTGCTTCTGATCCCGGCCCTTGGGCTGATCGCGGCATGTGATACCGTTACCCCTGTTTCGGGTACCGGTTTCAATACGCCGGAATATCAGGCGCAGCGCGAGGCCGAACTGGCTGGGCAGGGTCTTGCCGGTAATCCGCTTGCGCCACCCGAGGCGGTTTCCGAACAGCCGCTCTCGGCGCAGGGGGCTGTTGGTGCCGCACCGACAGGCGACGCCTCTGACATCGCCAACCAGACGACCATTGCCTTGGCGAATACGTCCGGTCAGGAGACGCGCGTCGCGCCTCTGACTGCAACAAACAACCCAAGTATCTCTGATGAGCAGGATTTTGAGGCTGTCTCAAACCGTCGCAGTATCGATGCCGACGCCGCTCGTATCGAACAGAATCGGCAGTCTTACGAGGTCGTCGCCCCTACTGCCGTGCCCGAGCGTGGCTCTGACGGGCAACCCAATATTGTGCAATACGCTCTGAGCACTTCGAACCCCATCGGTACCCAGTTGTACAGCCGAGCCGGATTTAACCTGCAGGCCAAGGCACAGCGCAACTGCGCTCAGTTCGCCTCTCCTGATCAGGCGCAGATTGAGTTTCTGTCGAATGGAGGCCCCCAGCGCGACCGCAAAGGGCTGGATCCGGACGGCGACGGTTACGCCTGCGGCTGGGACCCCAGCCCGTTCCGCAGTGCCGTCAACAACTAAGCTCTCCCCCATCTGGCACCCATCGCCCAATTTCGGCCCCCGCCGGGATGGGCTGTCACCCGAGCTGATCGTGCTGCACTACACTGCAATGGAGAGCGCTGCTGCGGCGCTTGAACGTCTCTGCGATCCGGGTCCCGAGGTCTCCGCCCACTACCTGATCGGTCGCGACGGTGCGCTCTGGCAGCTTGTCCGAGAGGAAGATCGCGCTTGGCACGCCGGGGCAGGGGAGTGGCAAGGGCAAGCCGACATAAACTCCCGCTCGATCGGGATCGAGCTGGACAATGGCGGAGACCACCCGTTTGCCGAACCCCAAATGCGTGTATTGGAACAGCTTTTGCCCGAACTCATGCAGCGTTGGACCATCGCGCCAGAGGGTGTGATCGGGCATTCCGACATGGCACCGGGCCGCAAGTCCGACCCCGGCCCCCGGTTCGACTGGCAAAGGTTGGAACACCAGCGCCTTGCCGCTCGGCGTGGTACTGCCCTCGAACCGAACGTCAACTTCCGCGAGCTGGCGCAGAACCGGGGCTACACAGCGACAAGCGACGAGAAGACGCTCCTAAATTCCACACGCCTGCGCTATCGCCCGTGGGCCTCAGGCCCCTTGCACCTCGATGATCTCATAGCCCTCTGTCCGCTCCCAAAATCGACCTGATCCGCCCTTCATCTGGCCAAAAATATCTCGGGGATGAATTGGCCGTAGGCCAAGAAGGGGCTGGCCCCTTCACCACCCCAACCCCTCTTGACGCCATCACGCACAGAGCCTACCCAACCCACGCGCGGAGGGCCGGATGGCCGCTGGGGTCGTTAGGCCCGAGAGGAAAGTCCGGACTCCACAAGGCAACGGTGCCGGGTAACGCCCGGGCGGGGAAACCCGACGGAAAGCGCCACAGAAATCAGACCGCCACACACGTGTGGCAAGGGTGAAACGGTGGGGTAAGAGCCCACCGCGCCGCTGGCAACAGTGGCGGCACGGCAAGCCCCACCGGGAGCAATGCCGAATAGGGTCCCCGCGCGGGCCGGTCGGTGCAAACCGATACCGCCGCTAGGCACGCCTTGGCCGAGAGGGACCGGGTTGGCAGCTCGAGCCGCGCAGCAATGCACGGCCTAGAGGAATGGTCATCGAAGGGGGCAACCCTGGAACAGGATCCGGCTTACAGGCCCTCCGCGCATCTCCTGTTACCCGCCCGGAGGTGTGTAGGTGCCGCCAAGTGCTGCAGCTTTTTCGGCGACGGCAACAAATTCCTGCGCCGACCATGCGCGAACGGTCTCGATCCTCGAAACCGCACCCGTGCCCGCGACGGCCATGCCAATTGCCACAGCATCACTGCCTTCAGGCAGTTCGCTGATAACTACGACATCATTGCCTCCAGTGGTTATATAAAATGAGATCAGTCTGCCGCCTGCTTTCTCAAGCAAGGCCTTGACGGGACCGGTGCGATCTTCCGGTTTTGCCAACATTCCTTTGACCCCATCTTGCGAATAAGACGCATAGGTAATGAAAACAGGCATATTTCTCTCCCTTGGTTGCAGTTTATTCGGAGCGCTAAATGCGGCCGACTCCTTGGCCGTGTCGCGTGCAGGATTGCGCGCAAACCGGAAAAGACCCGGCCAAATAGACAGCCGGGCGTTGCTATAGTTGTGAGCGGTGTTGTCTGCCGGAATTTACATCCAGCCCGGTATTACCTAAGTCCGCAAAACGGGCTTCGAAGGTTCCGGCGACACTATCACAGAATCGTGAGCGTTCCAAATCGACTGCTCTTGAAGCCGTGTCAGGAATTGTTCCCCCAACGCGGCGAATCCGGTTGACTTGGGCGCATGAGCGGTTAAAAGCGCACGCTCATAAGGATTCAACCGAAAGGCCCCTGCCTTTTCGGACGCAGGAGATAACCATGGCGAAGCCGACGACAATCAAGATCCGTCTGAACTCGACCGCGGGCACGGGCCACTTCTACGTGACCAAGAAGAACGCGCGCACCATGACCGAGAAAATGACCATTCGTAAATACGATCCGGTCGCTCGGAAGCATGTCGAGTACAAAGAAGGCAAGATCAAGTAATCTGCCCTCTGACATACTTTTTGAAGAAGGACTCTGCCATGCAGGGTCCTTTTTTGTATTGTTTTGGGGTATCTCTTGGTCGGCCTAAACCAAGCGGGGGCGTTGCAGGGGCGCATCAGAGGTTTGGGTGTTCTGAATCTCAGCGGCTTGCTTTTTCTAATCCCCTGCCGCTACGCTTCAGCAACCCTTTCCAAAATGTTGACCGCCATGAAAAAAATCTTGTTGCCCGCTCTTGCTGTTCTGACATTGTCAGCCTGCGAAGACCCCTTTAACCGCGAAGGTGTTGGTTTCACCGGGATTGATGGTGAACCGCGCACAGTGTCGGATGTAAAAGGCGCCGTAGCCTTTTTGCCGCCAGAAACCAACATCCCGGCGGAACTGGCCAAGCTGCCAACGGTCCAGGTTACATCGGACAAAGCCGAGCTTGAAAAGATCGCGGGTGTCGCAATCGATAATGGCGGTCGCTCAGATGCGAATTCAGTTCAGCTCACTGGCAGTGATACCAATCTGTACCTGAGCAATGTCAGTGTAAACGGTCAGTTGTTCGGCGTCCTGCGTACGGAAAACAACTCCACCAAAGTTGATACATCGGTGGGCTCGGCCTTTGGCGCTCAAACAGAACGCTTTACCGGATGCTTGCCCGCGGGTGATGTATACCGCAAAGGTTCGTCCGAGCGCAGTTCGGGTTTTGCAGTGCCACTGAACTGCCGTTAATTTAGCTTACATAATCTAAGTAAAAGCCCCCGCCATTGGCGGGGGCTTTCTAGTTTCAGAGTTTCTGCAAGTCTTACGAGGCGCTGAACAAGGGCCCAAACCCAGCAGCGGTCATTCAATCCATATGACACACCGGACGATGATCACGCGAGTTCAGAGGCCCCCGCCATCCGTAGGCATCCAAGCAAGCGCTATGCGTGTTCTCTATTTCGCCTCACCGCCAAAGAATAATCAGTGGTGAAACTCAGCCCCGATCAGCAGAACTGTTTAACCTCAACTGATAGGAAGCCACGTTCATTGCTCTACCAATGCCTGCCCATTCTCGTCAAAGAAATGAAGTTTGTCGGTGGGGAAATGCAGGCCGATCTTTGCCCCAGGCTTTAGAGCGGTGTCCCCATTCAGGCGCACGGTAACCTTCTCTTCGGCGCCGCAATCCACAATCAGAAAGGTATCTGCCCCCAGATACTCAATCACCTCGATGATGCCATCACATTGCCCATCGCCCGATGATACAACATCGATGTGTTCGGGGCGAATGCCGAGTTTGCTTGCTACACCCGAGCGTGCAAAGCCGCCGCCTCTGCCATGTTCCAGAGTGTAGCCATCATTCTGAGTCGTGCACGGCAATATGTTCATTTTGGGGCTGCCAATGAACTGTGCGACAAACAGGTTGGCAGGGCGTTCGTAAAGTTCGCGGGGTGTGCCGACTTGCGCGATCTTGCCGTACTCAAGCACGACGATGCGGTCGGCCAATGTCATCGCTTCAACCTGATCGTGCGTCACGTAGATCATTGTGCGCTTCAGGTTCTGATGAAGTTTCGCGATTTCGTAACGCATTTCGACACGAAGCGCTGCATCAAGATTCGAGAGCGGTTCATCGAACAGAAACGCCGTCGGGTCGCGCACGATAGAACGACCAATTGCAACGCGCTGCCGCTGTCCACCGGACAGGTCCTTGGGGCGACGTTCCAGAAAAGGTCCCAGCTTGAGAACCTCGGCGGCTTTATTGACCTGCTCTGCTATCTCGGCCTTCGGAACACCCGCGACCTTAAGTGAGAACCCCATATTTTCGGCGACCGTCAGGTGGGGATAAAGCGCATAGGACTGGAACACCATCGTCAGACCCCGCTTGGAGGGTGGGTGATCCGTGACATCATTGCCGTTGATTAGTAGCGATCCGCGCGAGATATCTTCAAGCCCACCGATCATGCGAAGCAGGGTGGATTTTCCACAGCCCGATGGACCGACGAAGACGATGAATTCACCTTCATCAATCATTAGGTCAACGCCTTTGATGACCTGGGCCGAGCCAAACCACTTTTCGACGGATTTTAGTTCGATGCTGCCCATTAGTTCCTCCCTGCCCAATGCAGCCAAACCGCGGCTGTCCAGGTGAATGAATTCCCTCCGGCAGGGCTGCCGGTCAGAGGATCGTAGTATTCAGCGAAGCCGTTCGTTGCGATCAGCTGCGACGTTTTCTGGCGCAGTGCCTCCGCTTCTTCCAGGTGCCCCATATCCGCCAATCCAAACCCGATCAGCATATTCATGAACCCCCAAGTGGGACCCCTCCAGTACCTGCGTTGGTCGAAGTTGGGCATCGCGGGGTCATAGCTGGGAACTGGAAAGGGTACTTTTGCAAGCGTCGCCCGCAGGCGCTCCAGCATGTGCTGTGAATCAAGTCCACCAAACCAGCAAAGATACGACGCGTTAGAGATGCTTCCGGCCCAATCACCAGTCAGCGCATCACGCGAGTCGAACGAGCTCAGCGTTTCGTTCCACAAAGATCGCGCGCCCGCTTCGAGCCTTTGAATGTCACTACTTAGTCCATCCGCAGCAATTCCAAGCCTTTCGCTGATCTCCTGCAGATCGCGTGCGGCGCGCAGAGTGATAAATGTCATCGTCGGATCTGCGACTCGGAAGGGATTCAGGCTCAGCAACTTCTGTTGGTCCCAGTCGGCCTGACAGCCGATCTGAACCAATTTGATATAGCGGTCATAGTCGTATTTGGTCGGTCGGTCTGCACTGTTGACGTGGCTTGTGTCACGGCGCTGGTAGTCTCCGACACCTGTGGGATCTACGCCCTCCATTGCTTTGTCCCAGTCCGGTGCATTGTCGCGACCAGCTTCCCACGGATGCGTGGTGCAGACCGCGCCGTGTTCGTCGAGTCGCCATCTCATGATCCAGCGATGCCACGCCAGCAGAGATGGGAAGAGCGCGCGAACGCGGTCCGCGCCTGCATCGCCATCTTTTTCCCAGATCTTCCGCGCCACAGTTGCAGCCACCGGGGGCTGAATGATGCCTGAGGATGGGATCGGCCCGTGGCCACCCCAGACATCCGGGCCGGGGTAATATCCGTCATCCTGTTTGTGGAACAGGATATGCGGCACCATTCCATCATCCCACTGGCCCGAGAACAGTGTTTCAAGTTCCACCCAGGCTCGATCAATGTCGAACTCGGCAAAACCAAGCGCCGCAATCGCGCTGTCCCAATTCCATTGATAGGGGTAAAGCCCTTCGGTCGGGATGGTGTAGCCGCCGCGATCATTGGCAACCAGAATGTTGCGCGCCTCGCGGTCGGGGTTTGTATGTTGGTTCATCTCAGTCATCCTTTGACGGACCCCGCAGTCAGGCCCTTAGTCATGAAACGTTCAAGTCCCAGGAACAGCGCCATGATCGGAACGGTGGCGATCACCGCACCGGCCATCAGATGCTGTCGGGGAATTTCCGAGGAGTTCAGCATCGTGACGCCTCGGGTCAGGGTAAATTTCGAAGGGTCGTCCAGCAGCATGAAGGCCAGCAGGAACTCGTTCCAAGCGATCATGAAGACGTAGAGCGAGACCGACGCCAGCGCAGGCAGGCTAAGCGGCAGCGTAATCTTCCAAATCACTGCCAGCCGCGAAAGCCCATCCATGAGACCGGCCTCTTCCACCTCAGTCGGCAAGCCACGGAAATAACCTTGCAGCATGTACAGCGCGACAGGGATCGTCGTGACCGGGTAGATCATCACGATGCCAAGTATCGAGTTGCGCAAGCCAGTCAGCGAGAACGCGATATAGATCGGCAGCGCCAGAACGATCATCGGCACCATGTAGATCAGCAGGATCGAGCGTGAGAACGCCTTTTGCCCCGAGAAACGGAACCGCGCCACCGCATAGGCTCCGGGGACGCTGAACAGCAGGGTGATAAAGACCGTCAGGACCGAGACGTAGAGCGAGGTCCAAAGATAGGTGCCGAAGTTGAAATCGCGAAACAGCTCGGTATAGCTGCGAAACAGCGCGGTGCCTTGTGACAGATCTACCGAGAAATCCAGCGGGTTCTGTAACAGGGCCTGTTGCGACTTCAGGCTGGTCATCACCATCACATAGAACGGAATGATCACGATCGCGGTGAAGAAGATGTAGCCAAAGCCCGTGCAGAACCGGATTACCGCCTCTTCGTATTCGTGACGGGTGAGCTCGCCGAACGGTGTCTCTTTCAGGATTGCGGCCATGGATAGGTGCATCACGACCGCCATCGCCACCACTGTGACCAGTATTGCCTGCAAGGATGTGTCAGAGCCGATCAGGACAGGTCCGAATCCGGTCAGGCAAGACAGGCCTAGCAAGGCGGAAACACCCAGTCGGGCCGGCGCGCGTTGCGCCGAGAAGCGGACATACACCAGACCGGCAATAGCCCCCCATATCAAGCAGAGCAAGACCTGTGGCCGGAACGCAGCCCCGGTCGAGAATGACATGGTGATGGCGACAGTAGTGGCGATCACCACCAGCCAGAGCGCGCCTAGAATCGAGGCGGTTATATACCCTTTGCGCATCACAAACCCTCCTCACGGCTGATGAAGCGGAAGAAGACGAAGCTGAAGGCAATCAGGCACATCAGGATCACAACGGCCACCGCTGCGCCAGCGCCGATGTTCGAAACCGCAAAGGCCTGTTCATAGACATTTACGGTCAGAGTACGGGTGCCGGCATTGCCGCCGGTCAGCAGGAAGATGTCGTCGAACTTGTTAAACGTCCAAATGAAACGCAGCAGGAATAGTACCGACAGGATGCCCAGCAGTTGCGGGATGCTCAGTAGCCAGAATTTCTGGAATGGTGAGGCTCCATCCATATCTGCTGCTTCATACATGCTGGAGTCGATTGATTGCATCCGCGCCAGAATGAACAGGAACGACAGCGGGAAATAGCGCCAGATCTCGAACACTGTCACCATGATCAGCGCCAAAGGGCGTTCCCCGAAGAAGTTGATCGGTTCACTGCTTAGTCCCATCTGCACCAACAATGCGTTGGCAGAACCCGAGAACGGGTCGAACAAGGTGACCCATGTGAAGGCCACAGCGATGACTGGCGCCACATAGGGGAACAGATAGAGGCCGCGTATGAACCCTTGTCCCTTGAAGCTTTTATTCAGTAACAATGCTGCAAACAGGCCCATCACCAAAGCTCCAATGGTGCCGACCACGGTGTAGAACAACGTGACCCACAGCACGCCCCAGAACTCGTCTCCATCAAAGACACGGGCGTAGTTTTCCAGACTGAATTCAAGGTTGGTCAGGACGCTGGGTCCGCTCCCGGTCACGCCGGGCTCTGATCCTTCGAGCAGCTCTTCGAAAGCGTCCGGATCTCCGTTCAAAGTGACTGGAATACGGATGCGTTCGCGTTGACCGCCTTCCAGTGTGCCGAAATCGCAGAACAGGTTTTGCCCGTCCAGAACACAGGGACTTGCAACTTCGCGCGCCGTCACGCCGTCCGGTAGAACATCTGTCAGGGTGACGCCGACAACGGCGATGTCCTGACTTGAGTTGCGGACGCGGTATTCAATCCGCAGATCGTCTCCCGATCCGCGCAGGCTTTCACGCACCACAGGTGCAGGCGGACGAAGGTCAGACAGGGTGAAGGGCTTGAAGCTGATCCAGAAGATCGCCAGCAAGGGCAGGATCACCACAAGCGATACACTGATCACTGTCGGAGCCAGCAGCGTCCAGGCCAGACGCGCCTCGCGTTTGGCTAGCGCCCCGGTTCCGGTCGGTGGGGTGGCCGAAGACATGGGATACCTCGAAGGGTTGGGTGCAGCGGCGTAATCGCCGCTGCATGTGTCACAAGGTTACTGAACCTTCGCGAGCTCGTCGTTCATTGCGGCCACTGCAGCGGCGGCATCGATTTCATCGTCGATATATTGGCGCACGACCCGGTTAATTGCCTGGCTGTTGATCATTTTGGACGCCAAAGCCAGCTGGCCTTCAGCAACGCCCCAGCGCTGCGCCACGTCCAGACCGCCGACGATCTCATCGATCATCGCCTGATCATACAGCTCGCCCAACGGGGCTTTGCGGTCCACGCCAACAGGCAGCTCTGCCCATGCTTCCGAGAACGCGGTCGGGTTGTCAGCATTACCGCGACGGACCGGAAACTTGCCCTCGGGTGCGATGGCCAGTGTTTGAGTATAGCCGTCGTCCATGGCGAATTTCACGAACTCCATCGCCGCGTCGGTGTCGGCGTCGTTGGTGATGCCAAAGTAACGAACGTCACCCCAAGCCGCGCCATCCGGGTTCGATGGGCCCGAGAAGTTAGTGACGATACCAGTCTTCGAGGCCAGATCGCGCGAGGTCGGATCATCGTTGATCGTCGGCGGGGCGCTGTCGCGCAGACCGGCCAGTTCGTCAAGGATGAAGGGCGACCAGATGATCATCGCTGCTTTGCCATCAAAATACAGCTCGCGCGATTGTTTCCAGAATAGCTCACCCGGGGGCGAGGCTTTCGAGATCGCCTTGTAGAAATCCAATACCTCTATGGTCTTGGCTTCATCCAGCGGCTGGAAGCCGTCCGCGCCAACAGGGGTCACGCCATTGGCGAGGAACACATGCTCCAAAACCTGACTCATGAAGTTTTCATCAACTTTGGTTGCAGCAACGAAACCGTACATCTCGGGCGGGTTGTGCAACTGCTCCAGCGCAGCAACGACGTTGGCGAATGAGTTCGGGGCCTCAAGGCCAGCTTCATCAAACAGGTCTTTGCGGTAGACAACCATTTGGGTCCATCCATCGACCGGTACCGACGCGGTTTCGTCATTGAACGCCGCCATACCAAGCGCGCCGGGGGCGAAGGTGTCGGCGCCCAGTTCTTCGATCACTTCGGTGGCGGCTTCGGTGTCCAGAATGCCCGCTTCAGCCCATGGCAGGGCATATTGCAGCGGATGATAGACCACATCTGGCAGGTCTCCGGCGGCAAATGCTGCTGTGGCGCGTGTACCCAGATCACTTTCGGTGACCGGGATAACCTCGACCGTGGTGCCGGTTTCAGCCTTGAACTGGTCAGCCATTTCCTGTTGCTTGGCCAGCCGCTCGGGCTGTTCTTCGGTGGTCCAGAAGCGGATCGTATCCGCCTGAGCTGACGTCGCCGCCAATACTAGCGCAAGCGATGTTCCAAGCATCATTCGCGATGCTAAAGGTGCAAGTTTCATAGTCGGTTTCCTCCCCGGTTATGATCTTTTGAAAGTTGAATTTTTCGGGCCAGTTCCTTGGCTGTAACGCTTGGTGGCCCGTCGGAATTGCGTTCGATCAGAACGGCCTCACTAATCTCACGCAGATCTGCGGGCGCTTCACCGCGAGTCTGACTGATCAGCATCGTCGCAAGGCGTTCTCCGGCCCGCTTAGAATCGACGCTGAACGTGGTGAGACCAGGGCTGACATATTGGCATTCAGGGATGCCGTCATATCCCAGAATTGATACATCTTGCCCGACCTCGAGGCCCAGTTCTGTACAGACCGAGTAACACCCCAGCGCAGCCAGATCCGTTGCAAACACTATTGCAGTAGGTGGGTGATTCAGCGTCAAAAGCGCGCGTGCCTCAACCGCACCCTCCTCGCGCGTACGAGCACCTTCCCGGATCAACTCGGGATCGGCAGGCAAGGCCGCGATCTTGAGACCTTCAAGATAACCGTCACGGCGCAGATGGCTGTAGTTGAATTTCGGATCGCTACCGACATAGCCGATACGCGTATGGCCAAAATCGACGAGCCGACCGACCGCATCACGGGTTGCAGATTCACCCGAAATGTCGAACCAGGATGTCTCATCCTGCCAGTCCGCCTGCCCATACCCCGTGCGGCCATACATGATGAAGGGAACCTTCAACTCTTGCAGGTATTTCACCCTCGCATCGTCGACCTCGGTCCGGGGCAGAATGAATCCATCGGCTTTGCGCTCTTCGACAAGCCGCCCCAATACATCAAGCATATCTTTTTCGGACTTCGCCGTAGAAATCGTCATCGTCCAGTCGGATGCGCTCGCCGCTTCGCATGCTCCGGCCAGAAAGTCCTGAAGAAATGGGTTATGCCGGTCTGGTTCTTCGCTGTTGATGACCATGGCAATGGCGCGCACCCGCCCGGTTCGTATCGCCTGCGCATGGCTGAGTGGGCGATAGCCCATCTTTCGCGCGGTGGTTTGAACGCGCTTTCTCGTGGATTCCGAGATGTCGGTATATCCATTCAGGGCGCGGGACACCGTGCTCTTAGAAAGCCCAAGATGATCGGCCAATTGATCCAGTTTTACCCTGCCGGGGCCAGAATGACTCCGGGGGCGAGACTGCGGTTGCTGGAGACTTGGATTCGTCATCATTCTTCTATTTGTTTTCTCCGAAACCGGTTTCGGCAACCAAAATTATGAAATTCTTTGATTGGATCGACCAAGTACACGAACGTACCAATGGCGAAAGGCGCTGATGAACGCACATGCTAACTTGCAAATGCGGCTTTCAGAGTGGTGCAAAATTAGGGTTGCGCCAAGAAGGATGACTGCCAACTGCTACAGTAACTGCACGCTGATCATTGTTCGCCGAGCTTTGATGGGAATCGGTGAGTCGAGCATGAGAACTATGCGTAAATACGGGCGACTATCCGGCTATGAGGGCGTGTAAAATTTGTGGAGGCAAAAGAAACTGGTCGGAACATCATGCGATTTCACCAAGGCTTGGTATGGGCTTTTGAAGAGCAACATAAAAAAACCCCGCTTAGCGGAGTGCCAAGCGGGGCTTTCTGTATTCTGTTGGAAGCGGTTTTATTCTCTGTTGCCCAGAAGTTGCAGCAGGAACATGAACATGTTGATGAAGTCCAGATACAAGTTCAATGCACCCATGATCGCCGCTTTGCCAAGCCATTCCTGATCGCCCGCATGAGCCATCTGCAGATAGGTGGTTTTGATCTTCTGCGTGTCATAGGCGGTCAGGCCGGCAAAGATCAGCACACCCAGGATCGACACTGCGAACATGATCGCAGGCGACTGCAGGAAGATGTTGATAACCATCGCGACGATCAGGCCGATAACGCCCATCATCAGGAAAGTACCCATGCCGGACAGGTCTTTCTTGGTCACATAACCGTACAGCGAAAGACCTGCAAACGCGATCGAAGTCACAAGGAATACCTGCGCGATCGAGATGCCGGTGAATGCTACGAAAATCCAGCTCAGCGACAGGCCCATCACGGCTGCAAATGCATAAAAGAACAGCTGTGCGCCGGACGCCGAGAGGCGGTTGATGGCGGCGCCAAAGCCAAACACCATCGCCAAAGGTGCAAACATCACGATCCAGCCCAGGATATTGGGGCTCAGCGTGACCGGATCACGGAAGATCGACAGCAGTTGCGGGCTCGAGCCCACGGCCCATGCCACGGCAAATGTGATCAGCATGCCTACGGACATCGTGCCGTATACTTTGTTCATATGGGCGCGCAGGCCCTCGTCTATCTCGGCAGCGCGCGCGCCGGACGCCGTCCGGATCGTGTCGAATTGTGCCATATAGGGGTCTCCCTTCAATATTCTGTTCGCAGCCCACGGATGCGAGCCGGTTTCCCGGTAAATATCGGAGAGTGTGGCCCTCGTTTCAAGGGTTTTAAGCCTGAAACTCAGCAAAACTGTCGGCAATTTTTGCAACTGTCGCCAAAAAACCGGCGGCTTGGTCGCCAAATCCCTCAAGCCGCCGGTATTTTCGAATTAATACAGATGTTTGTGCCAGCTGTCGGGCGCGTCCCAGAACGGGCGCTCTGCTTCGTTACGCGCGTCTTTGCGTGAAACGCCGATGTCATTCAGTGCATCATCATCAAGCTGGGCGAGTTCGCGACGCTGACGAGCGAGGCTAAGCAGGTCAAGTATCCGGTCGCCAATTGCCTTACGCTTGATGCGACGAGGGGTTGAGATGGCTATATGGGTCATGAGTATTGCCCTTTCCTGATTGTCTGATGAAACGTGGCGTTTCAATCAATTTCCTTGATCTATATGGAGCAGTCTGACATATTTTGGAAATGAATGTTTATGACGAGTCTCATAAGGAATCTTGAACATGCGAAATCTGGACATCACTACATTGCGGTCTTTCGTAGCTGTTGCTGATCATGGTGGCGTGACGCGTGCCGCTGGATTTCTTCACCTCACGCAATCTGCGGTCTCTATGCAGCTAAAACGGCTGGAAGAGCTTTTGGGCCTGGAATTACTGGATCGATCCGGTCGAACCATCGCGCTAACGGCGTCCGGAGAGCAGTTGCTGGCTTATGCGCGGCGGATAATTGCGTTGAATGATGAGGTAATCGGGCGGCTGACGGATCAGGCGTTTGAGGGCGAGGTCGTGCTAGGCGTACCGCATGACGTCGTTCATCCGTTCATCCCGCGCGTGTTGAAGCGTTTCAATGCCAGCTTTCCTCGGGTCAGCGTAAACTTGGTCACTTCCAACACGCGGCACTTGAAAGAAGAGTTCGCACGCGGAAGCTTCGATCTGATTGTGACTACGGAATCGGGTGCGGGCGAAGGTGCCGAAACCCTGCACCATATGCCTTTGCGTTGGGTTGGCGCGCTGAACGGATCTGCCTGGCGCCAAAAGCCTTTGCGGCTGGGGTTTTGCCGGAATTGCATTTTTCGCCCAGTCGCGACAGCGGCGCTGGATGATGCGGGAATCGAATGGGATATGAGCATCGACAGCGATTCCGACCGCACCGTTGAAGCCACCGTCAGCGCTGATCTGGCTGTGGGAGTTTTGCTGGAAGGCACCCAGCCCAGCCATCAGGAACTGATTGACCATGCCGGGGTTCTGCCGGATCTGCCTGTGCAGTTCATCAACCTCTATGGTGCCGAGCGGGTACGTGAGGAATACGTATCAGAGCTTGCGAACCTACTGCGCCAAAATTTCAATCATCCAACGGCGCAGCCGCTTAAAGTGGCGAGTTGATGCGGATCACCACCTTGCCAGTGGATTTGCGATCGCGCAGCAGTTCCAAACCTTTTGCTGCATCCTGCAAGGGCAGGACGTGGCTGATATGAGGCTTTATCCGGCCCTCAGAATGCCAGCGGAACAAGGTGCTGAAGCTGTCGCGCACGATCTCGGGTCTGAAATTCAGATAGCCGCCGATATATACGCCGATCACGGTCAGGTTCTTGACCAATAGATGGTTGGCCGGGATCTGGGGCACCTCACCTGCCGCAAATCCGATCGGTAACAAGCGGCCTTCCGGGTTGGTCGCGCGGAAGGCGGCCTTGAAGACATCTCCACCAATCGCATCGTAGACCACGTCAGCACCACCCAGAGCGAGAACGCGGTCGCGCAGGTCTTCGCTTGCGTCAAGCAAATGGTCTGCACCAGCTTTTTGTGCCACGGCCAATTTGTCCTGCCCGCGGGCTTGGGCGATGACTGTCGCACCCATCAGTTTTCCGATTTCAACTGCGGTCAATCCCACGCCACCGGCAGCACCGGTGACCAGTAGGGTCTCGCCCGGTTGCAGTCGCGCCCGGTGCGCAAGAGCAATATGGCTGGTGCCATAGGCAATTTGGATTGCGGCCGCGTCTTCGAAACTCATGGAATCTGGAAGGGGAATTGCCCGGTCCGCATCAAAAACGCCTGATTCGGCCAGGCCGCCTTGACCTGAATAGACTGCAACACGATCGCCCAACTTCAAATGCGTAGCATTGTTTCCAATTTCGGTGACAATCCCTGCAATCTCCATGCCCAGCGTAAACGGTGCTTCGGGGGTGTCTTGATACGTTCCTTTCTGCATCAGAAGGTCTGCAAAGTTCAGGCCGCAGGCGCGGATTGCGATACGAACTTGGTTCTCTTGCAGCGGTGCTTCGCGTGTTTCGCATAGCTGAGCGGGTGCCCCTTTGGTCTCGATACGAAATGCCTGCATCATTGGTCTCCGCTCTTTTGTCGCCATAGGCCGTTTGGCTTGACCGTTTGTCAATTCCATTCGCAATCTTAACAGCGTTAAACTGAATAGGGTGGATCAACTGTTTCCCATTTAGAAACTATCAATCTCTATGTTGGCCGTACAACCACAAACCACTGTTCGAATTCTCTGATTCAACCAGCTTGAAAAAATAACGGATTGCGGCAATATTGTACTATGGTGCTGTTCGGGGGGCACGATCCGAATTAGGGAGTTCTTAAGCAGCGACCCGCTAACTAAGCGGCGATGGCTGCTGTCGCGGTTTCCCGGACAGGTGTTTGTGTAAAGGAGACTACCAATGACCCATCACGTCGATGTCCATGTGGGCAAACGCGTCCGGCATCGCCGCTGGCTGATTGGCATGACTCAGCAGCAGTTGGCGCAGCAAGTTGGTATCAAGTTTCAACAAATCCAAAAATACGAAACAGGGGCCAACCGGATAAGCGCATCGCGTTTGTGGGACATTGCCGAAGCTTTGGATGTTCCCGTCAGCTTTTTCTTCGAGGGTCTTGAAGAGGCTCAGAAGTCGGATGCAGACAAGAAATCGGTTCCTGCGGATTTGATGGGTGATAAAGAAGCGCTTGATCTTGTTCGCTCGTATTATGCGATCCCGGAAAACCAGCGTCGCCGCCTGTTTGAACTGGCACGCGTGCTGAGCGACGTCGCCTGATACAAGCGCTTGACTTCGCGGGGTGTGGGGCGCACGGGTAAGCAATGCAAAACACCCTACGAAGCGATCTAGAGATTGCCGAAGAAATGGCCGACGCTGCGCGGGCGGCCATTCTTCCGTTTTTCCGCCAATCTAACCTGAAGACAGACAACAAACTCGATGCCGGTTTTGATCCGGTGACAGCCGCTGATCGCGAAGCAGAAAAAGCAATGCGTAGGGTGCTGGCTGATCACCGGCCTGAGGACGGTATCCTGGGGGAAGAGTTCGGTCATTCCGAGGGAACTACCGGACGAGTTTGGGTGCTGGACCCAATTGATGGCACGCGCGGTTTCATAAGTGGTACGCCCACATGGGGTGTTCTGATCGCCCTAAGCGATGAGACTGGACCGAAGCTTGGTGTGATCGATCAGCCCTATATCGGCGAACGTTTTATCGGAGATAAAGAGCACGCCTTTGTCAAAGGCCCTTTGGGACGCACCGAACTTGGGACGCGTGACACTCGATCTCTGGACCAGGCGATCATCTTCACCACCTTCCCGGAGGTTGGCAGCGCGGTCGAGGCCGCCGCCTTCAAGGCGGTTTCTCAGAAAACGAAGCTGACACGCTATGGGATGGATTGTTATGCCTACGCGTTGCTCGCTGCAGGTCAAACTGATCTTGTGGTCGAGGCTGGATTGAATTCCTACGATATCCAGGCCCCAATCGCGGTGATCAAGGCCGCGGGTGGTATTGTGACGGATTGGCAGGGTAATCCGGCTCACAATGGTGGGCGTGCGCTCGCTGCAGCCAATACTGAGATTCATGCGGCAGCGCTAGAAATTCTGAAGCAATACTAAACGGGTTGCCGACCCTTCTTTGCGACTTTAAACTGATCACGGCTGGTTCTTACGCCCGTTTTCCACCAGCCCATCACTCCATGCATGAGACGGGCAGTATGCGGGAGTGCGAAAATGACAGAATTTCTGATCCGTAACGCCGATATGATCCTGACGATGGATGATGATCGGCAAGAGCTTGCAGGCGCTGATCTGCTGGTTCGGGATGGTAAGATAGCCCAGATTGGCCACCGCCTTACGAGCGATGGCGAAATACATGATGCCACTGGGTGTGTTGTGACCCCCGGTCTGGTGAACACCCATCACCATCTCTACCAAACGCTCACCCGCGCGGTTCCCGGCGGGCAGGACGCTTTGCTGTTTGGTTGGTTGCGAACGCTCTATCCCATCTGGTCCCGCTTTGGTCCTGACGAGATGTTTATATCTGCCCAGATCGGATTGGCCGAGATGGCACTGTCCGGCTGCTCGCTTAGCTCTGACCACCTTTACCTATATCCCAATGGCGCGCGGCTTGAACACACGATCCATGCAGCGTCAGAGCTGGGGCTGCGTTTTCATCCCACGCGTGGAGCTATGAGCATTGGCGAAAGTGATGGTGGACTGCCTCCTGATGCTTTGGTCGAATCCGAGCAGGCTATTCTGGAGGATATGATCCGCGTAGTAGATGCCTATCACGACCCATCTGAGGGTTCGATGTGTCGCGTTGGTTTGGCGCCATGTTCGCCGTTCTCGGTTAGTCGGGACCTGATGCGCGATGCCGCGCTGTTAGCGCGCGACAAAGGTGTGATGCTGCACACCCATCTGGCGGAGAACGATGAGGATATAGCCTATTCTCAAGATCAGTTCGGCTGTAGACCCGGCCAATACGCCGAAGAATTGGGCTGGACCGGTTCGGATGTCTGGCACGCTCATTGTGTCAAGCTGGATGGCGCCGAGATTGACCTGTTTGCACGTAGCCGAACCGGCGTTGCGCACTGTCCATGTTCCAATTGTCGTCTTGGTTCAGGTATCGCGCCAGTCCGAAAAATGCGTGATCAAGGCGTGCCAGTCGGGTTGGGTGTGGATGGATCAGCCAGCAACGACAGCGGCAATCTGATGGCCGAGGCGCGCCAGTCTATGCTGCTGCAACGAGTCGCAAACGGCGCTGACGCCATGTCGGCCCGTGAGGCGCTTGAGATCGCCACCCGAGGCGGGGCGGATGTGTTGAATCGGCCCGATTGCGGCCGGCTTATGCCCGGTAAACGAGCTGATATTGCCATTTGGGACGCGCAAGGAATTGAAAGTGCAGGCAATTGGGACCCCGCTGCGCTCCTTCTGGCCGGACCAACGCGTGTCAAACACCTCTTTGTCGAGGGACGCCAGATTGTTCGTAACAGTCAGATCGCCACGATCGACCTGCCAAGGGTCATAGAAACCCAGAATCGTCTGGCACGCGCGCTGGCAGAATAGCGGATCCGCTCTTCATCTGGCTAAAAATACCTCCGCCGGAGGCATGGGCCATAGGCCCATTCCTATCGACCAGAAACAGCTCGTCCGGCGATCCAGGTATCGGTTACGGCACGGTCATCACCCATCATAATGGTCGGGAACACCGCTTCCCAAAGATCATCAGCATGAGCTTCGCGCTGGGCGATAGCAGGCGTCGATGCGAGGTTCAGCACCGCCAGATCGGCCTCCATGCCCACGGCGATGTTGCCAATACGGTCATCCATCCGCAGGGTACGAGCCGATCCCACCGTTCCAAGCCAAAGCAATTGCGAGGGGTGCAAGGGATGGCCTCGCAATTGACCAATCTCATAGGCCGCAGCCATTGTGCGCAGCATTGAAAAACTTGAGCCGCCTCCGGTGTCGGTGGCCAAGCCCACGCGGTGCCCTGAGTGGATCAGACCATTCATGTCAAACAGGCCAGAGCCGATAAACGTGTTTGATGTGGGGCAGTGGATCAGAGCTGCATCTACCTCGCGCAGACGATCGCGCTCCCGCTCTTCCAGATGGATCACGTGCCCGTAAAGGCCATTTCCACCCAGCAGCCCAAACTGCTCATAGGTGTCCAGATAGTCGCGCGCGTCGGGGAACAGGGATCGGACCCATTCGATCTCATCGGTCTGTTCGCTCAGATGGGTTTGCATCAGGCAGTCGGGATGCTCGGCCCAAAGCGCGCCCATCGCCTCCAGCTGTTCTGGCGTCGATGTCGGCGAAAATCGTGGAGTGATGGCGTAAGATATGCGATCAACCCCATGCCACTTTTCAAGCAGAGCTTTGGACTGGTCGTATCCGGTTTGTGCAGTATCTCGCAGCCCCTCAGGCGCATTGCGATCCATGCAGGTTTTACCCGCGACGACCCGCTGCCCACGCGCCTGCGCGGCGGTAAAGAAGGCATCAACACTCTCTGGATGAATGGTGCAAAAGCTGCACATGGTTGTGGTGCCATGGGCTGCGGTTAGGTCTAGATATCTGTTTGCAATTTCAGCGGCATAGGCGGGGTCGTCAAACTTCATCTCTTCAGGGAACGTGTAGCTGTTCAGCCAATCGATCAGCCGCTTTCCCCAGCTCGCGATCATCGCCGTCTGCGGATAGTGGACATGAGAATCCACAAATCCCGCCATGATCAGCTGATCGCCATAATCCTTAATGTTGGCTTCGGGATGCGCGTCAGACAGGTCGGACGCCTGGCCCAGTGCCGCGATGCGGCCATCTTCGATCAGGACGGCTTGGTGAATTTTGGTCGCATCGGTGGGCTCACCTTCGAACGGTGATCCGTTGAAGCTAAGCACACGTCCCTTCAGAAGCGTCTTTTGCGCCATTTGTTCTGTTCTCCGCCTGTTTTGGACCGCCAACCAGCATAGGGGCGCAAAAGATGCGGGTAAATTGGACCATTGTCATTGTTTTCCGGTAGCTGCTTCTTCTATCTAGGGGCAATCGACAAGATAGAGGGGCAGCGCATGACGACAGGCAACGACGAAGCCAGACCCGATCAGCCCCGTGACGAAGACGCCTATGCGCTGGACCCGCGAACCGTTGCAGCCATCCTGTATGCGGTTGATGTCGAAGATCGCGCCAAGCTGATTGAGCTGATGGAGCCGCTGCACGCGGCCGATATCGCTGACCTTCTGGAACAGATCAATCCTTACGACCGTGCGCGCCTGATCCGGCTGTATGACAAAGAGTTCGACGGCGATATCCTGTCGGAGCTCGACGAGTCAGTTCGGGAAGAAGTAATCAATGTCCTGAAACCGGACGTTCTGGCCGAAGCCGTTCGGGATATGGAAAGTGATGACGTTGTTGACCTTCTGGAAGATCTTGAAGAGCCGCAGCAAGAAACCATCCTGGGCGCGCTTGAAGACTCCGAACGCGTCGCGGCAGAGCAAGCCCTATCTTATCCAGAAAACTCTGCTGGCCGCCTTATGCAGCGCGAGGTGGTCATGGCGCCCGATCACTGGACCGTGGGGCAGGCCATCGATTTCATGCGTGCCACCGACGATTTGCCGGAACAGTTTTATCACGTCATACTTGTTGACCCGCGATTGAAACCGGTTGCTCAGGTCACGCTGGGCAAGTTGATGGCAACCCGGCGCGAGGTGCCGCTGCAGGACATTGCCGAAGATGAATTCTACACCATCCCCGTCGAACAGGATGAAGAGGACGTAGCCTATGCGTTCAATCAGTATCACCTGATTTCGGCTCCCGTCGTGGATGGCGACGGTCGTTTGGTCGGTGTCATCACCATCGACGATGCGATGGTGGTCCTGGACGAAGAATACGAAGAGGATATGCTGCGTCTTGCGGGCGTCTCGGACGAAAGCTCTCTGTCCGATAGTGTAGCGGCAACCAGTAGGCGCCGCTTGCCTTGGCTTGGTGTCAATCTGGTTACGGCGATTTGCGGATCGCTGGTGATTTCTCAGTTTGAGGCCGCGATTGATCAACTGGTGGCGCTCGCGATCCTGATGCCGATCGTCGCCTCGATGGGGGGCAATGCCGGGACCCAATCACTTACCGTTGCAGTGCGGGCGTTGGCAACACGCGACCTGACCGGCTCGAACGTAGGGCGCGTAATCCGGCGAGAACTGCTGGTGGGAATGCTCAACGGGCTGTGTTTCGCTATCGTGTTGGGAACCGTCGGGATGATGTGGTTCGACTCCCCGCTGCTGGGTGTCGTGATCGGATCTGCGCTGGTCGTGAACATGATCATCGCGGGCTTTGCTGGTACGGTAGTACCGGTAGTGCTGGACCGTCTGGGTGTTGACCCGGCGCTGGCGTCAGGAACCTTTGTGACCACGACAACGGATGTCATGGGGTTCTTCATCTTTCTGGGGCTTGCCAGCTTGGTACTACTGTGAACGAGACAACCGATCTGACCGAAATCAAGGCTGCAGCGCGCAAGGCGGCATTCGCGCGACGCAAGGTAGCGTTTGATATGCGCATCCCGGGCGCGGCCGGGCGCTTGTCCGAGGTTCTGGCGGGTCATCGCGGTGTTCCCATGTCTGGCTATATGCCGATCCGCACCGAAATCGACCCGCTGCCTGCAATGGCCGAGGCTTCTGCATATGGCCCAGTGGGCGTGCCTGTCATTCAGGCCGCAGGGCAGGCGTTGCGCTTCTCTCGATGGACGCCTGAGGGCATACTGAAAGATGGACCTTTCGGGGCAAAAGTGCCCGAGGTCGATGATTATTTCGACCCGGAGATCCTGATCGTGCCACTGGTTGCCTTTGATGCGAAGGGTGGCCGCTTGGGGTATGGCGGCGGCTTCTATGATCGCACGCTTGAAGGGTTGCGCGCCAAGCGCCCGACGCTGGCCATAGGATTTGCCTTTGATGCGCAGGAAGCCGAACATCTGCCGCTGGAGCCAACTGATCAACCACTCGATATGGTGATTACTGAAAGCCGGGTGCTAACTTTCTAATTTATCCCTCGCTATGCGCGATCGCGATTTCCTTTACATTGGCAGGCTTCAGGCTGAGTGATTGTTTGCTTCTGCCTTGTTATTGCCACTTCCAGCCCCTAGGACCGCAATCATGAGGATTTTGTTTCTTGGTGACGTAATGGGGCGCTCGGGTCGCGCCGCCATCCAGCAGCATCTGCCACGCCTGCGTGACGAATGGCGGCTGGATTTTGTCGTTGTCAACGGCGAGAACTCCTCGAACGGAATGGGGCTGAGCGGGGACCACGCCAAGCTGCTTTTGGACGCGGGGGCCGATTGTATCACCTTGGGCGATCATGCTTTCGACCAGAAAGACATGCTGCAGTTTATTGAGAAAGAACCTCGCATCGTGCGTCCGTTGAATTATGCCAAAGGGGCACCGGGGCGGGGGCATCGACTGTTCACCGCGCCGGGCGGTCGCAAGGTTCTGGTGGTGCAGGTGTTAGGGCAGGTCTTCATGAAACGCCCCTTTGACGATCCCTTTTCGGCCATTGAACCGATCCTGAAATCGCACCCACGCGGCGGCCAGGCGCAGGCGATCATCGTCGACATGCATTGCGAGGCAACGTCCGAGAAGATGGCGATGGGCCATTATTGCGACAAACGCGCGAGTCTTGTGGTTGGGACGCATACGCACGTTCCAACGGCAGATGCGCAGGTATTGCCGGGCGGTACAGGATATCTGACCGATGCCGGAATGTGCGGCGACTATGACTCGGTCATCGGAATGGACAAACAGGAACCGATGCGCAGGTTCATAACCGGGATGCCCAAGGCGCGGTTTACGCCTGCGACCGGTGAGGCGACCTTGAGCGGAGTTTTTGTCGAAACCGATGACCGCGATGGAAGCGCAAAATCCGTGCAGATGATTCGTGTTGGCGGGCGGTTGCAGCAGTCTACACCCTGAAAAGCACGTCAGACTTGCCCCGCCGCACGCAATACGTGAAACTACCTACTAGGCGCGTATGCCAGATCAGGGTTCGGACAGAATACCAAGAATGCAATTCCTTCAACTGACAGAGATGGGCAGCGCAATTCTGGCGCTGATGATCGTAGCGGGCATGTTCATCATGTTTCTGCGCGAGGTCTATCCGACCGAAGTTGTCGCAATCGGCGGGGCGGCCCTGATGCTGGCAACCGGTATCCTGCCCTATCAAAGTGCGCTTGCAGTCCTTTCGAATCCCGCGCCGTGGACCATCGGCGCGATGTTCATCATCATGGGTGCCTTGGTGCGCACCGGAGCGCTTGATGCCTTCACCTCGCTCGCGCAGAAGCAGGCGCAGGTGAACCCTCGGTTTGCTATCGGGTTATTGATGGCGTTTGTCGTCGTCGCTTCGGCGGTGGTGTCGAACACACCGGTTGTCGTTGTAATGATCCCGGTCTTTATCCAGATCGCCCGCACGCTGAACGTTTCGGCGTCCAAATTGTTGATCCCGCTCAGCTATGCGGCGATCCTTGGGGGTACGCTGACGCTGATTGGCACCTCGACTAACCTGTTGGTCGATGGTGTAGCCCGCGCCCAGGGTATGACGGCGTTTTCAATCTTCGAGGTTACCCCGCTGGGCATCACGCTGGTGATCTACGGTATGGTGTACCTGCGCTTCATTGCGCCACGACTGCTACCCGAGCGTGACAGCATGGCTGAGATGCTCAGCGACCGGTCCAAGATGAAGTTCTTTACTGAGGCGGTTATCCCACCCGACAGCAATCTGATCGACCGCGAAGTGACCGGCGTTCAGCTGTTCAAGCGCCCCGGTGTGCGCCTGATCGACGTCATCCGAGGCGATGACTCGCTGCGGCGGAACCTCAAGGGGGTGACGCTGAAAGTGGGCGACAGGGTAGTTTTGCGCACCGAGATGACCGAATTGCTGAGTCTTCAAAGCAACAAGGAACTCAAGCGCGTGGATCAGGTCTCAGCCGTTGAGACCAAGACAGTTGAGGTTCTGATCACGCCGGGCTGCCGTATGGTCGGTCGAACGCTTGGTGCGATGCGGTTACGTCGCCGATATGGTGTCTACGTCCTGGCGGTTCATCGCAGGAACCAGAATATCGGGCGTCAGTTGGATGCTTTGACCGTGCGTGTCGGGGATACGCTGCTGTTAGAGGGCTCGCCAGCGGATATCCAGAAGCTGGCCGCCGACATGGATATGGTCGATGTCACGCAGCCCTCGGCGCGCGCATTTCGCCGCAGCCATGCGCCGATAGCCATCGGTGCGCTGATCGGGATCGTCGCCCTGGCGGGGTTGGGCGTGGCACCGATCCTGCTGTTGTCGATCATCGCCGTTGCCGTGGTTCTGCTGACCCGATGTATCGACGCGGATGAGGCGTTCTCGTTTGTCGAAGGCCGCTTGTTGGCCCTGATCTTTTCCATGCTCGCTATTGGGGCGGCGCTGGATAAATCGGGCGCGGTTACATTGATCGTCGAAGCGGTTGCACCAGCGCTGGGCATGCTGCCGCCTTTCTTGATCATCTGGGCCGTATACCTGCTGACCTCGGTGCTGACCGAATTGGTTTCGAACAACGCCGTGGCCGTGGTGGTCACGCCGATTGCGATCTCTCTGGCGCAGGCTGTGGGCATCGATCCGCGACCGCTGGTGGTCGCGGTGATGGTGGCGGCATCGGCATCCTTTGCGACGCCCATAGGCTATCAGACCAACATGATGGTGTATGGCCCGGGCGGATATAGATTCACCGATTTTCTGAAGGTGGGCGTACCGCTGAACCTGACCGTGGGTCTGCTGGCGTCGCTGCTTATTCCGTTCATCTGGCCGCTCTGACACTGGCACGGATTCGCCGACCTGGTGTTTCGGGCCTTGTAAATGTCGATATCGTCACAATCTTTTTGCCTAAGATGAATGTGAAAGGATGGGATCATGCCTTTTCCAAAACTCGGGCAGGCCATTGTGGCCGGAGCAATCGTATTGGCCTTGCTGGGCAGCCAAAGCTCGGCAGGAACAGTCACTGGCACGGCAACCTACCGTGAACGGATCGCCCTGCCACCGGATGCGACGCTATTTGTCGAATTGCAGGATATCTCGCGTGCGGATGCTGCTGCGGTCACTCTGGCGGCGCAACGTTATGCGTTAAACGGAGTGCCCTCGGAGTTTGAGCTGACTTTTGACGACGCGCTGATCAGCGAGGGGATGACTTATGCAGTACGTGGGTCGATCTATCGCGAGGGTGAGCTGTTGTTCACGACGGATACGATCCATCCCGTACTGACCAACGGCGAAGGCAATTCGGCTGATCTTGTGCTGGTGCAGACCGGTGGTCAGGGGCCGGCGACGCTGGAAGGGACCGAGTGGACAGCCATCGGCATTGGTGGAACGGTGTTGGACGCGAAACGCCCGCCGCAGATTTCCTTCGCTCAAGGTGGGGCGTTCGGTGGCACAGGTGGTTGCAACCGGTTTTCCGGGCAAGCCGAGATCACGGGAAATAGCCTTGAGTTTCCAGACAATATGGCCGCGACCCTAATGGCGTGCCCGCCGGATTTGGAAGAGGTCGAGGATCAGTTTTTAGCAGCCCTGCAGAAAGTGACGAACTATGCTGTTGCCGGAGATAGCATGGTACTCCTCGACGCCGCAGGTGAGCCGATACTGAAATTCGTGCGCACGCAGTGATCAGGCCACTGCGCGGGACCTTCCTGCGTTGCGACCCGAGAAGATGCAACCGCCCAGGAACGTGCCCTCTAGCGCGTTGTACCCGTGATAGCCACCGCCGCCAAAACCTGCGACCTCTCCGGCTGCAAACAGGCCGGGGACGACCTGACCGTCGGCACCGATCATCTGACTGTCCAGATTGGTCTGTAGCCCGCCAAGTGTCTTGCGGGTCAGCACGTGCAGCTTAACCGCGATCAGCGGGCCGTTTGAGGGATCGAGGAACTTGTGCGGTTTGGCCGTCCGGATCAACTTGTCGCCCCGATAATTGCGTGCAGCAAGGATGGCCATCATCTGGGCATCTTTGGAAAACGGATTGTCGACCTGAGAATCCCGTGCCTCGATCTGGGCGCGTAGATGCGCCTCGTCAATCAGGCCTCCGCCCAACTGGTTCATACCGCTGACTAATTCAGTCAGCGTGTTGGCAACGACAAAGTTCTCACCTTTTTCCTTGAACGCCTCGACCGGGCCGGTTGCCTTGGTGCCTGACAGGATGCGCTGACGGATCACCTCTTTCCATCTGCCCGAAGTGAAATCCGGGTTTTGCTCGGACCCCGACAGTGCAAATTCCTTTTTGATGATCTTCTGGGTCAGAACGAACCAGCTGTATTCATACCCGGTTTTCAGGATCTCTTTCAGCGTTCCCAGCGTATCGAACCCCGGCAGGCAAGGGGGCTGCAGGCGATTGCCGCGCGCATCGAACCACATTGAGCTTGGGCCGGGTAGAATACGTATACCATGCGCGGGCCAGATCGGATCCCAATTGCGCACCCCTTCGGTGTAATGCCACATCCGATCGCCGTTTATGACATGTCCGCCGGCTTTCTCGCTGATCGGGATCATACGGCCATCGACATGAAACGGTACACCCGCCACCATATCCTTGGGCGGTTCACCCAGCCGGTCGCGGGGCCAGCTTTGTCTTACCATCTCAAAATTCCCGCCGATCCCACCAGAGGTGACGATGACCGAAGGCGCATAGACTTCGAACTCGCCCACTTCGTCCCGATTGGTCTTGCCGCCCCTTTGGATGCTGTCATCGGCCAGAATCTCTCCAGACACGCCTTTGGTAGTGCCATTTTGCATAATGATATGGCTGACTTGGTGGCGGAACTTCAATTGGATCAACCCGGCGTCAACATGCGCGCGGACGCGGCGTACAAAATGCTCAAGCACACCCGGGCCGGTTCCCCAAGTAATGTGAAAGCGTGGGACCGAGTTGCCGTGACCGTCCGCGTACGACCCGCCCCGTTCGGCCCAGCCCACGACTGGAAACCAGCGCAGCCCCATGTCATGCAGCCACGGGCGCATTTCACCCGCGGCGAATTCGACATAAGCTTCGGCCCATTTGCGGGGCCAGGCGTCTTCGTCGCGATCAAACTGCGCGCTGCCCATCCAGTCGCGCAGGGCCAGATCGTGGCTATCGCGGATGCCCATGCGGCGCTGTTCGGGAGTGTCGACCATGAACAGGCCGCCAAGGCTCCAAAACGCCTGTCCGCCCAGAAAATGCTCGGGTTCCTGATCCAGCACGATCACGCGCTTGCCCCGGTCGCCCAATTCAGCCGCCGCCGACAGGCCCGCAAGGCCGCCTCCGATCACGATCGCATCTGCAGTATTGTCGGTCATCTGGTGTCCTTTCAGCGGCTGCGGAACCAAAGGATGAAGGGAGTTACGACCACATACATCGTGATACCATAAACGGCGGCGGGAACGGCAAGCGGGCTGAATCCGGTCGTGGTGCCGGTGATCAGGGCCGCCAGCGTGATTCCCATCGCCGAATTTTGAATTCCGGTTTCAACCGAGATCGTTTTTGCCTCGCTCCACGTCAGCTTGGCGATGCGCGCCAGCCCCAGACCGATCAGCAACAGCACAACGTTCAACGTGATCAGAGCTGCCCCAATCGAGCTGAGGTTTTCGATGAAGAACTGCCAGTTTCCAGCCAGTGCCGCCGCAACGATCAGCACGAACAGGATCGATGCGAGCGTCGAAAGCGGGCCGTCGACCCGAATGGCGAACCCCCTTGCAAAGTGACGTATGGCGACGCCAATGGCGACTGGAAGGGTCGTGATTAGGAACAGCGCAGTGGCTAATGCGCTGATCGAAACTTTGGGTGCGGCCTCGCCCATGAAATGATCTATGGACCATGCGGTGAGAATGGGGACGGTCACGATGGACAGCAGGCTGATCACCGCTGTCAGGCTGACCGACAGCGCCACATCACCTTTGGCAAACTTTGCGAGGATGTTGCTGGTGACCCCACCGGGGCAAAAGCTTAAAAGCATGACACCCACGGCGATTTCAGCGGGCAATCCGAACAGAGTGACCGTCGCGAAGGCAGCCATTGGTATCAGCACAACTTGACTGATGGCGCCGATGGCGAAGGGGTACCCCCGCGCCAAAACCCGGCGGAAATCGGCGGCTTCTAGCCCGATCCCCAGTGACAACATGATAATAGCCAGCGAAATGGGCAGGCCAACGTTGATAAGCAGGTCCAAGAACAACTCCTCCCAAAGTCATTCGGGCCAGCGTATGCGAGGGGTCGTAGATCAGGCAACAACGCCGTTGGGTCACCCGTAGCGTTGAGCAAACCGGCGCAGGATTTCACCCGGCTCCGTAACGTCTGCGGCATGGCACATATCGATCAAGCTTTGCGCATCCTCCGGCGGAAAATAGCCGTGGTCCTTGTAGATATTGATCCGCTGCTCAAAATCTTTGGCGTCCGCTTCGGGGTGGAATTGGGTGGCATAGACATTCTGCCCCCAGCGGATCATCTGAAACGGGCAGGGGTCAGACGCTACCAGATGAACGCAGCCATCCGGCAGTAACTGTACGGCTTCCTTATGTCCCACAAACGCTTCGAATTTCGGCTTTAGGCCTTCGGTCAAGGGGTCTTGGGCGCCATCCTCTGTCAGACGGCAGTCGGACGGTCCGACCGGTTCGCCAAATTGCCGTTTGCTGACATCTCCGCCCAAATGTACGGCGAGAATACCCAAGCCATAGCAGCAGCCCATGAACGGGTGATCTTTCGCAGTGATCTGGGGCATCAGTCTCATGATCGCGCCTTCGATCTTTGCATCCAGCGCGGATTTGGTGGTCGGATCGTCACTGACGCAGCCGGGACCCCCACCCACGATGACACCAGCGTAATCGACGACATCCAGCCCTTCGGGCAGGTCTTCGCAATCCAGCCGGATGCGTTGAGTTTGCGCAGGGCTGAGCCCGGTTTTGTCCAGGATCGAGGCATATTCGGCATCCGATGCATCGGTTTCCGGGCGCAGTTGCAGGATCAGAAAGCGTTTCATAGGCAGCCTTTAGCCATCAAAGCGGCCAGAACACAAGGATCGCGGGGATCGAGACCGCGATGATCAGGATTTCCAGCGGCAGTCCCATGCGCCAGTAATCACCAAAACGGTATCCTCCGGGACCAAGCACCAGCGTATTGTTCTTGTGCCCAATGGGCGTCAGAAACGCGGCAGACGCCGCAACGGCCACCGTCATCAGAAACGGATCGGGCGACACCTCAAGCGTGCGCGCCATCTGAATGCCAACCGGGGCGGCGACAATGGCGGTGGCTGTGTTGTTCAACACATCGGACAGGGTCATCGTCACGACCATCAGTACGGTCAGGATTGCCCAGGCGGGCAGGCCGTTGGTCAGCTGAATCAAGGCGTTGGCGATCAACTCGGTTCCGCCCGAGGTTTCAAGCGCGCTGCCCAGTGGGATCATTGACCCCAGCAATACAACCACCGGCCATTCGATGTGGTTGTAGATATCCGCAATCGGCATGATCTTAGTCAGAACATAGGCTACGACCACGAACCCCAGTGCGATCGGCAGATAGATCAGCCCGATACTGGCCGCCAACACGGCAGCCGCAAATAGGCCGATGGCAAGCCAGGCTTTCTCATTCGCGGTTACATTCAAGCCGCGCTCGGCCAAGGGCAGGCAGCCGAGCCACTCAGTGACATCGGGTGCTCGGTCGCGCGGGCACAGCAGCAATAAGATGTCGCCGGGCTCGACCTCGGTTTTGCGAACCTGGCTGGTGATCCGGCGCCCTTGGCGTGAAATGCCCATCAGGACTGTACTCTGTCGCCAGGCCAGTCCTAACGCCTGTGCAGTTCGCCCAGTGATGCGCGCGCTTTCGGGGACAACGACTTCAACCACTTCCAGCCCTTCGCCTTCGGCAGTCAAAACCTCCTGCCGACGGGCGTCCGAGAAATCCAGATTGAGCGCGGCGCGGAACTCATCCAGCGCTTCGGGGCGTGCTTCCAGAACAAGCGCATCGCCTTCATGCAGGGTTGCGTGGGTTGATCGACCATAGCGTCGCTTTCCGTCCCGGATCAGGCCGATGATAGCGACGTCAGATTTCTCGGCGGCCTCATAGAGCTCACTGACCCGTTTCCCGATATGGGGCGATTCAGGCGGGATCGTCAGTTCGGCGATGTATTCGGCCAAAACTTCCGAGGTTTCTTCCTGCGCGCCGCGATTGGGGATGAGGCGCCAGCCGATCAGCGCGACGAACGCCAGCCCTGCAATTGCAGCCAACCCGCCCACCGGTGCGAAATCGAACATATGAAACGGTTCGCCCAGCGTTTCAGCCCTGATCGAGGCGATGATGATATTTGGCGGCGTACCGATCAGCGTGGCCATCCCTCCCAGGATCGTCGCAAAGCTGAGCGGCATCAGGCTAAGGCCGACCGGGCGCCCCGCTTTGCGCGCGGTCTGGATATCGACCGGCATCAGCAGCGCCAGCGCCGCGACGTTGTTCATGAAGGCTGACAGGATCGCCCCGATGCCGCCCATTAGCGCGATATGCGCGCCCAATCCGCGCGATGCATCGACCAGCGTGCGCGTGATCATGAACACTGCACCCGAGCGCACCAGACCGGCAGAAACCACCAGCACCAACGCCACGATGATCGTGGCCGGGTGCCCGAACCCGGCAAAGGCATTGTCAACGGGCACCACACCCAGCGTGACCGCGATCATCAAGGCGGTAAATGCTACAAGGTCATAGCGGAAACGCCCCCAGAGCAGCATTCCGAAAACGGCGATGAAAAGGGAAAAAAGAATGATCTGATCTGTCGTCATACCGCCACCATAGTCACGGGCGAAGACAGGGCAAGCCGCTCTCTTGATCCTTTGCCCCGCAAACGTCTATATGAGCGCCAAACACGCAATCACGATGACGAGGACGCACCATGGCAGGCCACTCCAAATGGGCCAATATCCAACACCGCAAGGGACGTCAGGACGCCGCGCGGTCCAAACTGTTTTCCAAGCTGTCGAAAGAGATCACGGTCGCCGCCAAGATGGGCGACCCCGATCCCGACAAGAACCCGCGCCTGCGTCTGGCGGTGAAAGAGGCCAAGTCGAATTCGGTGCCCAAGGACGTGATCGACCGTGCGATCAAGAAGTCCGTAGCAGGTGAGGGCGATGAATACGAAGAAATCCGGTATGAGGGCTATGGTCCCAACGGTGTGGCCGTGATTGTTGAAACGATGACCGATAATCGCAACCGTACCGCCTCGACTGTACGTTCGACCTTTTCGAAGAATGGTGGAAACTTGGGTGAAACCGGCTCGGTCGGGTTCATGTTCGACCGCAAGGGCGAAGTTGTGTATCAGGCAGACGCAGGCGATGCGGATACGATTTTCGAAGCCGCGATCGAGGCCGGGGCAGAGGATGTCGAAAGCTCGGATGACGGTCACATCATCTGGTGTGCAGATACAGATCTGAACGATGTGTCGAACGCGCTGGAAGAGGCGCTGGGCGAATCCGAATCCACCAAGCTGGTCTGGAAGCCGACAACGACGACCGAGTTGGGTCTGGAAGACATGCAAAAGCTGATGAAACTGGTGGATGCATTGGAAGACGACGACGACGTTCAGCGCGTGACCACTAACTTCGAAGCGACCGACGAGGTTATGGCGCAGCTCTGATGTACCGGACAAACGCCAGATGAACCAAACCCGGCCCAGCGGCCGGGTTTTTCTGTTGCAGTTGCGCGTCTTACACAAGACTTGGTCCTGAAGCCTCTTGCGATTAAACTCAGATCATTGAGGCTGAAGGACCTGAAAGGCAACCGTAGGCACATCATGCAGAGCATCGCAAATGGCGAGTAAATCGACTGATCCGGCCCGACGAAATGTCCCGGTTCTGGCTAGCCAAAGTATCCTTTCCCAGGTGGCGTGGACTTTGGGCAGCCCGTCTATCGTATTGCCATTCCTTGCGGTCTCGCTGGAGTTACCGATGTTCCTTGCCGGTGCATTGGTGTCGATCCGCATGGTTGGCAGCATGATCTCGGACGTGTTTTTCGCCCGCTCCATTGCTGCGCAGGCGCGGAAGAAACGCGGGATTGCCCTGACCGAGATCGGAATTGGTGGTTGCCTTCTGATGGCTCTTTTGATCGCGGCCACCGGCAGTGTCTCATTGACGGCCATTGCCTTTGTGATCGCCTTTTTCATGATTGGGCTTATTGAAGAAAGCCAATCCCTGATGCTGTCTGACTTGTTGGGCGATCATCTGAAATCGAAATCCCGGATGGTTATCCGTTATCTCCAATTGGGCGCGGGAGGTCTTTGTGCCATCGGCTTGGTGTTGCTGATACACGAGATCACGAAAGAGTACCCGCCATTCTCGCGGCATTCCGCGGTGATTGCGGCCTCGGTCGTGTTTTTCTTGTTTTCAGCATTATGCATTCTCGGCATGGCCGAGATCGCCCCCGATGAGTCCGGTAATGGAAAACCTAAAGGTGCAGGACGTCAATCGCTGCAGAACATCATCTCCGGAATCGTAAGTATGTTCGAACAGCCATGGTTCCGGCGCTATATGGCTCTGCGGCTTCCTTTGGTTGTCGTGTCTCTGTCGGTTCCGTTTTTTGCGCTCATCGCTGCCGAGGCACATCACAACTCGGCCAAGGGTTTGACAGCCATGATCATCTCATCCGCGTCCGGCTACCTGGTCTCGGCACCCTTGTGGCAACTGGTGAACATGAAATCACACCGTACCGTGATGGTCGCGGGCAACTTGTTGGTCGCAGTGACAGGGATCGTTTTGTTGGCGTTCCACTATGCCGGTATCGATCACGAAGTTCACTTGCACGCCATTGCCCTTTTTGTCGTCTCGGTGGCGACAACTGGAATTTCCAGTGCGCGCCAGCTTTATTTTTTAGACGTTGCGCCCAAGGAACAACGTATTCAGGGCGCAGCAGCCATCAAATCCATCTGCAGACTCGCTGCCGTTGCACTGTCTGCAATTTTGGCTGCGGTTGCACATATGCACGAGGTTGCAGCTGCCATCGTGTTTATCGTGCTGGCCAGCATCTGGGCGGCATTTAGCTGTTACCGCATCGCGAAACCGCAAAAGGCTGCAGAGTCGCAGGCCTAATGTGCCGCCGGCGCGATCAGTTGCTGCGTTGCCGCGCGGCGTACCGCTTGGGTCAAGGGTGCAAGGGCAGGGGCAAGGACGCGCCCGATCTGCCAGGTCAGTTCGATATCGAGCGGCGCATCGGGGATTACTTCGCAGATCTGCCCATTTGCGATCGCTCTTCTTACAAGGCTTTCGGGGTTCATACCCCATCCTAATCCGGCGATTGCCGCGTCAACAAAGGCATTTGTGGACGGCAGAAAGTGAGACGGTGGCGAAAGACGGCTGCCTGTCTGGGCATATATCCAGGATTTCTGCAGATTATCCTTGCGGTTAAAGGTCAAGCAGGGGGCCTGTGCCAGGGATTTGGCGGAAACCCCATCAGAAAACCACCGTTGCATGAAGCCGGGGCTCGCGGTCGGCAAATAGCGCAAAGTGCCCAACGCAATGGCATCGCATCCGGTAATGTTTTGACCACCCACCGTTATCGCCGCACTTACGTCGCCACGCCGCAGCCAGTCAGCCGAATGGTCCTGATCGTCAATTACAAGGTCGAACAGTATGTCTTCGGCGCGCGCCATCGCGTCGATAAACCATGTGGCCAGACTGTCAGCCGGTAGCGCGACGCGAACCCGCACCGGACCTTCACGCTGATCCAAAGTCAGCTCTCGCGCCAGCTTTGCCTCCAACAGGCCGATATCTTCGGCATGACGGGCGATCCGCAGACCCGCCGGAGTGCCGATGCATGGGGTGCCGCGATGAATAAGGGCCGCACCAACACGATCCTCCAACGCCTTGATCCTCTGCGAAATAGCCGACGGGGTGACGGATAGCTCTGCGGCTGCGGCCTCAAAGCTGCCGTGTCGCAAGATCGCCGCCAATGCTGAGAGCTGATGAGGGTCGAGGAGCATTAGAGTTACTTAATCTGGGTAATCATCATTAATTTGATAGATTCACACTGGCCATGTAGTCAACGAGCATCGACAGGAGGCTGCATGTTCCCATCAATGATTGCCGGGTTTGCCCTGAGTTTTAGCCTTATATTGGCGATAGGCGCTCAGAACGCCTTTGTTCTGCGCCAAGGCCTGCGGCGCGAGCACGTCTTTGCACTGTGTCTGACCTGCGCAGTGTCTGACGCGATACTGATCGGGGCGGGTGTTGCAGGGTTCGGCACCCTGGCTCAGGCCGCGCCGTGGTTTGAAACGGTGATGCGCTATGGTGGGGCGGTGTTTCTGATTTGGTACGCCCTACGAAGTTTTTGGTCTGCCTGGCAGGGAGGGGCGGTGATGGATACCGCAACAGGGCAGCGCACCAGCCTGCGTGCGGCCATGCTAACTGTGCTGGCCTTCACTTGGCTCAACCCCCATGTATATCTGGATACGGTCGTATTGATCGGGTCGATATCGGCCCAATATTCAGATCGCATGGGGTTTGCGATAGGGGCGATGACTTCGAGTTTCGTTTTCTTCTTTTCGCTCGGCTACGGTGCCAGAGTGCTTTCACCGATTTTTGCACGCCCGCGCGCATGGCAGATTCTTGATTTTATCATCGGAATCGCGATGCTTATGATCGCGTTGAAACTTGTTATCATGTGAAGGGTTGTCCCGGATCAGAATTCGGTGTTCAACCGTTTGTATGACCTCACCTAATGATCAGCACCGCCCGCTTGTTGGCATGTTTTGGATGCTTGCGGCCGGGCTGTCCTTTGTGGGCATGAATGCGCTGGTGAAGGTGCTGGGAACCAGCATGAACCCCATTCAAGCGGCATTCTTGCGCTATGTCCTGGGTCTGGTGTTTCTTTTGCCCGCAATCCGGGCGATCCTCGGAACTCCATTGACCCCGCGCAATCTAACGCTGTTTGGACTACGCGGAATGGTCCACGCCATCGCCGTCATGCTTTGGTTTTTTGCGATGACGCGCATCCCCCTCGCCGAGGTGACCGCGATGAATTACATGACACCTATCTACGTCACGGTGGGTGCGGCAGTGTTCTTGGGTGAAAAGCTAGCTTTTCGTCGTATCGCCGCGATTGGTGTTGCTGTGATTGGAGTAGTGATCATCCTGCGCCCGGGCTTTCGCGAGATATTGCCCGGTCACATAGCGATGCTGGGGGCTGCACTAGCGCTTGGTGGTTCCTATCTGCTTGCCAAAGTCATGGTCCGTGATATCCGTCCCTCAGCCGTTGTTGCCCATCTTTCGATATGGGTCACCATCGCGCTTATCCCTTTCGCCGTTGCGGTTTGGGAGCCGCCCAGCCTGCGCGATCTTGGTATACTTTTCATCGTCGCCAGCTTTGCGACTGCGGGGCACTATTTCATGACGCTTGCATTGCAGGCTGCCCCGGTGGCCGTGACCCAGCCGGTGACGTTCTTGCAGCTGATCTGGGCCACTTTGCTCGGCGCTTTGGCCTTCCATGAACGCATCGACATCTGGGTAATTGCAGGAGGCACTCTGATCCTGGCTGCCGTCAGCTTCATCACCTGGCGTGAAGCCGTGCTGAGCCGTGGCGGCACACCGCCGCAAGGTTCTGAGACCCCACCGGCGAAACCAAGAACCGTTATTGATTGACGAGTCAATAAAAACCGCTTAGCCTTCCTTGCACTCAGGTATGGCGAAGAGGCGAAGATGCCAAAACTCGGAATGGAGCCGATCCGGCGGGACGCGATCGTCAAGGCGACGATCGCCGAGCTTGGCGCGCAAAAATCCCTTGATGTCACCGTTAGCCAGATCGCCAAACGCGCAGGTATGTCCAGTGCATTGGCGCATCATTACTTTGGGGGCAAAGAACAGATATTCCTAGCCGCGATGCGGCGTATCCTGACGGATTTTGGATCTGAAGCGCGCGCACAACTCAGCACGGCAGATCCGGAAGAGCGCGCACAGGCCATCATTCGCGCCTGTTTCGCGCCATCATGTTTCACACCGGATGTTATCGCAGCTTGGATGACTTTTTATGTTTTGGCGCAAACCAACGATGATGCGCTGAGGCTCTGGCAAATCTATCAGGCACGCATCCGCTCGAACCTGATCCATGCGTTGCGCCCACATATGAGTGACCCGAGCGAGGCTGCCGAAGGTATGATCGCGCTGATCGATGGTTTGTACATCCACTCTGCACTGAATTCCCCACAAGAGCCGCAGCGGGCAGTCACCCATGCGCTGCGGGTACTGAGAGTTTTCCTAGAGGCCGAAAAATGACAAAGCCGAATATTCTGATCCTGATGGTGGATCAGCTCAACGGGACCCTCTTCCCCGACGGTCCAGCAGAATGGTTGCATGCGCCGAACCTGAAGAAGCTGGCGGCAAGATCAACGCGTTTCGCAAATGCCTACACTGCCTCGCCGCTCTGTGCTCCGGGACGTGCGAGCTTTATGTCGGGTCAACTGCCATCGCGCACTGGCGTCTATGACAACGCCGCCGAGTTCAGCAGCGATATCCCGACCTATGCCCACCACCTTCGTCGTGCAGGATATTACACCTGCTTGTCCGGCAAGATGCACTTTGTTGGCCCAGACCAGTTGCACGGGTTCGAAGATCGTCTGACTACTGATATCTACCCGGCAGATTTCGGTTGGACGCCGGATTATCGTAAACCCGGTGAGCGCATCGACTGGTGGTATCACAATATGGGCTCGGTCACTGGGGCAGGCATTGCCGAGATTTCCAACCAGATGGAATATGATGACGAGGTCGCTTATAACGCCAAGGCCAAGCTATATGACCTTGCACGCGGCAAGGATGATCGCCCCTGGTGTGTGACCGTCAGCTTCACGCACCCACACGATCCTTACGTGGCGCGACGCAAGTACTGGGATCTGTATAAAGATTGTGAGCATCTTGAGCCACAGATCGCGGATCTGGGATATGACAATCAGGACCCGCATTCCAAACGTATTTTCGATGCCAATGACTGGCGCAGCTTCGACATAACGACCGAGGATATTCGCAAATCCCGTCGCGCCTATTTCGCCAATATCTCATATCTGGATGACAAGATCGGTGAGATACTGGAGGTTCTGGAAACGACGCGTCAAGAGGCGATCATACTGTTCGTGTCCGACCACGGCGACATGCTGGGTGAGCGCGGGTTGTGGTTCAAGATGACTTTCTTCGAAGGCTCTTCCCGCGTGCCGCTCATGATTTCGGCCCCCGATCTTCCAGTTGGTCGCATCGATACACCAGTTTCGACGATCGACGTGACACCGACGCTTGGTACGTTGGCGGGCGTCGATATGGCTGAAATCTCACCTTGGACGGATGGTGAGGATCTTGTGCCTTTGGCAAAGGGCACAGACCGAACCGCGCCGGTTGCAATGGAATATGCCGCCGAGGCCTCATACGCTCCTTTAGTCTCTTTGCGTTATGGCAAGTGGAAATACAATCGCTGTACACTGGACCCCGATCAACTGTTCGATCTCGAGGCTGATCCGCATGAGATGGAAAATCTCGCTGGCCTGCCCGAACATGCAGGCACCTTGCAAACACTGCGTGCTAAATCCGAGGCGCGATGGGATTTGGATCGCTTTGATGCCGATGTGAGGGCCAGCCAAGCCCGGCGCTGGGTGGTTTACGAGGCATTACGGCAGGGTGGCTATTATCCTTGGGATTACCAGCCTCTTCAGAAAGCGTCTGAACGGTACATGCGCAATCATATGGACCTGAACGATGTCGAGGATAGCCAGCGTTATCCGCGTGGCGAGTAATCCTTTACATTTTTGAAATTGCACCCGTCGGAAGTGCGGAGATTTTTCGTCGAAAAATCTTGCCCCGAAGGTGAACGGAGACACGAATATGGAAGCAGATTTTGTCATTGTTGGCGCCGGTTCTGCTGGTTGCGCGATGGCTTACCGTCTGAGTGAGGCCGGAGCTTCGGTTCTGGTGATCGAGCATGGCGGCACTGACGCCGGACCCTTCATCCAGATGCCTGCCGCCCTAAGCTATCCGATGAATATGTCGCGATATGACTGGGGCTACAAATCCGAGCCCGAACCGCATCTGAACAATCGTCAACTTGCTTGCCCCAGAGGCAAGGTGATCGGAGGGTCGTCTTCGATCAATGGCATGGTCTATGTGCGCGGTCACGCTCGAGATTTTGACACCTGGGCCGAGATGGGTGCAGATGGATGGTCTTACGCAGATGTGCTGCCGTACTACAAACGCATGGAAACCTGGCATGATGGTGGCCATGGCGGTGATCACACTTGGAGAGGTACGGATGGACCTCTGCACGTGTCGCGAGGGCCTCGTGAAAATCCGCTGTTTAAGGCGTTCGTCGATGCAGGTCAGCAGGCTGGATATGAGGTCACTGGCGACTATAACGGTGAGAAACAAGAAGGTTTTGGGCCGATGGAGCAGACCGTCTGGAAAGGACGGCGCTGGTCGGCGGCGAATGCGTACCTTAGGCCAGCGCTCAAGCGGCAAAACTGCGAAATCATCCGGGGTCTTGCGGCGCGCGTGATTATTGAATCCGGGCGCGCATCCGGGGTCGAATTGATACGGGGTGGTAAACGGGAAGTGATCACAGCGCGGCGCGAGGTTGTATTGGCGGCTTCGTCGATCAATTCGCCTAAACTGCTGATGCTTTCGGGGGTTGGACCTGCGGCGCACCTGGCTGAGCACGGTATCAAAGTGGTCGCCGACCGCCCTGGCGTCGGCGCCAATCTGCAGGATCACCTAGAGCTTTATATTCAGCAGGCCTCGATCCAGCCGATCACGCTTTACAAGCATTGGAACCTGATCAGCAAAGGAATGATCGGAGCGCAATGGCTGTTTACCAAAACAGGCCTTGGTGCATCGAACCAGTTTGAAAGCGCCGCCTTTGTGCGTTCGAAACCGGGTGTGGAATATCCTGACATACAATATCATTTTCTGCCGATGGCGGTTCGCTATGATGGGCAGGCGGCAGCCGAAGGGCACGGATTCCAGGCGCATGTGGGGCCAATGCGGTCGCCCTCGCGCGGCGCTGTGACTCTGCGATCCGCCAAAGCCGAAGACGCGCCGGTGATCCGGTTCAACTACATGAGCCATGATTCGGATTGGGAAGACTTCAGAACCTGCATTCGCTTGACCCGAGAGATCTTTGGACAGCAGGCGTTCAAACCCTTTGCCGGTAAAGAGATCCAACCGGGGGCGGAAGTTCAGTCGGACGATGAGCTAGATGCCTTTATCGCCGAGCATGCCGAAAGCGCTTATCACCCTTGCGGGACTTGCCGTATGGGCCGTGCGGATGACAAGGATGCCGTTGTCGACCCGCAGGGGCGTGTGATTGGGGTGGATGGATTGCGCGTCGCCGATAGCTCGATTTTCCCGCAAATCACCAATGGCAATCTGAACGCACCGTCGATCATGGTGGGTGAAAAGATGTCGGACTATTTGCTGCAGAAAGACCCTTTGCCCAAAGCGAACGACCAACCCTGGATAAGTCCGAGATGGGCAACGGCACAGCGCTGACACATCCAAAACCCACGGCGTGCATTTATCCTGAAAGCTGGTTGATTGCGCTCAGAATTTGATCGGCGTCAAAGCGGAGTGCGACAGTCATGTTTAGCCTTGGGATGTAACGCTGAAACAAGGAGCCAACTGGATGTCTCATACCCCGCATGAACTGGCTGAAGAGTTCCCCGACAAGCTCGAAGTGATGAGCCAGCTCAAGCAAACGGATGCGCATTTTGCCCGACTTGCGGATGAGTATCATGAGGTCAACCGCACCGTGCATCGGGCTGAAACCAATGTTGAGCCGATGGAGGAATTGGCCGAGGTTGATTTGCGCAAGAAACGCGCGGCGCTCAAGGACGAGATCTGGGCGATCTTGTCAAAAAGCTAAGGATTAGGCGGGGGCTCTGCCCCCGGACCCGCAGGATATATATGGCCAGATGAAGATCAGGTGACCTCATAAGGCAGGGTGCCGCGGCTATGGGCGTCGATGGTCAGGCGGCGCTCTAACGGTGGGACCGATCTTTGGTGGCAGGTCTGGCGCTCGCAGATGCGGCAGGATATGCCGATGGGCTCGTAAGCGCTCGCGTTGTTTATGTCGAGATTATCGGCGTAGACCAATGCTTCGGCATGACGAACCTCACATCCCAAGGCGATGGCATAGCGGCGGACAGGAGCACCGAACGAGCCTCCGGATTTTGAAACATCACGAGCCAATGAGATATAGCGGACGCCATCCGGTGTCTCGGCTAGCTGTTGCAGGAAATGACCCGGGGTCTCGAATGCCCGGTGGACATTCCAGAGTGGGCAGGCACCGCCGAAACGGGCAAATTGCAAGCGCGTAGCTGAATGGCGTTTGGTGATCGTTCCGGCCTGATCGACACGGACAAAAAAGAACGGAATCCCCTTTGCGCCGGGGCGCTGTAGCGTGGACAGGCGGTGCGCCACCTGTTCAATCGATGCCCCGAACCGGTTGCTGAGCAGCTCCAAATCATGCCGATAGTCCTGCGCTGCGGATAGGAAAGCGCCGTAAGGCATCAGCGAAGCCCCGGCAAAATAGTTGGCGAGGCCAATCTTGGCGATGGCGCGGGCCTCATCGCTTTGGAAACGGGCGAAATCCAGCGTTGCTTCAAGCAGCTTATCCTGACTGATCAACGCCACCTGCAGCAGCAGTTGGAAGACCTGCGTTTGTGGTGCGGCGCGCGAGGAAAGGCGCAGGGTTTTGTCACCAGCATTGTAGCTGCGTAAGGTTTCTGTGTCGGCGAAAGTGACGTGAATGCCGCGTTCTGACAGGCTGTTCAGGGCGACTTGCCGAATATCGCTGGTTTCATCGGCACGGCTGGCGAAGCGTTCGGCGGCGCGGTCAACGGCGTCAATATAATTGTCGCAGTAGTGAAAGAAATCGCGCACCTCTTCCCATGGGCTGGCCTGAATACGGGCATCCTCGCGGCCCAATGCCTCGTCGAGCGAGGCGAGGCGTTCATGGGTCTGGCGATAGGCGCGGTGTAACTCGATGAACGCGCGTGCAAGCGCGGGCGCATTTGAAGCGGTGAGCCTGAGATCAGCCAGAGGGGGCGCCGTTTCGGCGAACACCGGATCGGCCAGTGCTTCGCGCATATCCGAAACCAATCGTTCGCTATCCCCTGTGCTGAGTTCGGTCACATCCATACCAAACTCTTGCGCCAGTGCCAGAACAACGGTCGTCGAGATCGGCCGGTTGTTATTCTCCATCTGGTTCAAATAGGGCAGTGAAACGCCCAGTTTTGCGGCGAAATCCTTCTGCGTGAGGGTCAGGCGTGTGCGCATTTCGCGCAGCTTGGCGCCAGCGTATAGTTTCTGAGTGGCCATGGCGGTTCTTTGCAGCTTTACTGAATCTGCAGGCTAACTTTGCAAACCCTGTCGCGCAAGCCGTCTACAGACCCAATTGCCGTTCGCGCCAGATAACAACGCTGATCGCGCAGATAGCCAGGGCGGCGGTTGCCAGCATCAGCCAAAGCAGAGGCATCGCGCCTGTCTCATGCGTCAGCAATGCGCCTGCCAATGCGCTGAGTGCCGCGCCGCCGCCCAACATGATCGCACCGCTCAAACCAGAGGCAGTGGCCGCCAGATGCGGGCGGACCGAAAGCGATCCGGCGGTTGCATTTGGGATCGCCATGCCGTTACCCAACCCGACGAAGGTCATCAGGCCAAAGAAGCTGAGCGCCGTTCCCAAATCCACTAGGAACAACAAAGCTGATAGGGCCACGCCAATTGCATTCAGCCAGCATCCCCAGCGCACCATTTGGTTGACGCCGAAGCGAACCGAGAATCGACCGCTGATGAAGTTGCCGAAGAAATAGCCAATCGCAGGCGCACCAAAGTAAATGCCGACCTCGGCGGCTGTCATGCCGAACACTTCGGTCCCGATAAAGGGTGCGCCCCCGAGATAGGCAAAGAACGCACCTGAAGAGAAAGCCGAGGACAGGGAATAGCCCCAGAAGCGGGGCGATTTCAGCAGTTCAGGGTATTCGCGAAATTGCTGCATCAGTGTTTTGCCGCTTGCGGCCGCGGTTTCGCCAAAGTCTTGGTAGGTCAGCACCAGCGCCAGCGCCGCAAGAGCGAAAGGCAGCCAGAAATTGGCTTTCCAGCCAAAAGTTTCTTCGAGAAGCCCGCCGACAGCAGGGCCGATCATCGGAACGACTGCCATCCCCATGGTGACATATCCGAGCATCGAAGCAGCCTGGTCCTGTTCGTACATGTCCCGCACAGCCGCACGACTTAAGACAATACCAACGACAATGACGGCCTGAAACATTCTGAAGGCCAGAAAGGTCTCGACATTTGGGGCGTATATACACCCCAGCGTTGCCAGCAAAAAAAGGGCGAGTCCCCACAGCAGTACAGGCCGACGTCCGGCCTTATCGGCGATGGGTCCTATTAAGATTTGCAGTGCCGCGTTGACCAGAAGATAAAGCGCGATCGAAAGCTGCATCACCTTGTAATCAGTCTGAAAATACGTCGCCATAAAGGGAAGGCTGGGCAGATACAGATTCATGCTCAGCGCCGACAATCCTGACAACAAAACGAGTGTTGTAAGCGTGGGGGGCGTGCGGCTGACAGAGGGTGAACTGAACTGCATGGTTTACCTTTAGACCCTGATCGCGCGAAATGCCATCGGCAGTTTGGCTTGTTGTGTTAATTAACAAATTTGCAGTTATCTCAAATAGTGTTGCCAAATATTTGCAAATTTGCCGAAAACTTCTTTGGCCGCCGATCCCAACTCGTTATGGTCGCGCAAATTCTCTTGGGAGACTACCGACATGAAAGACATCCTTTCCGAGCTCGAAGGCCGTCGCAACAACGCGCGATTGGGTGGTGGGCAAAAACGCATCGACTCACAACACGCCCGCGGAAAGCTGACGGCACGCGAACGGATCGAGTTGCTGGTAGACGAAGGCAGCTTTGAAGAGTTTGACATGTTTGTCAGCCATCGCTGCACTGATTTCGGAATGGAGAAACAAAAGCCTGCTGGTGATGGGGTGGTCACAGGCTGGGGTACGATCAATGGTCGAATGGTCTACGTCTTCAGCCAGGACTTCACCGTATTCGGCGGCTCGCTGTCAGAAACCCATGCGCAGAAGATTTGCAAGATCATGGATATGGCAGTTCAAAACGGAGCGCCGGTGATCGGGATCAACGACTCGGGCGGGGCGCGGATTCAGGAAGGCGTCGCTTCATTGGCCGGATATGCCGAGGTGTTCCAGCGTAATATCATGGCCTCGGGCGTCGTTCCGCAGATCAGCGTGATTATGGGGCCGTGTGCAGGTGGTGCGGTTTACAGTCCTGCGATGACCGACTTCATCTTCATGGTCAAAGACACCTCGTACATGTTCGTGACCGGCCCAGACGTTGTGAAGACCGTCACCAATGAGGTCGTGACGGCGGAGGAACTGGGAGGGGCTTCGACCCACACCAAAAAGTCGTCGGTCGCTGATGGCGCGTTTGAAAACGATGTGGAGGCGCTGGCCGAGGTGCGCCGTCTTGTCGACTTCCTTCCGCTCAACAATCGCGAGAAACCGCCAGTTCGTCCGTTTTTTGACAGCCCTGACCGGGTCGAGACATCGCTGGATACGCTGATCCCGGACAATCCGAACACGCCGTACGACATGAAGGAACTGATCACCAAAGTGGCGGATGAGGGTGATTTTTACGAGATTCAGGAAGACTACGCTAAGAACATCATCACCGGTTTTATCCGGCTTGAAGGGCAGACCGTGGGCGTCGTGGCCAACCAACCCATGGTATTGGCAGGATGTTTGGACATCGATAGTTCCCGAAAAGCGGCCCGGTTCGTGCGGTTTTGTGATTGCTTTGAAATCCCGATCCTGACGCTTGTTGATGTTCCGGGCTTTCTGCCGGGCACTTCGCAGGAGTATGGCGGCGTGATCAAGCACGGCGCGAAACTGCTATTTGCTTATGGCGAAGCGACCGTGCCAAAGGTCACCGTAATCACGCGTAAGGCCTACGGTGGCGCGTATGACGTTATGGCCTCCAAACACCTGCGCGGCGACTTCAATTATGCGTGGCCCACGGCTGAGATCGCGGTGATGGGTGCAAAGGGCGCGACCGAAATCATCCACCGCGCCGATCTCGGCGATTCCGATAAGATCGCACAACACACTCAGGACTATGAGGACCGGTTCGCAAATCCCTTCGTTGCGGCCGAGCGCGGCTTCATTGATGAGGTGATCATGCCACAATCGACCCGCCGCCGTGTATCACGTGCATTTGCGAGCCTGCGCGGCAAGCAACTGAAGAACCCTTGGAAAAAGCACGACAATATCCCGCTGTAAATGCCCGCCGAGGAGGCCCGAGCCGTAAATGCCCCGATTGACCGGACATAAGACCGTGCAGGTTGCAACCACTCTGCACGCTCCCCCGGAGGAAGGAAGCCGCCGCTGGCGGATCCGGGGATGCGCCGGGGTTTTTACGTTGCTGGTCGGAGTAGGTTCGGCGCTGGCCTCAAACCTGCTGCCCGTGCCGTCGGGTCAACCGGTCGAGCTTAGCGATGTGCTTCTGGACACCAATCCGGGTGAGCTTTGGGTGCGGTTTCGGTTCATTGCACCCAAGATCGGATCGACTGCAGGTCGTATCACATATGATGTCGCCGTAGTCGACATGGAGCATTTGTGTGAAACACTGGCGGTGCCTTACGTGGCCCAGCACGAATTGCAGCCTGCCCGGATTGTGATTTCGTTTTCGGACAGACCGGTAGCGTTCGGCACCTCCGAACCTGACGCAACGCAGTTCTTCGAAGCCTACCGGCTGGATCAATCCCGGTGTATCTGGGAGGGGCTCTGACCATGAACCAACAATGTCACGGTCTCAGAGTGTCCCGATACAGTGATGCAGCTCTGGAGGTTCGCATGATCACTTCAATCCCGCAGGCATGTCCGATGGCCTGCCATATCTGGAACTTGTCCGTTGAGGTTTCGCAATGCTGAAACATCGCGGTTTCCCCGGACGTTTGCCCGGAACAGACTTCCAGTTCACCATTCGGCGGGCCAATCCCAAGGGCGTTACGCCGCTGACCCAGCGAGAACGCTTTCGCGATCGCAAACCCGCCGACAAGCGCGCAGATGTCGCGTTTATCGAGGCGTTATGGGCGCATTTTGGTGATCAGCCCTTTGAGCGAGGCAATCTGGACGCGGGCCGTCTAAGTTGGCTGTTCGGGCGTGAGGTTGTCGCCGCCGAAGACCCGTTTGATCCTGCAAGCTATGATGCTCTGCTGGTGATCAATCTGGACGCCGCGCGCCAATCTTTCCCTGACGTGTTCGACGGAGTGCGCTGATTGTGACCGGGGCTGCCGCACATAACACTCAGATGATCAGTGACACTGGAACCCTGCCCGCTAATGGGCAGGGTAGGCTGTTTTCATCAGAAGTTGAGTTGCGCGGCCAACTGGACACGATTGCCGTCGAATGTGTCGCCGGAAATTGTGTCGTTCCGCTCTCCATAGATGTATTCGGCGCTGAGCGTCAGGTTGTCTGTCGCCTTGTAAAAGGCATTGACGTGGATCGTCTCAAGCTCGGTGAACGACAAAGTACCGGTCGATGTAGGCAGGTCGTAGTCTTCCTTGCCATAGGCGATGCCGACGTTCCATTTGGAACTCAGGTCCTGACGGAATTCGATGGTGTAGCCATCAACATCGTTGGCCTGACCCCCGACGACTGCGTCGCCCAAGCCGATCAGGTAGGGGCCAAGTGCCTCGCCGTTGACATAGTTGACCTGGAACAACCCACCTTCCCACGGTCGGATCGAGCCCGACAAAGAGAAACCGGTCTGATCGACCTCGACGTCGCCGGATTGCGCCTTGCCGTAGAGCGCCGAGGCACGAGCGATGTATTTGCCATCGTTGTATTCGACCGAACCAGTCAGCACGGGATCATCCGAATCCGAGCCGCCGACGTTTTCTTCAACGGAAACGGCGAAGGTGGTATTCGATCCGATATTGTTGGTGTAGCGCACCTGCGGAACGCGCGCGAAAGCGATCCCGACCGGCCCGTTAAATTCCACCGAGGTCGGGTAGGTGTCCAGAGGTTGGAAATTGGTCCAGTATTGTCCGATCAGCCATTGTTCCCCAATTCGGATATTGGCATGACGAATTCGGAATTCGGCGGTTCCGTCCGAGCCGAAGGCATCGACTTCGATCTGGCCCTGAATGTCACCGATTCCCGAAGGCGTGCTGGTGCGCAGGCCGATACGAGACTGACGGACTGTGGCGCCAAACGTACCATCTGTCTCGGCCGAGGGTTCACCTATCACGTTTACGAATGCGGTGTCGCCCTGATCGTATTCGAAGTCATAGAAGAAGTCGGCTTTGACATAACCGTAGATGTCCAGAGTGGTGTTTCCGATCTGCAGATCCCCAGTGCCAGACCCGGGATTGGACGCCTCCAGCGCTTCGACCCGGGCGCGCAGTGCATCCAGTTCTGCCTGAGTTTGTGCATCTTGCGCCAAGGCTTGTATACCGGTCACGGAAAGCGCGCTGGCAGCAAACAGGCTAGCAGTTTTACCCTTTGTTATCATATGGATAGTTCCTTGTGTGCGAGTGTGCAGGGGCACCGTTCCACGCAACTGAATTCTTGGGAAATCACCAAGTTGAGAGAAAATGCTCTCAATTTTTCAAGCAAAATTGTCGGTAAATATGCGGCGTTTCACGCTGCGGTGAAACCGGCAACTAAGTTGCTGTCGCCGGAAGGTTTTTTCCGTGAGTTTGCGACGTTGTTGCGTGAGGGGCCTCGCGCGCTGCCTCGCTACAAGTCTTCGATCTGTAACAGGAACGTGACGGATTTCAGACGTAGTAGCCGCTGTCTCGGCGATTACGATGTCGGCGCAAATCTGCGCGGAGTTTCGCTGGATGGGCAGGTTTCAGCCGGAATCTCAGATGGAAACAATAACCGGTTGGCGGCCAGAATTGTGCTGTGCACAGTGAGCGAGCCGTGCGGCTCTACTTTGCCTGCGTCGCACAAGCACCTACTATTCCGTACCCCTTCCTTCCGCGGGCAGGCTTGTGTTCCCCACAGAGTTCTGTCCGCGGTTTTCTTTTTGTCTGGTCCAGACAAAAAGCGGCAAAAACCTGCGCAATTCGCAGGTTTGCCATCTGTGTTATTGCATAACAACGCGCGAAATCGGCATCTGCTCTCAAAGACTGCAATAAATCCAGAAGGGCAGAAACCATGCGAATCAAACGAGCTTTCCTTGCGTTGGCAACCTGTGCGGGCCTGGCGGCCTGCGGTGGTTCGACCGGCGAACAGGCGATCCTTGGAGGCGGTGCGGGCGCTTTGGGGGCGGCGGTCCTCAGCGCGGATCCGTTGCTTGGGGCGGCTGTCGGGGCTGCGGGCAACGTGCTGTACTGCAAGACCCAGCACAACTGTAACTAAATCTGAAATTTGCGGGGCTGAAAAAGTCCCGTCCGTCATTGCGCATCACGCCGTCGTGGGGTCAACGCCCCGCGGCGGCGTTTTGCGTTTCCAGAACATCAAGCCAAAGGACGTTCCATGTTCGACAAGATCCTGATCGCAAACCGGGGCGAGATTGCCTGCCGGGTCATCAAGACCGCCCGCAAGATGGGTATTGAAACGGTTGCCATCTATTCAGATGCTGACAAGAACGCTCTGCATGTCTCGATGGCGGATGAGGCGGTGCATATCGGCCCGCCGCCCGCCAACCAGTCATACATTGTCATCGACAAGGTGATGGATGCCATCCGACAAAGCGGCGCGCAGGCGGTCCACCCCGGCTATGGCTTTCTGTCCGAGAACTCGAAATTCGCCGAGGCGCTGGATGCCGAAGGCATCGCCTTTGTCGGCCCCCCGGTCGGTGCGATCGAAAGCATGGGGGACAAGATCACCTCGAAGAAGATCGCACAGGAGGCCGGGGTTTCGACGGTGCCCGGTTACATGGGTCTGATCGAAGACGCTGATGAGGCGGTGAAGATTTCGAACGACATTGGCTATCCGGTGATGATCAAGGCCAGCGCTGGCGGTGGTGGTAAGGGCATGCGGATTGCATGGAATGACGAAGAAGCACGAGAAGGCTTCCAATCTTCTAAGAACGAGGCAGCGAACTCCTTCGGCGACGACCGGATTTTCATCGAGAAATTCGTGACTCAGCCGCGCCATATCGAAATTCAGGTTCTGTGCGACAGCCACGGCAACGGCATCTATCTGGGCGAGCGTGAGTGTTCGATCCAGCGCCGCAACCAGAAAGTTGTGGAAGAGGCGCCATCGCCTTTCCTTGATCCCGAAACCCGCAAGGCGATGGGCGAACAAGCGGTCGCGCTGGCCAAGGCGGTGGACTATGCAAGCGCAGGTACGGTGGAATTCATCGTGGATGGGGAAAAGAACTTTTACTTCCTCGAAATGAACACACGCCTGCAAGTGGAGCACCCGGTGACCGAACTGATCACCGGTGTTGATCTGGTGGAACAGATGATCCGCGTGGCGGCTGGTGAAAAGCTGACCATAACGCAGGATGACGTGACCCTGACAGGTTGGGCCATCGAAAACCGTCTTTATGCAGAAGACCCGTATCGCGGCTTTTTGCCCTCGATTGGCCGCCTTACCCGTTATCGCCCGCCGCAGGAGGTCGCAGCCGGCCCGCTGCTTGTGAATGACAAATGGCAAGGTGATGCGCCTAAAGGGGATAGCGCTGTGCGTAACGATACCGGCGTCTATGAGGGCGGCGAGATCAGCATGTATTACGACCCGATGATCGCCAAGCTGTGTACCTGGGCACCGACCCGCGAACAGGCGATTGAAGCCATGCGCGTGGCGCTGGACAGTTTCGAAGTCGAAGGCATCGGTCACAACTTGCCATTCCTTTCGGCAGTTATGGATCACCCGAAATTTGTAAGTGGTGAAATGACGACCGCTTTCATCGCCGAGGAGTATCCGGACGGGTTTGAAGGCGTCGACCTTCCCGAAGAAGATCTGCGTCGCATCGCAGCCTCCTGCGCTGCCATGCACCGGGTTGCCGAAATCCGTCGCACCCGCGTATCGGGCCGGATGGACAACCATGAACGGAAAGTCGGCAAACGTTGGAATGTCGCTCTGCAAGGGCAGGATTTCAGCGTCAAGGTTAAGGCTGACAAACAGGGCGCGACTGTCAAATTCAAAGACGGGTCAGCTCTGCGTGTGTCCTCTGACTGGACGCCGGGTGACCAACTTGCGGTGTTGGACGTGGATGGCAGTCCGTTGGTCTTGAAGGTTGGAAAGATATCGGGCGGGTTCCGTATCCGAAACCGAGGGGCTGACCTGAAGGTACATGTGCGCACCCCGCGTCAGGCCGAACTGGCCCGCCTGATGCCCGAGAAGCTGCCGCCAGACACGTCGAAAATGCTGCTCTGCCCAATGCCGGGTCTGATCGTGAAGATCGATGTCGAAGTGGGGCAGGAGGTGCAGGAAGGCCAAGCGCTTTGCACTGTTGAAGCGATGAAGATGGAGAACATCCTCCGCGCCGAGAAAAAAGGCGTGGTCTCCAAGATCAACGCAGGCCCGGGCGACAGCCTTGCCGTCGATGATGTGATTATCGAGTTCGAATGATCATGTGCGTACCTGCTTCATATTTCTCATGGATCTCGGCGGTTTCCGCTGGGTCTTTGAAGTGTGTTGCAGGTGCTCAGCCGCCCTCGCGCCGTTCGCGGATTTCGCGCTCGCGCAAAGGCGTCTTGTCAATGGACCGGCCAATCTCACGCACGCTCCATGGGCTGGGTTTGCGCAGTTTGACGACACCGTCCTTGTCAACAAACACCATCTGGAAACCACGCGGTCGCAGTTTTGATCGGATCGATGATCGCGCCGCCGGATCAGTATCGGTCAAGACAATCACGTCGCGATCCCGCATTGCGTCCTCGCCTTCGAGCAACATGTCAATCTGTTGCTGGAATCTTGGGTCTGCCGGGGTATCGGCAAAAACGACGATCGGGCGATGCGTCCAGAGAAAATCGCTTAGATCGCTGTCAGCTACTGGACGAACAAAGCTGTCATCCGCAGGGGCAGTCGCGTCGGCGGCCAAGGCGGCCAACGGGAATAGTGCCGAGAAAACAAAGGCAAGCGTGCGTGTCATAAGGCCTCCTGTTGTGATGAATATAGCCTCTGCTGGGGCGAATGCGACTGACGAAATGCGTGTGATCACCAAAAATTTGCTTCGTGGACGCCGCACCCACCCATGCGTACTTATCAATTTGCCTACAAAACGCGCCGTTCCCGCGGCCTTCGCGTTGGGAGAGTAGGCCGATGGAAGTGATCCTGCATTGTGGCGCACATCGATGTGCAAGCACCAGTTTCCAGAACTATCTGAGCCGGAACGTGCAGGTCCTTGCAGATCAAGGGCTGGCGTATTGGGGGCCGGAGCGAACACGTTCCAATGGCCTCAACAGCTTGAACAAATTGACGACTGAGGTCTGTGATGGATTACGCCGCGAGTTAGACGTATGTCAGCAAGACGGCGCGACGCAGCTATTGGTCAGCCAAGAGAATTTCGTGGGCTCGATGGAGCGCAATATCGCCTTTGCCTCGCTTTATCCCGGCATGCAGGAACGCGGGCAGCTTTTGGCAAAGGCCTTCGATGGCGGAGTCAGCAAAATTGCACTGAATATCCGCGCGTTGGATATGTATTGGTCTTCCGTGGCCGCCTATAAGTTCAAACGTGGCAGCGCCCCAATCGAGCCCACAAAGTGGACCCGCATCGCGCAAAGCAAGCGGAGCTGGCGCGACGTCATCACTGACATTAGCCTCGCCTTCCCGGGCGTCCCATTGCTCGTTTTGCCGTTTGAGGAATTTGCGGGTCATCAACAGGCGCAGCTTCAGGCGCTGACGGGTCGCACCGCGCCCGAATTCAGCGATGGCCTTGCGTTGAATGCTGCGCCCAAAGCCACGCCCCATGGTCTGACCGCTGAACAGGCGATGCAGCTTTGGGCTGATTATGCCGATGATCTGGAATGGCTTGCCTCGGGCGCCGATGGGAGGGCTGAACTGATCTGCCGGACAGATAGCAATGCACGCGGGGTCGCCCCCGCCGAAACCAGAATTGAACAGAGGAAATCGACATGACCGACACCAACGACTGGCAGGTGCTGGCTGAAAAAGAGCTGCGCGGCCGACCTTTGGGCGATCTGACCAAAGAGACGCTGGAAGGCATCGACGTCAAACCGCTTTATACTCAGGAAGACACGGCTGATCTGCCGCATATGGGCTCGCTTCCGGGCTTCGGGCCGTTTACGCGCGGCGTTAAAGCGACGATGTATGCAGGGCGTCCTTGGACGATCCGTCAATATGCAGGCTTCTCGACGGCTGAAGAATCGAATGCATTTTACCGCCGCAATCTGGCGGCCGGCCAGCAAGGTGTCTCGGTCGCCTTCGATCTGGCGACTCACCGGGGTTATGACAGTGACCATCCCCGCGTGGTGGGCGATGTCGGCAAAGCCGGTGTGGCCATCGACAGCGTTGAGGATATGAAAATCCTGTTCGACGGTATCCCGCTGGACAAGGTTTCGGTCTCAATGACGATGAACGGGGCGGTGATCCCGGTTCTGGCCAGCTTCATCGTTGCAGGTGAAGAGCAGGGGCATGACAAGGCCGTGCTCTCGGGCACCATTCAGAACGACATTCTGAAAGAGTTTATGGTGCGTAACACCTATATCTACCCGCCCGAGCCTTCGATGAAGATCATCTCGGACATAATCGATTACACTTCGAATGAGATGCCCAAGTTCAACTCGATCTCGATCTCGGGCTATCACATGCAAGAGGCCGGGGCGAACCTGGTGCAGGAACTGGCTTATACGCTGGCCGACGGGCGCGAATATGTGCGCGCAGCGACGGAATCAGGCATGGACGTGGACAAGTTCGCGGGTCGTCTGTCGTTCTTCTTTGCCATCGGCATGAATTTCTTCATGGAGATCGCCAAACTACGCGCTGCGCGCACCCTTTGGCATCGGGTAATGACCGAGTTCGGGGCGAAATCCGAACGGTCGAAAATGCTGCGAACTCATTGCCAGACCTCGGGCGTGTCGCTGCAGGAACAGGACCCCTATAACAACGTGGTCCGCACTGCCTATGAGGCCATGAGCGCGGTTCTGGGCGGCACACAGTCACTGCATACCAACGCACTGGACGAGGCGATCGCGCTGCCAACCGATTTCTCAGCACGTATCGCGCGAAACACGCAGCTGGTGTTGCAAGAGGAAACCGGCGTGACCGATGTGGTCGATCCGCTGGCGGGCTCTTACTACGTCGAAAGCCTGACCAACGAGTTGGTCGAAAAAGCCTGGGCTCTTATGGAAGAGGTCGAGGAAATGGGCGGTATGACCAAGGCCGTTGCCAGTGGCATGCCCAAGCTGCGGATCGAGGAAAGCGCTGCGCGCCGTCAGGCTATGATCGACCGGGGCGAAGAGGTCATCGTTGGTGTCAACAAGTATCGCAAAGAGCAAGAAGACCCGATCGATATTCTGGACGTCGATAACGTGGCCGTGCGCGAAGCTCAGGTCGCGCGGCTGGAGCGTATCCGTGCAACGCGCGACGAGGCGGCTTGCCAACAGACACTGGACGCCCTGACAACAACCGCCCGCGAGGGAGGCAACCTGCTGGCCGCCGCCGTCGAGGCCGCCCGAGCCCGCGCATCCGTAGGAGAGATCAGCATGGCAATGGAGAAAGAGTTCGGTCGTCACCGCGCCGAAGTGAAGACCCTGGCCGGTGTTTATGGGGCGGCCTATGAGGGTGACGAAGGTTTTGCCGCGATTCAGAATTCCATAGAAAAGTTCGCCGAGGCCGAGGGCCGCCGCCCGCGTCTGCTGGTGGTCAAGATGGGGCAGGACGGCCACGACCGGGGCGCCAAGGTGATTGCCACCGCCTTTGCCGATATCGGGTTTGACGTGGATGTCGGCCCTCTGTTCCAGACGCCTGCAGAAGCCGCACAGGACGCGGTGGACAATGATGTGCATGTGATTGGGATCTCTTCGCAGGCTGCGGGGCATAAGACATTGGCGCCTCAGTTGGTTGAGGAACTGAAAAAGGCGGGGGCTGAGGACATCATAGTCATCTGCGGTGGGGTCATTCCGCAACAGGATTACCAGTTCCTTTACGATCACGGTGTGAAGGCGATCTTTGGTCCGGGAACGAACATCCCTGAAGCGGCACAAGACATCTTGCGTTTGATCGGCGAAGCCAAAACCTGACGCCGGCGCCAAGATTTTTCGTACGAAAAATCTTGTGATTTCGCCCCTTTGCGGAAAACATGCGACCAGACCCAAATGGTCTGGTCGTTTGTCATCAGGAGGCGTCTTCATGTTACTGGATCATCTGGCTGTTGCGGGCGAAACGCTTGAAGAAGCTTCTGACTATATCGAACAGGCGCTGGGCGTGCGGCTTCAGGACGGCGGCAAGCACGAAAAATTCGGAACGTATAATCGACTTCTGGGCTTGCGGGATGGGCTCTATCTGGAGGCGATTGCGATCGACCCCGAAGCCTCCAAACCGCAAAGGACGCGCTGGTTCGATCTGGACCGGTTCACCGGATCACCCCGCCTGACCAACTGGATTTGCCGGGTTCCGGATATCGAAGCGTCACTGACCGTTTTCCCCGACGGCGTCGGACAACCTATCGATCTGAACCGAGGCGCGCTTCGCTGGCGTATGGCAGTCCCCCCAAATGGACGTCTGCCATTTGACAACCTCTTTCCGGCGCTTATCGAGTGGAAGGGTGATCTGCATCCGGCACAAATGCTTCAGGACAGTGGCTGCCGGTTACGCCGCCTGATTGTGTGCCATCCGGATGCAATCGACTTAGCCAAAGGTCTGGGGGCGTTGGAGTATGTCGCGTTTGACAGCGGCCCGGCTGCATTGCGCGCTGAAATCGAAACACCGCACGGGTTGCGCGTGCTGGAATGAACATCCGGCAGGCCAGTGCCCAAGATGCACCTGCGATTGCGGCGATAGCAAACGTGATTATCCGTGATACGCTGGTCACTTTCACCACCGATGAACGCAGCGTTGAAAGCGTGGTGGCAGAGATCGAAACCAGAGGTCCCGCCTTCTTGGTCGCCGAGCGCAGTGGTGCCGTCGAGGGGTTTGCGACCTATGGCACCTTCCGCTCGGGACCGGGATATGCGCAGTGCCGCGAACATTCGATACAGTTGGCACCCGAAGCCAGAGGCCAGCATGTTGGCCGTTCGTTGATGGAGGCTCTTGAAGCCAACGCGCGGGAGGATAACGTGCATGTCTTGGTGGCGGGCATTTCATCGGCCAACCCTGCAGCCATCGCCTTCCATAAGGCAATTGGCTTCAAGCAGGTGGGACGCATGCCTGAAGTGGGGTTCAAATGGGGGCAGCGGCTGGATCTTGTCCTGATGCAGAAAATACTCGGCCCGCAGTCATCTGTCGCACCTGACAGTCGTGACAAGGCACGCTAGGGTGCGCCCATGTCGATCTGGTCCAGAATAGCCGACGCGCTGAACGCGCTTGCCCAGGGCGAAAGCCTGACTGCGGTGTTTGAGAAACTGCGCACGCCGCCAGAACGTTCGGTGGCCTTTGCGATTGCTGTCGTGGCGCTTGGCGCCAAGATGGCCAAGGCCGACGGTCAGGTGACGCGGGATGAGGTGACGGCTTTTCGTGAAGTGTTCCAGATCGCGCCCGAAGATGAAGACGGGGCGGCCAAGGTCTTTGACATGGCACGGACAGACGTTGCTGGATATCAGGACTATGCCCGCCGGATTGCCCGCATGTTCGCCGAAGATAGCACCACCCTGTGCGATTTGATGGAAGGGCTGTTTCACATTGCTATGGCGGACGGGTTCTACCATCCGAACGAAAACGAGTTTTTGGAAGAAGTCAGCCGCATTTTCGGCCAGACCGACGCTCAGTTCATGGCCCTGCGCGCGCGTTTCGTACCGGATGCGCCGAAAGACCCCTATACGGTTCTGGGCGTTCCCCGCGACGCTCCTCTGACCGAAATTCGCAAGGTTTGGCGGCAACTGGTGCGAGAAACTCACCCCGATGCGATGCTGGCACGCGGCGTTCCGGAAGAGGCGGTGCGGCTGGCCGAGAAAAAGATGATCGATATCAACCGCGCCTGGGATGAAATCAACGGCGCCCGGGTCTGATCCGTGCGGTTGGCGACCTACAATATCGAATGGTTAGCCAACCTGTTTGATCGCAATGACAGCCTGATTGTCGATGACAGCTGGTCAGGGCGTCACGATGTGACCAAGGCCCGGCAGGTTGAGGCGATCGCAAAGGTGCTGACAGCGATTGATGCCGATGCGATGCTGATCGTCGAAGCCCCCAACACAGGCAAGTCTCAGAATACCGTCCGTGCCTTGCAGCGATTTGCCGAGGCGTTCGGTCTGCGTACAAGCCATGCAATCATGGGATTTCCCAATGATACACATCAGGAATTGGCCCTGCTTTATGATCCCGAAATTCTTACAGCCAAACACGACGCAAGGGAGGCTGAGAACGCGCCGCGTTTCGATGCCGAGTTCCGGATCGACCTGGATGTGGATGCGACCGAGGATCTTGTTCGGTTTTCAAAGCCTCCGATGGAATTGGCGATCCAAACAACCTCAGGGCAGGAGTTTCGACTGATCGGGGCGCATCTGAAGTCCAAAGCGCCCCATGGCGCTGCATCGCGGGATGAGATGATACGAATTTCGATTGCCAATCGCCGTAAGCAGTTGGCGCAGGCGGTATGGCTGGGTCGACGGGTCCAACATCATTTGACGGAGCAAGAGCCGGTGATTTTGCTGGGCGATCTCAATGACGGACCCGGACTGGACGAGTTCGAACACCTCTTCGGTCGATCGTCGGTCGAGATATTGTTGCAGGCGGGGCTCTATGATCCTCATGCAGCAAGGGCATTGGAACTGCGCCCCGGTTCTGTCCCAGCAACTGCACGATTTGCGCGGCCTAATGAGGGACGGTATCTTGAGGCGTTGTTGGACTACATCATGATTAGCGAGGATTTGCGCGCCCACCACCCGAACTGGCGCATCTGGCATCCGTTTCGCGATGCCGCCTGCTGGGGCAACCCTGAGCTGAGGGATGCCTTGCTAACCGCATCCGACCACTTCCCGGTGACGTTGGATATCGACCTCTGACCTTTCAACACTCGGCACGCTCGCTTATATTCAAGCTATGCTACGTCTCATGCTGATCAGCGCTGTTTGTACCGCCTTGGCCCTGCCTGCCCAGGCACAGGACGCTTCAGGTAAGTCGCTGATGGAGCGGGGTGCCGAGTTGTTTCTGGAAGGCTTGCGGCAGGAGATGGAGCCAACGATCGAAGACCTGCGTGGATTTGCGGACCAATTTGGCCCGGCTTTACAGTCTTTCATGCGGGAAATGGGTCCAGCGCTGGCTGATTTGGCTGCTCAGGTGCAGGATTGGAGCGCGTATGAAGCGCCCGAGATGTTACCAAACGGCGACATTATCATCCGCAAGAAGCCCAAAGATCAGCCCGAAGAAGTTGTGCCGGAAGAAGAGACTTCTAACGGTTATACCGATATCTGATTATCCCCGAATGATCACTTTGGGTTCTGATTTCAGCGCGCCGGCCAACGAGTTAAAACGGGCCTCGGCGACTTCGTTGAACAATGCGCCTGCCGATTTGGGCAGACGCAGTTCGAGCTTTTGTTTTTTGGGATAGTAACGCATCTTGCCCATGGCTGCGTCGTGCTGCATCCAAAGCATCGCTCCGAACCGTAGTGCTTTGCCCAGGATTTCGGCTTGTTCCTGGCCGCGTTCGTCGAGCAGTTCGTAAAGCTCGGTAAAGCGGCTCCCTTCACGTTTGTTGCGATATCGGTGTTGCAAAGCGAGCCCGATAAAGATCCGCTCGGAGTGTTTGATCCCGCTCATGTTGGCGCGGGTGACATATTCGAAACAGGCCTCGGCCCGGTAATCTGGATGCGCACGCCAACTGACGTCATGCAGCAGACAAGCTGCCTTGATCAGGCGCAGCATCGGTTCCGGCGCCGAACGGAACAAGGGCATGACAAAATCGAACAGGTGTTTGCCGAAACCGGGCAAGCGCGCGTCTTTCGCTTCGGCAAACCGGCAGGCTTCGATCAAAGGATCCCGGTCGCGCAGGCGTTGCGGCATCTGTTCATACAGCAATCCTTCGCGGATGCCGTAGCTTGAAATCGCGATGTCCTTTGGTTTGAACGTGCGGATCAGGCGTGAAAGCACATCCATTGCATAGGGGATCAATGCCATACGCGAGCCCGACACACCGGCCAATGCGCGCAATTCATCAGGATCATTCTGTTCGATGAACTTGATGGTCTCGCGTACCTGACTTTGTGTCATGCGGTATTCGTGCAGCACGTTCAGCGGATAGCCTCGGCGCAGCATGTCCAGACGTGCGAAGGCGCGCCAGCTGCCGCCGACCAGAAACAGCCGATCACGTTGAGGGCCCATCCGGTCGCGCATCTCTTCCAGCGTCTTCTTGATATGCTCCTTACGCGCCCGGCGACCGCCTTTGATATCGCGCAGTTTGAGCGGCCCCAGGGGCGAAGTCATGCGACGTCCGACCTTGCCGCCTCCGATCTCAGCGAGTTCGACGGACGAGCCACCGATGTCGCAGATCAGCCCATAAGCTCCGGGCCAACCCAGCAGCACGCCCTGAGCTGAGAGCCGTGCTTCTTCCTCGCCATCGACAACGTTGATGATCAGGCCGGTTTCGGCTTTTGCCTGCGCACAGAAATCCGGTCCATCGCTGGCCTCGCGCACCGCAGCGGTGGCGACCGCGTGCAGGGCGGGCAGGCCGAGGTCTCTGGCAAGATGCTGAAACCTGTGCAAGGCAGCCAGCGCCCGTTTGCGACCTTCAGGGTTCAATCGGCCGGTCTCTGACAGGCCGGCGCCCAGTTCGCACATCACCTTTTCATTGTAGAAATAGGCCGGTGAGCGCGCCGCGCCGTCAAAGATCACCATCCGGACCGAGTTCGATCCGATATCGACAACCCCGACCCGGGAAAGTGCACGGGCGCCCGGATCTTCGAACAGCGGCCTTCCGAACAGCCCGTGATCCGGGAAATCAGTCTCGGCAATCTTGGTCATGGTGTCCCCAGGTCTTTTGCGCGACAGGATGCGAGATCACCCTTGTCCGGTCAATTACAGGCATCCGATTGTTCGGCCTCTGTGTTCAATAGACGCACCGCCAGCGCACGGGTGATGTCGCGTTTTTCAGTCAGCGCAATTTCGTCAAGCTGCTCGACCACGCGGGCGGCGGTTTCAAAGCTTCGATTCATGTGCTTGACCAGATATGCCATGACATCCGGCCCCGGATTGAGCTGCCGGTCGGTGAATAGCTTCGCCAGCACTGCGCCCAGCAGCGCATCGTCTGGCCCTTCAAGCGACACATGATGCGCACCTTCGGCCCGGCTTTGCAGATCGGCCAGCGGCAGATGCCACAGTTTCGGCGTCGTGCGCCCGGTCATCAGCAAGGCGTGGCCCTCGGCCAGAACCAGATTGTGCAAATGGAACAGAGTTTTCTGCTGCTCGACGTCCGCCGCGATTACTGGCACATCTTCGACCGCCACCGGACCGCGCGCCAGGTCCGGCACGTCGTCATATCGAAGCGCGGCGGCTTGTACGATTCGACCGCCGGTCTCGCCGGCCCAGACATGCGCCAGATGGGTCTTGCCCGATCCTGCAGGGCCGCTCAGCACCAGTTTGTTGCCAGGCCATGAGGTGGCAGAGATCATCGCAACAGCTAGCGCATTAGCAGGCGAGACGAAAAAGTCTTCGCGGCCCAAGGCAGTCTTGGACGGCAGATCAAAGCTGAGCTGCATGGCCATTTATTCGTCTTCCTGATTGAGCCCTTCAAGCCCGGTATATAGGCGGCTGTGCAGATACTGCTCGGTCGCAAACCGTGCCAGCACGCCCAAGGCAGCCGCTACAGGTACTGCGATCAGCATTCCGACAAAGCCGAACAGCGCGCCGAAGACCGACAAAGCCAGCAGCAGCCAGACCGGGTGCAGGCCCACCGAACTACCGACGAGTTTGGGCGTCAGGAAGTTGCCCTCGGTCACCTGTCCGATAGCAAAAATACCGGCGACCAAACCGATATGTGCCCAATCCCCCCAGAACTGAAACAGGGCCAGGCCTATGGCTAGGGTGCCTCCGATCAGGGCGCCCAAATAGGGGATGAAGGTTACCAGTCCTGCAATGAAGCCGACGATCAGGCCGAATTGCAGGCCGACCAGCATCAATGCGACAGCATAGTAGGTGCCGAGGATCAGGCAGACGGTACCCATTCCACGCACGAATGAGGCAAGAACGGCGTCGATTTCACCAGCAAGTCGTTTGATCGTGGGGGCGTGATCACGGGGCAAGAGCTCTCCGATCCGGGTGATCATGCGATCCCAATCCATCAGCAGATAAACCGCGACAACCGGTACGATAACCAGCAGGACGACGACATTTATTGCTGAACCCAATGAGGCCAGAACGGTTTGCAGCACATCGCCGGTTTTTGATTTCAGCGTCTCGCCAAATGACACCAGCATCTGGTGGGTATTTGATTCGCGATCGAGCAAAGCCGGGAATTGTTTCTCAATAAAGGCGCGCAGTTCTTTAAAAAGGCTTGGCAAAACATCAATCAGATCCAGTAGCTGTGTGATCAACGCGGGCACAACCATAAGAATCATCAAAACAAAACCAAACACGCCGACAACGGTAATGATCCCGGTCGCAGCCATGCGCGAAAGGCCGAGTGTTTCCAGGCGGTCCGCAACGGGATCAAGGAAATATGCAATCGCACCACCGATCACAAAGGGCAGCAAGACATCGCCCAACAGGTACAAAAGCAGCACGAAAACAGCGGCGGCAATGCCCCAGTATCTAAGCTGATCCTTCACCGGCAAGGCCATGGCGCAATCCCTCGTTTGCACAGCATTGCCGTGTTCTTGGCCCATGACGCCCGGCGATGCAAGCGGTTCATGGCGCGCGATTTTTATACCCTAGTCTGTCAGAGTACCCAGTTCCGGTGTCTCATCTGTGGCCATTTCATCAGGCCAGTTGGTGCGCCAGATTTCCGCCGACCAGTGTCCGCAATGTACCTTCGGGCGATCAAAGCCGGGCAGGGCAGGCAGCAGTGGCGCAACCACCACATCGTGGCGCGGAACGGCGAAATAAGGGAAGGAATAGCGTTCACGCCCGGATCGATTAACCACGCGATGCGGGGTCGATTTCAACCGCCCGCCCGACCACAGTTCCAGCATGTCGCCGATATTGACCACGAAGCCGCCGGGCGGGCAGTCCGGTGTGATCTAGCCGCCGGTGCGGGTCTGCACCTCAAGCCCTCCGACCGGATCGGGAGCGATTATTGTCAGCGCGTCGGTGTCCTTATGCGGATGAATACCATAGCCACGCTCATCCGGGGATTGTGGCGGATAGTGTAGCAGGGTCATGTTGGTCATCGGGTCGCGGAAGGCGTCGCGTAGTGTGTTGGGCGGGATTTTTAACCCCACTTCCAATGCACCCAGCAAAAGATCTGCCACGCCATCAAGCTGTAGCCAGTAATCCAGTATTACCGCGCGGGCCTGGGGCACTTCTCGGGGCCAGATATTCGGGCCGTAAAGTGCGCATTCAACCCGGATCGGCGCATCTTCGGCTGCTTCGAAATGCAGCTTGTACCCTTCGTACTTATCCGCCGCGCCCGAGCCGTCATTGGGCGTGAAGAACCCCATCGGAATGTACCCACGATAGTTTTCGCGGGTGATGGCCTGATCCCATTTTCGGGCCTCGTCGATATCAAAGATCGCACTGACACACTCGCGCACCTGCTCGATGTGCTCAGGCGCGATGCCTGTCCCTGTGATCGATAGAAACCCGATGCTGGTGCAGGCATCCATGATCTGCGCGACCGTTGCCTGATACAGCGGACCAGAAGGATCAGTCAGCGGGCTGATATCTATGGTTGGAATACGCTCCATCAGTTAATTCTCACGCCTTGTCGTTCCAGTTCCTGGTGCACAGGAACAAGGTTCATGCTGTCGAGATCTTGATTGCTTTTCAAGGATAACGCCGCAGCGATCCCTGCGCCCTGACCCATCACCGCGCAGCAGGACATGTTGCGCGTCGCGGCGTGAGCGACCCGATCCGCGCCATGGGACCGGCCCGCAACCAACAGGCCCTTGATCCCTTTGGGCAGCATCGAGCGATACGGAATCTGCATATATCGCCCCGTGGTCGGCAAGATCAGAATGCCGTAGCCATCGATGAATTCAGGGTAGATACCGATGGAATCCTCGAACCGGCCCTGATGACGCGCGTCATTTTCGGTCATGTTGTAGACAGCATCGATCTTGCGCGTATCCCGAATGCCTATGGTCATGCCGAAATTGCGTAGACGTGCGTTTTCGCACCCCGGCATGAAACGGCGAAGGGCATCAATGGCCAGCATTGCCTGTCGGCGGCCTTCGATTTCACCAAAGGTCAGGCTGTCGGGGTCGGTTCCATCGATCTGGTCCATATGAATCAGGTTCATATAGGTCAGTTCTCCGGTATCGTGCATCGCCCCCCAGGTCCCCGCGATCGTGTTCAAATGAGCCGGTATCAGGCCCTCATCAATCGCCTGCTGGAAGGGTTTCTTGACGAAGGGCGAGAACATGTCGTCCTCTTTGCCCGAGGTTTCGATATTCCATTCGCCACCGCCACCCCAGTCTTTATAGGTCTGCGGGTCGGCTTTGACACCTTCAATAAAGGCCCGTTTGTCGACACCGGCCAGATGGAACATGACCGAGGCTGCCATCATGTCCTCACGCGGCGTCTTGTGCGTCGGGGCGCCCGCGCGATGCGCTACATCTGCATCCCCTGTGGCGTCGATGACAACCTTGGCCAAGATCGCCTCACGCCCCGCTTTGGATTCGGTAATCACCCCAGTGATGCGATCCCCTTCCATGATTGGGGCAACGAATTGACGGTGCAGCATCGGGTGAACGCCGGCCTCTTCGACCAGCTTGTCGGCCACCAGCTTGAAACCCTCGCTGTCCAGTTCGTAGCTGAGCGATTGGCTTTCAGGCACTGCTGCACCCATCTCTTTGGCGCGGGTTTCGAATTCCATGCCGATGCCTCCGGCCTCGACAGTTTGTTCGTGGCGATACCAGGCAAAGCCTTCGACGCCGACTGCCGTAATATTCCCACCCATGCAACCGAATCTATCCATCAAGGAAACTTCGGCCCCAGCGCGTGCGGCAGCCAGCGCTGCTGACAATCCAGCGGGGCCCGAGCCGACAACCAATACGTCTGTCTGATGAACAACGGGGATCTGGCGGGCGGGTTCGGTGATTGTTTGCATTGCTGCCTCGCGGTTTAACGTTTGCGCCAACATTGAAAACCCCAACGCTCGGGTCAATCAAAAAACCGACTGCGCATGGGTCGCAAAACACCGATGTGCGATTGCCCCCGGCTAGGCTTTGGAATAATCACCTTGCAGCGAAATTCTCACCCGTAAGGTTACGTTATGCGCCTCAGCCGTTACTTTCTGCCCGTTCTTAAGGAAAACCCCTCGGAGGCTCAGATCGTCAGCCACCGGCTGATGCTGCGTGCCGGGATGATCAAACAGGCCGCCGCCGGGATTTATTCTTGGTTGCCATTGGGCTTCAAGGTTCTGCGCAAGCTGGAGAACATTGTGCATGAAGAACAGGCGCGGGCTGGGCACATCGCGATCCAGATGCCGATTCTGCAATCAGCCGACCTGTGGCGCGAATCCGGTCGTTATGACGATTATGGCCAGGAAATGCTGCGCATGCAGGACCGCCACGGTCGCGATATGCTGTACACGCCAACCGCCGAGGAACTGGTGACCGACATCTTCCGCGGCCACGTGAGCAGCTACAAAGACCTTCCGCTGACGCTCTATCAGATTCAGTGGAAGTTCCGCGATGAAATCCGCCCACGTTTCGGCGTGATGCGGGGGCGCGAGTTCTACATGAAGGACGGATACAATTTCGATCTGACCAAAGAAGACGCGCTGCACGCCTATAACCGCCACTTGGTCAGCTATCTGCGTACTTATGAGCGGATGGGTCTGCAAGCCATCCCGATGCGCGCTGATTCTGGACCTATCGGCGGTGACTACACGCATGAGTTTCTCGTACTGGCCGATACTGGCGAATCCGAGGTCTTTTATGACAGCGCGGTCACCGATCTGACCTTCGGCGATCGCGAGATCGACTATGATAACCGCGAACAGTGTCAGGCGATCCTCGAAGAGTTCACTTCTAAATACGCCCGAACGGACGAAACCCACGACGAAGCCCTGTTTGACCAAATCCCCGAAAACCGCCGCCGCGTGGCGCGTGGTATCGAAGTGGGGCAGATCTTTTATTTTGGCACCCAGTATTCCGAAGCTCTTGGAGCGACTGTGCAAGGCCCCGATGGCAAGCCGGTTCCGGTGCATATGGGCAGCCACGGCATCGGCGTTAGCCGCCTGATCGGTGCGATCATCGAAGCCAGCCATGACGATAAGGGCATCATTTGGCCCGAAGGCGTGACTCCATTCCATTGCGGCATTGTGAACTTGAAGCAAGGTGATGAAGAGGCGGACGCGGCGTGCGATAAACTCTACAGCGCGTTGACTGCGTTGGGGCTTGAGCCGCTTTATGATGATCGGAATGAACGGGCAGGGGGCAAGTTTGCCACCATGGACCTGATCGGTCTGCCGTGGCGCATCACAGTGGGCCCGCGTGGTCTGAAGAACGGTGTGGTCGAACTCACCAGCCGCCGTACCGGCGAAAGTGAGGAACTCAGCCCCGAAGCGGCCGTCACCAAGATCGCAGAAATCTTTGAGGGCATCGCCTGAACAAGGCGGTGCAACCTTCGGCGGTTTAGCTCAGGAAGCTGAGGTCGGACGTGCGGTCAGGAAATCGCCGTCCGCTTCGCTGCCGCGTGCGACCACGATCGGGCGACCAAAGCGGCGTACAAGTTCCGCCAGTTCGAAGCCCAGAAACCGCAATCCACAGACGCGTTCGTCAGTGGCGCGATCCGTGATGCACAGCCGCCCCTGCCGGAAAGCAAGGCGATAGCCTTTGTCCCGCAGTATGTCGGCCAAACCGGCCCAGCTTGCTGCGCTTGTGAAAACTGGCCTGATCGCTGCCCGCAACAATGCGGCGCTTTCGCAATCCAGTTCTGTTGCTGCTGAACGGGCAGTAATCGGGCCCGTGCCTTCCATATGTTCTTGAATACCCATGAGCGTGCCTCCGCCCTTAAACTCTTAAAATGTGTCCCCCACACAAGTAGGGTGACAAAGTTTCTCACACTAATCAATTTGTGAAACAATATTTCGCACCTGAATGTTGCGATTGTGACTCAGTCGGGTGCTGATATCTCACATTGACTTCATAACTGAAACAATAAGCCCTTGTCTGTGAAGGGGTTCACAACCATTGGTATAATTTGCGGCCAGTGATTTCTCGCGTTGCCGGTGATGATTTGGCGCTTGGGGCAAATGATTCGTTTCAAACTGTTCTTTTCGCCCCTTTATCGGGCGCAGTAACGCCGAACCGGTGTCCGCACGATAACTGGCTTGACCATCCGGCGAAATGTCGAAAGGGTCGCGAAAAATCTGAACCCGAGGCAGAAATGGCCAAATCTCCCCCGCCCTTTGCCCCTTTCGAATGGAAAATCGCCTGGCGATACCTCCGTGCCCGTAGGGCCGAAGGGGGCGTTAGCGTGATGACCTGGATCTCGCTGATCGGGATTACGCTCGCTGTGTTCGCTCTGATCGCGACGCTGGCTGTTCGGTCCGGATTCCGGTCAGAATTCGTGGGCACTATTCTTGGGGCCAACGCACATGTCACGGTGTATTCCGCCGGAGAAATCGATGCGCAGGGGCGGCTAGACCGCACCATCACGGAATTCGATGAAATGGCCGAGCGGATCGCGCAGGTGCCGGGGGTCGAACGGGCAGCACCGCTTGTCAAAGGGCAGGTGCTGATCACCAATGCGGACCGCAGTTCAGGCGTGCAGGTCTTTGGCATTCGTCCCGACGATCTGGCCGAGTTGCCCGGTATTGCAGAAAGCGAAGAGGCCTATGGTGACCTGTCCCGGTTCCCGGACGGCATCGCCATCGGCTCGGGCGTGGCGCGGGCCATCGGGGCGACGGTGGGGGATCGGGTCAAACTGACCTCGCCCAACGGTGTCAAAACCGCATTTGGCACATCTCCCCGCGTGAACGCTTATGAGGTGGTCTATGTCTTTTCTGCCGGGCGCTATGACATCGACCGCACGCGCGTCTACATGCCGTTTGCCGAGGCGCAAAGCTTCTTCAACCGTGAAGGCGTGGCGGACGAGATCGAAGTGATGGTCGAGCGTCCCGAAGAGCTGACCCCGATCCTGATTCCGATACTTGAGGCCGCAGGTGAGCGCAGCCAGATATGGACTTGGCAGGATGCCTCTGGAGGATTCCTGCGGGCGCTGGAGGTCGAAGACAATGTGATGTTCATCATCCTGTCGATCCTCGTGCTGATTGCAGCAATGAACATCGTCTCGGGGTTGATCATGCTGGTGAAGAACAAAGGGCGCGACATCGGTATCTTACGCACCATCGGGCTCAGCGAAGGATCAGTGCTGCGGGTGTTCTTCATTTGCGGGGCCTTTACGGGAATCATCGGAACAGCGATGGGCGTCGTACTGGGCTGCCTCTTCGCTATCTATATCGATCCGATTTTTTCCTTCGTGAACTACGTCATGGGTGGCGGCGTCTGGGACCCGTCCATTCGCGGCATCTACGCATTGCCCGCCGAATTGCACCTGTCTGACGTCATGAAAGCGATAGGGCTGTCACTTGGCCTGTCTTTCCTTGTCACCTATTTCCCGGCTCGTCGCGCAGCGCGGCTGAACCCGGTTGAGGCGCTGCGCTATGAGTGATGTGACTTTGAGGCTCAGCGGTCTGACCAAGACCTATCTGCAAGGCACCCCAGGAGAGGTGCAGGTTCTGCGCGGTGCCGATCTGGAGCTGCGCGCGGGTGAGGCTGTGGCACTGGTTGCGCCATCCGGGGCGGGCAAGTCGACCCTACTGCATATCGCGGGCCTGCTGGATACCCCGGATACAGGCGAAGTCGAAGTCGCGGGGCAGGGCGCGACGGGCAAAGGGGATCGCACGCGCACAGCGATCCGTCGGCGCGATGTTGGCTTCGTCTATCAGTTCCACCATCTGTTGCCTGAGTTTACGGCGCTGGAGAACATCGTGTTGCCGCAACTGGCAAACGGTGCTTCCGAGAAAGCAGCGCAAGCCCGTGCGATGCAGTTGCTTGATCGCGTTGGCGTCGCTCCGCGCGCAGATCACCGGCCAGCAGCCTTGTCGGGCGGAGAGCAACAGCGCGTGGCCTTCTGCCGGGCACTGGCAAATCAGCCACGTGTGCTGCTGGCGGATGAGCCAACCGGCAATCTGGACCCCGATACCTCGGATCAGGTTTTTGCGGCCCTTATGGCGCTGGTCCGGGATGAAGGGCTTTCGGCGCTGATCGCGACGCATAACCTTGATCTGGCGGCGCGGATGGACCGGATGTTGCGGCTGGAGGGCGGCGTGCTCAGGCCAGCTGAGTGATTGCGACCCCGATTGCCATCACCGTAATGCCTCCGGCCCGCATTAATGTCAGCGGCGTAACCTGCGCGCCGAACAAGCCAAAATGGTCAATTGCGGCTGTGCTGATCAACTGGCCGAGTAAGACGAAAAACACCGCATTGCCCACGCCAAAATGTGGGGCCACATGGGTGATTGATAGCACATAGAAGGCGATTAATACGCCGCCCAGCAGCAGATGTTTGGGGGCTTGGGTGAGTTTGGCAAAGGCATCCGATCCACCGAGTACCAACAGCGCCAGCGCTGAAGCGACAAAGGCGATCGCGAACAGGATGACGGCGGCCGCATTGGGTGAGCCGATCAATTTGCCTAATGCGGCGTTCAGCGCGGCGAGGATGGGAACGCCGATTCCGGCGGCCAGCATGATGGCTGCGTATTGTGTCATTGCCTTTTGTCCCTGCGCCTATTTCGTTGATCTGGATCATTGCGCCAGCGCGACCTCCCGGCAAGTCTCGATTTGCCAGGCAGGAGGGAGAAAAGTGATGATCCGATCAATACTTGGCGCGGGCGCGCTGACTGTACTTACCATGATACCACAGGCCTCTTCAGCTCAGGAGGTGGAGACCGGGGCCGAGCTGTATCAGCACTATTGCGCTACCTGTCATGGGTTGGATGCAACGGGGCATGGGCCAATGGCCGGGGTGCTGGTGATCCAGCCGACAAACCTGAGAACGCTGGCCGATGCAAATGGTGTATTTCCGACGGCGCGCGTCGTGGCGCGGATTGACGGGCGCGAACCGTTGGTCAGCCATGGCAGCCCGATGCCGGTTTATGGCCCCTATTTCGAAGGTAACGACACCGCGATCAAAACGCCGGAAGGGCAGCCAATCCTGACCAGCAAGCCAATCGTGGATCTAGTGGCTTACCTGAAGACCCTGCAAGTGAACTAAAAAGCTCAGCGACAGATGCCATTAATCTCTGCGCCCGCCCAGGGTATCAGGACGGAGCTTTCGCGCCTGTTACCGGGCAATTTCGAGACTTCGAATTGGGCGCTTAGCATATCGTGCAGACGCTTGGTTCGAGGTGCGTCGGGGTCGAGCGCCCGGCAGCAAATATATTCCTCGACGATGGCGCCCTGCTGTTCGTAGCCATAGGCCAGAAAATCGGGCGAAGTATCAAGGTCGAACAGGTAAGGATCGTCCTTCCGGCCATGCTCTGCCGCAGCGCGGAACGGGTGATAACCAGTTGTCTTGCGATTTTGCCACTGCCAGACATGGGTTAATTCATGCGCAAGCAACATTGCCCCGATCAGGTTCACCTGATCGGGGTACTGGCTCATGTAGTCGTCCAGATACCAGTCCTTCGTGAAGTATACATGATTGAACAGCGCAACGCCCGCGGGTTTGCCGGTCACGGTTTCCTCTTTGACAGGTGGTAAGATTCGTTCACGGCAGGCAACCCGAGGGCGGGCTTTGCGGGTAAATGTAACCGCTGCGACGGGGGCACCCTCTACCAATCGCACACGATCCAAATTCAATGTGTCTCCGTGGATTTTACTGACAAATGCGCGCTCGTGATCGGTTAGAGGTCGACCACAGGCTACAAATAGAAACAGCAATGAAATCAACAGGGGGCGGATCATGGCATTAAGCCTAATGCGGCAGCTCGGCGCTGCAAGTCGTTTTCAAAGGCTCATCGCCAGAACCCGGCTGATTTCCGTCAGCGATCGCCCGGATTGTCCCATCCATGTATTGAACGCGGCCTGCACCGCGGCCATTGCTTTTTTGGAGGTTGCAGGTTTGTCGATAACGCCCTCAGCGATCAGACGAGCTGTTACATCTTGGGACAGAATAAAGCTGTCCCGACCGGCAAACCGCATAGCATACTGCGCCGAAGCACCGCCAAGCCGCGATCCGCGCTTGGCGAGCATCTGTAGCAAGCCGACATAATCCTGTGATGGCCACCCGCCCAGAATTTGCCCGACGCCACCTTCCGCGCGGAGTTCCAGCAGAAACGCGGCATTGTCGCGCACTGTGGCAATCTTGGTTCCGTTGCGGACAATGCGGGTGTCCTGCAGCAGTGCGTCGAATTTCTCGTCATCCATGAATGCGCAGCGTCCAATGTCGAAGCCGTCAAATGCCGTTTCGAATCCGTCCCACTTCGATTCGATCACTTTCCAGTTAAACCCTGCCTGGAACACGGTTTTCGTAATAAGCGATAACCAGCGATCATCTGACATCGCCACCAATTCGGCGATTGGTTTAGGCTTGCTTAGCTTGCTTTCCAGTTCGGCGGGGCCGCCGTGGCGATCAGCCGATATCTGGTAGATCTTTTCAAAGTGACGCATCTCCTAGACCCTCCCTTATCCAGATGCTGCCTTATTAAGAAGATTTGACAAGGCAAATCAGATCTTGAGATGAAGCGCGTGTTTTATATTGACTAGTCAATCAATATCTTTGACGGTTCCGAACTGACGGTGTTAAGTGTGTGTATTGCCGAGTGGAGCAGCAGGGATGGGTCGTGGTTTAACGCTAGATGAAGCGCGTCGGACCCGGAACAACTGTTCCCTTTCCTTTTTCGGCTAAACTTGTGCATGTTGCGAAATGTGCTGTGACCACAAATGATCCTGGGCGGGCTCGATATCGCCATGGGGCAAACGTAAAAAACAGGGAGTTGTTGTTATGAAAAAGCTAAGCGTAAGCTTTTTGGCTATCGCAGTGGCCGGGGCGGCCCATGCCGCAGATATGGGCGCGGTCGATGAACCGATCAAGCTGGCGATCAACGAATGGACCGGTCAACATGTGACCACCCATGTGGCAGGTGAGATGCTGAAGGCCGCCGGTTATAACGTAGAATACGTGACCGCCGGGATGATGAATCAGTTCCAGGCGTTGGCCGATGGGGACATTGACGCGACATTGGAAATCTGGTCGTCCAACGTGTCCGACGAATACGCCAAGAAGATCGACGAAGGCACCGTTGTTGAAATCGGCGATCTGGGGCTTGATGCCAAGGAAGGCATTGCCTACCCGGCACATGTAGCGGAGCTGTGCCCGGGCCTGCCTGCGTGGGAAGCGCTGAAAGAGTGTGCGCAAGTTTTTGCTACGGCTGAAACTCTGCCCGGTGGCCGTCTGGTCGATTACCCAGCGGATTGGGGTACGCCCGGCGCGGATCGTATGACCGGTCTTGAATTGCCGTTCAAAGCGGTCCCCGCGGGTTCCGAGGGCGCTTTGATCGCCGAATTGCGCGCCTCGACCGAGCGCAAGTCGCCGTTGCTGATCACCTTCTGGCAGCCACATTGGGCGATGTCGGCATATGACGTACAGTTTGTCGAACTGCCTGCAGGCGAAGAGGCGTGCTTTAACGATCCGTCTTGGGGCCCGAACCCCAACGCAGTGAATGATTGCGATTTCTCGCCGTCACGTATCTTCAAGGCCGGTTGGAGCGGCATGGCAGACAAGTGGCCCGCTGCCTATGAAATCCTGACTAACTATCAGCTGTCGGTCGAAGACCAGCAGCCAATGATGGGGGCGATCGACGTAGATGGTGGCGCGGTCGAAGAAGTCGTCGCGGCATGGATGGCCGAGAATGAAGACAAATGGCGCCCCGTCGTTGACGCGGCAACGCAGTGAGTCCGCTTAAGTGACTGAAGCGAATACGCCAGCCATCGCCTGCCAGAATCTCTGGCAGGTGTTTGGCCAAGGTGCCGACAAAGCTCTGACCGACGCGCTGTCTCGGTCAGGGAGTGACGCTGACAAAGCCGCCGCCGATTTGCGCGAACTGGGGTTTATCCCTGCTGTTCAGGATGCCAATTTCGAGGTCAAAGAAGGCGAGCTTTTTGTCATCATGGGTCTGTCCGGCTCGGGCAAATCGACGCTGATTCGTTGCATTTCGCAACTTCTGCCCGGTACGGGCGGCGAGATCCGTGTGGATGGCGAGAATGTCATCGGTGCATCGAAGAAAACCCTGACTGAACTAAGGCGCAAGAAGCTGGGCATGGTTTTCCAGCATTTTGGCCTGTTCCCTCATATGACCGTGGCTGAAAACGTGGCTTATCCGCTGCGTGTGCAAGGCGTCGGTAAAAAGGAACGTTTGGCACGTGCGCAGGAAGTAATCTCGCTGGTCGGCCTGGAAGGCCGCGAAGATAGCTTTCCCCGGCAGCTTTCGGGTGGTCAACGCCAACGCGTGGGGATCGCGCGCAGCCTTGCGGTGAATCCCGATATCTGGTTTCTGGACGAGCCGTTCTCGGCCCTTGATCCTTTGATCCGCCGCCAGCTGCAGGATGAATTCCTACGCATCCAGGCGACGTTGAAAAAATCCATTGTCTTTATCACTCACGACATTCAAGAGGCGCTGAAACTGGCCGACCGCATCGCCATTATGCGCGACGGCAAGATCGTTCAGATCGGCACGCCGACGGATATCGTGCTGCGTCCGGTAGACGACTACGTGCGCGAATTTTCTAAGGACGTGGCCAAAGGCCAGCATGCCAAGGTTGCTTCGGTCATGCGTGATGATGCTGAGCGTGGGCCGGATGATCCGGGCTTGACCACATCCATGACGCTCGACGCGGCGCTCGCACATTGCATGGAGCTGTATGAACCCGTGCCCGTCCGCGATGCAGACGGCAATATTGTCGGTACGGTTCATCCGTCCGATCTCGCCGCAGCTTTGCAGGTGGATGAAGCATGACCGCTGTGACGGATATCCCCGCGCGGCAGGCCCGCCTGACGGCTGGGGCGCAGGCCGCGCTGATTACCCTTGTCGTTGGTGCGGTTTGCCTTGCGCTGGAAGGCGTTGCGCCATGGCTGATCACATGGCCCAAAGAATGGGAACTGCCTGCAACGCAATGGGTTGGTGCGTTTCTCGACTGGTTTCTGAATGGCATTAAACCGGCGATGCGGTTGTTTTCGGACCTGATGACTTATCCGATGAATGCTGCAAACTACGTGCTTGGCAGCACGCCCTGGCCGATCTTGATTGGGGTCGTCACTGCGCTGGGTTGGTATCTGGGCGGTCTGCCGATGGCGGCGCTGGGGTTCTTTGGCCTCAGCTTCGTTCTGGCTTCAGGCTATTGGGCCGAGAGCATGAATACGCTGGCCCTTGTCGCCGTATCTGTCCCCGTGGCGCTGATTATGGGCGGGGCTATCGGTATTCTTGCCAATGAAGTGCCACGTGTGAAGGCCTTTGTTCAGGCAGTACTAGACATCATGCAAACGGTGCCGACCTTTGCCTATCTGACGCCGCTGCTGCTTCTGTTTGGCTTCGGTCCGGTGGTCGGCCTGATCGCTTCGGCCATCTACGCCGCGCCACCTATGGCTCGCAACGTTATGCTGGGGCTGGAACGGGTAGAGCCCGAAATCAAAGAAGCTGCGATCATGTCCGGCGGGACGCGCTGGCAGCAGCTCTTTCAGGTCGAAATTCCTGCTGCCACGACTCAGATCATGGTTGGTGTGAACCAATGCCTGATGGCCGCCCTGTCGATGGTGATCATCGCCGCGGTCATCGGCGGCTTCAACGACATTGGCTGGGAAGTCCTTTTGACCATGCGCAAGGCGCAGTTCGGTGAATCCCTCATGGCCGGTCTGGTCATCGTTGTCTTCGCAGTGATCATCGACAGGATGAGCGGCACTTTGGCGACCGAGCGCAAGCGATATGACAGCCGCGTTGTCTGGGCGATGCTGGGCTTTGCAGTGCTATTTACCGCTGCCTTCTGGTCCCGGTTGCCGAACCCGTCTGACCTTACAGTTCTGGACCCGATGGCCGAGGCGATTGACACCGGCCTGACCTCATTTACGCAGGCTAACGGGCCTTGGCTGGACGCACTCAAGAACAACTCTCTGTTTTATGTGTTGTTGCCCTTGCGGATCGGTCTGGACCAGGCTGTACTACCGTTCACCTGGGGGTTCCAGTGGACCCCGAGCATGAGCTGGGGTCTGTTCGCCGCTGGTGCGGCTATCGCTCTGCTGATGACATGGCGCGGGCATCTGACCGGTGGACTGATCGTTCTTATCCTGATCGGAATGCTGGAAACCGGCATATCAAACCTGCCTTGGCCGTTTGTCCTGACGGGCGCGGCTGCGCTGGGTTGGGTCGCGGGTGGCTGGCGTCTTGCGGCGCTGTCGGTTGGGCTGCTGTGTACCATCCTCGTTTCAGGCCTGTGGGAGCGGGCACTCCTGTCGCTCTACCTCAGCGGTGCCGCAGTGTTTTCCTGCGCAGTAGTCGGAGGGCTGATCGGTCTTGCCAGCGCAGTTTGGGGGCCGGTCTGGAAAGTGGTTCGCCCGATCTGTGATATGCTGCAGACGATCCCACTGTTTGTGTTCCTGATCCCGGTTCTGATGGTGTTTCAGATCGGTGAGTTCTCGGCCTTCTTGGCGATCTGTGCCTACGCCATCGTCCCGATGATCCGCTACACGCGACACGGGCTGGTCAACACACCCGAGGAAATGATGGAAGCCGCAATCTCCAGCGGCGCGACCGAGTGGCAGATCATGCGCGACGTCCGCGCGCCCTATGCCGCACCGACCATCCTACTGGGGCTGAACCAGACCATCCTCTATGCCTTCGCCATGCTGGTGATAGCGGCACTGATCGGGACAACCGGTCTGGGCCAGTCGATTTATCTGGCGCTGGGGCAGGCCGATGTGGGGCTTGGCATCTCGGCCGGTGCCGCCATGGCTATTTTAGCACTGATCGCTGATCGTATGGTGCAGGGTTTTGCCGAGGAACGCCGCAAGGCGCTGGGCCTGTAAGACAGGGCAGGGGCGGGTAACCGCCCCTTTGCCCTCACTTGATTTCGGACAAAGACCAGCGCGCTGTCACGGCCTAAACCGGGCGCAACACGTTCGGAGATTACGATGACTGGTTGGGGCCTCTTCCTCGCAGCACTTGCCACATTCCTTCTTAGCCACATGATTCCAGCACGCCCAGCAGTGCGCGGCTGGCTGATCGGTACGATGGGAAAGCGCGCATATTTCGCCAGCTATTCAATGATTTCTCTAGCAGTTTTGGCCTGGTTGATCATCGCCGCCGCAAATGCACCCTATGTCGAAGTGATCCCGCCGCTTCCAATCTTTCGCTGGGTGCCTTTGCTGGTCATGCCTATAGTCTGCTGGTTGGCCATTGCGGGCCTGTCGATCCGGAACCCGTTCTCATTCGGAGGGCTGGGGCACCGTCCGTTCAATCCCGAAAACCCTGGAATCCTGCGCACGACGCGTCATCCGATACTTGTGGCGTTGATGCTATGGGCTTTGGCACATCTCTTGGCCAATGGAAGCCTGTCGCATGTCATCCTGTTCGGCTTGTTTGCTGGCTTTGCGTTGATGGGCATGGCGCTCATTGATCACCGCACCGCGCGCAATTTGGGGACGGAATGGGTACGCCTTTCCCGCAATACCGCGCGCCTGTCACTCAGCGCGCCCCGCCCTTGGCCCAGCCTTTGGGTCTGGTTGACTGCTTTGGCTTCTTACGCGGTTCTCCTCCACCTGCACGCATCGGTGATCGGGCTTTCTCCGTTGCCTTGATGGATGAAGGTGGTCGGACAAGCCGACGCGTGCTATCTGAAACGTCATCGACTGAAATCTGAGGTCCAAAAAAAAATGCATCTGGCCTATGTAACGACAACCGATCGCGGTGCGACTGACCGCCTGCTTAGCGAATTTGCGGATGGTCTTGTGCAGGCCGGAACACCGATTGCCGGGGTTGTGCAGACCAACACCGAATGTGCCGACGGATATAAATGCGATATGGATCTGAAAGTCATTCCGACCGGGGAAACCATTCGCATCTCACAATCCCTTGGCAAGAACGCTCGGGGTTGCCGTCTGGATCCGGCTGAATTGGAACGGGCCGTCGGCCTCGTGACGCGGTCGCTTGAGGATGGCCCTCAATTGCTGATCATCAACAAGTTCGGAAAGCACGAGGCGGACGGGCGGGGCTTTCGCCCTATTGTCGCCGACGCACTAGAGCGTGAAATTCCCGTCTTGGTGGGCGTCAATCAGTTGAATATTGAAAAGTTTCAGGAATTCGCCGGCGGCATAGCCGAGGCGCTTGGCCCCGATGTCAGCAGCCTGACTGAGTGGTTTGACAAAATATCCCAAACTGACGTTCAACCCGCCGCGGCATCTGGCGGCTGAAGCCCAGGCATCCATCTGCTGAGCTGCGCGCATTGTTTCACGCGCCCAACTGCCGCAAAAATGGTGGACTTGAGCCCACACATCGGGTCTAGCTTCGGTCAAAGTTGCAATCCGGCGGCCAGATATCCTGGGCGAGTGCCGACGAAATGGGCTTATCCATGATCGAAGATCAGTGCGTCTCAGATGAGCGATCTCTGGAAGCCGCTTGCGGGGTCGATGACCCGGCAGCGAAGCAATCCCGTCTCGATGGGTTGATGTCGACAGATCGCTTCTGGTTAAGCATAGTCACGGCTTACTTTCTGCTTCATGTCGTATTGCGAGTTGCAACCGGCGGCGCGCTTGGTCTGGATGAGGCTGAGATACTTCTTGATGCGCGCCGCCTGGAATGGGGCTACGGCCCGCAACTGCCACTTTATGCCTGGCTGCAATGGGGCATCTTTCAGATAACCGGTCCCGGCATATTAGGGCTGTCACTGCTGAAGAACGGGATGCTGCTGGCGACGGTTGTCGCGCTGTACCTGACCATACGAACCCGTCATGCGCCACTGTGGGCAGGGCTGTCGGTCCTGTCACTTCTGATGCTCTATCAGTTTAGTTGGGAGGCGCAACGCGCGCTGACGCATACCGTTCTGGCCAATCTCTGCTCGGTTCTGACCTTCGCGGTGATTTGGTGGCTAATTCGCAAACCGACGACTTGGGGATTCGTCTTGCTGGGCGTAGTCGTGGCAATGGGAAGTTTGTCAAAATACAACTATGCGATCGCGCTGCTGGCCATGTTGCTGGCGGCTTTCAGTGCATCTGAGACGCGCAAGCCTCTCTGGTCGCCTCGACTGCTGCTTTCGTTGGGTGTCGCCGCATTGCTTGTCACACCACCGATGCTATGGGTTCTGAACAATCCCGAACACGCATTTGCAAGCGCGCGCAAGTTGGACATGAGCAGCGATGGCCCAACCACATTGATCGCGCTGCAAGGCTTGGTTGAGTTGGCCTTGGCGTCGGCTGGGTTTGTATCGCTCTTGCTAATCGTCCTGGGTGTTCTCTGGTTGGTCTACCTCAGACAAGGGGTGGCCGCCAAAGGCGATGATCTGAGGCGATTGATGACGCGTACTCTGGTCTGGGCGTTGTTACTTATGGCGGCTGTAGTGCTTGTGAGCGGAAGCACCAACGTAAAGGATCGCTGGCTGCAACCGATATTGATTTATGCCGGCCCCGTGCTGTGTTTGTGGCTACTACCCAGAACAGGTCGTAAAGGCGTAAACCGATTTGCTCAGGTCAGCGCCGTTCTAGCGGTGTTTATCGGACTGGCGATGCTGCATCACAATCTGGCAGGGGATGCCAAACGTGCGGCCCCTTTCGCTACTTTGACCTCTGAGATAATCGCGCAAACAACGCCCGAAAGTGCAATTGTTGCTGACAATTGGATTTCCGGAAACATGGCCTATTTTGCGCCCGATCATCCTGTTTACAGCGATCGGGACCCGCGCGCGCCAAATGCTGCTCTTCGGGTTTGGGAATCGGCTCGAAATGTCCCGAAGGACGTCGACCCAGCACAGGTGAAAACCTTGGTTGCGCCATACCGCTTTGACAACAACGACGAGATGACGCTGTCATTTGGACCTGTGTCGCAATAGCGCGGGGACCATGGCAACTGACAGCGCGCGGTGCAATCAAACAGTTATCGGCCTGAACGAATGGGCCAAATTTATCGGTGAGTAAGTGGTGGGCGACCCTGGAATCGAACCAGGCGTGCGTCTCCGCGAGGGAGTTACAGTCCCCTGCCACACCTTGCGGCCTGTCGCCCACTGTCAGGCGTTGCACCTGACGTGGAGGCGTGATTACTAGCGCGTCTAAAGGGCGTCAACAGGAAAATACCGCTTTGACGCAGGAAACCGAATTCCCGGCCCGGAGGCCCGTATCATGAAGAAACCAAAGTGGGTCGTTGAGAAGGAACAGGCGCGCAAAGCGGCTGCGGCAGAAACCGTCTGGCTGTTCGGTTTACACGCTGTACGCGACGCGCTGATGAACCCGAAACGGCAGAAGCTGCGCCTGATTGTGACGCGCAATGCCCGCGACAAACTGCTGGAAGCTATTGAATTTGCGGAGATTGTACCCGAGATGGTTGATCCGCGAAAATTCACCGCACCGATTGATCCGGGATCGGTTCATCAGGGTGCGGCACTTGAGGTCAAGCCGCTGGAATGGGGTGGGCTTGCCGAGAATTGTATCGGGCAGGAAAACCCACGTGTGCTTCTGCTGGACCGGGTGACAGACCCACATAACGTCGGGGCGATTCTACGCTCGGCAGAAGTGCTGGGCGCCAGCGCCGTCATTGGCACCCGCCACCATTCAGCGCCCGAGACCGGCGCTTTGGCAAAAACTGCCAGCGGCGCGTTGGAACGACAGCCCTATCTACGCGTGCGCAATTTGGCGGATACGATCATCGAGCTGCAGAACATGGGGTATTTAGTCCTGGGTCTGGATGGTGAGGCCGAACAGACGATAGAAGCCACGCTGGGCGACAAGCGTGATCGCCCGGTGGCGCTGGTGCTGGGGGCTGAGGGGCCCGGGTTGCGTCAGAAAACCAAGGAAACTGTCGATCATTTGGTAAAAATTGACGCGGCGGGGGGATTTGGTTCTCTAAACGTCTCAAATGCCGCGGCTATCGCACTATATGCATCCAAACCCAGATGACAGGAGGCCCCCATATCCACTCCACATAAAATTGCCACCTGCTGCTATTGCGGTACCCGTGCCGCATTGGTTCTTCGGGGAAAGCAACAGCACGAGCTGAGTTGCGCAAGCTGCGGCGCACCCCTGCATAATCTCAAGATGGTGCCGAAAGCCAAACTGGCAGATCGGCCGATCAAAAGTTACCAGCCGGCACAGAAGCACAAAAAATACAAAAAGAAGAAAAAGCGGGGCCTGTTCTCAAAGGTGTTGGACGAAGCCTGGGACGTGATCGAAGACGTTTTCGATTAACAACCGCACGCCAGTTCACATCGGCGTCATGGGGGTTTCAGATACGGTTTGAAATATGCATCTTGAAGCCCTCTAACCGCAATCCAGTGAATCACCTATGTTGTCTCGACGTTCCTTCTTGATCAGTCTCTCTTGTACCCCGTTTGCCTCTGTCGTCGGTGCGCAGGAAATGCCCATGTTCTACGTGGACGATGGGATGGCGGTCTCAGGCTATGATGCGGTTTCTTATTTCAAGGCTGGAGCACCAGAGTTGGGTCAGCCCGACATAGCGCTGATGTGGAAGGGTGCGATTTGGCGGTTTGCGTCAGAGGAAAATCGCGATCGATTTGAACGCAATCCGCGCGCCTATGCCCCGCAGTTTGGTGGTTACTGCGCCTATGCGATGGCGAAAGGTCTGCTAAGCAGTACCGATCCCATGGCATGGCAGATTGTGGATGGGCGGTTATATCTGACCCACTCGGAAGCGATCGAACGTATCTGGGAACGCGATGTCACCAATTACATCCGCGAGGCCGAGGGGCATTGGCCTGCGGTTCTTTACCAATAAAGCCTATTGCTCTTGGCTTAAGATCGGCGCGCGGCTTATGTAACGAGCCGTTCTGACCATGATCGCCGAAGGAAATGCGCACGGTTTCATTCGGCGGCATTCCGCCTTTTGTGATGTGTCATCACAAAAATGCGCGCGACCTCTTTTTTTTAGAAAACTCATGCTTAAATGTCACAGTGACCGCGGAATGGAACTGCCGCGGGTCATTTCACTGTCCCTCGTTCCAACAACTGGCGCTCAGGAGTTTCCTGGGCGCTTTTTTCTTTGCATGCGCTTGCTTATGGTGTGCTCATGAATGACTACTCCGACGATGTTCTGACCCAAATCCTTAGGCGCACCAAAGTGGTTGCGGTGGTTGGGGTTTCTATGAACCCGGTGCGGCCCAGCTATTACGTAGCGCGTTATCTGTCGCTCAAGGGATATCGGGTGATACCGGTCAATCCGGGCCATGCAGGCAAGATGCTGTTTGGCCAGACGGTGCAGGCTTCGCTGTCCGACATTCCCGAGCCCGTCGATATGGTTGACATCTTTCGCCGCTCCGACGCTGTGCCGCCCATTGTCGACGAGGCGCTGGATGCGTTTCCCGACTTGCGCACCATCTGGATGCAGATCGGAGTTGAACATGCCGAGGCCGCTGCTAAGGCGCAGGCCCGCGATATCGACGTAGTCATGAACCGCTGCCCCAAGATCGAATATCAGCGCCTGTTTGGCGAACTGCGTATGGGTGGGTTTGCGACTGGAGTGATTTCGTCCAAGCTGTGACGGCCCTGACGTTTGTGTCTACGTCCCGGCCTGAATTGAACAGAAATGGTGCATTTGTTGAGGGGGAGGTCCAATTGGCCTATACCCATTCAGCAAACCAATAAGACAGGACCATGCGGAATGATTGCTTATGTGACCGTTGGTGTTGACGATATCACGCGTGCTGAGCGGTTTTATTCGGCGTTCCTGCCCGCCCTTGGTTATGCGTTGGAGCGGTATCACGGAGACTTGAGCTATGCGCTGCCAGTGCCGCCGGGGCAATCCCCGGTTCAGCCCGAGTTCTATGTAAAATCACCCTTTGATGGAGGCGCGGCTTCGGCTGGCAACGGGGCCATGGTGGCGTTTGAGGCGCGCACCCAACAGCAGGTTCGCGACCTTCACGCCGCTGCGCTTGCCGCAGGCGGGTCTGACGAAGGCCAGCCGGGCTTTCGCGCCTCGTATGGTCCGAATTTCTATGTCGGCTATCTGCGCGATCCTCAGGGCAACAAAATCGCGCTATTTTCCAGCAATCCAAACGAGCCGGGGCGCGACGGGTAACGCTTTCGTCGGGTCGCTATGGCGCTTCGATCACTGCCCGCAGAAGCTCAGTCTCACGGGCTGGATGCTTGTTCCTGTCGCCGCTTTTCCAGAACCACTTCGCGTGGAACCCACTCGTAACGGGTGTCCTCAACCAGGGGCGACCAGAATAGCACTCCGCCATAGCGCCAGGGATCCAAGACAACGCCTTCGTACATGCTCTCTCCCTTGCGGCTGATAATGGCAGTGCTGTGGTCGATGCGGAACGGGTTATCCGCGTTGGCGATGGCGCGGTGCATTTCCAGAGTGCGGAACTGCTCCTGATCCAGTCGCCGCTCAATATCTTCAGCCCAGTGCCAGCACAGACCACGCGGACGCAGACCCTTGTTGACCTTGGCGTTGTGGATAAGCGGAGGGTCGGTGATCTCGTATTCCTGCGCCAGTTGCGCGGTATAGGCATAGGCGATGCGGGCGGCGCGGGAGGCCTCTTCCGGGTCGATATCGGGGCCGAGGCTTTGGATTTCAGCCGCCAGCCGCTGGACCTCATCTCCGGAAGACGGGGGAGGGGTGGCACAGGCGGCGAGGGTGGCAAGCGCTGCCGCGAACACCAAAGCTCTGATCATCTGCGCGTCCTTTGCCTCAATGCACCCGAAGCCGCAGTATAGCGGGCCGGGTCATCGCACGAAACCCGCTTAGTCTTTTGGTCGGGATGCCTTTTCCGTGATGCCGCTGGTGCCCTGTCGACGGGCCAGTTCGCCCAGCACATCATCCAGCGCAACATCGCGCGCGGCCAGCATCACTAGCAGGTGATAAAGCACATCAGCCGCCTCGGAGGTCAGTTTTCCCCTGTCCCCTTTGGCGGCTTCGATGATTGCTTCAATGGCTTCTTCGCCGAATTTCTCGGCACATTTCTCGGGACCTTTGGCCAAAAGCTTGGCGGTCCAGCTGCTGTCTGGTTCTGCCCCTTTACGGGCCTCAATCGTAGCCGCCAGATCGTGCAAAATACTCATGTCAGCCTCATCGGTATGCCGGCGGCGGCCATATGCTCTTTGGCCTCGTGGATGGTGTATTCGCCGAAATGGAAGATCGAGGCGGCAAGCACCGCGCTGGCCCCACCTTTGGTCACACCTTCGACAAGATGGTCCAGATTGCCTACGCCCCCGCTGGCGATGACCGGCACTTCCACCGCGTCACTGATCGCTCGGGTCAGGGGCAGGTTGAACCCGGCCTTGGTGCCATCGCGATCCATCGAGGTTAGCAGGATTTCACCTGCGCCCTTTGAAACGACGGTTTTGGCAAATTCAACGGCGTCGATGCCTGTTGGTTTGCGTCCGCCATGGGTGAAAATCTCCCACTTGCCGGGGCTGACCGTCTTGGCGTCAATGGCGCAGACAATGCACTGGCTGCCGAACTGGTCCGCTGCTTCGGCGATGACGTCCGGATTCGCGACGGCGGCCGAGTTAAAGCTGACCTTATCAGCCCCCGCCAGCAACAGGGCCCGCACGTCATCTTTGGTGCGCACGCCACCACCTACAGTCAGAGGCACAAAGCACTGCTCTGCCGTGCGTTGGACCACATCGAACATCGTGCCGCGGTTCTCATGCGTCGCATGGATGTCCAGAAAGCAGATCTCATCCGCTCCGGCGGCGTCGTATGCCTTGGCCGATTCCACGGGGTCACCAGCATCGCGCAGGCCAACGAAATTCACACCTTTGACCACACGGCCATCGGCGACATCCAAACAGGGAATGATGCGGGTTTTCAGCATGGGCTTTCCTTTGCTCGGGGCACCTGTACCGGCAAAGCCCCGCCGATGCCAGACTTGTGATTGTGATCTGTCGCGAAGCCATGGAAATTAGGGGTGAAATTTATGAAAAGGATTACCCAGATGCGACAACTTCTTTTGGCTTCAATTCTCACATTCGGAGGCGCCCTGTCCGCCATGGCTGACGACATCATCAAAGTGGAAACCAACAAATCCGTGGCCGAGGCGCTGGACGCGCTGGAAGCCGCCGTGGGCAATGCGGGCGCCACCGTGTTTGCCCGCGTGGATCACGCGGCGGGGGCGGAAAAGGTCGGAACGCCGATCCCGGCCAATCAGGTGCTGATATTCGGCAACCCGGCTCTGGGCACTCCCGCCATGCAGATCGACCCGCGCGCGGGGCTGTTCTTGCCGCTGAAGGTGCAGGCCTACGAAGACGCAAATGGACAGGTCTGGCTGGCTTATGAAGATCCGAAAGAGACGATGGACGAGCTCGACGAAGTAGAGAAATCCCCCGTCATCGAAAAGATGCGCGGCGCTTTGGCGAAACTGACCGCCGCCGCTGCTCAATAACTCAGTTCAGGGCGCGAATGGCCTCTTTCAGGTCAATCGCGCCATCATATAGCGCGCGGCCAGAGATCGCGCCGTTCAACTCGACGCCACAATCGCGCAGGGCGATCAGGTCGTCCAGTGAGCTGACGCCGCCCGAGGCAATCACCGGAATCGAAACCGCCTGCGCGAGCGCCGCCGTGGCTTCGATATTCGGACCCTGCATCGCACCGTCGCGGTTGATGTCTGTATAGATGATCGCTGCCACGCCCGCGTCCTCGAAACTGTGCGCCAGATCGGTGACCTGTACGTCGGTCTCTTCGGCCCAGCCCTTGGTGGCAACCATGCCGTTTCGGGCATCTATACCGACGGCTACCTTGCCCGGGAAGGCTTTGGCAGCTTCGCGCACCAGATCTGGGTTTTCGACTGCAACGGTGCCCAGAATCACCCGCGCCAGACCTTTTTCGATCCAGGTCTCGATTGTGGCCATGTCCCGGATACCACCACCCAGCTGAGCGGGCACATCACAGGCTTTCAGAATTGCCTCAACGGGTGCCGCATTAACAGGCTCCCCGGCAAAAGCACCATTCAGATCAACCAGATGTAGCCACTCGCAACCAGCCTCGACAAAGGCACGGGCCTGCGCAGCAGGGTCTTCGTTAAAGACCGTCGCCTTATCCATTTCACCACGCAGCAGGCGCACGGCGTTGCCGTCTTTCAGATCGATGGCGGGGTAGAGGATCATGTCGGGCGGCCCTATATCACTGTTACACGCGCGGGATATCGCACAGGCAGGGCAGGGGCGCAACGCGACGCTAAGTCATTCTTGCCCGGTGCCGAACGGCAGGTCAGACTGACCGGAAAGACAGGGAGATAACCATGAAGACATATTCTCTTGCAGCGGTCTTCGCTGCGATGGCCACCACCGCCTTTGCTGCCGATCCGGTAGACGGGCTGTGGAAGACCGCTCCGGGCGATACGGGCGGCTATTTGCATGTGTCGATTTCGGAATGTGGCAGCGCCATCTGCGGAACTATCGACAGCGCATTTGATGCCCAAGGCAACCAACAGCTGGAGTACGAAAACCTTGGCAAGCAAATCATCTGGGACATGATCCCCGAGGGTGACGGCAGCTATGACGACGGCAAAATCTGGGCCCCGGATCGCGACAAAACCTATAGTTCGAAAATGACACTGGACAGCCAGAACAAGCTGACCGTCAAGGGGTGTGCCGTGGGTGGTCTGGTCTGCCGGGGGCAGGTCTGGACGCGGGTGCAGTAAACCTCAGGGCTTCCAGGTCAGGAAATTGCCGATCATACGCAGGCCGACGTCCTGGCTTTTCTCAGGGTGGAACTGCATCCCAACCATCGTGTCGCGGCCAATCACGGCCGTGACCTCTTGCCCGTAGTCCACATAGGCCAGCCGTTGCGCCGGATCCATCACCCGGAAGTGGTAGGAGTGCACAAAATAGGCGTGATCGCCTGATTTTATCCCGTCAAAGACCGGATGGTCGCTTTCCAGAATCAGATCGTTCCAGCCCATATGTGGCACCTTGAGCGCGCTGTCCGAGGGCTCGATCTTCACAACATCACCTGCGACCCAGCCCAGACCGTCGGTCTCAGCATATTCATGGCCCTTGGTCGCCATCAGCTGCATTCCGACGCAGATGCCCAGAAACGGGCGGCCTTTCTGCTCGACGGCTTCTACCATAGCGTCATAGATGCCTTTGTGGCCGCGCAACTCGGCGGCGCATGCCGGGAAAGCGCCATCACCGGGCAGAACCAATCGATCAGCCCGCGCGACAACATCTGCATCCGATGTCACGACGACCTCGCCCGCATCCAGTTCGCGGGCCATCCGTTGAAACGCCTTCTCCGCCGAGTGCAGGTTACCGCTCTCGTAGTCAATGATGGCTGTCAGCATCTACAGCGCGCCCTTAGTCGAGGGAATCGCATCCGCCTTGCGTGGGTCGGTTTCGACCGCATCGCGCAAAGCACGGGCAACGGCCTTGAAGGCGGCCTCGGCAATGTGGTGGCTGTTGAAGCCATGCAACTGATCAATATGCAGGGTGATCCCGCCATGGGTGCTGAGCGCCTGAAAGAACTCGCGCACCAGCTCGGTGTCGAACGTGCCGATCTTTTGCGTCGGCAGGTCCACATTCCAGATCAGGAACGGACGAGCCGACAAGTCCAGCGCACAGCGTACTTGTGCGTCATCCATGGGCAGATGGCACTCGCCATAGCGGCGAATACCCTTCTTGTCCCCTAGCGCCTGCGTCAGTGCCTGACCCAGCGCAATCCCGGTGTCTTCGACCGTGTGGTGGTCGTCGATGTGGTAATCACCCTTGGCACGGATCGTCATGTTGATCAGCGAATGCCGCGCCAATTGATCCAGCATGTGGTCAAAGAACCCGACGCCGGTCTGGTTGTCATACTGGCCGGTGCCGTCCAGATTGACCTCGACCGAAATCTCGGTTTCGGCGGTCTGACGGCTGATCTTAGCGCTGCGCATGGGCGAATTCCTTTTGCTACAGGCGCGCTTATAGACCCGGATGAACGGCCTATCCAGACCGCTTTAAGCCTTCGTCGCAAACTGTTGCAGGGGATTGCACCCGGACGCGGCCCGTGCCAGCCTGCGGGCAACACGAACCAACAAGGCCCGGCCCATGTCCACCTGCGTTTTCATTCAGATCCGTTGCAAACCCGGTACCACTTACAAAGTCGCCGAAGAGATCGCGCTGCGTGAAATCCATTCCGAACTGTATTCCACAAGCGGCGAATACGACCTGCTGCTGAAGCTCTACATCCCCGAAACCGAGGATGTGGGCCATTTCATCAACGAAAACCTGCTGGTGATTCCCAATATCGAACGCTCGCTGACCACGATGACGTTCAAGGCGTTCTAGCCCAGTTCAAACGTCGTGATGCCGTATATCCGGTCAAGGTCGATGTCTGGCGCGTGACTGGAATACATGCGCCCCGTTTCAAATACCTTGGTCAGCCCCAACTGTTTGGCCAATTCCATGGCTTGTGCGTTTGGATTAGGCTTGTCGATGAATACCTCGGCCTTTGCCTGATCGGCGGGGAGCGTCGTCAGAAGGGAAACCAAAAGCGCCTGCGCGATTTGCGGATTGTCGGCAAACAGCGGCCCAACCTTGTACCCGCTCAAGCAACGCCGCAACGTCGCATAGCCTTTGATCTGCCCATTTTCCTCAAACACCCGCGAAATGTGGCTGGGTGCACCCAACCAGCCGCGCAAGAACGTGTCGCGCGCGGCGGGGAACAGGCCTCGGTCATACGACTTTAGATCATCGGTTAATGCGTTGATTGGACGAACCCGAGTGTCCTCCACGCGACCCAGGGCATCCAGGATGCCGCCGACGGTGCCCGCGAATCGATAATTGTCATACGCCAGTTCAAAACCGAATTTCCGATAGTTGTCCTGCTGTTCGACAACACCATCCATGCCCATGTTACGATCCTGGCAATGTGCCTTGACCGCTTCGGCGACCTGCAATCCGTATCCCGAGCCGCGAAACTCGGGACGCACGATGTAGAAGCCAAGAAATGCGTAGGCATCATCGTAGTTCACGGCGGATGCGGACGCGATCATCTGGCCGTCCAGGAAACCGCCCTTGAATCCTTCGGGGTCCGAACTGCGAAAACAGACCGCGTCGTGCAGCCCGGGGTTCCAGCCTTCCTGACCCGCCCAGTCAACGGCGGTTTGAAGTTCGTCTGCTGTTAAGGCGCGAATGACGTAATCGGGCATATCCGCATCTCCGTCGGAATTTCATGTAAATCAAAGATGCCGCAGCAATCGCGAAAGGACCAGCATGTTCGGAGAGTTTGGTATCTGGAGCGGGCGAGGCGATTCGAACGCCCGACCCTAACCTTGGCAAGGTTATGCTCTACCCCTGAGCTACGCCCGCATCAGATACTTATATGGTCCGTAGACCTCTCAATGGAGCGGGCGAGGCGATTCGAACGCCCGACCCTAACCTTGGCAAGGTTATGCTCTACCCCTGAGCTACGCCCGCGCCGTTGAGTGAGGAGGGATGTATAAATTCCCACACGAGGCTGCAAGCGGAAAAACACAAAAAACAGCAAAAAATCTTTCGACGGAAATTCGGGGCTGCGGTGTTCAAGAGATATAGCAGTGAACGAAATAAGGGATTGGGCAGAGGAAATGAAAGATATTGCAGATATTAAGATGGCGGCATTGGCGGCGCTGATTGTTCTTACCACCGTGATCTACAGTCAGAGCGATGAAACACTGGCAGAGGCGCAGCCTAGCCTCCCGCATGCTCCTTTGATCGAAACGCAGGTTTTGACGGGCTAAATCGCGCGCTCAAACAGCCAATGCGAGGTTCGCGATCGCGGCAATCAGAATTGCAGTGAAGGTCAGACCCATTCCGATCTGGCGCAGGATGATGACCTGTGGGGTCTTGCCAAAACCATAAGCGTGCAGAAGCCTGCCCGCCAAAAGTAACATCCCCAGCAGGTTCACAAGCCAGCCGCCAGCATCTTGCAGTTCGACCATGGCGATAAGCAGCAAAGCAAAGGGAGCGTATTCTGCGCAGTTCGCATGCGTTCGCATTGCCTTGATCATGGCTTTGTCGCCATGATCCCCGACCGATATTTTGCCCGCCCGGCGTTGCCGAATGACATTCACGCTGAGTGCGACGTACAGAAATGCGATCAACGCGGCGTAGATCGGGGTGATGGTCAGCATGCGGCCTCCTGATGTTGAAAGGGCCGCCCGGTTCCCCGAACGGCCCTTATTAGCTTAGAAGGCTAAACCGGTTATTCCAGTTCGACCAGCAGATCCTTGGCGTCGATTTGACCTCCAGGCTGGACGTGAACGGCCTTGACCACCGCGTCGCGCTCGGCGTGGATACCTGTTTCCATCTTCATCGCTTCGATGGTCAGCAGTAGATCGCCTTCTTTGACTTCTTGACCTGTGACAGCGGCAACAGTTGCAACGACACCCGGCATTGGCGCGCCGATATGGTTGGGGTTACCAACTTCGGCCTTTGGCCGCTGAGCGGTTGATGCTTTCACCAAACGGTTCGGCACGCGGATCACGCGGGGCTGACCGTTGAGTTCGAAGAACACGCGAACCTCGCCATTCTCGTCCGTCTCGCCGATGGCCTGACAGCGAATCTCCAGCGTCTTGCCGGGATCGATCTCGGCGGTGATCTCCTCGCCCGGCTCCATGCCGTAAAAGAAGGTACGCGTGGGGAGGGTACGGACCGGGCCATAGGTGCGGTGACGGCCCATATAGTCGAGGAACACCTTGGGATACATCAGATATCCATTCAGGTCCTCGTCATCGATCTCTTTGCCCTCAAGCTGTTTGGACAAATCGGCGCGGGTGGCCTCGAGATCGACCGCTTCGACATGCTTGCCGGGGCGTTCGGTGTTGGGGGCCTCGTCCTTCAGGACCTTCTGGATGATTGTATCGGGGAACCCGCCCGGAGGCTGACCCAGATTGCCGCGCATCATGTCCACCACCGAGTCGGGGAAGGCGACATCAGTGTTCGGGTCTTCGACCTGCGCACGGGTCATGTTCTGACTGACCATCATCAGCGCCATGTCACCGACCACCTTGGACGACGGCGTCACCTTGACGATATCGCCGAACATCTGGTTCACGTCCGCATACATCTGAGCGACCTCATGCCAGCGCTCTTCCAGTCCAAGCGAACGCGCCTGTGCCTTGAGGTTGGTAAACTGACCACCAGGCATTTCGTGCAGATATACCTCGGAGGCCGGGGCCTGCAGGCTGGACTCGAAGGCCGCGTACTGGCCGCGCACTGCCTCGAAGTAATCGCTGATTTCACGGATGGCTTTGATGTCTAGTCCGGTGTCACGCTCGGTATGGCGCAACGCCTCGACCACGGTGCCGAGCGTTGCCTGAGAGGTGTTGCCGCTGAAGCTGTCCATCGCGCAATCCACCGCGTCCACGCCGGCCTCGGAGGCGGCCAGAATGGTGGCGCTTGCAATGCCAGCGGTGTCGTGCGTGTGGAAATGGATCGGCAGCCCGACCTCTTCCTTCAGCGCCCGGATCAGGATCTTGGCGGAGGCCGGTTTCAGAAGCCCCGCCATATCCTTTAAGCCCAGCACATGTGCGCCCGCGTCACGCAGTTCCTTGGCCATGCCGACATAGTATTTGAGGTCATACTTGGCGCGGTCCGGGTCCAGAATATCGCCGGTATAGCAAACAGTGCCTTCACAGATCTTGTTGTTTTCGATCACCGCGTCCATGGCGACGCGCATGTTCTCGACCCAGTTCAGCGAGTCGAACACGCGGAACACGTCGACACCCTTGGCCGCCTGACGCACAAACTCCTGCACCACGTTGTCGGGATAGTTGGTATAGCCAACCCCGTTCGCCCCGCGCAGCAGCATCTGGGTCATCAGGTTCGGCATCGCCTCACGCAGATCACGCAGGCGCTGCCAAGGGCATTCCTGCAGGAAGCGATAGGCGACATCGAAGGTTGCACCGCCCCAGCATTCGACGCTGAATAGCTGCGGCAAGTTCGCAGCATAGCTGGGTGCTACTTTGATCATATCGATCGAACGCATCCGGGTTGCCAGCAGCGACTGGTGCCCGTCGCGCATGGTGGTGTCGGTGATCAGCAGCTGACGCTGCGCCTTCATCCAGTCAGCAACCGCCTGCGGGCCTTTTTGCTCCAGCAGGTTGCGGGTGCCCATCTGCGGTTCGGCCTTGGGCGCGGGGGGCCTGGCCTCTTTCAGGTCGGGGCGCGGCATCGGGCGATCCTTGGTTTCGGGATGCCCGTTCACAGTGATGTCGGCGATATAGTTCAGAACCTTGGTGCCCCGGTCGCGGCGCTTCTTGAACTGGAACAGGTCCGGTGTCTCATCGATGAACTTGGTGGTGTATTCATTCGACAGGAAAGTCGGGTGCTTTAGCAGGTTTTCGACAAATGCGATGTTGGTGGAAACACCGCGCACACGGAATTCCCGCAGCGCACGGTCCATCCGCGCAATCGCCTTTTCTGGCGTTGGGGCCCAAGCGGTCACCTTGGTCAGCAGAGAGTCATAATACCGCGTGATCACCCCGCCTGCATAAGCGGTGCCGCCATCCAGGCGAATGCCCATGCCGGTGGCCGAGCGATAGGCGGTGATGCGGCCATAGTCGGGGATGAAGTTGTTTAGTGGGTCCTCGGTGGTCACGCGGGTCTGCAGCGCGTGGCCGTTCAGGCGAATGTCGGACTGCGTGGCCTTGCCGGTGGCCTCGGTCAGGGTCTTGCCTTCGGCGATCAGGATCTGAGCCTGCACGATGTCGATGCCGGTGACTTCCTCGGTGACGGTGTGTTCCACCTGCACGCGCGGGTTCACTTCGATGAAGTAGAACTTGCTGGTGTTCATATCCATCAGGAACTCGACGGTGCCCGCGCATTCATAGTTCACATGGGCGCAGATACGGCGGCCCAGCTCGCAGATTTCGGCGCGCTGTTCTTCGGTCAGGTACGGGGCAGGCGCGCGTTCCACGACCTTCTGGTTGCGGCGCTGGACCGAACAATCGCGTTCATAGAGGTGGTAGATCTCACCATGCTTGTCGCCCAGAATCTGCACTTCGACGTGACGGGCGCGGGTGATCATCTTTTCCAGATAACCCTCGCCATTGCCGAACGCCGCCTCGGCCTCGCGGCGGCCTTCCAGAACCTTTTCCTCCAGCTCATCCTCGGACAGGATCGGGCGCATACCACGGCCACCGCCGCCCCAAGACGCTTTCAGCATCAGCGGATAGCCGATCTCGGCTGCCTCGGCCTTGATGGCTGCCATGTCGTCGCCCAACACCTCGGTCGCCGGGATAACCGGAACGTCGGCGGCAATCGCCACTTTCCGAGCGCTGGCCTTGTCGCCAAGCGCGCGCATGGTCTCGGCCTTGGGTCCGATGAAGGTGATGCCGTTCTGAACGCAGGCATCCACGAAATCCGGGTTTTCGGACAGCAAACCGTAACCAGGGTGGATCGCATCTGCGCCGCTTTCTTTGGCCACCCGGATGATCTCGTCAATCGACAGATACGCCGCAACCGGTCCCAGATCTGCGCCAATGCGATAGGCCTCATCCGCCTTGAACCGGTGCAGGCCCAACTTGTCCTCCTCGGCGAAGACCGCGACGGTGCGCTTGCCCATCTCGTTGGCTGCCCGCATCACACGGATGGCAATCTCGCCGCGATTGGCAATCAGGATTTTCTTGAAGTCTGTCATTTCAGGTCCCGGTCTTAATGGCTGTGGCCTTGTGCATAGGCGGACAATACGGCCTCGTACATATGTAGTTCTGGGTAGAACCGGCATGTTAACGCTCGCAAACGCCGCCCTTTTGCGCAAACTTATTGCACATGCTGCATTGCGGCATCAATCCCCCGTGGGAAAGAGCAAATAATGCCCGTTTCTCCGAATATCCTCGCTGCGCCCTTTGGAGGGATGATTCTATTTGATTTGAGCGAACAAGCCGTGAACAAACCCTTTCCCTCCGCGCCCATCCGACGTAGTTTACCGGCATGAGCAGTTTTAACGAAATGGACGCCTTCGAAGGCGCATCGCTGTCGGCGCGGGCGATGCCTGCGACCTCGGCTGAGTACCTCAACGATCTCAACCCGGCGCAGCGCGAAGCGGTTGAGCGGCTGGATGGTCCGGTGCTGATGTTGGCTGGTGCGGGCACAGGCAAAACAAAAGCTCTGACCGCTCGGATCACCCATCTGCTCAGGACACATAGGGTGCGCGAGAATGAGATTCTGGCGGTGACCTTCACCAATAAGGCCGCGCGAGAGATGAAAGAGCGAGTAGGGCGGATGCTGGGCCGACCCGCTGAGGGGATGCCGTGGCTTGGCACCTTCCACGCAATCTGCGTCAAGCTGCTGCGTCGTCATGCGGAACTGGTCGATCTGAAATCGAACTTCACAATTTTGGACACTGACGATCAGAAACGGCTGCTGAAACAGCTTACTCAAGCCGCCAACATTGACGACAAGCGCTGGCCCGCTCGGATGCTGGCCGGGATCATCGATGACTGGAAAAACCGAGCCCTGACGCCCGACAAGGTGCCTGCTGCGGATGCGGGGGCCTATAATCACAAGGGCATCGAGCTTTATGCCCAATACCAGACCCGCCTACGCGAGCTGAATGCGGTGGATTTCGGCGACCTGTTGCTGCACATGGTCACGATTTTCCAAACCCACCCGGATGTGCTGGAACAATATCAACGCTGGTTCCGCTACATCCTTGTGGACGAGTATCAGGATACCAACGTCGCTCAGTATCTCTGGCTGCGCCTGCTGGCCGGGGGGCACAAGAACATCTGCTGCGTTGGTGATGATGACCAGTCGATCTATGGCTGGCGCGGGGCCGAGGTGGGCAACATTCTGCGGTTCGAAAAGGACTTCCCTGGCGCCTTCGTGGTCCGGCTGGAACAGAACTACCGCTCGACCCCGCATATTCTGGCCGCTGCGTCCAACGTCATTCGTGGCAATGAAAGCCGCTTGGGCAAAGAGCTTTGGACCGACCGCGAAGAGGGTGAAAAGGTCCGTCTGATCGGCCATTGGGATGGCGAGGAAGAAGCGCGTTGGATCGGGGAAGAGATCGACGCGATGCAAGGTGGCACGCGCGGTGTGCGGCCGATGAACCTTGATGAGATCGCGATCCTCGTACGCGCTTCGCACCAGATGCGGGCGTTTGAGGATCGGTTTTTGACCATTGGTCTGCCTTACAAGGTGATTGGCGGCCCTCGATTCTATGAGCGGATGGAGATTCGCGATGCCATGGCCTATTTCCGGCTGGTGGTCAGCCCCGAGGATGATCTGGCCTTCGAGCGTATCGTAAACACGCCCAAACGCGGCCTCGGCGACAAGGCGCAGCAGACGATTCAGATGACGGCGCGCGAGAATGGCATGTCTTTGGTCGAGGGCGCGCGGATTGCGGTCGATAACGGCCTGATCAAGGGCAAGGGCGGCAAGGCGCTGCGTGAATTGATCGACGGTTTGGCGCGGTGGAATGCAATGACGCGCGGGCCTCGGATCGAGGTGGACGATGATACGGTGATTGATGACGGTGTTTCACCGATCCGATACGGCGCGCCCGAGCATACGCATATCGAGCTGGCGCAGATCGTCTTGGACGAATCCGGCTATACCGCGCATTGGCAGAACGAAAAGACGCCCGAGGCGCCGGGGCGGCTGGAAAACCTTAAGGAACTGGTCAACCAGCTGGACAATTTCGAGAACCTGCAGGGGTTTCTGGAGCATGTCAGTCTGGTGATGGATAACGAGCAGGACAGCGACGGGGCCAAAGTCTCGATCATGACGCTGCACGCGGCCAAGGGGCTGGAGTTTCCCGCGGTTTTCCTTCCGGGGTGGGAGGATGGATTGTTCCCCTCTCAGCGTTCGATGGACGAATCCGGTCTCAAAGGCCTCGAAGAAGAACGAAGGCTGGCCTATGTCGGTATTACCCGCGCAGAAGAAGTCTGTACGATTTCCTTTGCAGCCAACCGACGGGTGTTTGGACAATGGCAGAATTCGATGCCGTCCCGGTTCATTGATGAGTTGCCCGAAGATCACGTGGAAGTGCTGACACCTCCGGGGCTCTATGGTGGTGGTCAGCAGGCAGCTGGGATCGAAACCCGCGCAGCCGAGGCGAATGTCTATAGCTCTCCGGGCTGGAAGCGGATGCAGGCGCGGCAGGGTCAATATGGCATGTCTCAGCCAAAAGAAAGCCGGAATACTGTGATTGATGCGACAGCCGTGGCCAGCTTTACGCTGGGCGAGCGAGTGTTTCACCAGAAATTCGGCTATGGCGCAGTGATCGGCATCGAAGGTGATAAAGTCGAGGTCGATTTCGACAAGGCAGGGGTCAAGAAAGTGGTCTCGCGCTTTCTGACCAACAAGGATGACGTGCCGTTCTGAAGCTTACAACCCTTCGACCAGCACAAGATTCGCCGTCGCCGTTTTTTGCCTGATCTTGGCCAATTCGACATAGTCCGGATCGTCCTTCCACGCGTTTGCGGCAGCCATATCCGGAAACTCCATCAGGACGATCCCATCTTCTTCCCAACTGCCTTCGATCACTTCAACGGGTTTTGAGGATACGGTTAGAAGCCTTCCGCCATGCCGGTCAAAGATCGGCATGAATCCTTCGAGGTATTTCTGGTACCCATCCGGGTCATGAATGGAAATCTGGGCGATGAAATAAGCGGCCATGGGAGACTCCTGACAAATCGTTCACGACCCCAGCCTACATCTTGTGTGCAAAAAACGAAAAACGGCGGTTCCCAGGGAGGAGGAGGGGAACCGCCGTTCTTTTCTACATCAGGGCAGGGAGGAGGAAGCCCCGATGTATCCGTACCCGGGTTTGATCCCGGTATGAGGAAGACGCGGCGACGTCAGGGAGGAGGAAGACGTCGCCGCGCGCTTTCAACATCGAGGCAGGGAGGAGGAGAGCCCCGATGTATCAGGTTCCGGCGGTCAGGGCCGGTATTAGGTGCGGCAACGTCAGGGAGGAGGAGAGACGCTGCCGCTGAAATACAGGTCCGAAAGGGAGGAGGACGGACCTGATCTCGGTGTTCTTGTTGCGCTTACCGCGCGATCTGCTCTTCGGTGGCCTGTTGGGCCAGCCGGCGGATCATCGAGCGGTGCAAGCCCAGATCAGCCAATTCCCGATCTGACAGTCCCGACAATTCGTTGACTGTCTGACGGTACAGGCGATAACGAGCAACCCGGGTTTTCACGGTCTCAACCAGCGTTGAGATTCCATTTGCCGGTGTGCCTTTCAGAGCTGTTTGTGTGCTTGCGACTGCCATCTTCAAGATCCGTTCATTCTTACTGTTGCCGGCATCGACCGGCGTTTGCTTGAGACTGAAGATAGGCAAATGCTGCGATCGCACAATAGTTCGCGTCGTCAATGCTGCTATGCAGCAAATGCATGGATTGGCAGGATAATCCGGTACGCCCCAATAATTGCCTTTAAAATACTGGTTTTCACGTGTGGTTGACGTTTCGTGTGTCCAGACCCTGTGATGGTGACCGCTTATCTATTGAGCGGAATTGGTGTTTGTTTGGGCATGTTGTGTCAACTCAAGAGGGGCAAATCTTCTCACCGCAGGTCCGGCGCCTGGGGTGATGGTGCTATGGGAAAGCATGGGTCGCCTATGGGAATGGCCTGTAAAGGGACCGCGATTCGCCCTCTTCGGCTGTCATTCATGGGTGTCTGCGCCAAATAGTGCGTAATTCTAAAAATTATTGGGAATTCATGGGAGGAATAATCTAGGCGTCAATTCTTACATATTTAGTGTTAGTAAGCATTTGGAGCACAATTTGTGGCATATTTGATCCGAGTTTCGATTGCATTGGTCTTGATCTGAAGCCTGCATCAGGCCTCCATATGCAATTTTCCTATTGATTTCCATGAATTCCCATGGCATCCCTTGTGTACCCGATGAGGGCGAGGACAGTTGAGGGGCACCAAACGACCCCGAACCAAAAATACAAAAACAGGTTTCATACAGGCATCTCGCTTTCATCACTTAACAGATCCGGCGCGCGGGCGAGCAGACATCCCCCCAGGTGGCGCGCGCAGCTGGACATCCCGCAAAGCGGGTCAATGCGGCGGGTTGATCAGTGGCAGCAGATCAACCCGCCGTTTTACTTCCGGGGGGAACGTGAATTTTGAGGTGGGGCGCAAGCGAAAGGGACAGTCGTCTTGGCGCGCAGGTTTAGAGGCGAAAGCCAGCATAAGGTGGATACGAAGGGCAGGGTCTCGATCCCGGCCTCGTTTCGTCGTGTGCTTGAGGCCTCGGACCCCAGCTGGCAACCCGGTGACAATCCTGAACTCGTGATTGTCTATGGCGACCACCGCCGCAAATACCTTGAATGTTACACCATGGAAGCGATCGACGAGGTGGATGCCAAGATCGATGCGCTGCCACGTGGCTCGATGCAGCGTCGGATGCTTCAGCGGATGTTCCATGGTCAGTCCTTCCCGACCAATGTGGACGAAACGGGTCGTTTGGTGCTGCCCGCAAAGCTGCGCAACAAGATCGACCTTGAGAACGAGGCGTTCTTTATCGCTGCCGGTGATACCTTCCAGATCTGGAAGCCCGAGACATACGAGGCCGAGGAACTGGCCACGACCGAGGAATGGCTTGACGATCTGCCGGATGATTTCGATCCGATGCAGTATCTCGATGGCATCGGGGATGGGTGACGGCATGGCCGGCGCTCAGACCTCATCGGACAAACCTCATATCCCCGTTCTTCTGCGCCCGTTGTTGGCCGCCGTGGCGCCGGTATCCGGTGCCTGGCTGGACGGCACATTCGGCGCAGGCGGCTATACTCGTGCGTTGCTGGAGGCCGGGGCCGAGAAGGTCATTGGCGTCGATCGCGACCCACTGGCATTTGAAATGGCCGCTGACTGGGCTGGGGAATACGGTGACCGGCTGGTGATGCAGCAGGGCGTGTTCTCTCGCATGGATGAATATGCACAGGATCTGGACGGCGTGGTGCTGGATCTTGGTGTCTCATCCATGCAGTTGGATCAGGCTGAACGCGGTTTTTCCTTCATGAAAGACGGTCCGTTGGACATGCGGATGAGCCAAGATGGTGAAAGCGCAGCTGATCTGGTGAATACGGCAACCGAGACGCAATTGGCCGACATCCTGTTCCATTTCGGTGAGGAACGCGCCAGTCGTCGTATAGCAAAGGCCATCGTCAAGGCGCGGGCCGAAGAACCGATCACAACAACTCTGCGGCTGGTCGAGATTATCGAATCCTGCCTGCCGCGCCCCAAACCGGGCCAATCGCACCCGGCGACGCGCAGTTTTCAAGGGCTACGGATCGCGGTGAACGCAGAATACGAAGAACTGTTTCAGGGGCTTATGGCCGCCGAGCGCGCTTTGAAGCCGGGCGGGCAACTGGCCGTTGTGACTTTCCATTCCATAGAAGACCGGATGGTGAAGCGGTTCTTCCAATCGCGCGCGGGCAAAACCGGACGCGCCAACCGTTATGCGCCTGAGATGGAGCAGGAGAAGCCGCAATTCATACTCAAGACCCGCAAGGCCGTAGGGCCGGATGAGCAGGAACTTGAAGAAAACCCACGTGCACGCTCGGCAAAATTGCGTGTCGCGATAAGAACGGATGCCCCGGCAGGGGAAATTGAGGCCCGGGCCATCGGCATGCCGCAATTGGGGGGAAGGGCAAGATGAAGAGTATTCTGTATGTGTTGACTGCACTGTCCGTATTCGGGCTGGCGCTTTGGGCTTATCAAGAGAACTATCGCACGCAGCAGGTGCTGAAGGAAACGCAGTTGCTGCAAGGCCAGATCGGGATGGCGCAGGCGCGACTCGCCGTGCTGAATGCCGAATGGGCCTATCTAAACCGGCCTGATCGTTTGCGTGAGCTGGCGGACTTGAATTTCGAACGTCTCAGCTTGCTGCCTCTGCGGGCTGAGCAGTTTGGTCGCGCCGATCAGATTTCCTATGGCGAGGACCCGGATCTGCCCATCGTCGACCCGCTTGAAATACAGGACGTCACTGACATTCAGGCACTGATCGAGGTGCAGGTTCCATGACCCGCACACCACTTCGCCCTCTGGCCCGTATCCTCGACGCCCGTGCAAAGGGTGAAAACCCCAAGGCGATTGAGCGAGAGAACATCCGCAAACGCCACGAAGACATGAAAGACCGCGCCCGCGCGCGCGCCGAGGGCCGCCTGTTGGTGTTGGGTCTTTTCTTCTTTTGCGCCTTTTCGGTCGTAGGCTTTCGTATGGGCGTTCTGGCGACATCCGAGGCGCAAGAACCATTGGCAAGTGCGCCGGGGGCCTCCATCGCCATGCAACGCGCCAATATCGTGGATCGCGAAGGCCGTATTCTGGCGACCAATCTGGACACCTATTCTGTCTATGCGCAGCCACCGCTGATGATTGACCCGATCGCCGCAGCCGAGCAACTGGTCGCTATTTTCCCTGATCTGGAAAAAGAGCGTTTGGTCAAAGACTTCACCGGTAAGCGAAAATTCCTGTGGATCAAGAAGCGCATCTCGCCCGAGCAGAAGCAGGCGGTGCATGACATCGGTGATCCCGGCATCCTGTTCGGCCCGCGCGAAATGCGGCTATATCCCAATGGCAGACTCGCGGCGCATATTCTGGGCGGCTCGGGCTTTGGCCGCGAAGGTGTCAGCGCAGCCGAGGTGATCGGCGTAGCTGGCGTCGAAAAACAGTTCGACGGCTATCTGCGCGACCCGGCCAACGGCAACAAGCCACTGCAACTGTCGCTGGATCTGACCGTTCAAGCGGCGGTGGAACAGGTGCTTTATGGCGGCATGAAGATCATGAACGCCAAAGGAGCCTCGGCGGTTCTGATGAACGCCCATACGGGCGAGGTCGTCTCGGCCGCGTCGTTGCCGTCTTTTGACCCCAATGACCGTCCGCGCCCGCCGACCTCGGGCTTCGATCCCTCGGACAGCCCGCTGTTCAATCGCTATGTACAGGGTGTCTATGAGCTGGGTTCGGTGTTCAAAATCTTCACCGCCGCGCAGGCGGTGCAGCTAGGTCTGGTGAACTCCAACACCATCATTGACACTTCCGGCCCAATGAAAATCGGGCGCTTCCCGATTGGCGAGTTTAACGGCAAGAATTATGGTGAGATCAGTGTCTCGGATGTAATCAAGTACAGCTCGAACCGAGGCACCGGGCGGCTGGCCTTGCAAATCGGGGCCGACCGGCAACAGGATTTTCTGAACGCGCTAGGCATGTTCGACCCAACCCCATTCGAGATTGTCGAGGCCAAGGGCGGGCAACCGCTCAAGCCCAAGAAATGGGGTGAGTTGAGCACCGTGACGATTTCTTATGGCCACGGCCTTTCGACCAGCCCCATGCATCTGGCCGCTGGTTACGCAGCGATTGCCAATGGCGGGTACTATGTCAGCCCCACGATCTTGCGCCGCAATGGCCCGCAATACGGCCCTCGCGTGATGTCCGAAAACACCGCCAAGCAGGCGCAAAATATGTTACGCAAAGTGGTCACGGATGGCACCGCCAGCTTTGGCGATGTCAAAGGGTACGACGTGGCGGGAAAAACCGGTACTGCCGATAAACCCAAGCCGCGTGGCGGGTACTATGAGGACAAGGTGATTGCCACCTTCGCCACCATCTTCCCGGCTTATGATCCGAAATATGTGCTAATCGTCACGCTGGATGAACCGTCCATCGTAGCCTATGGCGAAAAGCGCCGTACGGCGGGTTGGACTGCCGTTCCCGTTGCTGCCGAACTGATTGGACGGGTGGCGCCGCTAATGGGTCTCAGACCCCGGCTTGAGCCTGAGGCGCGCGCTGCTATAACGCTGACCTCAAATTAGGCTGTCCAGCGAAAGGTGGGTCATGGGCAATCGGTCAAAGAAACTCAGCGAACTGGCCCTGACCGCACGGGGAGGGGCCAATCCCGAAATCACCGGTCTGGCTGTCGACAGCCGCGAGGTCAAAGACGGTTTCCTCTTTGCAGCCCTTCCCGGCACCCGAGTCCATGGTGGAGACTTCATCCAATACGCCTTGCGCATGGGGGCCACCGCGATCCTGACGGACGCGAAAGGGGCCGAGATCGCCACCGACGAACTGGCCGCATCCGATGCTGCGCTGATCGTCACGGAAGACCCCCGTCAGGCACTGGCAGGGGCCGCCGCCCTATGGTTTGGCGCGCAACCGCAGACCATCGTGGCGGTCACCGGCACCAATGGAAAAACCTCGGTCGCCAGTTTCGTCCGCCAGATCTGGACCGAGCTTGGACTTGCCGCCGTCAACCTGGGCACCACCGGGGTCGAAGGCGCATGGACTGCGCCGCTGGCCCATACCACACCCGAGCCGATCACTCTGCACCGTTGTCTCGCCGAAGCTGCCGAAAATGGCGTGACCCATGCGGCGATGGAGGCCTCCTCGCACGGGCTTGAACAGCGTCGCTTGGACGGGGTGCATCTGACCGCTGCCGGGTTCTCGAATTTCACGCAGGATCATCTGGACTATCACGACACGTTCGAGGCCTATTTCGCAGCCAAGGCGGGTCTGTTTGATCGTGTGCTGCCCGAAGACGGGGTCGCTGTGGTCAACCTTGGTGATCCCAAGGGTGCCGAGATGCGCAAGATCGCCGAGGCACGCGGCCAGAATATCATCACCGTAGGCCCTGAGGGTTCTGATCTTTGTCTTCTGAATCAACGCTTTGACGCGACCGGGCAGGATTTGCGCTTTTCATGGAAAGGCAAGGCCTATCAAACCCGCCTGAATCTGATCGGCGGCTTTCAGGCCGAGAACGTTTTGCTGGCTTGCGGATTGGTCATCGCGGCGGGCGAGGACCCCGACCGCGTGTTTGAAACCTTGCCGCACCTGATCACCGTGCGCGGACGGATGCAGCTGGCTGCAACCCGCGACAACGGCGCGGCGGTGTTTGTCGATTACGCTCATACGCCGGATGCCGTGGCCACTGCACTGAAGGCGATGCGCCCGCATGTCATGGGACGTCTGATCGCCATTGTTGGTGCAGGCGGTGACCGAGACGCCACTAAACGCCCATTGATGGGGCGGGCCGCTGCTGAAAACGCCGATGTGGTCTTTGTTACCGATGACAACCCACGCAGCGAAGACCCGGCCACCATCCGCGGTGCTGTCATGTTGGGCGCACCCGAAGCCACGGAAGTCGGCGACCGAGCCGAGGCCATCCTGCGCGGCGTCGACGCGCTGCAACCGGGCGACGCTCTGCTGATTGCGGGCAAGGGACACGAAACCGGCCAGATCGTCGGAGATCAGGTCCTGCCCTTTGACGATGTGGAACAGGCCAGTATCAGCGTTGCCGCGCTGGACGGGAGGGTCGCATGACGCTCTGGACTGCAGCCGAGGCCGCAGAGGCCACCAACGGGCGCGCCACCACCGATTGGCAGGTGAACGGCGTCTCCATCGACACGCGCACCCTGCAGCCGGGTGACCTGTTCGTTGCGTTGAAGGCTGCCCGCGACGGCCATGATTTCATCGCCCAAGCGCTTGAAAAAGGCGCAGGCGCAGCGCTTGTGTCGCATATTCCCGAAGGCGTGCCCGAAGATGCACCGCTGTTGATCGTCGACGATGTGCAGACGGGTCTAGAGGCGTTGGGGCAGGCGGCTCGCGCCCGGACAGGTGCGCGCGTGGTGGGGGTGACTGGCAGCGTGGGTAAAACCTCGACCAAGGAAATGCTGGCCAGCATTCTGGAGACGCAAGGCAAAACTCATGCCAGCGTCGCCAGCTACAATAACCATTGGGGCGTGCCTTTGACGCTGGCGCGAATGCCGCGCGACACCGAGTTCGCGGTGATCGAGATCGGCATGAATCATCCGGGCGAAATCGCTCCGCTGGCGCGTCAGGCGCAACCGCATGTGGGGCTGGTGACCACAGTAGCCGCCGTCCACCTCGAAGCCTTCGACTCGGTTGCGGGTATTGCTTTTGAAAAGGCTGCGATCTTCGACGGGCTGGCCGAGGGCGGCACCGCTATCGTCAACGCCGATATCGAACACGCGGGCATCTTGCGCGACTGCGCCGCTGCGCATGGTGCAAGGATCGTCGAATTTGGCCACAAGGCGCGGGACTATGCCCTGACCAACGTGCTCCAAGGCCCTGACTCGGTGCGGGGACACGGTATTGTCGGCGGCGCAGACATCACATTCGATGTCCAATCCGCGGGAACTCACTTTGCTATGAATGCGCTGGGCGCTCTGGCGGCCTGTGTCGCGCTGGGGGTCGATCTGGATCAGGCGATTGCCGGTCTGCGCGGCTGGTCTCCGGTCAAAGGGCGCGGTGTGCGCGAGGTGATCGCGCTGCCAGATGGCGGGCAGATTGAACTGCTCGATGACAGCTACAACGCCAATCCAACCTCGATGGAGGCCGCTCTCGACGTGCTGTCTACGTCGGCGGGCAAACGCAAGATCGCGTTTCTGGGCGACATGAAAGAGCTTGGTGCGCAAGAGCAGGCGATGCACGCCGCCATGGCCGAGGTGCCTGCGATGGCGCATGTCGATCATGTTCATTGCATCGGCCCTTTGATGCAAGCGCTGCATCAGGCTCTGCCCGAGGGCAAGCGCGGGTTGTGGACGGAAACCAGCGATGAGATGGCTGCCCATCTGCCGGAATTGATCCGTAGCGGCGATGTAGTGATGGCCAAGGGCTCTCTCAGCATGGCTCTGGCGCAGATCGTTGACGGTCTGCGGCAAATGGGGCATGGCAGCGCGCCAGAGAGCCGCCGTATTGTGAGAAAGGTTTTGTAATGCTCTATTGGTTAACCGCCCTGTCGGATGGAGGGGATTTCTGGAACCTCTTCCGCTATATCACCTTCCGGGCGGGGGGCGCCTTTCTGACTGCGCTGATCTTTGGGTTTTTGTTCGGAAAACCCTTGATCAACGTATTGCGCAAACGGCAAGGCAAAGGTCAACCGATCCGCGATGACGGCCCCGAGGCGCATCTGTCCAAGGCTGGAACCCCTACCATGGGCGGTCTGCTGATCGTGGGCGCTCTGGTCACGTCGACCCTGATCTGGGCGCGCTGGGACAATCCATATGTCTGGATGGTACTGTTCGTGACGCTGGCCTATGCGGCCATCGGCTTTGCGGACGATTATGCCAAGGTCTCAAAGCAGAACACCAAGGGCGTTTCCGGTAAGATGCGGTTGGCGCTGGGGATCATCATCGCCGTGCTGGCGTCACTCTGGGCGACGCTGCACCATCCCAGCGATTTGCAAAACCAGCTGGCTCTGCCGGTGTTCAAGGATACGCTGATCAATCTTGGCCTTTTCTATATCCCCTTTGCGGTGATCGTAATTGTGGGTGCGGCCAACGCGGTGAACCTGACAGATGGTCTGGACGGGCTGGCGATCATGCCCGCGATGATCGCGGCCTCGACCCTTGGTGTAATTGCCTATGCGGTTGGGCGGGTCGACTTTACCGAGTATCTTGATGTTCACTATGTACCTGGGACCGGTGAAATCTTCATCTTCACTTCAGCGCTGTTTGGCGCGGGGCTGGGATTCCTGTGGTACAACGCCCCTCCGGCGGCGGTTTTCATGGGTGATACCGGATCACTGGCTCTGGGTGGTGCGCTGGGCGCGATTGCCGTGGCTACCAAACACGAGTTGGTATTGGCAGTCGTGGGCGGGCTGTTCGTGGTTGAAGCTTTAAGTGTGATCATCCAGGTTCTTTATTTCAAACGGACCGGAAAGCGGGTGTTCCTGATGGCGCCGATCCATCACCATTATGAGAAAAAGGGCTGGGCTGAACCCACCATCGTGATCCGGTTCTGGATCATTTCACTGATCTTAGCGATGATCGGGCTGGCGACGCTGAAAGTCAGATGAGCCCGCGTTGCGTCGTGCTTTCTGGATGCTCCGGTGGTGGCAAATCAACACTGCTGGAGGAGATGGCCCGACGCGGATATTCAACAGTTTCCGAGCCGGGTCGTCGTGTCATTGCCGAGGAAAGACAAGGTGGTGGTCGCGCTCTGCCTTGGGTCAACTCCGAGGTATTCTGCCGCCGGATCATTGAACTTGCGATATCAGACTTCAACAATGCCAAAGATGATCTTGTGCTATTTGATCGTTCGGCATTGGACGCGCTGATTTGGTTTGATCGAACCGTTACACCGTTGGAGACCAAAGTGCGTGAACAGATACTGCACTTGGGCTACGACCCATGCGTGTTTCTCTTTCCTCCTTGGCCTGAGATATTCGAACAGGATGATGACCGGCGGCACAACTTGGCCGCAGCTATTGCGGAATACGATGCTTTGTGCGACCGGTTACCAGACTATGGGTTCGTAATAGAAAACGTTCCAAAAGGGCCGGTCTCTTGGCGGGCGGACTGGCTGGAAGAGCGGCTCGGATAGAAGGTGTATGGCAATGATCCCGGTCAAAGGGTTTTCAGGGCAGAAAGTAGCGGTTCTGGGGCTAGGTCGGTCGGGTCTGACCACCGCACGAGCGCTGCGCGCTGGCAGGGCTGAGCCGATCTGCTGGGATGACAACCCCGCCGCGCGTGAAGCGGCAGAGGTCGAGGGATTCTCGTGTGTCGATCTGCGCCGCCACGGGGCGTTTGACGATATTGCCGCACTAATTGTCTCGCCCGGCATCCCTCATCTCTACCCCGCGCCGAACCCGGTTGTGGCCGCTGCGTTGGAAGCCGGAGTTCCGGTCGACAATGATATAGGTCTGTTCTTTCGCTCTTTCGCAGGCCCTGAATGGAACAACTACGACATCCCACCGCGCGTCATCGCGGTGACGGGATCGAATGGCAAATCAACCACCGCTGCGTTGATCCAACATATCCTGACCGAGGCCGGGCGCGACTCGCAACTGGCGGGTAACATTGGGCGCGGCGTGCTGGACATCGACCCAGGTGGCGATGGATCGGTCGTGGTACTGGAGCTATCGAGCTACCAGACCGAACTGGCCCGCGCACTGACGCCGGATGTGGCGGTTTTCACCAATCTTTCACCTGATCACTTGGATCGACATGGTGGAATGGGTGGTTACTTTGCCGCCAAACGTCGCCTGTTCGCCGAAGGAGGTCCAGACCGCGCCGTGATCGGGATAGATGAGGCCGAGGGCGCGTTTCTAGCCGGGCAACTGGCCGAGGGGCCGTCGGATGACCGGGTGATCCGCGTCTCGGTGGCGCGCAAGCTGACCGGGTCGGGTTGGCAGGTCTTTGCCCGCAAGGGTTTCCTGTCGGAATACCGCAAGGGCCGTCAGGCCGGATCGATCGACCTGCGTGAGATCAAGGGCCTGCCCGGTGCGCATAATCACCAGAACGCCTGCGCCGCCTATGCCGCCTGCCGTTCGCTGGGCCTTGCTCCGCGCGTGATCGAAGACGCGCTGCACAGCTTCCCGGGTCTGCCGCACCGCAGTCAGATCATCGCCGAGGCGGACGGCGTGACCTATGTGAATGACTCGAAAGCCACCAACGTAGATAGCGCCCTCAAAGCCTTGAGCGCGTTCAAGAAGATACGTTGGATCTGTGGCGGGCTTGAGAAAGAAGGCGGGCTTGAGGCGCTGAACGGGGCAGGGGACCACGTAATCAAGGCCTACGTCATCGGGCGTGAGGCGGCGAGCTTTGCAATGCAGTTGCAGGCCGATGCGCAAGTCTGCACCACTATGGAAGCGGCGGTTATGCAGGCCATGGCCGATGCGCAGCCCGGTGAAACCGTTCTATTGGCACCTGCTGCGGCCAGTTTCGACCAGTATGACAACTTCGAACAACGTGGCGATGACTTCGTGGATCAGGTTAAAAAACGCCTCTGAAAGCAATGCGTTTGCAATAGATCGCCGGTTCGGCGAAGCTGTGGGCCTATCTGCTTGACGCACTGCCTGCATTGGTTTTTGCCTTCAGGAAATTCAACACGAGGTCATGAATATGCCAAACCGTAAACTTCTTCTGGTCGTTCCAGCGCTGCTGGCTGCTGCGGCTTGCACCAATACCGGGGCCAACTATCAGCCCGTGATCGATGGCCCTGTAGGCCCGAACTACAATTCGGACCTGTATCAGTGCCAGCAACTTGCAGCCTCGCAGGCCAGCGTTGACGGATCGACCGCAGGTAATGCCGCAATCGGCGCTGCAGGTGCTGCAGCCGTCACCGGCATCGTTCAGGACAGCAGCGACAACCTGGGTCGCGCCGCCGTTGCCGGTGCGTTGGTTGGTGCAGGTGCTGACGTGATCAACAAGAACCAGAACAAGGAAGTCATTGTGCGCAACTGTATGCGCGGACGGGGTTACAACGTCGTAGGCTAACGGCTTGCGATGGCACTTCCGGCGGCGTGGCCCGAGGACCACGCCCATTGGAAGTTGTAACCGCCAAGCCAGCCGGTGACATCCACCGCTTCACCAATGACATAGAGGCCGGGGACATCCCTGGCCTCCATCGTTTTAGACGACAGCCCGTCAGTGTCGATCCCGCCCAGAGTGACCTCGGCGGTGCGATAGCCCTCGGTGCCCGACGGCGTAAGCCGCCAGTTGGACAATGCGGCGATCAGTTCCGACAGCGCCGTGTCGGACTGATCCGCAAGATTGCCCTTCATCGGGATATGGTGTGCGAGGTATTCCACCAGACGCGTGGGCAGGTGGCGTGCCAATTCGGTGGTCAGCGCCTTGCGCCCAACAGCCTGCCGCTGATCGCGAAGCAGATCGTATAAAGGCAAATCGGGGATCAGGTTGACCCAAATTGCCTCACCCTCGCGCCAGTACGAAGACAATTGCAGCACCGAAGGACCGCTCAACCCGCGATGGGTGAACAACAAAGCCTCGTCGAAACTGGTGCGCTCGTTTGATAGTCGAGCGGGCAGGGAGACGCCGGACAAATCCTTGAACCGACCGTCCGAGAAGGTGAACGGCACCAGCGCCGCTCGTGTCTCGGTTATCTGCAGCCCGAATTGCTGCGCGATGTCATAGGCCAACCCCGTCGCGCCCATTTTGGGGATCGATTTGCCACCCGTGGCCAGAACCAGATTACGACAGGTCAGAGGGATGTGCTTGCCATCGCGTTCGACATCCAAAGCGAAACCGCTTTCGGTTTTGCGCAAGTTGCGCAGCGACGTCTGCACCCAGAGCTCGGCCTCGGCCTTGACCATTTCATTCAGCAGCATCTGGACGATCTGTTTCGAAGACCCGTCGCAGAATAATTGCCCAAGCGTTTTTTCATGCCATGCAATGCCATGGCGATCGACCAGTTCGATGAAGTCCCACTGTGTATATCGCGCCAGCGCTGATTTGCTGAAATGCGGATTCTGAGACAGGAAATTGCCCGGTCCCGCATACATATTGGTGAAATTGCATCGTCCACCACCCGAGATGCGGATCTTTTCTCCGGGAGCTTTTGCATGGTCGATCACCAGCGCCTGGCCACCGCAATGGGCTGCGCACATCATGCCGGCCGCGCCAGCACCGAGGATGATCGTCTCGAAATCCATATGCTGCGCATGGCGTGGATTGTGAGCGATGGCAAGAGCGCAGACCAAAAACGGTGTGGGTTTGGCCCACGGAATTTCTCAGCAGCACTTGGGTTTGTGCCATATGGTATGTGGATTTTTACTCGTAGTGCATTCTGACATGCTAGGCTCTGTGCTAATGCTTGCCGGTTAAATCCATTTAAAGGGATAAAAATATGCGCTTTCCAAACTTCATTACCGACTTTCCAAGACTAGACGTGCCATTTCCCGAAGACGTCGTGCAGACGGCAGTCATTCGATCTGATGCTGGTTTGGTCGCCTTTTTTACTTTTCTTAAAGAAATGGAACTCCCACTACATTCACATGGTGCCCAATGGGGTATGGTGGTGGAAGGAGAAATTGAACTCACCATTGGCGGAGAGACGAAAGTTTATCTGCCCGGCGACAGCTATTCTATCCCAGCCGGAGTGGAGCATGGCGGGCGCATCAAGGCGGGTTCCCGAGTGATCGATGTGTTTGAAGAGCCTGACAGATACCCCATCAAAGACTGACGATTTACTTTTTGAACAATGACGTTGGGCGCGGTTGATAGTTGGATGAACTCAAACCGAGCCTCAACGGGCCGTCGATCAGAACAGGCAGCATGCGCTGCTTGAATGCATGCGCGTTTGTCAACGGCGGCTCATTGTTCCGGAATTCCAGTTCTGCCTGTCATTCTGCTAGCCCAAATGTAAAAATCCCTGTAGACTCTCAATCAGATCCCGAAAAACGGGACGTTAACGAGGCAGATAGTGGCGGTATCTCATGACTGAGATGGTGTATGGCGCGGTCCAGGACCAGCGCGGAGAACCGATTCTTCCGAAGTGGTGGCGAACGATTGATCGCTGGACGATGTCCTGCGTCCTGATCCTGTTTGTCATCGGGCTTTTGCTGGGGCTAGCCTCGTCGCCGCCACTAGCGGGGCGTAACGGGTTCGATCCTTTCCACTATGTAGAACGTCAGGCGATCTTTGGCGGGCTGGCGCTGGTCGCGATGCTGCTGACCTCAATGATGTCGCCGACACTGGTGCGGCGGCTGGCGATTCTGGGCTTTCTGGCCTCGTTCGTGGCGCTGGCCTTCCTGCCGGTCTTCGGTACAGACTTTGGCAAAGGCGCGGTGCGCTGGTATTCGCTGGGTTTTGCCTCGTTGCAGCCATCCGAGTTCCTCAAGCCCGGTTTTGTCGTGGTGGCCGCATGGCTGTTGGCCGCATCACAGGAAATCAACGGCCCGCCGGGGCGGTTGTGGTCCTTTGCACTGTGTATGTCCATCGTGGCAATGCTGGTGATGCAGCCCGATTTCGGGCAGGCCTGCCTTATCCTTTTTGGTTGGGGTGTGATGTATTTTGTTGCCGGAGCCCCGATGCTATTGCTGGTCGGCATGGCCGGGGCGGTCGTTCTGGGCGGCATGTTTGCCTATTCCAATTCCGAGCACTTTGCCCGTCGTATCGATGGTTTCCTTAATCAGGAACTCGATCCGACCACTCAGCTTGGGTATGCCACCAATGCTATCCGCGAAGGCGGCCTGTTCGGCGTCGGCGTGGGTGAGGGGCAGGTCAAGTGGTCTCTGCCTGATGCGCATACGGATTTCATCATCGCGGTCGCGGCCGAAGAATACGGGCTGATTCTGGTGCTGATTATCATCGCGCTGTACTCGCTGATCGTTGTGCGTTCGCTGCTGCGGCTGATGCGCGAACGCGACATGTTCATCCGTCTGGCTGGCACTGGTCTGGCCTGCATGTTCGGCGTGCAGGCTATGATCAACATGGGCGTCGCTGTGCGTCTTCTGCCCGCCAAGGGCATGACGCTGCCGTTTGTCAGTTATGGCGGATCGTCCCTGATTGCAGGCGGCATCGCGGTTGGCATGTTGCTGGCCTTCACCCGAACCCGCCCGCAGGGCGAGCTAGGCGACATTCTGCGCGGACGAGGCTGATGGGCAAACCTTATCTACTAATCGCAGCAGGTGGCACCGGGGGCCACATGTTCCCTGCGCAGGCGTTGGCCGAGGCGATGCTGCAGAAAGGCTGGCGTGTGCGCCTGTCCACCGACCCGCGCGGAGCGCGCTATACCGGCGCGTTCCCCGCAGACGTCGAGATTGTCGAGGCATCCTCGGCCACCTTCGCCCGAGGCGGATTAGCGGCCAAGATGTTGGTTGGACCCAAGATTGCTGCTGGAGTCACTAGCATGGCTGCGCAGATGATGCGTGACAAGCCGGATGTGGTGGTGGGCTTTGGCGGCTATCCGTCGATACCGGCGCTGGGCGCGGCCATCCTGCTGAAGCTGCCGCGTATGATCCATGAACAAAATGGCGTTCTGGGCCGGGTAAACCAACTGTTTGCCACGCGTGTGGCTCAAGTGGCCTGTGGTGTCTGGCCCACCGATCTGCCTGAAGGGTCCAAGGGCATACACACTGGTAACCCGGTTCGCGCCTCCGTTCTTGAACGCGCTGCTGCCCCCTATATCCCGCCTGGGGAGTACCCGATGTCCGTCCTGGTGATGGGCGGCTCACAGGGCGCACGTATCCTCAGTGACGTGGTGCCGGGGGCCATCGCTGCGCTGCCTGAATATCTGCGCGGGGACATCCGAGTCTCGCATCAGGCCCGCGATGAGGATCGTGAACGGGTCAAGGCCTTTTACGCCGATCACGGCATACGCGCCGATGTACAGCCTTTCTTTGATGACGTACCTCGCCGCATGTCCGACGCGCAGCTGGTTGTCAGCCGGTCGGGTGCCTCCAGTATTGCCGACATTTCCGTGATTGGCCGTCCGTCGATTTTGATCCCGCTTGCCACGGCTGCCGGAGATCATCAAACAGCCAACGCGCGTGGGTTGGTTCAGGCAGGTGGGGCGATCATGATCCCCGAAAACGCCCTTGACGTTCCCGCGCTGACACAGCAAATGACCACGGTTCTCACCAACCCCGAAGCCGCACAGCAAATGGCCCATGCCGCGCTATCGGTCGGGGCACCGGACGCCACCGAGCGTCTGGTCGCCCTTGTCGAGCAACTGGCGCAGAAGGAGACCTCATGAATCCAGCAACCAAACTGCCGCAGGACGTTGGACCGATCCACTTCGTGGGCATCGGTGGGATCGGGATGTCGGGTATCGCAGAGGTGCTTTTGAATCTTGGCTACCGTGTACAAGGTTCGGACTTGAAAACCTCGAAGATTACTGACCGGCTGGCTGGGCTGGGTGCTGAGGTTTTCGAAGGCCAGCGTTCGGAGAACTTGCAGAACGCCGCCGTAGTCGTGGTCTCAACCGCGATCAAACCGGGGAACCCGGAACTGGACGAAGCACGCGCGCAGGGCCTGCCGGTTGTCCGCCGCGCCGATATGCTGGCCGAACTGATGCGGCTGCGCTCGAATATTGCCATCGCCGGAACCCACGGAAAAACGACCACGACCACAATGATGGCCGAACTGATGGTTGCCGGCGATTTCGACCCCACAGTCATCAATGGCGGCATCATCCACGCCTATGGCAGCAACGCCCGCATGGGGCAGGGCGAATGGATGGTGGTTGAAGCGGATGAGAGCGACGGCTCATTCAATCGCCTGCCTGCAACCATCGCCATCGTCACCAATATCGACCCCGAGCATATGGAGCACTGGGGCGATTTCGACCAACTGCGCGACGGGTTTTACGAGTTCGTCTCGAACCTGCCGTTTTATGGCTTGGCCGTCTGCTGCACAGATCATGCCGAGGTGCAGGCGCTTGTTGGCCGCATCTCCGACCGCCGCGTGCGCACCTATGGTTTCAACGCACAGGCCGATGTGCGGGCCGAAAACCTGACCTATAAGGGCGGCGTTGCCCATTTCGACATCCATTTGCGCCACGAAGACAAGGTGATTGAGGGCTGTACCCTGCCGATGCCCGGCGATCACAACGTCTCGAATGCGTTGTCTGCCGTGGCCGTGGCCCGTCATCTGGGCATGAAAGCTTCGGAAATTCGCGACGCGCTGGCCAATTTCGGCGGCGTCAATCGCCGCTTCACGAAGGTTGGAGAAATTGACGGCGTCACCATCATCGACGATTACGGCCACCATCCGGTCGAAATCGCCGCCGTTCTCAAGGCCGCACGTCAGGCCACCGAGGGCCGCGTTATCGCCGTCCACCAGCCTCACCGCTATTCCCGCCTGTCCGACCTGTTCGACGATTTCTGCACCTGCTTCAACGACGCCGACGTGGTCGCTATTGCCGAGGTCTTTGCCGCAGGCGAAGATCCGATCGAAGGTGCCAGCCGTGACGATCTTGTGCAGGGCCTGATCCGCCACGGCCACCGCCACGCGCGCGCGATCTTGAACGAAGAAGACCTCGCCCGCCTTGTCCGTGAACAGGCCCGCCCGGGCGATATGGTTGTCTGCCTCGGCGCAGGTACGATCAGTACCTGGGCCAACGGTTTGCCTGACCGGTTAATCGCCAAAGCGAGCTAACCTCGTGGCGTTGTCGCTCATACTCGCCTGCGTCTGGGTCTTCGCTTCCACCATTGTGGCGATGCTGCCGATGCACCTGCAATTCCCACCGGGTGTTGTACTGTTTGCCAGCGCGCCTGCTCTGATTCTTTGGCTGAGTTTAGACTATGGCTGGTTCGTCGGAGTCCTGGCTGCTGGCGGTTTTGTTTCGATGTACCGCAACCCGATCCGCTACTACTGGCGCAAGTGGACGGGTAAAGAGGTGTCGGAATGAACTGGTCGATTGCGCTTGCCGGTCTGTGGGGTGTTGTCGCCAACGTGTTGGCGATGTTGCCCAGCAAGGACAACCATTGGCGGCGCGCCTATTTCCTGATCGCCGTTGGCGTCCCCATCCTAGGCTATGTCACCTATGAAAATGGTCCATGGATCGGGCTGCTGGTTCTGGCGGCAGGTATGTCAGTTCTGCGTTGGCCGGTGATTTACCTCACCCGTTGGACAAAGGCGAAAATGCAGGGCATGAAGGCGGCGAACAAGTAACTGGCCATTTTCAGGAGGCCCCCATGGTCGACATCGCCACTTTCGCCTATTTGCCGCTGATTACCCTGATCCTCGGGACGCTTGCGGGTTTTGTCGCCGCGCGCTGGATCGGCCTCAAGGCACTGCTGTGGCTGATCGGGCTGACCTCGGCCCTTGGTCTGGTACTGATCATAGTGCTGGCCGGTGTCGGAACAGGAGAAGAAGAACAGGCGTTCGGACCCTTCGTCTGGCTGACCGGTGCGGTCCTGCCCTTCCTGTTTGCGGTGATCATGGGTGGAGTAGGCGGGCGCAGCCTTGCATCGCGGGAAGGCGCATGAGCGAACTGCCCGACGTCCGTGGCCGCCTGTCCGCGGCGCGTTCTCTTTCCGAACTCACCTGGCTGCGCGTCGGCGGACCAGCGGATTATCTGTTTCAACCCGCCGATACCGAAGACCTTCAGTCGTTTCTGCGTGATCTGCCTGCGGATGTTCCCATCTTTCCTATGGGTGTCGGATCCAATCTGATCGTCCGTGATGGTGGTCTGCGGGCGGTGGTGATCCGATTGGGGCGCGGGTTCAATGGCATCTCGGTCGAGGGCAATACCGTCAGCGCGGGTGCCGCCGCGCTGGATGCGCATGTGGCGCGTAAAGCAGCGGATGGAGGTGTGGACCTGACTTTCCTGCGCACGATACCAGGCTCGATCGGCGGGGCCGTGCGCATGAACGCGGGCTGTTACGGCAGCTATACGGCGGATGTGTTGCAAAAGGCTACCGTCGTCACCCGCGCCGGAGAGATCGTGGACCTGACCCCGCAAGACCTCAGCTTCCGCTATCGCCAGTCCGACCTGCCCGAAGGCGCGGTGCTGATCTCGGCGACGCTTCAAGGCCCCTCGGGCGATCCAGCTGAGCTGCACGCTCGCATGGAGGCGCAGCTAAAAAAGCGCGACGAAACTCAACCCACCAAGGACCGCAGCGCCGGGTCGACCTTCCGTAATCCAGCCGGGTTCTCGTCGACTGGGCGCGCGGACGATGTGCATGACCTCAAGGCGTGGAAAGTGATCGATGACGCGGGTATGCGCGGGGCCACAAAAGGTGGCGCGCAGATGAGTCCCAAACACTCGAATTTCATGATCAATACAGGCGACGCCACCGCCGCAGACCTCGAAGGTCTGGGCGAAGAGGTGCGAAAAAAGGTTTACGAAACAAGCGGCATCACGCTAGAGTGGGAAATCATGCGGGTCGGTGATCCGCTGGAAGAATAAGGCCCCGACCGTCAGACCATAACAGGCAAATTAGGACGACGGATCAAAGGCATAAACGCAGTACGGACCACCACATAAGGTCCGGGGACATTGAGGCGCACATTGGGTATGTCGAGCAGGACAAACCCCAAAGTGGCGGTGTTGATGGGCGGCCCCTCGGCGGAACGCGAGGTGTCTCTCAGCTCTGGGCGCGAATGCGCAGCCGCCCTTGTGGGAGAAGGCTTTGAAGTGGTCGAACTGGACGCAGGTCCGGACCTTGCTGCTCGCCTTACCGATATCAAACCCGATGTGGTGTTCAACGCCCTGCATGGACGCTGGGGCGAGGATGGCTGTGTGCAGGGGCTACTGGAATGGATGCGCATTCCTTACACGCATTCCGGCGTGCTGGCTTCGGCCCTTGCGATGGACAAACAGCGCAGCAAAGAGGTCTACGCCGCCGAAGGATTACCTATCGTACCCAGCCTGATCGTTCCCAAGGTCGAGGTGGTCGAGGTCCATGTGATGGAGCCGCCCTATGTGGCCAAGCCCAACAACGAAGGTTCCAGCGTCGGCATCTACATCGTGCATGAAAATGCCAACGGCCCGCCGCAACTGGACGAGGCGATGCCTGATCAGGTGATGGTCGAGAAATACGTCGCGGGCCGTGAACTGACCGTGACCGTGATGGGCGATCGCGCCCTGACGGTGACCGAGATCATGACCGATGGCGGTTGGTACGATTATGATGCCAAGTACAAGCCCGGCGGCTCGTGGCATGTGCTGCCCGCTGACATTCCGCAGGACATCTTTGACCGCTGCATGGACTATGCGGTGAAGGCGCATAATGCGCTGGGGTGTCGCGGCGTGTCCCGCACCGATTACCGCTGGGATGACAGCAAGGGTGCCGACGGGCTGTTCCTGCTGGAAACCAACACCCAGCCCGGCATGACGCCGACTTCGCTGGTGCCCGAACAGGCCGAGCATCTTGGCATCAGTTTCGGCCAGCTCTGCGCCTGGATGGTGGAGGACGCCTCATGCGACCGCTGACCGCCACCCGCGCGCCGGTGATTCACCGGACCAAACCGTTGGCGGGGCCGGATGCCGATTTCACCGCCGCGCCAAGGCCCGAGCCCAAAACCGAACCTAAGCTGCATTTGCGCGGGGCGCGTCTTTTTGGCCGCGCGCGCAACGTGGACCCCGCGCCCTCGCGCCTCAGCTACCGCTTTCAGCGCTGGATGCTCACCCCCGGCATCCGGCGCGGGCTAAAAATTGGCCTGCCGGTTCTGACCGTCGTTGGTTTGGTGGGTGGCTTCTTTGCCGCCGAAGAACGTCGTGAGGCGGTCAGCACCTATATCGCCGACATCAAGACCTCGATCCAGGAGCGCCCCGAATTCATGGTCAACCTGATGGCCATCGACGGGGCAGGAACCGCACTGTCTGAGGATATCCGCGAGATCGTGCCGCTCGATTTCCCGCTCAGTTCGTGGGATCTGGATGTGGAGTTGATCCGCGACACCATCACCGGGCTTGACCCGGTGAAATCGGCAACCGTACGCATTCGCCCTGGCGGGATTCTTCAGGTTGATGTGGTCGAACGCCAGCCGGTCATCGTCTGGCGCACCCGAGACGGGATCGAGCTATTGGATGAAACCGGAGCTCATGTTGACCGTGTTTCAGCACGCGCCGATCACGCAGCCCTGCCACTGATCGCAGGGAAGGGCGCGAACAAACATGTCCCCGAGGCGCTGCAAATCCTGACCACTGCCCGCAGCTTGGGCGACCGCGTTCGCGGTTTGGTGCGCGTTGGCGAACGGCGCTGGGATCTGGTGCTGGATCGCAACCAGCGCATCATGTTGCCGACCGAACGTCCGGCGCGCGCGCTGGAACGCGTGTTGGCGGTGAACGAGGTGCAGGACCTTCTAGAACGTGACGTGGCCGTGGTCGACATGCGACTGGGGCAGCGACCAACCATCCGAATGAACAAAACGGCCAGCGAAGACTGGTGGAACACAAAAGTAGATGTGAGTAGCGGGCAGTAACGACCATGATGACCGATCTTTATCAGTCCCAAAGGGCTATGCGGCAGATGCGCCGACAGGCAATGCAACGCGGTGTAGTTGCTATCCTGGATGTCGGCAGCTCCAAAATCGCTTGCCTTGTATTGCGCTTCGACGGGACGGGGCGGTTGTCAGAGGATAACTCGATCGGCTCGATGGCCGGACAAACCGGTTTCCGGGTCATTGGCGCTGCGACCACCCGTTCGCGCGGGGTGCAGTTCGGCGAGGTTACCGCGATGCAGGAAACCGAGCGCGCCATCCGCACCGCGCTGCAGGCGGCGCAGAAGATGGCCGATATCCGCGTCGATCACGTGATTGCATCCTTCTCAGGGGCGAACCCGCGTTCCTACGGGCTGGATGCGCAGGTTGATCTGGAAGGCCAATTGGTTACCGAAGCCGAGGTCGGTCGTGTCCTGAACGCCTGCGACGTGCCCGATTACGGCGAAGGGCGCGAGGTACTGCATGCGCAACCGGTGAATTTCGCGCTCGACAACCGCTCGGGACTAATCGATCCGCGTGGACAGTTGGGGCAGAGCCTTGCAGTGGATATGCACATGCTAACCGTCGATGCGGTGGCGATCCAGAACATCGTCCGCTGCATCAAGCGCTGCGATCTGGAGCTGGCAGGGATTGCGAACTCAGCCTATGTCTCGGGCATTTCCGCATTGGTCGAGGACGAACAGGAGTTGGGCGCGGCCTGTATCGATTTGGGCGGCGGCACCACCAGCATCTCGATCTTCATGAAGAAACACATGATCTATGCCGATTGCGTGCGCATGGGCGGGGATCACGTGACCAGCGACATTTCGATGGGCCTCGGCGTGCCCGCAGCGGTGGCCGAACGGATCAAGACCTTTAACGGTGGCGTTCACGCGACCGGAGCCGATGATCGCGACCTGATCGACATCGGTGGCGATACTGGCGATTGGGAGCATGACCGCCGTACCGTCAGCCGTGCCGAGTTGATCGGCATCATGCGCCCCCGCGTCGAGGAGATTCTCGAAGAGGTGCGTACTCGTCTGGACGCTGCCGGTTTCGACCACCTGCCAAGCCAGCAGATCGTTCTGACTGGTGGTGGCAGCCAGATCATGGGGCTAGACGGGCTTGCCAGCCGGATTCTGGGTCAGCGTGTTCGTTTGGGCCGCCCGCTGCGCGTTCATGGCCTGCCGCAATCCGCGACCGGGCCCGGTTTTTCTTCGGCAGTGGGGCTTAGCCTGTTTGCGGCGCATCCTCAGGACGAATGGTGGGATTTTGAGATCCCGGTCGACACCTATGCCGCGCGCCCGTTCAAGCGCGCCGTGCGCTGGTTCCGTGACAATTGGTAATGCCCTGCGTGGTGCAGCCGTTGGCGCGGCCCTTGGGCCCGCTGCGGCCCCGGCTCAAACCCTTATTACGCCAGAGGCGTTTCTGAGCGCCGTCGTTGGCAAAACGATCACCTTCCATGAAATCCGAAGCGGTATGTTGGTCGGGACCGAGGAATTCCTCAGCCCGACTCTCTCGGTCTGGCGGATGGAGGGGCGGGGCTGTGTCTATGGCCAGATCACCACGCCAAATGGCCAGATCTGTTTTCTGTACGATGATGCGCCCGATGGCCTGCCAGTCTGCTGGTGGCCCTACCTGTACAATGACCGGTTGATGGTGCGGCTGGCGCGCTTCGTCGGCAGCGAAACGCAAGAGGTCCGTAGCATCTCTGAAGATGGCCTGAATTGCCCAAGTGCCCCGGTAGGCTAAAGAAATCAGTTGCGGCAACTGCCAAATTGCCGCAAAATAAGGCTCAAGGCCCGGCAGAGGCCCAGCGGCAGGACATTGAGCAGTTTTCCGCGACCAAACGAGTGACTAAAAGTTTTACACCCCCCTCAAGGTGGGCGGGGTCTTTCCGTGTGTAGTAGCGCATGAGTCTTTCGCCGCAACATGTCGCGGTAACAGCGAAATGCCGCTGTTTGCTGCCTTATTTCCTCCATATTTTGTGGATTCGTGCGATTTTTCTGGTGACGTTTCCGAAATGACACAGTAAAATCGACTGTGGATAGGTCAGAAAAACCGCATTTTGCGGCAACATAAAAAACAGGCGGACAGAGCATGACATTAAATCTTTCGATGCCCGGGCACGACGAACTCAAGCCTCGGATTACCGTATTTGGCGTTGGCGGCGCTGGGGGCAATGCTGTCGACAACATGATTGAAAAACAGTTGGACGGCGTAGAATTTGTCGTCGCCAACACAGACGCACAGGCGCTGCAGCAAAGCCGTTCGTCGGCGCGGGTGCAGCTGGGCGTCAAAGTCACCGAAGGGTTAGGTGCAGGTGCGCGTCCGACCGTGGGTGCTGCAGCAGCTGAAGAAAGCATCGAACAGATCGTCGATCACCTAGCGGGTGCGCATATGTGCTTTATCACCGCCGGCATGGGTGGCGGCACAGGCACCGGCGCAGCCCCGATCATCGCGCAAGCAGCGCGGGAGCTGGGTGTCCTGACCGTTGGGGTTGTCACCAAACCCTTCCAGTTCGAAGGCGCCAAGCGTATGCGTCAGGCCGAAGACGGCGTTGATGCGCTGCAGAAAGTCGTTGATACGCTGATCATCATTCCGAACCAGAACCTGTTCCGTCTGGCCAACGAAAAGACAACGTTTACCGAGGCGTTCTCGATGGCCGACGATGTCCTGTATCAGGGCGTCAAAGGCGTAACCGACCTGATGGTGCGTCCGGGTCTGATCAACCTCGACTTCGCCGACGTTCGAGCCGTGATGGACGAGATGGGCAAGGCGATGATGGGCACAGGCGAAGCGACCGGTGAAGATCGCGCCATTCAGGCAGCCGAGAAGGCCATTGCCAACCCGCTGTTGGACGAAATCAGCCTCAAGGGTGCCAAGGGTGTGCTAATCAACATCACCGGTGCGCACGACCTGACCTTGTTCGAACTGGACGAGGCCGCCAACCGCATCCGCGAGGAAGTGGACCCGGAGGCCAATATCATTGTCGGTTCGACCCTCGACACCGAGATGGAAGGCGGAATGCGCGTTTCAGTCGTTGCCACCGGTATCGATGCCAGCGAGAAAAGCGAAGATGTACCGGTCGCCCGCCGTTCGATGTCGGCTCCGCTGACACGCACGGTTTCGGCAGAAGACTCCACGCCTGAACAAATCGCTGCAGATGAGGCCCCGGCTGAGGACAACATTGCGCCCACGCTCTTCGAGTCCATCGAAGATGTCGAGTTCAATGAAGGCTGGCAAGACGAACAACCCGCTGCCGAGCAGGACGATGACGGGCTGCCTCCGCCCGCCTATCAGCCTCAGGTGGCGCAGTTCGAACCGCAACCCGAAGTCGAAGAGACAGTCGACACCTACGACGCACCGCGTGCCCAGACCCCCGGCACACCGTCTCCAGAAGCGATGCAGCGGTTGCAGGCCGCAGTTCAGAAAGTACCTTCGAACCGGCTGCGTCCGACGCCTGAGGCACCTCGCGAACCGGCCCCTCAGCCGCAGCAAGCGACCGAGGATCGCCCGCGTTTTGGCTTCAACCGATTGATTGACCGGATGACCGGCCATGCGGCCGATACGCCCGCTCAACCGGTACGCCAACAGCCTGCGATGCGGTCGGTTGACGCAACGGCGCCTGTTCAGGATGAAGCCGATCCTGATCAGGAGCGCATCGAAATTCCCGCCTTCCTACGGCGTCAGGCCAACTGATCGCGGTAACAAAATCATCCCGAAGGGCCGCCATAGCGCGGCCCTTTTTTGTGGAAACACAAAGTGTTGAGCTGGTGTAAGCAGGGATTTGCCGATGTGTCACATTCATGTTTCATTCGGTTGCAAAAGGTGAGTTGAGCCTTAACGCCCCCTTCCTTAGTTGAGGGTGCAACACAGCCCCTGATAGGCTGGACACAACTCACCGAGGCTCACATTGCAACATACGCTCAAATCTTCAGTCACGTTTGTGGGCACTGGGCTGCATAGCGGCAAGCCTGCGACGATGGTTCTGAAGCCTGCAGCGGCAGGTCATGGAATCTGGTTCAAACGGACTGATATCGAGCTGGGCAATGCGTTGATCCCCGCAATCTATGACGTTGTTGAGCGGACGCCTCTTTGCACACGATTGGTTAACGATGCGAATGTGTCGGTATCGACTGTGGAACACATCATGGCGGCACTTGCCGGATGTGGTGTGCATAATGCACTGATTGAAATCGATGGTCCCGAAGTCCCGATCATGGATGGCTCGTCCGTGGCCTTTGTTCAGGGCATCATGGCCAAAGGCGTTCGCCGTCAGGCTAGTCCGGTACTAGCTTATGAGGTGCTTAAGCCCGTCTCTGTTGAACGAGAGGGCGCAAAGGCATCGATCGCGCCTGCGGAAGGTCTGGAGATCGAGTTTCACATCGATTTCGAAGATGACGCCATTGGAAGCCAGACAAAGGTTTTGGACATGCGCAATGGTTCGTTTGCGCGTGAACTCTGCGACAGTCGCACGTTTTGCCGCCGCACAGATGTCGAAGCGATGCGTGAAAACGGATTGGCCTTGGGCGGCACATTGGACAATGCCGTAGTCGTACAGGGCGACGAAGTCCTGACCCCGGGTGGCTTCCGTCACACGGATGAAGCGGTGCGCCACAAAATGCTGGACGCTCTGGGTGATCTCTATCTTGCAGGCGGTCCGATTCTGGGGCGCTTTGTCGGCGAGAAGTCGGGGCATTCGATGACCAACACATTGCTGCGCAAACTGTTCGAAACACCGGGCGCTGTGCGACCGATCCTTTGTACCCCTGAACAAGCCGCGCGTCTGCCCGGCCAGGGCCTTGTGCGAAGCGAAATCCCGCAGGTTGCGTGATCTGATCAACTCTGACGACATTTGCGCCATGAGGGTGGATAAGGCGTTTTGCACTGGAATTTTATGTGCTAGACCGAGGCCCGATCAGGGGTAATTCCCGCTAAGTAGACGACAAGGATGGGCGGAATGGTTGGCAGCAAAGCGGCAGTCAGAATCGCAGGTGCGCTTCTTCTGGCAGCAACTTTGACGGCATGTGGCAATGCCGGAGGTCTGTTTGGTAACCGTGGGGCAGACCGCAGCCAAAACCTCGAAGGTTTCACGCCTGAACAGATTTACACCCGCGGTGAATACGAGCTGTCGCAGAATCGCTCGGACGACGCGGCTTGGTATTTCTCTGAAGTAGAGCGGCTTTATCCTTATTCCGATTGGGCGAAACGTGCGCTGATCATGCAGGCGTTCTCATTCCATTCGGACCAGAACTATGAAGAAAGCCGCGCCGCCGCGCAGCGATATATCGATTTCTATCCCACTGACGAAGACGCCGCCTATGCCCAGTATCTTCTGGCGCTCAGCTACTATGATCAGATCGACGAAGTTGGCCGTGATCAGGGGCTGACCTTTCAGGCACTGCAGGCCCTGCGCACGGTGATCGAAGTCTACCCAGACAGTGAGTATGCCACATCTGCCGTACTGAAGTTCGACCTTGCCTTCGACCATCTGGCTGGCAAAGAGATGGAGATCGGGCGCTATTATCTGCGTCAGGATCACTTCACTGCGGCGATCAACCGATTCCGCGTGGTGGTCGAAGATTTTCAGACCACATCTCATACCGCCGAGGCGCTCTATCGCCTGATCGAGGCGTATCTGGCGCTGGGACTGGTGGACGAGGCGCAGACCGCGGGTGCGATTCTGGGTTACAACTATCAGTCCTCGGAATGGTACGACGCGGGGTACACGTTGCTGACGTCGCGTGGTCTCGATCTAAAGAGCCGAGGTAACAATTGGCTCAGCACGATCTATCGCCAGACCGTCAAGGGTGAGTGGTTGTAACGGCCATGGCTAAAGGCTTGGGACGCTAAAGACCCGATGCTGCGCGCCCTTGATATCCGCGACATGCTGATCATCGACCGGCTGGAGCTGACGTTTCAGCCGGGCTTGAATGCTTTGACCGGTGAAACCGGCGCGGGCAAGTCGATCTTGCTGGATTCGCTGGGCTTTGTGCTGGGCTGGCGCGGGCGCGCCGAGCTGGTTCGTCAGGGGGCCGCACAGGGCGAAGTTGTGGCCGAGTTTGAACTGCCTGACGATCACCCTGCCCATTCGATTCTGGCCGAGGCGGGTCTGCCCGGTGGCGAGGAGCTGATCCTGCGCCGCGTCAACACGGCCGAGGGACGTAAGACTGCATGGGTCAATGACCGCCGTTGTTCGGGCGAAGTGTTACGGGCGCTGTCGGAAACTCTGATCGAACTGCACGGCCAACATGATGACCGAGGCCTGCTGAACCCGCGCGGGCATCGCGCAATGCTGGATGCCTATGCCGGGGCAGGGGATCAGTTGGCCGCCGTGCGTGCCGCGTGGGGCCAGATGTCCATCGCCCGCAAAGCTCTGGCGCAGACTGAGGCAGCGCTGGAGGCTATGCGTGCCGAAGAAGATTTCCTGCGTCATTCCGTTGCCGAGTTGGATCAGCTTGACCCGCAGCCGGGCGAGGATGCAGATCTCGACGCCCGCCGCCGCATGATGCAAGGGGCCGAACGGATTCGCGACGACGTGGCCCGTGCCTTTGCCTTGCTGGGCGGCGACGGGGCCGAGGGCGCGATGGCCGATGCCGTGCGCTGGCTGGAAGGCGTGTCGGACAATGCGGGTGGCCAGTTGGAAGGCCCCATTGCAGCGCTGGGTCGCGCCCTGATCGAACTGGGCGAGGCGCAGGATGGGGTCAACGCCTGTCTGCAAGCGCTCGATTTTAACCCAGCGGAACTGGAACAGGCCGAGGAACGCCTCTTTGCCATTCGCGCGCTGGCACGGAAACACGATGTGGCCCCCGATGATCTGGGCACCTTCGCCGATACCTTGCGCGACCGCCTGAACCGGCTGGATGCAGGTGACGCCGACCTCAGCAACAAACGCGCTGCTGTGGACGCGGCACAAGCTGCGTATGACAACGTGGCCACCGCACTCGGCGAAACGCGCCGTAAGGCCGCCAGTGCGTTGGACACCGCAGTAATGGCTGAACTCGCGCCCCTGAAAATGGAACGCGCCGTGTTCCGGACCGAGGTCACCGCGACCGACGCAGGCCCCGAAGGCATCGACGCGGTGGCCTTCACCGTCGCCACCAACCCGGGGGCGCCGTCAGGGCCGCTCAACAAAATCGCCTCGGGCGGCGAGCTCAGCCGCTTTCTGCTGGCGCTTAAGGTCTGCCTAACGGGTGAAGACAGTGCCCGCACGATGATCTTTGACGAGATTGACCGCGGTGTCGGCGGTGCCACGGCGGACGCGGTGGGCCGCCGTCTGGCCGCACTCGCGCAGGGCGGGCAGGTGCTGGTCGTCACCCACTCGCCGCAAGTGGCCGCACGGGCGGCGCATCACTGGCGGGTGCAGAAACAGGTCACCGGCGATCAGACCCTGTCCACCGTGATCCCGCTGGCCGACCCCGACCGCGTCGACGAAATCGCCCGGATGGTCGCAGGCGACACCATTACGGATGAGGCACGCGCCGCTGCCCGTGCCCTGTTGGATGCATGACGCGCATTCTGTGAGCATCTTGTCGTGAACCGACTTTTCTACGGCGCGCGCGTGGCTTACTAAGGGTCAGGCGACCACCCCAACGAGGGCCAATGACCCAATCGACCCGCACCGTGCTGCGCAATCAGCTCAATCAAGCCCTCTCGGCGCTGCGGGATGCATGGCGGGTAATGCTTCATCGTGGCCCCAGCCAGATTCAGTTCTGGTTTATCGCCCTGGTCATCGGGATCGCTGCAGGCTTCATGGCGCTGGGATTCCGGATGGCGATCTCGTCGTTGCAGGCTTATCTCTACAACACCGAAGATATCCTATTCCTGCACAGCCATGCTGAGAAGCTGCATTGGCTCTGGATTTTCCTTACACCTGTGGTCGGCGGGTTGGTCGTCGGGATCATCCTGAACAGGTACACCGATGATGGCCGTGTGCGTTCGGTAGCTGATGTGATCGAGGGTGCGGCCATCACTGATGGACGGGTCGAAAAGAAGGCCGGTATCGCATCTTTTTTCGCTTCGCTGATCACGCTCAGCTCAGGCGGATCCACGGGGCGGGAAGGACCTGTTGTGCATATGGCCGGGGTCATCTCGACTTGGGTCAGCGACCGTATCCACGCCGACGGCATCACCGGGCGCGACCTATTGGGTTGTGCTGTGGCCGCTGCTGTTTCGGCCAGTTTCAACGCCCCTATCGCCGGGGCCTTGTTTGCGCTTGAGGTTGTGTTGCGCCACTTCGCCGTTCATGCCTTTGCGCCCATTGTCATCGCCTCGGTCGCGGGGACCGTGATCAACCGGCTGGCTTATGGTGACGTGACCGAATTCACGCTGGATACGCCCGGGTCGTTGCAATTCTATGTCGAGCTGCCCGCCTTCCTGATCCTAGGCCTGATTTGCGGGCTGGTCTCGCTGCTGCTGATGCGATCGATCTTCTTCGCCGAGGATATCGGCACGCATATTCAAAACCGTTTGTCTCTGCCGCGCTGGCTGCGCCCCGGTGTTTCGGGCGCGATGCTCGGCCTGTTGGCGGTCTGGTTTCCGCACATCATCGGCGTGGGATACGAAACCACGATCCGTGCCTTGACCGGGGACCTCGTGCTGACGACCGCGATCCTGTTCGCGGTCATCAAGACCGTCGCAGTGGCGATTACCATGGGCGGTCGCATGGGTGGTGGTGTGTTTTCCCCTTCATTGATGATCGGAGCGCTGACCGGGTTGGCCTTCGGCCTGATCGCCACCGGATTGCTGCCAGATGTGTCAGGCACCCATACGCTCTATGCCTTTGCCGGGATGGGCGCGGTGGCGGCGGCGGTGCTGGGCGCGCCGATCTCGACCACGCTCATCGTGTTTGAATTGACCGGAGACTGGCAGATCGGCCTCGCCGTGATGGTTTCGGTCTCGATGTCCACTGCGCTGGCCTCGCGCCTTGTGGACCGGTCCTTCTTCCTGACCCAGCTGGAACGACGCAATGTGCACCTTGCCGCCGGGCCGCAGGCCTACTTGCTGGCAATGCTGCGCGCAGGCGCGGTGATGCGCCCGCTGGGGGACGCGCGTTCGATCTCCAAGGAAGACGCGCAGGCATTGATCGAACAAGGCCTATGCGTCAAGGCCAGCGCCACGCTTGAGGCTGCGATGCCATATTTCGACCGCGATGACATCCCTTGCATCCCGGTAGTGATCATCGACAAGGACGGCTGTGAAAACCCCGTTGGCGCGCTCTATCACATCGACGCGCTGAAAGCTTACAACCGCGCGCTGGCCGCCACAGCGGCCGAGGAACATTCTTGATCAGCGTCCGTAAACGCTGGCTGCGTCGCCCAGATAATTGTCCCAGGCAAACCAATACGAGATATGTCCCGCGACGCGCGGCAACTCTGCGCCATCCGGGCCAATCAGTGCCTCTTCGGTGACGCGCCACTTGTTGCCCGTTTCGTCCAGCAGCCCGCCATCGGAGGTCGCGCGGAACTGGCGCGATCCACGCTCGTAGGCGCGCACGCTGCGCTTGTCCGGGTCGCCCATCAGCATCAGTGCCCGCCCGCCAATCGCATCGTTGATCACCGGCTTGCCCTTGAACGCGTCCAACGGCCACGCCCGCGCCGCGCCGAACTGGCGCACGGCGAACACGTAGTCCTTCTGGCGATGCCGACTTTGATCGACCAAGGCCGGGAACATCAGATCGGGTGAGGCAAAATAATCGCGATACACAACGCCCGAGCCATAGTTGCGCCGATGACCGGTGCTGAGCGACAGCACCTGCGTATCTGGATGCGACGCCTTCCAGCTGTCCCAGCGGGTGATCACCACAGGACGCTGCTTCAGCTCGATCCCACTGTTGAACAGCGGTCCGACCACGGGCTTACCTGTGTACTGGTTCCATAACGAATGCGTCTCACGGTCGAACATCAATTTGTTCGACCGATACAGGAACCCGGACGAGCCAAATACAAACGGCTTCCGCCGCCCCTCGACCTGCGTTTCAAACAAAATCCCCGATCCGCACAGCGTACAATAGGCCAGTGCTACCGAAACGCCTCCGATCACCTCGTTGAACATCTCGTGCCAGCCCATGATGCGCAGCGGATAAGCGCGTACATCGCCGTTGATCGAGACGCCAAAGACCAGATCGTCGTCTTTCATGTAGTCCGCCCGCGCCGCAGGGATCAGCTTGGGATTGTCCAGCGAAGGGATACCGTCCTTGAGCACACCACCCCAACTGATCTCTTCCAGCCGAATCTTCATGTTGTCGCGTTGCAAATATTCGGGTTTCAGGAACACATCGAAGTTCTGATCGATGCCCAAAAGAACTTCGCGTTTGAACGGTATCAAAGATGGATGAGGTACAATCTGAGCGTTCCGTTCTTGCCATAGCATCCATTCGAACCAGTCTGTGCCGTGGCGCGCGCCGCTCAACGCTTCCATGACTTTGGCAATGTCTCGCTCTCGCCTTCTGCCATAGCGCATCGCCGTCAAAAGCGCGGGCACAACGTCCGGGTTGCCGCGCTCGGTCAGGAACGCCATCCCGGCTTCGAAATCGGTCCGACTGCCATACAAAGTTGAACGTACGGCATCGTAGACAGGGTCATCCTGCGCCCAAAGAGCGCGAGGTGCTACAGCGCTTGCCCCCAACAGGCCGACAAAGCTGCGACGTGGAATCGACATGGCATCCTCCGATCGGGTTCATATTCGATCTTGCCCGCAAAGCAGATCACATACACGCAACACTCGCGTGAGTGGCTCGAATTTCTGAAGCTGCACGCCGGGCATCTCGACATTGGTCCATCCTGAGCACAAGATGCTGCTGCGATTGATGTCATCGAACGTGACAGTGGCAATGAAAAAGGAAATACCCATGCAAGACCATGGTTATAAGGCGGGGCGACTAAACCTGCCTTTTGTCGGCATCTCAACCTTCGCCAAATCTCCATATGTTGAGAATTGGGATGAGATAGAGGCGGATATCGCCGTTCTCGGCGCGCCCTTCGATTTCGGGACACAATGGCGACCGGGGGCGCGGTTTGGACCTCGGGCCGTGCGCGAAGCCTCGACCCTGTTCAGTTTCGGCCACGCCGGGGCTTATGATCACGAAGATGACGCAACCTATCTGGATGGCTCGGTGCGGATCGTTGATCTGGGGGATGCGGATATTATCCATACCAAGACCGACGAGAGCCATGCGAATATCGCCTTGGGGGTGGGCAAGATCCTGAAAGCAGGGGCCTTGCCGGTGACAATTGGCGGGGACCATTCGATCAACATCCCCTGTATCAACGCCTTTGCCGAGGATTGCGCGCAGAACGGCCCGATCCATGTGGTGCAGATCGACGCGCATCTGGATTTTGTCGATGAACGCCACGGAGTGACCGCCGGACATGGCAACCCGATGCGGCGGGCGATTGAGAAAGACTATGTCTCAGGCATGACGCAGTTGGGCATCCGCAATGTCTCATCCACTGCGAAAGAGGGCTACGAGGACGCCCGCGCGCGGGGCTCGGATATCCTGTCGGTGCGGCAGGTGCGCAAACTGGGGGCCGAGGCAGTGCTGGCGCGTATCCCGCAGGGGGCACGGTATTACGTAACGATAGATATCGACGCTTTTTGCCCTTCAATCGCGGCGGGCACAGGTACGCCCAGCCATGGCGGGTTTCTCTACTACGATGTACTGGAAATTCTACAGGGTCTGGCCAAACGCGGGGATGTTGTGGGCATCGATCTGGTCGAGGTCGCGCCTGCGTATGACCCGACCGAGAGCACCCAGATTCTGGCAGCGCAGCTGTTGCTGAACTTTCTCGGCTTCATCTTTCACGAACGCAACCAGCGGTAGTAGGTGGGGCCATCAGCCCCACCCGTTTTCTTATGCCCCGATGATGTTGTGGCCGGGACCATAGGGGAAGCCGGTGATGTTCTCGGCGCCGTCTTCACCAACCACAAGGATGTCGTGTTCACGATAGCCGCCCGCGCCGGGCTGGCCTTCGGGGATCCACAGCATCGGCTCGATGGAAACGACCATGCCGGGTTCCAGCACCGTATCGATATCCTCGCGCAGCTCCAGACCCGCCTCGCGCCCGTAGTAATGGCTGAGGATGCCGAAGGAATGGCCGTAGCCGAACGAGCGGTATTGCAGCAGGCCCTCATCCTCGAAGAAGCGGTTGATCTCAGCCGTGATGCCCGAACAGGTCGCGCCGGGTTTGATCAGGCTCAGGCCCAGCTCATGCGCGGCAACGTTGGCCTTCCACAGGCGCAGGCTGTCTGCGTCGGGCTCGCCCAGGAACAGGGTGCGTTCCAGCGCGGTGTAATAGCCCGAGATCATTGGGAAGGTGTTCAGCGACAGGATATCGCCCTTTTGCAGCGCGCGTTTGGTCACCGGGTTGTGCGCACCATCGGTGTTGAGCGCCGACTGGAACCAGACCCAGGTGTCGCGGTATTCGGCATCCGGGTAGGCGCGGGCGATTTCCTCTTCCATCGCGTCGCGGCCGGCCATGGCGATCTCGATCTCGGTTGCGCCTTCGCGGATGGCGGCGTGGATGGCGGCCCCACCCACGTCAGCGGTGCGCGCGCCGCCTTTGATCAGCTCGATCTCTTCTGCGGATTTCACCATGCGGGCAAACATCGTGTCAGGTGCGATATCGATCAGTTCCGGTCCGCCCAGCATGTCCAGCGCCGTGTTGCGCGCCGCCAATGTCATGTGGTCGCCTTCGATCCCGATCCGTTTGGCCCCGCCGATCAGGCTGGCCACTGCGCGCCAGTAATTGTCGCGCTTCCAGTCGGTGTAGATGACGTTGTCCTCAACCGAGCGCCGCCACGGTTGGCCCGCGTCGATGTTTGCCGAGACAGTGGTGCAAGCGTCCTGTGTTACAACGCAGCCGTAGGGGCGGCCGAAAGAGCAGTACAGAAAGCCGGAATAGTAGGCGATGTTCTGCATCGAGGTCAGCAGGACGGCGGGGACGTCATGCTTGGCCATGATTGCGCGCAGGGCGCCAAGGCGGCGGTCGTATTCGCCCTTGCTGAACGGCAGGGGCGCTTTGTCGCCATTGTGGCAGGTGAAGAATTCGGGGCGTTTTGTTGTGTCTGTCATGACTTGGTCTCTCATCATTGCCGGGCGGCAAACCCGGCCACTTGTCCCGGCGTTCAGGACAGGCGGTCTCGGGGTCCGAGAGCCGATCATCCCAGTGCGTCCGCGACGCCATCGCGGCTGGGATGAACAGGTGAATCGTTAGATCAGACCTAGGCCTGCGTCAAGCGGGGGAAAGGCCTCGCAGGCGCTCGGACCGACGGCGCAGCAGCTCGACCGTGGTCAGCAGCGCAATCGAGATCACCACGAGGATCGTGGCCACCGCCAGAATGGTCGGGCTGATCTGTTCGCGCAGGCCGGTGAACATCTGCCATGGCAGCGTTTTTTGGCTAGCCGAGCCGACAAACAGTACCACGACCACCTCGTCGAATGAGGTGATGAAGGCAAACAAGCCGCCTGAGATCACACCCGGCAGGATCAAGGGCATCTGAATCTTGAAGAATGTCCGCACCGGACCCGCGCCCATATTCGCAGCCGCCCGCGTCAGCGAGCGGTCAAAGCCCACTAGCGTTGCGGTCACGGTGATGATGACGAATGGAATACCCAGAACGGCGTGAGCGAGGATTACTTTCACATAGCCCACAAAATTCTTGTTCATGCCCAGTGTTCCCTCCATGAAGCGGCCGATATCGCTGTAGAAGAAGAACATGCCTGTGGCTGAAATGATCAGCGGCACGATCATTGGCGAGATTAGGATGCCCATGATGGCGCGGCGGCCTGGAACGTGGCTCTGGCTGAGGCCAATGGCCGCCAGCGTGCCCAGCGAGACCGAGATGATCGTCGCAATCGGCGCAATGATGAGCGAGTTCTTGAAGCTGCGCTGCCATTCATTGTTGGTGAAGAAATCGCGGTAGTGCTTGAGCGAGTACCCTTCCGGGTCCAGACGCAGCATTTCTGGCGTGAAGGTAAAGAAGTCCTGCGCGTTGAACGAGAGCGGCAAAACCACGAGGATCGGGGTGATCAGGAACACGAAGATCGCGCCGCAGATCACCCGGAACAAGTAGTGATAGAACACTTGTTTCGCGGTCAGATAGGGCAACAGTTTTTGGCGATATCGACCTTCGTACAGCCAAAAGATAAACCAGACGAAGAACCATCCACCCAACAGGCCCAGAACGCCGCCCATTGGGCCAGAGAACAGAAAACCGACGATGCCAAAGCCAAGGATATTGATCCATCGGGCCAGTTTTTCGTTCTTGAGTATCGTGATGTAAACCCAGGCCACAGCGGCGATCAAGGCTGCCCCGCCAATGATGCCGAGGAAGACCGAGCCATTGCCCGCGCCGACGAAGATACCGGCGAAGGCGCCTGCCAGCGCAACGCTTGGCAAAACCATGGACAAAGGTTTGCGGGATATCGGAGTAAGTGCGGCCATGTCGATTATCCCAGCTTCACGTTATCAATGCCGACAATCTTGTCGTAGCACCAGTAGAGCAGCAGTACGACGCCCAGAAGGATCGTTCCCAATGCCGCGGCCAGCCCCCAGTTCAGCGAGGACGAGATGTGATAGGCAATCCGGTTCGAAATAAAGACACCCTTGGTGCCGCCAACGATTTCAGGCGTGATGTAGTAGCCGATCGCCAGAATGAACACGAGGATTGAGCCCGCGCCAATGCCAGGAATGGATTGCGGGAAGTAGATGCGCCAGAATGTCGTCCAGTTGGTCGCGCCCATGGATTTTGCGGCGCGGGTATACGAGGGCGGTATGGTCTGCATCACCGAATACATGGGCAGGATCATGAACGGCAGCAGGATATGCGTCATAGCTATGATCGTGCCGATCTGGTTGTTGATGATCACCAGCCTGGCGTCGTCGGCGACCAGTCCCAGCCAGACCAATGTTTCATTGATCACGCCCTGTTGCTGCAACATCACCTTCCACGCCGAGGTTCGCACCAACAATGACGTCCAGAAGGGCAACAACACGAGGATCATCAGCAGGTTCGACACCCGCATCGGAAGTGTCGCCAGCAAATAACTGACCGGATAGGCCAGCAGGATACAGGACGCGGTGATCACCAGCGACATGAACAAAGTGCGCCCGAACAGCTTGATCAGGATCTGCTTGTCCTCGGGCTGCGCCTGCGCGCCCTCGGGCGTGCGGCGCATGTCCACAGCGTTCAGAAAATAGCCATTGGTGACAGCGGGCGAATGCGTCTTGATAACCGCCCAAGTCTGCGGTTCACCCCAGCCGTCGTGAATCTCGATGACCTGGTCTTTGAACGGCCCATCGGTCTCGGGGTCCAGCTTACCCATTTTCCGACCCGAGCGGCGGAACATCGAAGACATGCCTGTCTCTTCGTAGTTCAGACGCGAACCCAGCCGGGTGTGTGTCTTGTTATCGACGGCCACGACCATATCGCGGACAAAGGCGTCATAAACGGCCTCGTCGGGCAACTCGCCGCTGGTTTCATCCCAGCTTTGCAATGCTTCAACCGTCAGGGGCAGTGTCTCTTGTACGATGCTGTTTTCCACAGATCGGAACAGCATCGCCGCAATAGGCACGATGAAAGAGAACATAACGAACAGCAGCAGTGGGGCGACCAGCATCAGGGCCCGCAGCTTTTGCCGTCGCAGAGACCGGGCCAGCGATTGCTTGAGTGGCGTGCCGTCCGCGGCCAGCATGGGACCAGTATTTTGGGTGGCGTCAGTCATCGGTACCCCTTGGGTATTTTTGGGGTCGGGGGCGATAGCCGCCCCCGACAATCTCAGGAAATCAGACGCTTATTGCGCCAGCCAAGCCTGGAATTTGGCGTCGATATCGTCGCGGTAATCCGCCCAGAACTCGTAGTTGTACAGGAACGTGTTCTTGGCGTTTTCCGGATCGGTCGGCATGTGTGGTGCCATGTCGATGCCCAGATCGGCGTGCTGACCCACCAGCGGTGCAGAGGAGGCACGAGCCGGGCCGTACGAGATGTACTTGGCCTGATCTGCCAGACGCTGCGTGTCAGTTGCGAACATGATGTAGTCCAGTGCGCGCTGTTGACGCTCCTCGCTCAGACCAGCCGGAATGATCCAGCCATCAAGATCGAATACCTGAGCATCCCACAGCATCGCAACCGGCTGCTTTTGCTCTTCGATCACGCTGAACAGACGGCCGTTATAGGTCGAACCCATGACAACTTCTCCATCAGCCAGCAATTGTGGCGTGTCGGCACCGGCAGACCACCAGACGACACTGTCCTTGATGGTGTCCAGTTTGGCCAGGGCCTGGTCCTGACCTTCAGCAGTGGCCAGAACGTCGTAGACGTCGTCTTTTGCAACGCCGTCACACAGCAACGCCCATTCCATGTTGTTGATCGGGCGCTTTTCCAGCGAGCGCTTGCCGGGATAGGCTTCAAGATCGAATACTGCGCAGATGTCGGTTGGCGGAGTATCACCGACCAGATCTGTGCGATAACCGAAAGTGGTTGAATAGACGATCTGCGGGATAAAGCAGTCGCTGACCAGAAGGTCACCGAAATCTTCGGAGGCAGGCGTGCCATCGGGGGCAGGGGCCAGTTGAGTGTCGAAATCGATCTCAAGTGCCAGACCTTCGTCGCAGAGGCGGATCGCGTCCGCCGCAACCACATCAACCACGTCCCATGTGATGTTGCCCGCTTCGTTCATCGCGCGCAGTTTGGCGACGGCCTCGTTCGAGCTGTCATCATTCAGGATGGTGACGCCGGTCTTCTCCGAATAGGGCTCGTGATAAGCCTTGAGCTGCGATTTGGAATAGGCGCCGCCCCACGAGACGATGGTCATCTCTTCGGCGGAAACGCCGCCAGCCGCTGTCGCAATAGCAGCTGCTGTCAGCAGTGTTTTGGTAGTTTTCATGTGTTACTCCCAGTACTTCCCGTTTGTTGTTTGGTCAGCTGACGCACGGGTTTTCGCCAGCTGGTCCCTCGGTAAGCCACGTTTGTACCGCGCGGCTTGGTCTATGCGTCGAGCGCACGACAATCCTTTGCAAGCCAGCCGATCTCGATTTCCTGTCCGGGATTCAGACGGATGGCGTCGGGGGCATTCCGTGTTTTGACGATGAACTCGTCATTGCCCGCCACCGACATGCGGAAGCGGAACACGTCGCCCATATAGATGAATTCCTTGACCGTTGCTTTCAGCGTATGTGCATCGGCATGCAGTCGGTCTTTATTGAATTCTACGCGCTCGGGCCGGATCGAGACCTTGGTACGTTCGCCCGGATTGTGCACGTTGATCGGCACCGCATCGATTTCCGAGCCGTCATCCAATTGCACAAGGCAGGTATCTCCATCGATGGATTTAACAACACCTTCCAGGGTATTGTTTTCACCGATGAATTGCGCCACGAAACTGTTGTCGGGTTCTTCATACAGCTGATCCGGCGGGGCCAGTTGCTGAATGCGGCCATCGTCAAACACCGCAACACGGTCGGACATGGTCAATGCCTCGGTCTGGTCGTGGGTCACGTAGACGGTGGTAATGCCCAGTTCATGCGCCAGACGGGTGATTTCGAACTGCATATGCTCGCGTAGTTGTTTGTCCAACGCACCCAGCGGTTCGTCCATCAAAACCAGTTCGGGCTCGAACACCAGCGCACGTGCCAGTGCGATCCGTTGCTGCTGACCACCCGACAACTGCGCGGGGCGACGATTGCCGAAGGCACCCATCTGCACCATGTCCAGCGCGCGTTTGACTTTCTCCTCGCGCTCGGACTTACCCAGCTTGCGGACTTCCAGCGGGAATGAAAGATTCTCGGCCACAGTCATATGCGGGAACAGAGCATAATTCTGGAACACCATCCCGATGCCACGTTTGTGCGGAGGGATATTGTTGATGGGTTTTCCATCCAGAAGAATCTCGCCATGTGTGGCGGTTTCGAATCCGGCAAGCATCATCAGGCAGGTCGTCTTACCTGATCCGGACGGCCCGAGCATGGTCAGGAATTCGCCCTTTGGCATTGCCAGGTTGAGATCTTTGACGACGAGGTTCTCGCCATCATAAGACTTTTGAACGCGTTGAAATTCAACAAACGCGGCGTCGCTATTTGTGTCGGTCACAAGACCCCCTGTTGCGTCAAATGATTACCCGGTTGGTCCGGGCCTCATTGATCTTCTCGTGCATTGATGACGAGGCTAACAAATGGTCGCAAGCCCGTAAAGCAATTGGAGTCGCGTAAACGCCGCATTTGCCTAATTTTGCGACACGTTCAGTTGTTTCATATGCCAGGCCAAACTCTGGTTGCTTGACAGGACAGGTTTGCCGATCTGCGCTTCGATCCTTGGGATAGCCGTCAGTGTCCGAAGGTTCGTACAACTAAGGAATACGGCGTCGACTGTTGAATCTCTTCCGAGTCGCACGGCGGCATCGACCACGGAATCGGTTGAGATCCGCACAACTTTGGCTTCTTCGGATTCGCCGAAAGTGCCAAACACATCCATCGAGATGCCTTGTTCTGCAAACGCGCGTCGCAACGGAGTGTTTACTTCTTCAATGTAGGGCGACAGCAGTGCAAATTTTGAGACGCCCAAATGTCTCGCGCAGGCAGAGGCTGCCCGCAACGGGTTGGTGACGGTCGATGTATTACAGGTCTGCATGACCATCTGCTCAACCCGATCCGAGCCGATAACCGAACTGGCTGACGTACATCCATAGCCAACAACTCGATAGGGCCGCGCCTTTGGCAGCAAATCAGCCGCTGCAGGCAAGTCGGTCTCCATCTGCGCCAGCGTGTCGGTGTTAACCTCGGCCCCGCTGGGAATGCGGCTGACATAAAGCGGGCTTTTGTCATCGATAAAAAGGCTACGAAACTCAGGTTCGATTGTCTCGTCAGTCTGTAAAACGATCAGCCCCATTGGTACAGCCGAGGGATCGTCAGGATCCAGTGTGTACGGCAACGTGCTCATATCTCGGCAATCTCCGGTCCTATCCGGGGGCTGAGGAATTCGGGCGCGCCTTCGGTGATCAGAATGTTTTCTTCGTGCACGAGAATTTTGCCATCGACCGCAATACCCGGTTCAAGCGTCAAAACCATTCCCGGTTGCAGTTCAGTATGATCATCGGGAATAAGCGAAGGCCATTCGGTCAACGACATTCCTAACCCGTGGCCCAGTCTCCCGGCATCGGTACCCGCGCTGCCATCGGTAAGTATTGTGTTCATCGTATGAAAAAGCTGAGAAGCCGTCACGCCTGGGCGGGCTTGATCAAACGCTGCATCCGAAGCCTCGACCAATCTGGCATGTGCATCGCGTACCGCCTTGCTCGCTGGGCCGACGGACCAATTGCGATCATAGTCGCAAAAATAGCCATCGTGGACGAGGCCAGTGTCGAGCATCAGCACATCGCCTATACGAAGCGGGGTCTGTGTCGCGGGTGAGATTACATCCGAGTACCCGCCTTGCTCGGCCCCTCCGGCCAGATAGGGCACCCAGTCGGCACCCTCTTCAAGGCAGAGTCTCTGAAAGTTTCGAAATATCTGATCCAGCGGTGTCCCTGCTGAGGCAACCTCGGGCACTCGTGCAAAGGCGTGGGCACCAATCTGACAGGCAGTTCGAATCTTTGCGATCTCGGCGTCAGATTTCACCATCCGCAGCGCCCGCAGGATGCCATGGTCACCCGTAATTTGGCGCGCTCCAATTGCGGATTCGAGATGCCTTAGATCGGCCAGTGGCATCCTTACATGGGTCTCATGCCCGTCGGGGCAGCCGATTGAGGCGTTTTCAGGCGTCAACCCTCTCAGTGTATCGGCCAGCAGGGATACCCCATCATCTTCAAGGTCGGGTGCACTCCAGGTTCGAATGTCGTCGATCCATGTCTGTGCCATCAATGCAGCACCGATGGATGGGATTACTGCAACCGGCTTGCCAGAAATCGGAACGATCAGAAACCAAGGCCGCGTTGGGCTTTCCCAGAAACGGGTGAGATAACCGGTGAAATAGCGAAGCTGGGGCTCAGTCGTAAGCAACAGGGCCGATAGACCGGTTTCTTGCATCCGATGCTGGGCGCGCGCAACGCGGGTCGCGAATTCCTCTGGTGCGAAACCTCTCATGCAGGTTGCTCGCTCAAGATGCAGAGCACTTTGGAATTCGGTCCAATACCCAGTTCACTACGGATCGCGTCGTTCAGAACGGCCGCAATGCCAGCACCGCCCGAGGCGCTGGTTTCCAACCCGGCCTTCGCCATGGCCGGAAGCTGTGCTTCGACAGTGTCATCCTCGATTGTCACAAACAGATCGGCATCTCGGGCCAAGCCGTTCAAGGCGATCAGCGAGGGCTCTTTGCAATCCAGTCGCCCCATGATGCTGTCGGGCCCGTCAGCAAACACACAATGCCCCGCTTCGATACTGGCCTGCAGCGCCGGGGCAGAGGTTGGCTCGACAACGATGATCTGCGGAGCATCTCCCCAAACGACCCGCGCATAGGCAGCGACGGCACCGGCCATGCCGCCAACACCGGCTTGCAGAAGAACGTGCGTTGGTGCCTCAGTACATTGCTCGGCGGCTTCGACCGCCATTTGCAGATACCCTTCCATCAGCAAGTACGGTAGTTCAGTATACCCCTCCCAGGAACTGTCCGAGAGCAAAGTCCAGCCATTGTCCTGCGCCGCCTGACTGGCTGCTTCCATGCTGGCGGCGTAATCCGCACCCGCCCGGACCACTTGTGCGTTTTGAGCGCGCAGGCGATCTGCAAAGCTTTCTGGAACTGTTTCTGCGATGTAGACAACTGCATCAGCTCCGAAAGTGCGCGCGCCCGCGGCCATGCTCATCCCGTGATTGCCCGCGCTTGCTGTAACATAGGTGTGCCCTTTGAGCGTGTTACCATCTGGCGTGACCGAGATGTCATTCGCTTCGCAGGCGATCACATAAGCCGCACCCAGCGCTTTGAACGATCCCAGGCCCATACGGCTTCGCTCATCTTTAACCCAGAGATTCGCGACGGGTGCCAGCGCCGATGCATTCACAAGGGGCGTTTCGGCAAAGTCAGGGCAGAAGAATCGATGCCGGCCCAACCCATCTGTCTCTACGGAGGGATAAGGGGCCTGATCCGAAAGCTTAGAACCACCTCGAAACGGGTTACTGACTAGTTTCATCGCTCGCTCCCTGATCTTGTGTTGCGCCGACGTGAACGAATTGGCCGAAGGCTGTCAAGCTCGGCCTTGATTCAGCAGGATTGTGTTCGTGTTCTGCCTGCATCCCTGGATCTGATGAATGAGTATCTTTTCAATCGTTTTGGTTGGTTGTAAGTGTCTGCACACGACATCGGCGCGGTGAGACAAAACTTCGACGATGATGTGCGGGCGTGATGGAATGGTAGACATATCGGACTTAAAATCCGAAGGCCTTAGTGCCGTGTGGGTTCGAGTCCCACCGCCCGCACCAGTACCATCTCAGACAGGGAAACCCATTTGGGTGATCAATTTCCAGATATCCCTGTTGGCATTCGAGAGCTGAGTGACAACATCCTCGATTTCTTTCATTGCTTTGTCGTCGACTGTGTCTTCACGACCAAGTTTGATGTCAGTCTTGCGATCAGCAATGCGCATCAGGATGGTCTTTGGATTTCCGCTTTCCTGATCGAAAGAATAGATGCAGTGATTGTACTTGTTTCGAATAGAGGACAGGCGCGACAACCGCTGGGTGTGTTCGAGAATCGGATCGCGGATTTCAGGGGGGCGACCCTCCATCTTGGCGAGACGTTCGACCAGATCGATACGGGCACGTGTGGTGTTAAGCGTCAGGAATATGATGACCGCAACATCTTTATTGGCCCCGGTCAGACCTGCGATCAGGTGGATCAGCAGGCTTTCCGTGTTCGTCCACATATAGTTGAGCCGACCCACCAACAGAATGAGCCGGTCGAACCGGGTTTCGAATGCCTCATCCAACGGGCGCGTTGCGCGCTTCGTTCGGCGCGACCTCAAAGTAAAAATGCGCAGCTTCAGTCCGGTTGCTCACATCGATCTTGCCCGAGACATTGTGCATATGCAGTTTGACGGTGTGTTCGGTGATGCCCAGATTCGACGCAATGGTCTTGTTGCTCTTGCCTTGCGATACCAGCCTCAGGACTTGCTTTTCGCGGCGCGTCAGCTTTGAGTATCGCAACAGTTTGTCGGGCGACCGGGTTCTGGTTGCAGGCTGTTTTTCGATAGGTGTGCCTGGCGCACTTTGTGTTGCGGTCATGCTGTCGGCCAGAAAGCAGGGCAGGTGCAGCTCTTCGTGCATCAGAAGGCGCAATATTGCGCGCCAAACATCCGGCGCCACGTTCATTGGCAAATACCCGACACTGCCGAAACGGGTACGATCCCAGCGTTCGAACAGAACCCGGGCCGGACTTTTCTTGCGATAGGCGAAGGCCAGACATCCTGTCTCGGCGAGCCGGGAGTAATCAGCGGGCCGCGCCAACAGATCTTCGAGCATCATCTGATCCACGACAATGATGCGCTCGGAGGGAACAGAGTTCCCACTCTCAGCCAGCAGGTCGTCAAGGCTTTCATATCTTGATGCACGAACGCCGAATTCGCTTTGAACACTTCTCAGGGTTTGGTTCGAGTAGAACAGTTCCTTGCCGATAAAAATAATCGACAGCTCTTCGGGATATTCAATCTGATCACGGGCGTCTTCTTGCAATGAAATATTCATTGACTTTCCCCCACTAATACAAACGCCGCCCTCTGAATCTTTAAATCGGGTACAGAGCTGGGTGGCGCGAAACATTAACTTTGAACTCAAATAGTACCTTATCATAGCTGAAAGTACGTGTTTCAGCAACCAAAGGCGGGTTCTGCAATACCGCTTACTAGAACCTTTGATCAGGTTCTTCGCATCTGGTTTTAGCGTAACTCCATGAAATATCAGGGTTAATAATCCTATATGTTTGCGCATGATTGTTTCCGGGTAAAATCTGGCGCGAAATAAGGCGAATTTCAAAAAAATATATATTAAACAGTGATTTGCAAAAAAATAATGCTTTCGGCCAGCTATGCATACCCCTTTATCGCTGCGACCATTCCTAGGCTTCTATTTGTGAAGTGAACTTGAACCTGACGTGTCTGCGGTCCGCGTATTTCAGCGAATTTCTCGTGGTCATGGAATCGGCTTAGCCGAGAAAGGGGGGCAAACCAAACAGAAGACTTTCACTGCCGCGCGAGTGTCCAGTTTGACACCTTGTGCGCGTACTCTGTTTTCAACCGCGCCTGTAGCCGCTTTGTAGATGAATGGCGGCCCGGTGCTTCAGTAAAAGTGGAAAATTTTATGAGACGCCAACCCAACCAAACAACAACCGTGACCACAATTGATGACGTCCAAATCGATAATCTGGACGCCGATTTCGAAACAGATATAGCGGTAGACGAAGCCTATATCGAAGCTGACATCAACGCTCAGAAGCAAAAGCAAGATCAGGACGTTGAAAACTCTGCGAACAACTCTGATTCACAAGGACAAGATCAGTCACAGCGTTCTAAAAATGATAACGACAATGACAACGCGCAAGATCAGGATCAAAATCAGAAGCAGCAGCAGCAAAACACCAATGGTGGTGAAGACAATAATGATAATGACAACTCTAACAATAATGCGGTCAACATTGACTTCGGTGGCGGCGAATGGATTCCCCGCGATGACGATCAGGTAGACTTGGATCTGGGCGACAACGCCAGCGTTGGTGATGTAATCACCGCCGGTCGCGACCTGAATTATGATCCCGGTGATGATCTGAACCTTGATATTTCGCTGGATGGTCCTGGCAACGATATGTCGTCGATCAACAATCAGCTGGCAAGCTTGGAAGACAACGATCAGTTGGATAATGCCGAAGTTGGTAACTACGGAGAATTCAAGCAAAACGGTGATGCCAATGGTGGCGAAGCCAACGCTGCGGAAGGTATTAGTTCCAATGCAAATGGTGCAGCTTCCGGAAAAGGTGGAACCAGTTATGGCGGTGAAGCTGTAGGCGGCAAGACCATTGGTAGCGACGCTTACGGTGAAGGCGGAGACACTGGTGACGCTGATGCCCATGCCAAAGGTGGTAGCGGTGGCGATTCAGGTAATGCTGACAATGCAAGCACCGGCAAAGCCAAATCCAATTCGAACGCTGATGGTGAGAGCATTGGCGGGTACGGTGGTGACAGCACCAGCGACTCGAATGCTGACAACAACACCGACAGCGATAACACGACTGATGGCGAAGGCGGAGATGGCGGCTATGCCGATTCCGAAGGTGTAGGCAAAGGCTATGGTAAGGCGTACAGCGAGTCCGATGCCGATGCTGACGGTGGTGATGCTGACTCAGAGTCCAGCGCCAAAGGCAAGGGTGTAGCGGATAACGACGCAGATGCATCTGGTGCAGATGGTGGCGACGGCGACTCGAATGCGGATGGCAACGCTGATAACGACAGCGACAACAACACCGACGCCAACGACAATGACGGCGGTGACAACACAGCTGACGGAACAGGAACTGGTACTACCGATAGCGACGCTTCAGGCGACGGCGGCGATGGCTCGGGTGGATTCTCGCGCCTAGTCGAAGAAGCAATCGCGCGCCTCCAGCAGGAAATCTCTGAAAGCGGCCGTGGTGATGCAGATGCCGACACCGGTAATTCCAGAGCTGATTCTGGCAGTGGTTCATCCACCGGTGGAGACGGAGACGGCGGAGACAACAACGGAAGTTCAGCAGCTGATGCCGATGTTCAAGGTTTAGGTGATCAAGACGCTGAAGGCCCAAGTGTCGATCAGACATCTGGTGATGTTGACGGATCGGCTGCCAACGCAAGTGATGCGGACGCTGATGGTGGTGATGGTGGTTCGAACGCTGCCAACGGTTCCGGTGATGGCACGGGCACAGGTACTTCAACGGCTGATGGTGATGGTGGTGCAGGTGGAACTGGTTCTGCTGCATCGGATTCAAACGCCAGTGCTGCTGGATCTGGTGCTTCCGAGGCCACAGGTGGTCTGGGTGGTGCATCAGATGTATTCTCAGAGACCGACACTGATGGTTCTGCAGATAGCCTCGCTGAGGCGATTGCCGGATACGGCGGTGCATCTGCATCGGACAATGACTCGGATTCGTCCGCAACGGGCAATGCCACTGGTACCGCATACAGCGGTGATGGCGGTGCAGGTGCTGCTGGTACTGCAGCAGGTGGAACTAGCGGCGCGTCAATGGTTGACGTCATGTCTGGTGACACAATGGGCGGCAACACGACAGGCGGAAGCGCAGCCGGTGCCTATTCGGGTGACGGCGGTGCCGGAGGCCATGGCGGTGATTGGGGTTCGAATAACGGTGGCGATGGCATCGTGACCGGTGAATCCTACGCCTCGGCCGCTGCCGTAGTCGATACGAACGCCTTCAACCAATCGATCGTACAGGGTGCCAATGTGCTAGGTAACTCAGTCGATACGACCATGGTTGGTGGTTCGATGACCTCGTCCTACGCAAGCGACGACACTGACGTCTAAGACAAAAAATCGGGGGCCGCATTATCGGCCCCCGTTCAATGAAATCGCCGGGGCCACGCAATGTGGCCTCGGCCCAGAAAATCCCGAACCGGAAATTTAAGTCGGCAAGGGGGTAAGGGATCATCGAAATGTCATTCGATAGTGTTACCGAAAAGATTGCACACTTTATTGGATCTTTTGATCTTACGATTGAAAAAGCCCGGTTGAGGGATCAGTACGAAGAGTTCACCGCCATGCGGCGCAAGGCGGAACTGGACGAACTGGAAGAACCCGCAAAGATCCGGATCAAGGCAGATCTTGAATTGGACCCAGGCAAATATGGTCCGCTTTCCTATCGGTTTGACACCCCCCCCGCCACTCCTGAACTTCCACCCCCAACCGACGGCCCTGAATTTGAAACGGTCGTTGTACTTGAACCACCACTCTCAGACGGTCTGCCGTTACCCGAAGCGACAACCGGCCTAGGTGCAACGTTTGTGATCGAGCAGCAGCTGGAGATTGTGACAGAGCTTATCGGGTCTGCTGTGACCTACACGTTCCAGACGATTTTCCTGCGCGACAATGACGTTGTCGGCGAGGGAGATTTCCGCGATGTCGATCAGTTGATCGCATTGGCCGAGGCGGCTGCGCAGGTCGCAGCATCGATGCACGCGTTTGCCGTGCCCTCGTTCTCGATCTCGGACTACTTGTCGGTTGAATACGTCGAGTCTTTGGCCGAAGCGATGTTGGCCCCGATCAATGTCGAAGTTGAAGGCGCAGTTGTTTATCAGTTCCACGGCGAAGACGCGATGGGCGTGATCGTCAATGGTGAGTATGTGGACGAAGCCCCGGAATGGGAAGATCTTCTGCCTGCGCATCATAGACCGGACGAGGAAGAAGAAGACGAAACGCCCGATATGATGCCCGCCGAATGGGATCAGGACGAGGAAGACGAATTTGCCGAAGGTCACACGGTGATCGCAGGCGGCAACCTTGCGATCAACGAGATGAACGCAACTGTGGCTTGGGTCGATGCGCCTTATATTGCGGTCGGTGGAAAAGCAATCGAACTGGCCATGGTGAGCCAGGTCGCCGCTGTATCTGACACCGACAAGGGCACGAATGGCGGCTCGGGCACCAATGTGGTGCACTCGTCGACGATCGAGGTCGAAGGCAACTCAGCCCCTTGGCTTAAGAAAGGCTCAAGTGGAGACGATGCCCCGGCATATGTGCATGTTGATTGGATTACGACCGATCTGATCGTAGCAAATTTTGTCAAGCAGGACATCGATGCAACGGATATCGATCATATTGATGCCGAGATTAGCGCGACGACCACGCTGTATGCGTTGGGTGACAACGAGTTGATTGATGTCACCAATATTCTTCAACTTGGCAGTTATTATGACCTGATCATGATCGAAGGCGACATGATATCGGTCGATGCGTTTGTCCAGACGCACGTATTATTGGATGACGATGTGGTGATGGGCGGATTGCCCGGACCCATCGATGGATCGGACGAAAACCTGGTTATGAACGAGGTTTCTCTCAAGAAAGAAGGCGAAGATACGTATCAGGCGATGCACGACTCCATGGCCGACGCCATGACCATGGGCGAGGACGACATGGCAGCGCTGGAAGAGGCGCTAATGAACGATCCGATGTTTGCTGGCATGGAGCAGATGCGGGTCCTCAAGATCGATGGATCGCTGGTTCAGGTCAACGTAGCCGAGCAATCGACGATGCTTGCCGATCAGGATGACGTATATCTGAATGGTCCCCACGCGGACGAGACCGAGGTTCTGGCAGGCAGCAATGCGATGCTGAACGCCGCCAATGTAACCAAGGCCGGCGTGGATTCGGTTGTTATGGCTCAGGATGGGGCATTTTCTGACCTGCTATTGCATCAGGCAAGCCTGCTTGACATGCCCACGAATGAGGACATCGCCGAGTTGACCAACGAGGCAATCGCCGCCATCATGGAAGAGGCGGGTATGCCAGGTCACGACAATGGCATTGGACCTAACGGTAACGATCTCACGCCAAGCGAAATGGCGAATTCCTCTGATGGCCTGCAGACCATGCTGGCCTAATATTTCCTGATTTACGAGTGACCGGAAGGTTAGTTTATGTCGATCGTTTTTTCGTCGCGCCGCACCCGTTTTGCAAGTCCATTGGACCGGCACGGAGGCGGAGGCCCATTGACCCTGGAACCCCGAAATCGGGTAGCAAAACCAAATGAAAGTAAACTTGCAAAAACAGCGTCCCGCCTGCGTTTGACAAGTGATATGCAACTGGCGGAACCCGAAACCAAACCAGAGACCCCGGAAGCAAGTGACACTCCGGTTGCCGGGCCCGCGAAACGATCGCGGCAATTAGAAGCGCCTCAGGCGACGACACAACCGGATGATCCGGGGCAGACCCAGGCAGAGCAGTTGGATCAAACATCACAACCGCGCGCTGGTTCTCCCCTTCGGCGCGCGTCGTCGCGGCCCGCGCAAGATAAGGATCCTGCGGGTGGCGACACTGGGGTGGCCGATACCGAAGCCCCCGATTGTGAAACCGCCGACCAATCGACTGCACGCATGACCCCCTCTGCGCCGTCGGATGGTAAAGACCGCATGGGCACCACGATCGAGGCCAAGGCCAACCAACCCTTGCTGCGCCCGGGGACGGGTGGTGGCGATGGCAAGGGGCCACCCCAAACATTCCACAAACGCACGCCGCCTGAGGATTTCCAGAAGACGCTGCGTACCTCACTGCGCGCCATCTGGCGCAATCTGGCTTTTGTGCTGGTACTGACCTGCGCGACCAACGTCCTGATCCTAGCGATCCCGATCTACCTGTTTCAGATCAGTGACCGGGTTCTGACTAGTCGCTCGCTGGATACGTTGATCATGCTGACGGCAATCGTTGCCGGAGCAGTCATTTTTCAAGCCGCATTTGATGCCGTTCGTCGGTTCATGCTGATGCGTACAGCGGTCGAGGTCGCCGCCCGTCTTGGGGCCCCGGTTCTTAGCGCTGCGGCCCATGCCTCGCTGCACGGCAACGGACGCGAATATCAGACACTTGGGGATCTGCAACAGGTGCGGGGCTTTCTGGTCTCGGGCACTCTGATCTCATTTCTGGATGTACCATTTGCACCGCTGTTCATCCTGATGATCTTTCTGGTGCATCCGCAACTTGGGATGATTGTGGTGACGACCGCTGTGATCCTGATGATTATCGCGCTGATCAACCAGAAAATGACTGCCAAGCCCTTCGCCAAGGCCAACCAGGCGCAATCCCTGGCGAACCAGCATCTGGATTCAATGTCGCGCAACAGTCAGATCATCAACGCTTTGGCGATGATCCCCGAGGCAGTGCGCATCTGGGGGCGTGACACCGCACAATCGCTGACATGGCAGGTCAAGGCGCAGGATCGCAACGTGATCTTCGCGGCCATTTCGCGTGCCGTCCGTCTTTTGACGCAGATCGGCATTCTGGGCTGGGGCGCCTTTCTGGCCCTTCAAGGTGAAATTACCGGCGGTATGGTCATCGCCGCCTCGATCATCGCGGGGCGGGCTTTCGCGCCGATCGAAGGCTCGATTGAGGGTTGGAATACCTTCCTGCTGACGCGCGGCGCTTTTGGGCGGATCAAGGCTCTGCTGTCGAACTCGGCCCTGCAATATGAAAAACTGCGCCTACCACGGCCTGAGGGGCGGTTGGATGTCGAACGCCTGCTATATGTCCCAGGCGGCACCAAGCGGGTGGTTCTGAACGGAATCACCTTTGCGCTGAACCCGGGTGAAACTCTGGCGATCATCGGGAATTCAGGCGCGGGGAAAACGACGCTTGGCAAAACGCTGGTGGGTTCGATCCTGCCGACCTCGGGCAGTGTGCGGCTGGACCTGATGGATATCCGCAACTGGGATCCCCGCCAGTTTGGCGAAAATATTGGCTATCTGCCGCAAGACGTACAGCTGTTCCCCGGCAGCATCAAAGACAATATTGGCCGGATGCGTGCCGATGCCACGGATGAGCAGATTCACGATGCCGCCGTTTTGGCCGACGTGCACAACATGATCGCAACGCTGCCGCAGGGGTATGAGACTGTTGTGGCCGCCGACGGCTCACCTCTCTCAGGTGGCCAGAAGCAGCGTATTGCTTTGGCGCGTGCCTTCTTCGGCAACCCGCGTTTGGTTGTTCTGGATGAGCCGAACTCGAACCTCGACGTGGCGGGTGACAAGGCGCTTGCGCGTGCGATTGAGCAAGCAAAGGAAAGCAAGATCACCGTTGTGGTGATTACGCAAAAGCCGACTCTGTTGAATGTTGTCGACAAGATCATGCTGCTGACCGATGGGCGCGTGGCGCTGTTCGGGCAGCGCGAACAGGTGCTGGAACAGCTCAACGGGCCGCGCCAGCAACCGCCCGAAATACAGGGCAAGGGGGATTAAGCGATGAACGACGTGGCACGCACCGATGAAGGCGGTCTTTGGTACTCTGAGGTTCCGCGCTCGATCACCAAATTCATCGTGATTGGCTTTATCATGCTTATTGTCTGTTTTGGCGGCTTTGGCGTCTGGTCCTTCCGTGCACCTCTGGCCGCTGCAGTCATCGCGCAAGGCAGCTTTGTCGCGACCGGTCGCAACAAGATCGTGCAGCATTTGGAAGGCGGTATCATCGAGAACATACTGGTCTCGGAAGGTGAATCTGTTCAAGCCGGACAGATCATGATGACTTTGGATCAGACCTCGGCCGAGGCGAGTGAACGCGAATTGTTCATTCGCAAACTTCGCCTTCAGGCCATGACCGAACGGTTGCTGGCTGAGCATAGCGAACAGGAAACCCTCGTGTTTTCGCCCGGATTGATCGAAGCATCGGACGACGTCGAGGTCATGACGATCCTCGACAATCAGAAACTCAGCTTTGATGTATCGCGAAAGACGCTGCTGAACGATATTGCTTTGCTGCAGCGCAACATGGAGGCGTTGAAAATTCGTGCGTCAGGATTTGAAGCACAATTGGTCAGCATGGAAAGGCGATCAGAGATTCTCGAGGAAGAATACGAGACCAAATATTCGTTGTTTGAAAAAGGATTAGTGCGCAAAGGTGATCTGAATACGATCCGCCGGGTGCAGGCCGAAGCCGAAGGTCAACTGGCGCGTTTGCGCGCAGAAACGGCTGAGGTAAACCAGATGCTGCTGAAGTATGAAGAGCAGATTCTGCGCACCCGCTCAGCCTACCGCGAGGCTGCGCTGGACGAGTTGGGCGTTATTGAAGCCGATCTTGAAAGTGTGCGTGAAAAAGCCCGTCAGGCCCGTAGCGTTCTGGCCCGTGCCGTTGTGCGTGCACCGGTGACAGGCACAGTGGTGCGACTTCATCACCACACGCCGGGCGGGGTGATCGAAACTGGCGAACAGATTGCTGAGATTCTGCCCGCCGATGCGCCATTGATCATCGAAGCGCAGATCCCGCGTACCGAGATCGACAGCGTGGTCACCGGGCAGATCGCGACGGTGCGCCTAGTCGCGCTCAATCAACGGACAACCCCAGTGCTTGAGGGCGAGGTCTATTACGTCTCGGCTGACTCGCTTGTCGAGGATTCTGCCGGTATGCCGCAAGAGGTCTATCTGGCGCGCATTTCTCTGACCACGGAAGAGATGGGTCGCGTGCGGGGCTTCGTGCCGACACCCGGAATGCCCGCCGAGATCATGATCCAGACCGAGGAACGCACCTTTGCGGCCTATATCGCCAAGCCGGTGGTTGACAGTATGTCGCGTGCTTTCCGCGAACATTAAGCGCCTGAGTCTCTACACCTTCAATTTTCTGCATGTTAGCCTTTCACGGATTCATTTCCTGGAGGGGCGCAAATGCCATTGACGGTCAAAGACATGATGCAAGCTGCAAACGCGGTGGTTGAGCGTATCGATGCCAGCCGGGCCAAAGAACTGATCGGGCAGGGTGCCCTGTTGTTGGATATTCGCGATGCGCCTGAACTTGAAAGGACAGGGCGCGCGGTCGGCTCGCATCATATCCCGCGCGGGATGTTGGAGTTTCGGGCCGATCCCGAGCTGCCTTCCCATGACGCGGAACTGCGCAAGGACCGGGTGATCATCCTGCATTGTGCATCGGGTGGCAGGGCGGCGCTGGCTGGGAAACTGCTTAAGGATATGGGGTATTTACACGTCTACAATCTGGGCGGCTTTGCGGATTGGGTGAATGGCGGCGGCGAGGCGACCGGGCCAATGGATCGCGGGATGTAGCTACATATCTGACCCAAATCAAAGTCACACATATTCCGTTGCTGTAATGTAAAGGCCAGAAGCTTAAACACAGGATACTGGCCATGATACGCCTAGCAGCCACGCTTTATTCTTTGATCGCCACAGCCATCGCGGGTTCTGCCGTGATTGCGGTCCTAGCGGTTGGAATGGTGACCTGGATGGCCATCGTTTCCGCCGCAGCAGCAGGGGCGGTTGTTGCCGCGCCGGTGTCGTGGCTGGTGGCAAAACGCCTGTATCAAGGCGCTTGATTAAGCGTTAAAGAAGGTCCTGACTGCAGCTTCGAATTCGCGGGGTTTCTCGGCGTGCAGCCAGTGCCCCGCACCGGGAATTTTGGCGAAGCGAGCTGCAGGAAACAGGGTGCGAATCTGCTCTCGGTGTTCGGGCTGCACATAATCTGATGCTGCGCCGGACAGGAACAGAGCAGGGCCGTCCCAATGGGTCGAAATCTCGGGGAAGCCCATGATCTTTGGCATTTCGCTGGCCAGTACATCTAGGTTCAGCCGCCAGCGGCCTCCCTCAACATCCAAAGACTGCGTAAAAAAGCTCTGCAGCGCCTTTTCGACGCCCAGATCGGCCAGCTGTGCTTCGGCATCTGAACGACGCTGAACGCGGGACATATCGACCGCCCGCATTGCCTCGATGAATTGAATCTGGCTGTGGCTGTATGCCACTGGTGCGATGTCTGCGACGACCAGCTTGCGCACCAGATCGCCATATTCCAGCGCCAGCACCATCGAAGCTTTTCCACCCATGGAATGCCCGACGATATCGGCGATGCCGCCAACGCTGTCGATGACCTTTGCCAGATCATGCGCCAAATCCGGGTAGCCATGCTGAGCATCCCAAAAGCTGTAGGCGTGATTGCGCATATCGACCGCGATCACCTGTCTTTCGTCCGACAGTCGCCGCGCAATGACTCCCCAGTTGCGCGCCGAACCATAGAGGCCATGCGCTATCAGCAGGGGCGGATGATCGGTCGGGTCGCCATGGATGATCGTATTCAGCATGCTCCTGTGATACGCGTCACCGCGCGGAACAACCAGCCCCATTGTCGCCGGTGTGACGCGCGGCTACATTGTCCCGTCAGGAGGCGCCAATGACGCAGGAAATCGATATCCAGACCCGGATCGCAGAGACCATTCGGTTGCTGCGTAAAAAGCTTGGCGTGAAAGACAAGACCCTGATTGCCTCGGTCCGGCGCGCAAAGCGGCGTTTGCCGCGCAAGGTCTATAAACAGGCCTTGGTTCTGGCAGAGGCCGAGCAGATGGCCGAGCATCCCAAACTGCGGATGGTTTTGGATATGCCCCGGCTCGAAAAAGCGTCGGACGAGGTGCAAGGCCACCTAAACGCGATCAATCTGGCAGATCGACGTTGGGGATGGTTCCTGAGCTTTCTTGGTTCGCTTGCGTTGGGCCTGATCGTGTTGGCGGCGTTGGCTGTGTTCGTACTACGATGGCGCGGGTATATCTGACCGCTGCACGCCTCAAAGAAAAACGGCGCCGATCAGGGCGCCGTTTTCTGTTCTAAGATCCGTATTGGATCAGAGATTCGGATAAAGCGGGTAGCGCGCGCAAAGTTCGGCGACTTCGGCTTTGACTTTGGCTTCGACCGCACCGTTTCCGTCTTCGCCATTTGCGGCCAGACCGTCGACCACTTCGATGATCCAGTCTGCGATTTGGCGGAACTCGGCCTCACCAAAACCGCGGGTGGTTCCGGCAGGCGAGCCCAGACGGATACCGCTGGTGATCGTCGGCTTTTCGGGGTCGAACGGCACACCGTTCTTGTTGCAGGTGATATGTGCCCGGCCCAAAGCTTTCTCGGTTGCGTTGCCTTTAACGCCTTTGGGGCGCAGGTCGACAAGAACCACATGGGTATCGGTGCCGTGGGTCACAGTGTCCAGGCCACCCTTGATCAGCTGATCTGAAAGGGCCTGCGCATTCACAACGACCTGCTTGATATAGTCCTTGAACTCAGGACGCAGTGCCTCGCCAAAGGCAACGGCCTTGCCAGCAATCACATGCATCAGCGGACCACCCTGAATGCCCGGGAAGATCGCCGAGTTTACCTTTTTGGCAATCGCTTCATCATTGGTCAGGATCATGCCGCCGCGCGGGCCGCGCAGGGTTTTATGCGTGGTGGTGGTGGCCACATGCGCATGCGGGAAGGGCGAAGGGTGCGCGCCTGCGGCAACCAGACCGGCGATATGGGCCATATCCACATGCAGATAGGCGCCGACCATATCGGCGATTTCACGCATGCGGGCAAAATCGATGACGCGCGGGATGGCCGAGCCTCCGGCGATGATCAGCTTGGGGTTATGTTCCTTTGCCAGCGCTTCGATCTGATCATAGTCGATCAGGTTGTCCTGCTTGCGCACGCCATAATGTACCGCGTTGAACCACTTGCCTGACTGGTTCGGTGCCGCACCATGGGTCAGGTGACCACCTGCATCCAGCGACATTCCCAGAATGGTGTCACCGGGCTTGATCAGCGCCTGAAATACACCTTGGTTCGCCTGCGATCCCGAATTCGGTTGGACGTTGGCAAACTCACACCCAAACAACTGCTTGGCACGGTCGATAGCCAGGTTCTCGGCAATGTCGACGAACTGACAACCGCCATAGTACCGGCGGCCCGGATAACCTTCGGCATATTTGTTGGTCATGACCGAGCCCTGCGCCTCCATCACGGCGGCAGAGACGATGTTCTCCGAGGCGATCAGTTCGATCTCGTCGCGCTGGCGGCCCAATTCAGATGTGATCGAGCCGAACAGCTCGGGGTCACGATCCGCGAGGGACTGGGTGAAAAATCCGTTGTCACGAAGATTGGCGTTCATGTGCGCTCCGCATGGCTGGGGTGTATCTGGCGGATTTCCTATCGGAAACGACGTGTGTCAGAAAGGTTGTAAAGCGACGAAATGGCCCTCTATGGCGTCAACTCTGGCCTATTGCGGAAAGGTATGTTTGTTTCGGAACCAAATGTGCAGCACTGGAAACTATAAAACATGACAAAGAGAATCGCCTTTCTGGCCAGCGATGCCAAGGTTGCGCAGACCGCCCGGGATGCGCTTGTGGCGCGCTACGGAAATGCAGCGCCGAGAGACGCAGATGTTGTGGTGGCGCTGGGTGGTGATGGCTTCATGCTTCAGACGTTGCAGGGCGTCCAGCACTTGGACAAGCCGGTTTACGGAATGAATCGCGGTACCATCGGGTTTCTGATGAACGAATATGCCGAAGTTGATCTGATGGCCCGGCTAGCAGAAGCAGAGGAAGAAGTCATCAATCCACTGGCGATGACTGCAATGGACCAGGCGGGCCAAAAGCACCAAGCACTTGCAATCAACGAGATTTCGCTGCTTCGCGCAGGGCCGCAGGCAGCGCGGCTGCGGATCAGCGTGGATGGGCGGGTACGTATGGCCGAACTCGTGTGTGATGGTGCATTGCTTGCCACGCCGGCGGGTTCAACCGCATATAACTATTCCGCTCACGGACCCATTGTACCCATTGGCGCGGACGTTCTGGCATTGACGCCAATCGCCGCGTTTCGCCCCCGGCGGTGGCGTGGCGCCTTGCTGCCGAAAGTTGCGAAAGTCAGATTCGATGTGATCGAGGCTGACAAACGCCCGGTTATCGTTGCGGCCGATTCCATATCGTTTCCGGATATCGATTGGGTCGAGATCAGGTCTGAGATTGCGATCCAGCATCGTATTCTATTTGACCCTGGCCACGGCCTGGAAGAACGATTGATCTCCGAACAATTTACTTAAATCTCAGCGTGTTGATCATTTTTCCACCGCTTGTGTGAACCAGTTCACATGCAACGCGATAAGGGTTTGTTAACTTCAAGTTGCCCGGAGAACACGCCGAGGTGGAAGTGAGTGGCCATCTAAAGGTGTTTTCGAATGGTTGCGCAGTTTTCGCGCTGGCGAGGGTGGGTGGTGCTACGCTCGTCATCTTAATCCGGGCATATTTTAGTATGCGGACCCCGGGACAAAATCCCGGGGTCTATTTCATTTGTGAGGCCTGAGTGAAGATGTCTCAGGTTTGCGTGCTCATTCGATCCCACAGAATCGGAGCCATCTGCCCCACACGCGCTTCGATCGCGACCGCTGCATCCACCGCCATATCCTCACGCCAGCGTCGAGCAGCAATCTGAACATTGATCGGTTGCGGCCCATTCGGCAATTCGGCCAAGCGTGCGGGAACGCTGGCGGCGGGCAGCCCGAGGAAATTCATCGCATAAGAATAGACTGCGCATCCTAACACCTCATGAACGCCTTCGGCGCCTTCGGTATCACGATCGGGTCTGAAGAACGGTTGCGGCAGGAATGGAGACAGGACCAAAGGATATTCCTGCATGAATAGCGACCATTGGCGCGCATAATGGCTGCGTTGCGCCAACGCCTGAATCAGTTCGTCGCCTACGATCGGAGGAAACTCCTGAAAATAAACCTCGAAAATATCACGAATGGTTTGAGACCCGGCTGCCTCGATATCGTTTTTCATCAACGTCAGCACTTCACCCATCAGCGCGCGATAGCCGATGCGCCCGCATTCGAACACATCCGGCGGATCAATGTCTTCAACTATATATCCGGCATCTACCAGCGCCTCCCGAGCAGTACTTAGCGCTTTGTCCACTTCGGGATGCAAAGCGTATTCGAACGTATTTTTGGTGAACGCAACTTTGATTGGGACGTCCGGCCCCGCGCCGCGCCAAGGCATTGGCACATGGAAGGGGTCGCGGGCGTCCGGGGCGATCAGGCTGGGCATCGAAAGGTGCAGGTCCTTTGCGCTTCTTGTGATCAAGCCCTGTACCGACATCGATTGTGCCAGCATCCCGCGTTCCACCTTCTGGCTGGGGTTCCAGGCCGGTACGCGGCCCAGCCCCGGTTTCACTGTAACCGCACCATTGGCTGCAGCAGGGAACCGCAAGCTACCTCCGATATCGTTGCCATGAGCCAGTGCGCCGATGCCCGCCATGACCGCAGCCCCCGCGCCCCCGGACGACCCACCGGGCGAGATATGGCGGCCCCAAGGATTGTGCGTGCGCCCATGAAGTGGATTATCCGTGTCAGCGCGGAACGAGAATTCGGGCGTGTTGGTCCGCCCGATGACAATGGCCCCCGCATTGTGCAAGTTTAAAACCACCGGGGCGTCATCAGGGGCAATGACATCCTTCAAGGCAACCACACCATTTGTAGTGGCATGGTTCTTCTGGTCGACATTCACTTTTATGGTCACGGGGACCCCGTGCAGCGGCCCAACCGAGGCACTATTGCGGCGCGCCTTATCAAGCGCAGATGCACGCTCTAACGCTTCTGTGCCCAGATCGTCCACGACAGCATTCAGCGAGGGATTTACCTGATGCATCCGCTCCAATGCATCACTGATCACCTCTTCTGCGCTCAACTCGCCAGCTTGGGTCAGCGCAGCCAATTCTGTTGCATCAAAACGCCAGATATCGCCCTGTGTCATGCTCGTCCTCCTCACCTCAAACTGAGGTGAGGAGGACCCAATGACAAGCCCCGCAATCGCAAAACGGATCCAACCTTCATCTGGCCAAAAACATCTCGGAGCGCGAGGCAGAGCCTCGCACACGCGCGACAGCGCAAATCGATTGCGCCGTAAGGCGCTCCGCTTGATCGTACCGTGAAATTACTGCGCGTAGCCGATAGTTTGCAGGGCCACCGTGATCTCGTCCAGAATTGCTGGGTCATCGATTGTGGCAGGCATTTTATACGCCTTCCCATCCGCGATCGACACCATCGTACCACGCAGGATCTTGCCCGAGCGTGTCTTGGGCAGACGATCCACCACCACTGCTTTCTTGAACGCAGCGACTGGGCCGATTTTGTCACGAACCATCTGGACCACATCGGTTACCACCTCCGCGTGATTCCGGTCGGATCCGGCATTCAGGCACAGGAAACCTACGGGCATCTGGCCTTTCAGTTGATCAGAAACCCCAATCACGGCGCATTCTGCCACATCGGGGTGGGCGGCCAACACCTCTTCCATCCCGCCCGTCGAAAGTCGGTGCCCGGCGACGTTGATCACGTCATCGGTACGGGCCATGATATAGAGATACCCATCTTCGTCGATCATGCCCGCATCACCGGTTTCGTAATAGCCGGGAAAATGCTCAAGGTAGGATTTTCTGAAGCGCGCCTCAGCATTCCATAGGTTTGGCAATGTGCCTGGCGGAAGCGGAAGTTTGACTGCGATCGCGCCCAACTCGCCCGGTTTCATAGGATGGCCGCCTTCGTCCAGAATCTGAACGTCATAGCCCGGCATAGGCTTGGCAGGTGATCCCAGCTTGACCGGAAGCTCTTCGATTCCGAGCGGGTTGCCAGCGATGGTCCAGCCAGTTTCGGTTTGCCACCAATGGTCGATGACCGGAACTTTCAGCGCATCCTGCGCCCAGATGATCGTATCTGGATCAGCCCTCTCTCCTGCAAGATACAGAGCCTTAAGGCAGGATAGATCGTAATTCGCCATCAATTCTGCATTTGGGTCTTCGCGTTTTACGGCACGAATGGCAGTTGGGGCAGTGAAGAAGCTTTTGACCTTGTGTTCGGATATCACGCGCCAGAAAGTTCCGGCGTCAGGTGTTCCGACGGGCTTGCCCTCAAAAACAATCGTCGTGTTGCCGTGGATCAGCGGGGCATAACAGATATAGGAATGGCCAACGACCCAGCCGACATCCGAAGCCGCCCAGAACACATCTCCCGGATCGACATTGTAGATGTTTTTCATCGTCCAGTTCAGCGCGACCAGATGGCCGGCAGTCGGGCGCACGACGCCTTTGGGCGCACCAGTGGTGCCGGATGTATAGAGGATATAGGCTGGATCATTGCCGCTGACTGGTACACATTCTGCGGGCTCCGTACCGTATTGGAATCCGTGCCAGTTGACGTCGCGACCCTCGATTAGTTGTGCGACTTCCTGCTCGCGCTGGAATATTACGCAAAACTCGGGTTTGTGGGTGGCCAGATCGATCGCGCCATCCAGCAGAGGTTTGTAGTGCACAACGCGTCCCGGCTCCATCCCGCATGAGGCAGCGATGATCGCCTTGGGTTTCGCATCGTCGATACGTACGGCCAGTTCGTTGCTGGCAAAGCCGCCGAATACCACTGAATGCACTGCTCCTAGCCGGGCGCAAGCCAGCATTGCCTCCAGCGCTTCGGGGATCATAGGCATGTAGATGATGACGCGGTCACCTTTCTCAATACCTTTTGCACGGAGCGCGCCAGCCAGATTAGCAACCCGATTGCGCAACTCGACGTATGAGATTTCGCGTTTGGTATGAGTAATGGGGCTGTCATAGATGATCGCGGTTTGCTCACCACGACCATTTTCCACATGGCGATCAACCGCGTTCCAGCACGTATTTACCTTGGCATCACTGAACCATTCGTAAAGAGGCGCATTGTCGTCAAACAGAGCTTTTCTGGGCGCTTGAACCCAATCGATCCCCTTGGCTGCATCCATCCAGAATGCTTCGGGGTCGTTCTTCCAGCTCTCGTAGACGTCCTGATATGCCATAATGGCCTCCTCCCAAATTCCTTGTGCTATGTGTTAGGCATCGTGGATGTTTCGAGCAAGCGATGCGCATAACGGCGCGTCAGTTTATCGCAAAATCTTTGCAGAACCTTGCAGTTTGGCTTGCAAATTTTTGCAAATCCTCTGATCTGAGCAGACTTCTGAGCGTCATATGTAAGGATTTGCAAATCTGCAAATTTATTGCTGCAAATGTGCTGGCGCTAAAAGAATCAAACCGGGCACCTAATCTGGTGCCCGGTCATGTATACGTAATGATATTGGCGCTGGGCTTATCCGTAGTGCGCGACTGGCGTACCTGCGATGGCCGCCATGTTCAGCAGTCCCCTGGCCGTAATCGAGGGCGTTACGATATGCGCCTTGTTTCCCATTCCCATGAGGATTGGACCTACCTCAAGCCCGTCCGCTTTCATCTTCAGGATATTGCGCACACCGCTTGCCGCATCCGCATGGGCGAAGATCAGGACATTTGCAGAGCCTTCCAAACGCGAGTTCGGGAAGATACGTGCACGCAATTCAGGATCCAAAGCCAGATCAAGGTTCATCTCGCCTTCATAGCTGAAGTCGCGTGGCTCGGAATCGAGAATTTCAAGCGCAGCCCGCAGCCGCTTGCCTGATCCCTCGGCCTGATTGCCGAATTGCGATTGCGAACAAAATGCGATCTTGGGTTCCAACCCGAACCGCCGCACGTGACGAGCAGCTCCAATGGTGGATTCGGCAAGTTCTTCTGGTGTTGGCAATTGTCTTACATGCGTGTCTGCAATGAACAGAGGGCCATCTTCCAGAATCATCAGCGAAAGCGCGCCATGCGGGCGCAAATCGCCATCATCCAGAACCTGTTCGACATAGTTAAGATGCCAGCGATACTCACCAAAAGTGCCACAGATCATGCTGTCTGCCTCACCGCGATGCACCATGATTGCTGCAATGGCGGTGTTGTTGGTGCGCATGATGGCTTTGGCCAGATCCGGAGTGACCCCCCGACGCTGCATTATTTGATGGTACGAATTCCAATAATCGTAGTAACGGGGATCGTCCTGAGGGTTCACGATTTGAAAATCCTGCCCCGGTCGTACTGTCAGGCCTAGCCTTTCGCAACGTGCGCTGATCACGTCCGGTCGCCCGATCAGGATCGGGGTTTCCGTGGTTTCTTCCAATATCGCTTGCGCAGCCCTTAAAACACGCTCGTCCTCCCCTTCTGCGAAGACAATTCTACGCGATGCGACGGCTGCGGCTTCGAACACTGGCCGCATCAACAGTGCAGATTTGAACACGGTCTGGTTCAGGCGCTCTTTGTAGGCCTCGAGGTCATCAATGGGTCGTTTTGCGACCCCGCTCTTCATAGCAGCCTGTGCAACCGATGACGAAACGACCCCCACTAGGCGCGGGTCAAAGGGTTTTGGGATCAGGTAATCTGGACCAAAAGTCAGCTGCTCACCCTTATAGGCCGCCGCGGCTTCGGCGCTGGTCGTCGCGCGGGCCATGTCGGCGATGCCGTCGACGCAGGCGATCTGCATCTCGTCGTTGATTTCAGTCGCGCCCACGTCCAGGGCACCTCGGAAGATAAACGGGAAGCACAACACGTTGTTCACTTGGTTCGGAAAGTCGCTGCGACCGGTCGCAATGATCGCGTCAGGGGCAACTTCGCGCGCCGCCTGTGGCAGGATTTCCGGAGTGGGGTTGGCCAGCGCAAAGATGATCGGGGTCTTGGCCATCTTCTCGACCATCTCAGGCTTGAGCACATTTGGTCCGCTCAAACCCAGAAACAGATCGGCACCTCCGATCACATCATCCAGAGTGCGCAGATCGGTTTTCTGTGCAAACTGGTCTTTGTGGGGGTTCATATCCTCGGCGCGGCCTTCATAGACCAGCCCGTGAATGTCGCACAGCCAGATATTCTCACGTTTAACGCCGAGCTTAACCAACATGCTGAGGCAGGCGATCCCGGCAGCACCGCCGCCGGTCGAAACTACTTTGATATCCTCGAAGCTCTTTCCTGCCACATACAGGGCGTTTTTAGCTGCGGCACCAACAACGATTGCCGTGCCGTGCTGATCGTCATGAAACACCGGGATGTTCATCCGTTCCCGGCACAGTTTTTCGACAATAAAACAATCCGGTGCCTTGATATCTTCAAGGTTGATCGCGCCAAATGTGGGCTCCAGAGCACAGACGATATCTGCCAGCTTTTCTGGGTCAGGCTGATCCACCTCGATATCAAAGCAATCGATGCCTGCGAACTTTTTGAACAGGACGGCCTTGCCTTCCATCACCGGTTTCGAGGCCAATGCGCCTATATTCCCAAGGCCCAGAACTGCGGTGCCGTTTGACACAACTGCAACAAGATTGCCGCGGGCCGTGTATTTCTCAGCATTGGCGGCGTTGTCCTTTATCTCAAGACTGGCTTCGGCGACGCCTGGCGAATATGCCCGCGCAAGGTCCCGACCATTTGCCATTGGTTTGGTTGCCTTGATCTCAAGCTTTCCGGGCTTTGGATGCGCATGATAGTCAAGCGCGGCCTGTCTCAGGTTCGGTGTGTCAGACATCGGTAATACAACTCCGTTCCAATATTCGTTTGATGGTTAAACTATTTCTCAGCGCTTGGCTATGTCGCCTCGGACCGCAGTCAGAGACAGGCCTCACGGATACGTTAACGAAACGTTGGTTGAGAGTTGCTGCATCGTTTTTATGTACAGCCAATTCCGGGGAACCTGACGGACACCAGAAGCGGCGGACCTTATCATGCGTCATGAAGACAAAGCTTGTGCTAGTGCGCAATTTGCCAACCCTTCAATCAGGATTGGTGCCAATCGGAATGTCTTCTTTGTTGTGCTTGTTTCGGCGGTTTCATTTCTTTGCGTCGTTGTGACTTGGCACCAACCGGCAGCAACTTTCATCCAAGAAGGCGGGTTGATTGAGACGATATCGGCCACTGCGTTACTGGCTGCCGGTTTGGTCGCGTTGGTACGCTTCCGAGGCGTCTTGCGGCTTTACATCGCGGTGGTCTGCCTGCTGTTGGCCGAGCGCGAATTGGAGGCGGAGGTGTACACAGAAGGCAGCGCGCCTTTCGTGGTGCTAAACTGGGTTGATTTATTGCTTGATGTGACTGCAGTAAGGATCGTTTTGGCTGCGATCGTCATTGGTGGTTTGCTCTGGCATGGGATACCCTACGGAATTAAGGCACTGAAGATCCGCGCGCCTTTTTTGATGATTTTTTTCCTGGCTGGAAGTGTTGCGGTGCTGGCTCAGCTTCTTGAGGAAATCAGCGGATTGTTCGAAGAATACCTTTCGGTTGCGATGGCTGCACGTTTGTTCGTGATGGAAGAAACGCTGGAGATGTACTTTTCGATTGGTATTTTGGCTGCTGTTCTGATCGGATGGCCAAAACCAAAATCCGAAGAGAAACAGAATGACCAGCAATACCGGAGACTCCCTCACGCGCGCTGAAATCCGACTGCCGACGCAGGAACTGCGCAACGATATCCCGTTTTATACCAAGGTACTGGGGATGCGGATGGATATGATCTATCCGGCAGATGACCCTCGGGTTGCCGTGTTCTCTGGTCACGGTCTGCGCTTGCGGATCGAGAAAGATGCAGCTGAAGCGGCGGGAACGTTGCGCATTCTGACAAACGATCCAGATGGTTTTGCCGAGGGGCAGCGCAGCCTTGTCGCGCCGAACGGCACCCGGATCGAGATTGACGAGTTGAACCCGCCGCTTGTCATGCCGAACACGGTGCACTCATTTGTAGTCCGTAGGCTCAAGGATCAGGCGCCGTGGATCATAGGGCGGGCAGGGATGCACTATCGCGATCTCGTGCCGGACCGGCTGGGCGGATCGATTATCGCCAGCCATATACGTATCCCAGATGGCGGTCCTGTGCCTGATATGGTGCATTTCCACAAAGTCGGATTTCAGCTGATATTCTGCATCCACGGCTGGGTCGATGTGGTCTACGAGGATCAGGGCGACAAGATGCGCCTGACGGCAGGCGATTGCTTTATTCAGCCGCCTGAAATCCGCCACCGCGTGCTGGAAGCGTCAGACAACGTTCAGGTGATCGAGATTGGTGTTCCAGCCGAGCATGTCACGGAGATTGATCATGAGATGGAACTGCCCACCCCGCATTTCCGTCCGGATCGGGAATGGGATGGGCAGCGGTTCGTTTACAATCAAGCCAATGATGCCGACTGGGTGCCATTCCGCTTGCCCGGTTACATCTGCCGTGACACGACGATTGCCGAGAATACCAAAGGCGTGGCGGGCGTTCAGGTCGTGCGCCGGGGCGAGGGTAACCCTCAATGGGCCAGCCACGACACCGACATACACTTTACCTTCGTGATGACCGGCGAGGTGACTCTTGAGGGTGAAGGGCGCGAGCCCTATCGGTTGGAACAAGGCGATGCCTTCGTCATCCCGCCGGGAATGCGAACACGGCTGTCAGACCCCTCGCAGGATGTGGAACTGCTTGAGGTGACTTTACCGGGGACCTTCAATACGACGTTGGGTTAGGTCCAAGAAGAAGTGGATAATGGCGTCAAGGGGGCTTCAATTCCCCCGTCGCTTTCCAGTAGGGTATGATATTCTGACCAGATGATCAAAAATTGGGATTCGCCATGTCTTTGAAAGATGCAGCTTTGGCCGTTCGGGAAAATGCCCACGCGCCTTATTCGAATTTCAAGGTCGGGGCGGCGATCCGGTCCAGTTCAGGTGTGATCTATTTTGGCTGCAATGTCGAAAATATTGCTTACCCCGAAGGTACGTGCGCCGAGGCCGGGGCAATCGCGGCAATGGTCGCCGCTGGTGAAAAAGAACTGACCGAGGTCTACGTGGTCGCCAGCAGCCCGCAGCCGGTGCCCCCATGTGGTGGATGCCGTCAGAAACTGGCCGAATTCGGCAATGGGGATGTGGTCGTTACGATGGCGACGGTTGATGGTCTGGAAACCAAAACCACGATTGCCGATCTATTGCCCGGTGCGTTCGACGCGTCGCATATGGAGGATGTCTGACTTCATGGATGCGCGCTCGATCATCGCCAAACTTCGCCGTCAGGAGGTGCCAACTGGTGACGAACTAATGTGGTTCGCGCAAGGCCTTGCCGATGGTGGCGTCAGTGACGCGCAGGCCGGGGCCTTTGCGATGGCTGTCTGTATGGGCGGTCTGGGGGCCAATGGGCGGGCTGATCTGACTGTCGCCATGCGCGACAGCGGCGAGGTGCTGACGTGGGATTTGGACGGGCCGGTGGTCGATAAGCATTCGACCGGTGGGGTCGGCGATTGCGTCAGCCTGCTGCTTGCCCCGGCTTTGGCGGAATGCGGGGCGTATGTGCCGATGATCTCGGGGCGTGGTCTGGGCCATACCGGGGGCACTCTGGACAAGCTCGAGGCCATACCGGGAGTGACCACTCAGATCGGGCAGGCGCGACTGACGCAAGTGCTGAAAGACACCGGGGCAGCCATCGTGGGGGCAACGGACCAGATCGCCCCTGCGGACAAGCGGCTGTATGCGGTGCGCGATGTGACGGCGACGGTGGAGAGCCTTGACCTGATTACGGCATCAATCCTGTCCAAGAAGCTGGCGGCTAGCCCGGATGCGTTGGTTCTGGACGTTAAGGTGGGCAGCGGCGCGTTCATGAAGACGCTGGATGAGGCACGCAATTTGGCACAGGCCTTGACCGAAACGGCTAATGCCGCTGGATGCCGTACATCCGCAGTGATCACCGACATGAGCCAGCCCCTCGCTTCCGCACTTGGCAATGCGCTGGAAGTGGCCGAGGTGATGAAAGCTTTGACCAGCGGGCAGGGATCACCTTTGGCGGAAATCTCGGCCGAGTTGGGGGGCGTTCTCATGGCGGATGCCGGTATGTGCGCTTCGGCAGAGGAAGGGAACGCCAGAATAACCCAAGTGATCCGCGATGGCCGTGCAGCCGAACGGTTCGGACGCATGATGGCTGCCGTGGGTGGACCGGTGCATTTCGTTGACACATGGGATCGGTTTTTGCCGGAGGCCAATGTGATCCGGGAAGTTCACGCTCCGCATGGCGGATATGTCTCGTCTATTGATGGCGAGGCGCTGGGCCTCGCAGTCGTGGCCCTAGGCGGTGGGCGCCAGATCGAGAGCGATGAGATTGATCCGGCGGTTGGCCTGTCGGGCATTCTGAGGGTCGGAGATAAGGTGACCAAAGGCGCTCCGTTGGCGGTTGTTCATGCGGGGCGCGAAGATGCAGCGCAACGGGCTGCCGCGGTGGTGCTAGATGCCATCGCGCTGAGTGACGAACCGGTAGCACAGCCGCCTCAAATCCATGAAAGGATCAGCGCATGAGCCGCGCTTTCCTTGTGGTAATGGACTCGGTTGGTATCGGCGGCGCGCCGGATGCCGATCAGTTTTACAACGGCACCAAACCCGATACAGGCGCGAATACATTGGCCCACATAGCACAAGCTTGTGCCGAGGGGCGCGCGGAAGAAGGGCGGAGCGGACCGTTGCAACTGCCCAACCTGGATGCCTTGGGGCTGGGGGCGGCGACCCGTCTGGCCTCGGGCGCACCGACGCCGGGGCTTGAGGCTGCGCCCACGGGGCTTTGGGGTTGCGCCCGTGAACACTCACCCGGCAAGGATACGCCTTCGGGGCATTGGGAACTGGCAGGTTTGCCAGTGCCATGGGATTGGCACTATTTCCCGGACACCCGACCCGCTTTTCCCGAAACCCTAAGTATAGCCGCTGCCAAGGCCGCAGGGACCGACGGTATTTTGGGCAATCGCCATGCCTCGGGGACGACGATCATCTCGGAACTGGGGGCCGAGCATATACGTACCGGCTGGCCGATCTGCTACACGTCTGCCGATAGCGTATTCCAGATTGCTGCGCATGAAGACAGCTTTGGGCTCGACCGCCTGCTGGATATGTGCCGCACCCTTGCGCCGCGCTTGCACGAGATGAAAGTGGGCCGCGTTATCGCCCGACCGTTTGTCGGAACGCCCGAAAAGGGGTTCACCCGGACAACCAACCGCAAGGATTTTGCCATCGTTCCACCAGAACCCGTTCTGACGAATTGGGCACAGGATGCCGGTCGCCGTGTGCATGCGGTGGGCAAGATTGGCGATATATTTTCAATGCAGGGGATCGACACGCTGCGAAAGGGTTCGGACGCAGAGTTGATGCACCACCTTTCGGACCTCGTTGATGAGGCGGAAGAGGGTAGTCTGACATTTGCAAACTTTGTCGAGTTCGACAGTCTGTATGGCCATCGGCGTGATATCAGCGGCTATGCCCGCGCGCTGGAATGGTTCGATCGTGAAATCGGAGTGATTGCGCAAAAACTGCGCCCCGGTGATCTGATGCTATTGACCGCAGACCACGGCAACGACCCCAGCTGGAGCGGCACTGACCACACCCGTGAACAAGTGCCCGTGCTGATCGCAGGGCAGGGCACGGGCGAGATCGGTCCCGTGAACTTTGCCGATATCGCCGCCAGTATCGCGCACCATCTGAACATACCGGCGCAAGGGCCGGGAAGGACTTTTATATGACAGTCGCTGACCTGCCTAAGATCGAATTACATTTGCACCATGAAGGCGCCGCTCCGCCTAGCTTCATACGCCAACTGGCCCATGAGAAACGAGTGGACCTGAGCGGGATATTCAAACCCGACGGCTCTTATGATTTCCGCGACTTTGCCCATTTCCTTAGCGTTTATGAGGCTGCGTGCGAGGTGCTGAAAACACCTGAAGATTTCCGCCGCCTGACGCTGGCCATTCTGGAAGAGAGCGCCGCGAATGGTGTGGTGTATTCCGAAACATTCCTTAGCCCGGATTTCTGCGGCGGTGGCGATTTGCATGCATGGAAGGATTACCTGACTGCGATTCAGGACGCCGCAGACGAGGCCGAGCGCAAATTCGGGATCACCCTGCGTGGTGTCATCACTTGCGTGCGCCATTTTGGACCCGAGCAAGCCAAGGCCAGCGCCCATTGTGCGGCTGAAACCGCAGGTGACTGGATTACCGGATTTGGTATGGGCGGCAACGAATCCGTCGGAACGCAGGGCGATTTCAAATGGGCCTTTGACTGCGCGCGCGAGGCTGGGTTGCGATTGACGACCCATGCCGGTGAATTTGGCGGTCCAGAGAGTGTTCGGGATGCTGTCCGTGATTTGGGGGTCGAGCGCATAGGCCATGGCGTTCGCGCCATCGAAGACCCGGATCTTGTGTACGAGTTAGTTGACCGGGGCATAACGCTTGAGGTCTGCCCGGGTTCAAACGTGGTACTGGGCCTGTTTCCTGATTTTGCCGCCCATCCCATCGCGAAATTGCGTGATGCAGGCGTCAACGTCACGGTATCCACTGACGATCCTCCGTTTTTTCATACCACGATGCGGCGCGAGTATGAGATGCTGAATGCAGCGTTCGGCTGGCAAGCCGAAGATTTTGCTGCCCTGAATGAAACAGCCCTGAACGCGGCCTTTTGCGATGAAGAGACCCGCGCGCGGGTCAAGAAAAGACTGGAGACATCATGAGCGATCACCTGACCGTCGTCGACCACCCACTGGTGCAGCACAAATTGACGCTCATGCGGGACAAAGGCACCTCAACCGCTGTGTTCCGGCAGTTGCTGCGCGAAATCACGCTTTTGCTGGCTTATGAGGTCACCCGCGAGATGCCGCTGACCACCCGCCATATCGAAACCCCGATGGAAGAAATGGACGCTCCCATTCTGGCGGGCAAGAAATTGGCGCTGGTATCGATCCTGCGGGCCGGAAATGGGATGCTGGACGGCGTGCTGGAGCTTATTCCCTCTGCCCGAGTGGGGTTCGTGGGGCTTTATCGGGATGAAGAGACGCTGAAGCCGGTCCAATACTATTTCAAAGCTCCCGAGGGTTTGACGGACCGTTTGGTCATTGCTGTTGATCCGATGCTGGCAACCGGCAACAGCTCGGCTGCGGCCATTGATTTGCTGAAAGAGCAGGGGGCGAAAGATATCCGCTTTCTATGCCTGCTGGCTGCCCCCGAGGGCGTCGCGCGCATGAAAGAGGCGCACCCAGATGTCAAAATCGTCACGGCCGCGCTGGATCGTGAGCTGAACTCAAAGGGTTACATTATGCCTGGACTAGGTGACGCTGGCGACCGGATGTTCGGGACCAAATAGGTGCTATTGCCCGCAAATATTCTGTAGCCGGACCCAATCGCGGTCGGGCAGTACCTGTTCCAAAGTACGACCCGCCATCGGATCGGCTTCTATCAATCCAAGCACGGACTCGCCTGTGATATCAAGCGCATAGGCGTATGGGGTCGAGGGCAGTGCGGTCTGTGCAAAAACCGCGAGCAGCACGTCATCGCTTAGCTGCGGCTGTGGACCGGATAGAACCTGCTCAGTGTAGGTGTCCACGATCTCGGGCGTCAATTCGCCGGTGGTCAGCAACCGAAATGCGGCACTCGGGCCTGTACGGTCCAACAGATCGTCCAGCGGTTCCTGCTGAGTTGCCCGCGCGCGCGCGGCTATGATGTATCCGGCGGCAACGGCTGGGTCTTCGTGATCTTCGACCAGTGCCCGGTTTAGCAGTACGGTTCCACCCGGCAGGCTCCGGCTGTCAGGCAGACCTGCTGGAAGGATCACGATTTGGCGGACACCGGTGCGGCGCGCCAGCTGATCCAGCGACGCTTGCGCATCAGGCGAAGAGCAAGCCTTGCCTGACACCCTTTCGATCCGCTGCAGGATTGCATCGCCGATTTCTTGTTGCTTGACCTCTGGCACTACCGAAACAACATGGCGCTGCAGTGCTCTGGGTAGCCAAAACAAAAGCACTGCCAAGACCGCCAGAACAACCCCTGCAACGCTGAGCCAACGCAGCCGTCCGGGATGTGGTCTGGCACGGTCGATGGCGCGCTGCAGCCGGTCAATTGCTTCGATCATTGTGGTTTCAGATTCTGCAAGCTCCAGTGTTTCGCCGGGATCGCCGTCGGGATTGAATATTGCAGGGTAGGTTCCGGGGTTTTGTCGCTCTAGCGCCGCCAGCGACCAATGGGTCAGCGCGCTGTCATTGAAGTCAGAAATCGTCAGAGTGGCTTCACCAATCGATACGACTACTTCGCGCCGTTGCTCATCGGGCGAGGGACGCCACAGACCGGTGGCTTCGATCCGCTGGTACTGTTTGAGTGCGGTCATCGGGTAATGCTGCTCGAATATTATTTTGCGCCAAGCTTAGCATGGCGAAAACCAGCGGCGCAAACCTGTTGCGCAGTGTTTGTGAAATGTGCTGAGTGTGCCGGGTAAGTTTCGGCCAGAACGGGCTGATTAAGGGCAGAGGCGCGGATGCAGTCACAACAACAAACCCATTCAATCATGGCGTCGTTGCTGATGGTTGCGGCCATGTCCATTATCGGCGTGATCGACAATTTCGTGATCCGCGTGGCCGAGAGCGTGGGGCTTTGGCAGTTTCACCTAAGTCGCGCCTTACTGATGCTGCCGCTGATCGCGGTGTTGTCGATGTTGGGTTTGGGCACCTTGAGGCCCCGGCGGATTGGTGTCGTCGCGGTGCGCAGCGTGTTGATCACGCTGGCGATGCTCTTCTATTTCAGCGCGCTGGCATTGATGCCCATCGCTCAGGCGCTTGCCGGGTTATTCACATCGCCGATATTCGTGCTGTTGATTTCGGCCCTTTTGTTGAAACAGCGCATAGGTCCCTGGCGGATCGTGGCTGTTTTATTGGGGTTTTCGGGAATTCTGTGCGTATTGCAACCGGACCCGACATCGTTTGATGTAAAGACGCTGCTGCCAGTCGCTGGTGGCTTCTTTTACGCACTCAGCGCTGTTGTAACGCGCACCCACTGTTCCGATGAAAGCACTGTTGCGCTGCTGGCGGCGATGGTAGTCACACTGGGGCTTGCGGGGGCGATCGGACTGATCTGGCTTGCCCTGTTTCCGGTTGGCGTGCCAGTCGGGCCGGATGGCTTCGCGATGCGCGGTTGGGTTTGGCCGATGCAAGAGGCGTTGCCTTGGGTTGTGGTTCAGGCCGTGGGCTCAACAATTGCCGTTTTTATGCTGATCAAAGCCTATCAACTGGGTGAGCCATCATATGTCGCAGTCTTTGAATACTCGGTCATGATATTTGGCCCGCTCTTTGCCTGGGTGGCGTTTGGGCAGTCCGTCGGGCAGATGCAAATCATCGGCATTGGCATGATCGCCTCTGCCGGAGTGCTGCTTGGGTGGCGGGAGCGGCGGTTATCCTCACTACAGCATGCGGCGCAGTAAGAACGGAATAGAATCGGCTTGTATCCCTCTTAGCATCGTTTCGAAATGCATATCAAAGCTCGCTCGGAATACTGATTTGTTTATTCAAAACCAGTAAATTGCGGCGAAACTGACCTAATTTGGCCTCAAATGTGGCAAAACTAAGTCCAATTGAGGCACAACTCTAAGACCTTCTGAGTTGTGTGAAGGTGCCAACAGGGGGACGGCACGTGTTAGAGTTAGTGAGTGTTTCGGGGTATTCGAAACGTGAAGTTAAAGGCCGACAGGCCTTTGTGAGACAGGCCGCATCAGCGCGTCGTGGGGGATTGCTGCACGGAACCAAAGTGTCCACAACAGGGGGCTGGAAACGGGTCGAAAGACTAGTTGCAGGCGATCTGGTGCGGACCCGGGACCATGGGTTCAAAGAACTGAGGCGCGTTTGCGTCGACCGGATCGTGGTGCCGGGAGACGAACGCAGGCCCGAGCATCTGCCGATCCTTGTGCCATCCCGAGCAGCTTATAATGGGCGCCCAGTCTGGCTGATGCCGGAACAGGGTATGGCATTGGATCAAGGCAAGCTTGGCGTTGGAATCGAGGGGATTTCGATTATTCCAGCTCGAACGCTCAGCGGGGTGGGGCGTATTGAGTCCAGCACGCCTGCGCAGTCATTCGATGTCACGTCATTATTCTTTGACGAGGATGAGCTGGTTTTTATCGAGGGCGGATTTCAGGCTTATTGCCCGTCCGGTCGCATGAATACCGGGTCAAGTCGAAACCCTGAGGCCTATGAAGTCGCGGATGCTGAACACGCCGATCTTCTGATCGAGGCCGTGACCGGCAAAGGGAACCTTTCGGCTTTAACCAATCCGTTGGCTGCGTTACCTGCACCCATTCCGCAAGAGCCAATTTTCCCGATCCGACCGGCATTGGGCGTACGTCGACCCGGGCGACCGGGGCGGCCCAATATGCCTGCGCTGTTCCTGCGGCCTGAATGGCAGCTGCAATAGTAGGTGTTTGAGTATGAAGCAGGCGCATGGGCTCATGCGCCTGCTGTCTTTGTTCAGGCGGCCTGTGCTTCGGGGTTGAAGCGGCCATAGAAGCTCTGACCTTTTTCCGCCATCTCGCGTAGCAGCGGCGGGCAGGTAAAGCGCTCACCATAGGCTTCGGTAAGTTGATCGCAGCGTTCGGCGGCGTAGGGCGTACCAATGATGTCCAACCAGCTGAGCGGGCCACCGGACCACGGCGCAAAGCCCCAGCCAAGTATCGCACCCACGTCGCCCTCGCGGATATCTTCCAGAACACCTTCTTCCAGCGCACGGACGGCTTCCAGAACCTGCGCGAACATCAGACGTTCCTGCACTTCGATCAGGTCGGGCTGGTTTGCGGCATGTGGGTATTTGTCCTGCAGGCCCTTCCAATACTCGACGCGTTTGCCCTTGTCGTCATAGTCGAAGAATCCTGCATTGGCCTTGCGACCCAGACGACCTTGTTCTTCCATCCAAAAGATCAGATCATCGCCCGGATTTTCCGGGTAAGCGTTGCCCATAGCTGCCTTAGTAGCGCGGGCGATCTTGGCCCCCAGGTCAATCGAGGTTTCGTCGTTCAGCTGAATGGGTCCTACGGGGAAGCCCAACTGACGAGCCGCATTGTCGATCAGAACAGGGCTGACGCCTTCGGTGATCATCCGCAGACCTTCGTTGATGTACGGAATAATGCAGCGGTTGGCGTAGAAGAAGCGCGCGTCATTGACCACGATCGGTGTCTTGCGGATTTGGCGCACATAGTCCAGCGCCTTGGCGACAGCACGATCACCGGTTTCCTTGCCTTTGATGATTTCGACCAGGAACATCTTCTCGACCGGTGAGAAGAAGTGGATGCCAATGAATTGCTCGGGCCGTATGCTGGCCCTGGCCAGATCTGTGATCGGTAGGGTCGAGGTGTTCGACGCAAAGATGCAATCCTCGGGGATGATCGCCTCGACTTTCTTGGTCATTTCAGCCTTGACGCCGGGGTCTTCGAACACGGCTTCGATGATCAGGTCGCAGCCTTTCAGGTGCTCCAGATCGGGCGTGGCGGTGATACGGGCCAACAGGGCTTCTTTCTTCTCAGCCGTCGCTTTGCCGCGCTTGATCCCTTTATCCATGTAGCTTTCGCTATAGGCTTTGCCCTTGTCGGCGGCCTCTTGATCGCGGTCGATCAGAACGACCTCCATCCCGGCCTGTGCCGAGACTAGCGCGATACCAGCCCCCATCATGCCGGCACCCAGAACGCCGATCTTCTTGACCCGCTGATCGGGTACATCCTTGGGTCGCACTGCGCCTTTCTCCAGCGCCTCCTTGTTCAGAAACAGCGACCGGATCATCGCTGACGAAGACGGGTTCATGAGCACGTTGGTGAACCAGCGCGCCTCAATCTTCAAGGCGGTGTCAAAGTCAACCAATGCGCCTTCATAGATCGAACTCAGCAGAGCCTTGGCCGCCGGGAAGGCACCTTGGGTCTTGCCGTTCACCATGGCGCTTGCGCCCACGAAGGTCATGAAACCGGCGGGGTGGTAGGGAGCGCCGCCGGGCATCTTGTAGCCCTTGGCATCCCACGGCTTTACCAGATCGGCTTCCTTGGCGTTCAGTACCCATTCCTTGGCTGACGCAACCGGATCATCCGCCACCGCGTCGATCAATTGCGCGCCTTTGGCCTTCTTCGGGTCCATCATCTTGCCTTCAAGCAAGACGGGTGCCGCCGCCATTGCGCCGACCATACGGCTGTAGCGCATGGTGCCGCCTCCACCGGGGAAGATACCCAGCAGAATCTCAGGCAGGCCGATCTTGGATTTCGGATTGCTGGTCATCACACGGTGATGACAGGCCAATGCGATCTCGGTCCCGATCCCTGCGCAGGTGCCGTTGATGGCACAGGCGACCGGCTTGCCGCCTTTTTTGGACTTGGGGTCCATGCCTGCCAGTTCCAGCCGACGCAGGATGTTGTGGCCACTCATGACGAAATCGAACAGTGCCTGCGCGGGTTCGTCGCCGGCCTCCTGTCGGATCGTGGCGAGCGTGCTCAAGTCCATGCCGCCTGCAAACGACCCTTCTTTTCCACTGGTGATAACGATGCCCTTGATCTCATCATCCGCCAGCGCCTGATCGATCAGATCACCGACCAGAGTGAAGGCCTCGCGCGACAGGACGTTCATGGATTTGCCGGGAACGTCCCAGGTGATGAAGGCGACGCCATCGGCGTCTTTGCTGAGGGTGAAATCAGTCATTGTCATCTCCAATCTGGTCAGCCGTCAGCGGGCTGCCATCCTTGCGAGTGAAAGAGAATCCGTTCTCATCATCTTTCACCATCATATCTAAATCGCTGTAATAGCCGGTCTCTGTCGGGGTCCGGGTGCCCACCACCAGAAAGGTTGCGGGCGCGTCGGTTTTGTTCACAAGGTGATGGCCATTGGCCTCACCTGCAGGCCAAGCAGCGCAGTCACCGGGCAGCATCTCATGCTCGCCATCATCATCGATCAACACGCATTTGCCGCTGAGCATGATGGCAAACTCGTCCTGCTCCATGTGGTAATGGCGCAGCGAGGATAGCCCTGCGGGCTCCAGCCGTACGATGTTGACTCCGTATTGGGTCAGCCCGCCTGCATCTCCGACGCGTTGGACAAAACGACCGGCCGTCGCTTCTGCCAGTATGCCGGGGTAGGAGGAGCCGCCTTTGAACGGTATCTGAGAAAGATCCAGCTTAGGCATCAGACGCGCTCGATAATTGTTGCCGCACCCATACCGGATGCGATGCAGAGTGTAGCCAGACCAGTTTCTTTATCCTGACGCTCAAGCTCATCCAGCAGCGTGCCAATGATCATCGCGCCGGTCGCGCCCAAGGGGTGACCCATCGCGATTGAGCCGCCGTTCACGTTCACCAGAGTCGGGTCCACATCGAACGCCTGCTGGAAGCGCAGTACGACCGAGGCGAAGGCTTCGTTCACTTCGAAAAGATCCAGATCGCCGATTTTCATTCCGTTGTCGGCCAGAATTTTCTCGGTTACCGGAACCGGACCGGTCAGCATGATGGTTGGGTCGGTGCCAATCTTGGCCGTTGCCTTGATGCGCGCGCGCGGCTTCAGGCCGTATTTATCGCCGAACTCCTTATTGCCGATCAGCACAGCCGCCGCACCGTCGACGATGCCCGAGCTGTTGCCCGCGTGGTGGATGTGGTTGATCCGCTCAAGATGCGGGTATTTGATCATCGCAACCTTGTCGAAGCCCGGCATTTGTTCACCCATCATGGCAAAGGACGGGTTCAGCGCGCCGAGGCTCTGCATATCTGTTCCGGGGCGCATATATTCGTCGCGGTCCAGAATGGTCAGGCCGTTTTGATCTTTGATTGTGATGACCGATTTCTCGAACCGGTTGTCCTCCCACGCCGCTGCAGCGCGTTTCTGAGATTCAACGGCCAGCGCATCCGCGTCATCGCGGCTGAAACCATATTCGGTCGCGATAATATCTGCCGAGATACCCTGCGGCACAAAATAGGTTTCCATCGCCAAAGACGGGTCAACGGCAATCGCCGCACCGTCGCTACCCATGGCCACGCGGCCCATCATCTCGACACCGCCAGCGATATAGGCTTCTCCAGCGCCGCCTTTGACCTGGTTTGCAGCCAAGTTCACGGCTTCCATGCCCGAGGCGCAGAAACGGTTGATCGCCAGACCGGGGATCGATTCATCTAGATCCGAAGCCAGAACTGCCGAGCGCGCCAGACAGCCGCCTTGCTCCATCACCTGCGTGACGTTGCCCCAGATCACATCCTCGACGGCGTGGCCTTCCAGATTATTGCGCTCTTTCATTGCGTTCAGGGTCAGGGCGGACAGGCGCACCGAGGTTACCTCGTGCAGGCTGCCATCCTTGCGGCCCTTGCCGCGCGGAGTGCGCAGGGCGTCATAGATATAGGCTTCGGTCATGGGGTCTTCTCCTTAAGCTCGATCCGACGGGTTGCCGGGCATCAGGTCGTAGGGGTGTTTCCAACCGGGCTGTTCGCTAAGGCGCGTCAGCCAGGCATCGATGTTGGGCCAGTCGGCGCGATCAAAGCCAAATGGTTCGGGATAATAGAGGTAGCCGCAGCAGCTGATATCAGCATTGGTCACGCCGTCACCAACGATCCAGTCGCGGCCTTCAAGATGGGCGTTCAGTGTCTGATAAGCAGCCTTGAGGCGACCCTGATTGAACGCGATCACATCCAGGTTGCGGTGCTTTTCGGGCAGGAAGTTAATCAGGAAACGGGTCAGCCCAGCCATTGAGCTAAGCTTGTGATTGTCCCACAGAACCCATCTGAAAATCTCATAGTTCTCATCCCGATCCTTGCCGCCGAATTTGCCGGACTTCTCGGTGACATAGGCCTGAATTGCGCCAGACTGACTGGTGCGAAAATCGCCATCGACCAGTACGGGTGCTTCGCCCATTTCGTTCACTTCGGCCCGGAATTCAGGGGTGCGCGTTGCGCCGTTGAAAAAGTCGACAAAGACCGTCTCCCACTCCAGACCCGACATCTCAAGCGCCAGAGCGGCTTTGTAGCTGTTTCCGCTTTCACCGAAGCAATGCAGTTTGATGGTCATTTGGGCGCCCCTCCCAAGGCGTATTGCGCGTTCAGCGCTTTCTTGCGTCCAGCTCGGAGTTGAAGATGCGCAATCTGTGCGTCAGGTTCTCGTGATCAATCACGCTATTGAAATTCTCGAACAGGAACGACAAAGCCTCACCTTCATCCAATCCCGCCTCTCGCGCGAATCCGCGGAGTTTGCGATAGCCATCCTCGGTCATGGCGACGGGAAAGCGGCGGGTCAGGCGAAAGCGTTTTGGCATCTTGTCTCCTCCAAGGGTGGGTTCGGGCTACGACGCCCGAGCCCACACTGAGATCAGAAGTTCGCTGCGTCCAGCGCCATTACCGTGTCCGCTCCGGTTTGGATGCGCGCCAAATGCATGGCTGTCGCGGGCAGGCGACGGGCCATGTAGAAGCGACCGGTATTGATCTTGGTCTCGTAGAACTCTTTGTCCGAGGCGCCACCATCCAGCGCTTCGCGAGCGGCTTTCGCCATCTGAGCCCACATCATGCCCAGGCAAACATGACCAAACATGTGCATGAAGTCATACGAACCGGACAGCGCGTTGTTAGGGTTCTTTATGCCTTCCTGCATGAAATACATGCCAGCAGCCTGCAGGTCCTTGGACGCGGCCTTCAGCGGTTCGATGAACGCTTTGTCATAAGCTTCATCCTTGCCGGCATTTTCCTTGCAGAAGGTTTTAACCATCTCAAAGAACGCCATGACATGCTTGCCGCCATCCTGCGCCAGCTTCCGGCCAACAAGATCCAACGCCTGAACGCCGTTTGCCCCTTCGTAGATCATCGCGATGCGGGCGTCGCGGGTGTATTGCGACATGCCCCATTCTTCGATGTAGCCATGGCCGCCATAGACCTGCTGCGCCTGAACGGTCATGTCGTAGCCTTCATCCGTCAGGAAGCCCTTGATGACCGGCGTCAGCAGCGAGATCAGCCCGTCCGCATCCTTGTCACCCGAGCGGTGCGCCTTGTCGATCATGGTTGCGCCCCACAGGATGAATGCGCGTGCGCCCTCGGTGAAGCTTTTCTGATCCATCAGGTTGCGGCGAATGTCGGGGTGTACGATCAGCGGATCGGCGGGGCCGTCCGGGTTCTTCACACCTGTTACGTCGCGGCCCTGCAGGCGGTCTTTGGCGTATTCGACGGCGTTTTGATACGCTGCCTCGGCCTGAGACAGTCCTTGCATGCCCACACCCAGACGCGCTTCGTTCATCATCGTGAACATGGCGCGCATGCCTTTGTGTTCGTCGCCCAGCAGCCAGCCGGTGGCCTCGTCATAGTTCATGACGCAGGTCGAATTGCCGTGGATGCCCATCTTTTCCTCGATCTTGCCGACCGAAACACCATTACGCTCGCCAGGAGTACCGTCTTCGTTCACGATAAACTTCGGGACAATAAACAGCGACACACCTTTGATGCCCTCGGGTCCGCCTGGAATTTTGGCCAGCACCAGGTGAATGATGTTGTCGGCCATGTCGTGATCGCCCGCCGAGATAAAGATTTTCTGACCGGAAATCTTGTAGCTACCGTCGCCCTGAGGTTCCGCCTTGGTGCGCATCAGGCCCAGATCGGTACCGCAATGCGGTTCGGTCAGGTTCATGGTGCCGGTCCATTCGCAGCTGACCATGTTGGGCAGGTACGTGTTCTTTTGCTCATCCGAACCATGCGCGAGGATTGCCGAGGCTGCGCCGTGGGTCAGGCCCTGATACATCACAAACGCCTGGTTCGCGCCCGAGAACATTTCGCCTACCGCAGTACCCATCACATAAGGCATGTTCTGGCCGCCATACTCTTCCGGCATGTCGAGGCCAGTCCAGCCGCCTTCTTTCATCTGCTCGAAGGCATCTTTGAAACCTGTTGGGGTGTACACAATCCCGTTTTCCAACCGGCACCCTTCGATGTCCCCAACCACGTTCAGCGGGTGCAACACATTGGTGGCAACTTTGCCCGCTTCTTCCAGAACCGCGCCGGTAAACTCGGCCTCCAGTTCATCATAGCCGGGGATATCCGACTGCGAGACTTTCAGAACATCGTGCAGGATGAACTGCGTATCTTTGGTTGGCGCGTTATAGACGGGCATGTGAAGCTCCCTTAATTCATATGTCCGAAAGGCCGGGCTTATTCGGCGGCCTTCTTTTCCTGTTTCATCGAGGCGATAACCTTTTCGCCCCAGCGCAACTGCTCTTTCAGTTCGTCAATGGCCTGCGTCAGCTCTTCGCGGCGCGATTCCATGTCAGCAAGGCGTTCGCACGCGATTTCATAAGTGCGGGACATCTGGGTCAGCTGCTGGTCACCCACGTGGTACAGGTCCAGAAGCTGGCGGATCTCTTCGAGGCTGAAGCCAAAGCGCTTGCCGCGCAGGATCAGTTTCAGGCGTGCACGATCCCGTTTGGTGAACAAGCGCTTTTGGCCCTCGCGGATCGGAAACAAAAGCTCTTTGGCCTCGTAGAACCGCAATGTGCGGGGCGTGACATCATAGGTCTCGCACATTTCGCGGATGGTCAGCAGATCTTCGGTCATGGTTCAAACTCTCATCACTGGCGTCATGCAATCTGAGTTGCGCAGTCGATGAGCGTTTTACAACACACAAGTGACGTTTACGTAATGCGGACGCTGCGTCACAAAATAGTTGACGTAACATCCAGTCGCGTAAGCAGGGGTTTCGGCAATTTTCTTGCCGTAGGGGAAGGGGCTATTTCAGCAGGCCGACGGTCTGATCGCGCAATTGCTGAAGCGCATCCATTGCTTCATCCAACTGCGCGCGCTGCTGGCGCAGCTCTTCCATTTGACGATCGGCCATCTCGATAAAGGTCGCCATCTGCGCCTGATTGCCCTGATCTTCGTAGATCAGCAGCCACTGGCGAATCTCTTCCAATGGAAATCCAAACTTTCGACCACGCATGATCAGTTTCATCCGGGCGCATTCACGAGGCCCGTAAAACCGCGATCTGCCTTCACGATCAGGCTGCAGCAATTCGATGTATTCGTAATAGCGCAGGGTGCGTGGGGTCACGTCGAACTCGGCGCACATTTCTTTGAATGACAAACGGGTGTCGGACATTCCGGGTCTCCTTGGCAGCAACCTAGGGCGTCGTTGCGGCAAGCGCAACAGGTGGGCTTGCCCTTGGTGTAAACGCAGGCCCATAAAGGGGCAGGTACAAGGACAGGACCCAACCCCATGGTCGATAAGACAGTTTTAGCGCGCCAGTTCATCGAGGCGATTCCGCACGCCAAGGCCTTGGGGCTTGATCTGACCCACATCGGAGAGGGTGAGGCTGAAATCTCGATGCCCTATAACGAGCAACTGATCGGCGACCCTCGGACTGGCGTGATCCATGGCGGGGCTGTGTCGGCCATGCTGGATACCTGTTGCGGTGCCGCAGTGATGAGCCACCCCTCGGCCCCGGGAGGAACCGCCACCATCGATCTGCGTATTGATTACATGCGGGCCGCAACGCCGGGTCAAAGTATCCGGACCCGCGCGACCTGCTATCACATCACGCGCAACGTGGCTTTTGTGCGGGCGACGGCGACGGATGATGACAGCGACCGTCCCGTTGCCACCGCTTCAGGTGCCTTCACCGTGGAGGGTCGCTAAGATGGCAAGACCTCGCCCCGAACCCATGCAGGTGGTCAAGCAACGCCGTGATGCCGCTCTGACCGCGCTGGTCGAAGGTGTGCCGTATGTACAGTTCCTCAATATAACATTCGACCGGCGGGGGGACGAACTGACAGGCGTTCTGAATTTCGATGAGAAGTTGATCGGTAATCCTTTTCTGCCCGCTATCCACGGTGGGGTGACAGCGGCGTTTCTGGAAGTCACTGCCGTAATCACGCTGAGTTGGGAACATATGTTTCCCAGGATTGAAAGCGGTGAGATCGGTGCGGAAGACATCTTGACTGACGTGAATATCCGCTTTCCCAAAACCATCGACTTCACGGTCGACTACCTGCGGTCGGGCCTGCCGCGAGACGCCTATGCGCGCGCTTTCATCAACCGCTCGGGTCGACGTTATGCCTCTGTCCGGGTCGAAGCCTGGCAAGACAATCACGCCAAACTCTTTGCGCAAGGTACGGGGCACTTCCTGATGCCGCAATCTCCGACATCGAAAGACTAAAGATGGAGGACGCCTCAGCGCCCATTACCCATAGGCGCGTCCTGAAAATCGCGTTGCCGATCGTGCTGTCGAACGCGACCGTACCGATCCTCGGGGCAGTGGATACCGGCGTTGTCGGTCAGATGGGGCAGGCCGCCCCCATCGGGGCTGTGGGTATGGGTGCGGTGATCCTGTCGGCGATCTACTGGATATTCGGCTTTCTGCGGATGGGCACCACCGGGCTGGCGGCACAGGCGCGCGGTGCAGGTGACACTGCAGAAACCGGAGCGTTGCTCATGCGAGGCTTGCTGCTGGGCGGAACAGCAGGATTGGTCTTCATTGCCGCGCAGGTTTGGGTATTCCTTGGAGCTTTTGCACTGTCGCCCGCCAGCGCCGAAGTCGAGTCTCTGACGCGCGCCTATCTGGAGATTCGCATCTGGGGCGCTCCGGCCACGATTGCCCTTTACGCGGTGACAGGCTGGCTGATCGCAGTCGAACGCACGCGCGGCGTGTTCATCCTGCAGATTTGGATGAACGGGCTGAATATTGTGCTCGACCTGTGGTTTGTGCTTGGCTTTGGCTGGGGTGTCGAAGGCGTTGCAATTGCGACACTGATCGCCGAGTGGACGGGGCTTGCGTTGGGCTTGTGGCTCTGTGGTGATGCGTTTGGTGGAAATCAATGGCGGGATTGGCCGCGTATCTTTGATGCCGCCCGGCTGCGCCGGATGATGCAGGTGAATGGCGATATCATGGTGCGCTCGGTTCTATTGACCGGGGCATTCACCACGTTTTTGTTTGTCGGTTCCGACCTGGGCGACGTGAATTTGGCGGCCAATCAGGTGCTGTTGCAGTTTCTCGAAATCACTGCCTTTGCTTTGGACGGCTTTGCCTTTTCGGCTGAAGCGCTTGTCGGTGGAGCCGTCGGCGCGCGCGACCGCCGCAAGGTCCGGCGCGCATCAGTCATGGCCTCGCAATGGGGCGTTGGCGGAGCCATCGGGCTAGGGCTGGTGTTTTATCTGGCAGGGCCGGCGCTGATCGATCTGATGTCAACATCGCCCGAGGTTCGGGCGACGGCACGCGAATATCTGATCTGGGCCGCTCTGGCACCGGTCATCGGAGTGGCAAGCTGGATGTTCGACGGCATCTATATCGGGGCCACCTGGACCCGCGATATGCGCAACGCGATGATCCAGTCGGTCGCGCTATATGTGGTGGCGTTGTTCGTGCTGGTGCCGATGATGGGCAATCATGGGCTTTGGGCCGCGCTGATGGTCTTGAACATCGCGCGGGGCCTTACGCTTGGTTGGCGCTATCCTCGACTTGAGGCACAGATCGCTTAAAGCAAGTCCAGCAGGTTTTCTGGCGGGCGTCCGATGGCGGCTTTGTCGCCCGCGATGGCCAGCGGACGCTCGATCAGGATCGGGTGGTTGGCCATGGCCTGAATAAGCTCCTCATCGGGCGTGGTTTTGGTCAAACCCAGCTCTTTGAACGTCTTCTCTCCGGTGCGCATCATGCTGATCGCCGGGATATTCAGCTTGGCCAGAACCGTCCGGATTTCATCAGCCGAGGGCGCGTCTTCAAGATATTTGCGCACCTCAGGCTGTGCACCGTTTTCCCGCAGCAATGCCAACCCCGAGCGGGACTTGGAGCAGCGCGGGTTGTGCCAATATTCGATCATAGCCAGTCCTCTCGTTTGCTGCCCACGGCCTGCGCGACCGAATCGAAGCCGTCGCGTGCCAGTAGGGTGTCCAACCCCTGCGCGATTTCAGCGGCCAGAGAAATCCCTCCATAGACCATCGCCGTGTAGAACTGCACTGCGGACGCTCCGGCGCAGATCTTGGCATAGGCCTGTTCTGCCGTGCTGATGCCGCCGACCCCGATCAGCGGGATATCTGCGCCCGTCAACTGGCTGAGCTGCGCCAGCACCCGCGTCGATTTCTCGAATAACGGCGCGCCGGACAGGCCTCCGGCCTGATCCTTGTGCGCACTGCGCAGGCCATCGCGCGACAGCGTGGTGTTGGTGGCGATCACCGCGTCCACGCCGGTTTCACGGGCGACAGCGGCGATATCCTGCAATTCGTGCTCAGTTAGATCCGGGGCGATCTTCAGGAAGATCGGGATCGGGCGGGGCAGGGCGTTTCGGGTTTCGATCACACCGCTCAGCAACGCGCTCAGCGCCGCTTTGCCCTGCAGGTCCCGCAGCTTTTCGGTATTAGGAGAGGACACGTTGACGGTGGCAAAGTCCAAATGCGCAGCGCAATGGGCAAGCACTTTTGCGAAGTCTCCGGGGCGATCATCACTGTCTTTGTTGGCCCCAAGGTTCAACCCGATCACCGCGTCCTTTGGACGCCGCGCCAGACGCGCGGCCATGACCTCCATTCCCTCGTTGTTGAAGCCAAAGCGGTTGATGGCGGCGCGATCTTCGGTCAGGCGGAACAAGCGCGGTTTAGGATTGCCGGGCTGCGGACGGGGTGTCACCGCCCCGACTTCGATAAACCCGAACCCGGCACGCGAAAGCGGCAACAGTGATTCACCATTTTTGTCAAACCCTGCGGCCAGTCCGACGGGGTTGGGCAAATCCAGACCCGCGACTCGGGTCTTCAGCCGGTCCGATGTGACCGCCCCAGGCGTCGGTGCAAGTCCCGAGGTCAGGGCCTTGATCGAAAGCCCATGCGCGGTTTCCGGGTCAAGACGGTGCAGCGCAGCGAGCCCAAGTTTTTCGGTCAGTTTCATCCGAAGGAATCTCCACCCTCTGTCGGTGCACAACGTATCAGGCGCGAGGTTTCAACGGCGGCCTGTCGGTGTATCACCGCGGCGCGATAGGCAGGGTCGGTCACCATCTCAAGAAATGCGTGGGCGGTGGGGTAGCGGGCGATGAATACAGCATCCCAAGCCTCATCCTGTGGACCGATCAGCATTGTCTGAAATGCGCCGCGCCAAAGGATCGACGCTCCTATGCGGGCGACGATAGGCGCGGTTTCAGACCCGTAGTTGCCATAGGCCTGTGCGCCGGTCAGATGTGCGCCGGCCAGTGCGTGATCGGACGGATACTGAGCTGTTTCGCGAAACTTCACCAGATTGAGCATCTCGATAGGATGGTCTCGATCGAGGGCCTTAAACGCCTCGAACTGTTCGCGTTCGGGATCGATGAAGCGTGTCATTCCATCTCCTGCGGGAACTGGTGCGCCCGACCGTCAAAGGGCAGTTCGCGTGACCAGACCACATCCGACATTTTAATCTGGCGGTAGAGATGGGGGAACAATGCGCCACCACGCGAGACCTCCCATTTCAGATCATCGCCCATTGCTTGGCTATCACAGGCCAAGAGGGTCAGGCCCTCGACCCCGGCAAAGTGCTTGGCAGCGGTTTCAGCGGCCTGTTCTGCGGTTGAGAAATGAACATATCCATCCGACACATCAATCGGTGCACCATCCGAAGCCCCTTGCGCCTGCAGGATCGCCCATTCGTCGGCGCGGAAAATCTTGTAAATCAGCATGAAGCCCTGATGCCCCGCGCGACGGGTAGAATCAAGCCGGATTTCCCCCTTTGACTCTTCGCCACGCAACGCGCACCATCGCGCAAAACAATCATAGGGAGTTTCACGATGTTCACCCGTTTTCTGGCTTCGGCTGCGGTATTGGCACTCAGCGCCGGTATGGCGGCTGCCGAATACAAGCTTACGATTCTGCATACAAACGATTTCCACTCGCGCTTTGAGCCGATCAACAAGTACGACAGCGCCTGTGGCGACGAAGACAATGCCGAAGGCAAGTGCTTTGGTGGATCGGCGCGCCTTGTGACGGCAGTCGAAGAGGCCCGCGGACGGGCCGATAACTCGATCCTCGTTGATGGGGGCGACCAGTTCCAGGGCTCGCTGTTCTATACCTACTACAAGGGTAAGGTTGCGGCTGAGTTCATGAACAAGCTGGGCTATGACGCCATGACTGTGGGCAACCATGAATTCGACGATGGCCCTGAGGTGCTGCGCGGCTTCATCGACTCGGTCGATTTCCCGGTGCTGATGTCCAACGCCGATTATGCGGATGAGGAACTGCTGACCGACAAGATCAAGAAATCGGCTGTGATCGAAGTGGGCGGCGAAAAGATCGGTCTGATCGGACTGACGCCGGAAGACACGCACGATATCGCGTCACCTGGTCCAAACATCACCTTCTCTGATCCAGTTCCTGCCGTTCAGGCTGAGGTCGACAAGCTGACCGGCGAAGGTGTGAACAAGATCATCGTTCTCAGCCACTCAGGCTATGGCGTCGATCAGCGCGTGGCGCAGGAGACCACGGGCGTTGACGTGATCGTGGGTGGGCATTCGAACACATATCTTTCGAACACATCCGACAAGGCCGCCGGACCGTACCCTACCGTCGTAAACGGGGTGCAGATCGTTCAGGCCTATGCCTATGGCAAGTTTCTGGGTGAATTGAATGTGACATTCGATGATGACGGAAATGTTGTATCCGCAGAGGGTGAGCCGCTGATCATGGACAATGCGGTGACCGAGGATCAGGCCGCGCTGGACCGCATCGCCGAGCTGGCCGTTCCGCTGGATGAAATTCGCAACAAGGTTGTCGCGGAAGCGTCAGCTTCGATTGAAGGCGACCGGTCCGTTTGTCGCGTGCAGGAATGTGAGATGGGCAATCTTGTTGCGGATGCCATGCTGGCGCGGGTTGCCGATCAGGGCGCCCAGATTGCGATTGCGAACTCGGGTGGGCTGCGCGCCTCGATCGATCCGGGTGAGGTGACCATGGGTGAGGTGCTGACAGTTCTGCCGTTCCAGAACACGCTCTCGACCTTCGAGATCAGCGGTCAGGGTGTGATCGATGCGCTTGAAAATGGGGTGAGCCAAGTTGAAGAGGTCAAAGGCCGCTTCCCTCAGGTGGCAGGAATGACATTTACCTGGGATCCATCGGTTGCCCCGAATGAGGGCCGGATTGTTGAGGTCATGGTCGCCAAGGATGGCGGTTTCGAAGCTATTGATCCAGCTGCGACATATCTGGTGGTGACAAACAACTATGTCCGCAATGGCGGCGATGGTTATTCTGTGTTCTCGGGTGATGACAAGAACGCCTATGATTTCGGGCCTGATCTGGCGGATGTTACGGCGGAATATCTAGCCGAGAACGCCCCGTATCAGCCTTATCTGGACGGGCGCATCAAACAGAAGTGATGTGACCGGAGAAGCAAAAAAAGGCCGTCTCTCGGGGCGGCCTTTTTTTGGTCAATCGAACCTGTATTCGGGCCACAACACCTGATCCAGCCCATCCAACATCGGCTGAATTTGATCCGCAACCTCTTGCCAGCCACCAATTGACCCGGTTGAGATTTTCTTGCGCACCTGATCGGTGCTGGCGGTGCGGACTTTCCTAGTATTTTTCTCAGGGGTCATCATCCGCTCATCCCAGTCGATACCGCAGAAGGCGGCGACTTGCTGGATACAGGTTTTGGGGTCGACTACCAGGTCCTCATATCGAACCGTCAGAATACGATCACCGAACAGCTTTTCCCAATGAGATAGATAGCACCGGTACAGGTTGGCCGAGTGGGCAATCGATTCAAGATTGGATGCATAGCGCATACCCGGTGAATGAAAACGCCTGATCCATTTTGATAGCCCCACATCCCTTGGATCGCGCAACATGTTGATCGCGCGGGCATTCGGGAACGCTGACAATATGAAGCCGAGCCGCTGATAGTTATGTGGCATCTTGTCAACGAATGCGGTCGAACTTTCGGGTAAGGGTGGCATCAGCCTGCGAAACTCTGCTGCACATTCAGCAGCTGCGTCTGCGTCAAATGGTTTGCCGCTCTCTCTGACCTTCTGGGATAATTCACCTGCAATCGTCAGCTCTCCGCAGCCGGCGATATCCGGTGCCGAACTAAGCATCATTTCCATCAGTGTTGTGCCTGATCGTGGCTGTCCGACCACGAATATCGGCTTGGGCCCATCGCTTACGCCTGCTGTCGCAGGGGGTACATTCAGGGGAAAAAACGCGCTGATTTCTTTGAACCGTTTCTCTTCTTGCGTACTGTCATAGGGATTCACGTTGTGTTGAATGGCATTGGCCCGCGCAAAGTGGGGGAGCGCCGAAAACAGCCCATCACGTTTGGAGATCAAGTGCGCCTTTGCGAATTCAAGCACCGAGTTGGCGTGATCACTTTCTGAAATTGCGGTGTCGACAGCACGCGCAAGGCTCTCGGCATGGTCATTGTCCACCATTAGAGACATTTGGTAGAGTGCCGCCGCGCAAAACTTGTTTCTCTCGAGTACAGCGCGCAAAATGGTTTTTGAGCCCTCTTTGTCGCCCGATTGATACAAGTCTACGGCTTTTGACAATGCGATTTTTTCATTTTCAGGTGCGATCCCATAAGCGCGGGCAATGTCCTGAGAGCTGTGATCGGAGAATCCGACCTCTCCGTAGGCGCGGGCCCGCAACCAAAGCAAATCTGCATTGTCAGGGTCTTTTTCCAGTTTTTTCGTCGTATGGTCGATGATCAGGCGCCAATTCTGTCCCTTGAGTTGAATTTCATCAATCACGCGGACCAGTTCTTTGTTATTCGGGAAGCGTTCAAGTTTCTGCTCGGCATAAGACAGCGCACGCGGAATTTGACCTGTCTGCATTAACGCGTTGGCGAGGTTTTCGACAAATTGAGCATCGTCCGGTTTCATTCGCGATGCTTCAGCGAAGTGTGGAATGGATTGCTTGTACCGCTTCATCTCGGTCAGGACAAAGCCTGCGATTGCTTGGTAATCGGCATCCTTGGGGTGTTTCTTGATGCCAAGCTGCGCTTTTTTCAAGGCCTGCGGCAACTTCCCTGTCTCCAGATCGGCCAATGCTTTGCTCTTGAGGGAATTTGCGGTCTGCTGTGCCATTTGTGCGCACGTCCCATGTCAATAAGAAACCAGTATCGATGGTTCATTACCCAAGCGAAGATGGTTTGCAATGGCTGTTCCGTATTATGGTCTGGTACCTTCAACAGCGGCTTGGGTTTTCTTCCGGCACCATGCGGGATAGACCGTTGATATGGTTTTGAAAGTCTCCAGCCTGCAGCAATTCTACAACCACACGTTTGATACGATTATCGACGTGCGTAGCCCGGCTGAGTTCGCCGAAGACCATATGCCGGGCGCTATCAATCTGCCGGTTCTGAACAATGAAGAACGGGCACGGGTCGGTACTATCTACGTCCAGCAAAGCCCGTTTCTGGCCCGCAAGCTGGGTGCTGCGCTGGTGTTTCGAAACGCGGCAGGCCATATCGAGGATCACCTGAGCCATCATGAGGGCGACTGGAAACCGCTGGTCTATTGCTGGCGTGGCGGGCAGCGATCAGGATCATTTACCTGGATGTTGCAACAAATCGGCTGGCGCGCCGAGGTGGTTGAAGGCGGCTATCGCAGCTATCGCCGACTGGTAAAGCAGTTCCTCTATGATGAAGTGTTGCCATATCGATTGGTCGCGCTGGATGGTTATACCGGGACGGCCAAGACAGACCTGTTGGGCCATCTAAAGGCGCAAGGCGCGCAAGTGCTGGACCTTGAAGGGCTGGCCAATCACCGAGGCTCATTGTTGGGCGAAATGCCGGGTGGGCAACCCAGTCAGAAAGCCTTTGAATCCGCGCTTGCCGCTTCCTTGGGCGAGCTGGATGCAGCGCGTCCGGTGGTTGTTGAAGCAGAATCATCCAAGATCGGAAACCTGATGCTCCCGCCCAGCCTGTGGTCGGCCTTGTGTTCTGCACCTCGCATCCAGATCACAGCTCCGATTGCTGCGCGCACCGCGTATCTGGTGTCTGCCTACGATGACATTCTGTCGGATAGCGAACGGCTACGTGATCGATTGTCTCCACTGCGCATTCATCGCGGTCATGAGGTTGTGGATGGTTGGCTGGAATTGATCAATGCCGGCGACAAGCGTGGACTGACACAGGCATTGATGGAACAGCATTACGACCCGGCCTATGCCAAATCGCGTAAGGCGCAGCGTGCCGAAGTGATCGCGCAGATTGAGGCACCGTCACTTGATGATACCGGGCTGTCGGCGACGGTGGCTCGGATCAAGAATGTTCTGGATCAGCTTTGAACACGCAGGCCTGGTGCCGCGTCGATGTGTCCAATCAAGGCGGCAGGGTAACCGGCGGCGCGTAGTCCCGAGCATACTTGCTCGGCTTCGTTGGCATCGACGGCCGCCAAGAGACCTCCCGCAGTCTGAGGATCGAATAACAAATCCGCCTTGCCGCCGGTCGGAAGGCCTGGGGCGATGGCACGGTTGTCGGTGTAGATTGTAGATCGAATGCCCTGATCACTGAGCTCTGCCGCACCTTCCAGAGCTGGAACCGCGTCCAAAGACAGCGTTGCCCCGCAGCCTGACGCTTCACATATCCCATGCAAATGACCCGCCAGACCAAAACCGGTGACATCCGTCATCGCATGGGCATTTTTCAGGATGCGGGACGCCTCACCCTGCGGCTGTATCATTTGCGCGAAAGCTGCCACGACCCAGGCGCCTTCCGCCTTGCCCGCCATTTCGGCCGCCATCAAAACACCGCTGCCCAACGGCTTTGTCAGGATCAAAGCGTCATTAGGTTTTGCGCCACCCAGCGTGATCGGTTCAGCATCACAGAGCCCGGTCAGAGTGAACCCGATGGTCATTTCGTCACCCATTGAGCTATGGCCGCCGACGATCTCAGCCCCGGCTTGGTGCATGACGTCGCTGGCAATATGCATGATCTCAGCCATTGTGCGCTGCTGCAACTCAGCTGACATGCGCGGCAGGATGATCGTTGCTGTCGCAGCCTGCGGACGAGCGCCCATTGCCCAGATATCACCAAGCGCGTGGACAGCGGCGATACGCGTCATCAAGGCGGGATCGTTGGTGAAGCTGCGTAAGTGATCCGATGTCATAACCTGTCGCGTGCCACCGGTTAGCAGCACCGCCGCATCGTCACCGGGCAGGGGTGTAATGTCGGGCCTGTCGAGCTGCGGCAACTCCTGCAATGCGGCCTGCAAAGCGCCTCGACCCACCTTTGCACCACACCCGCCGCACATTGGTTTTTCTCCCAACGCCTCTTGCAGCCCTGCTGCGTGATGACGGGGCAATGCGGTGGTGGGCATTTGGGGCAGTTCACGGAACCGGTACATGAACTTCTGATCGATATGGTTTTTCCATTGCCACATGAGCGGCCCGCTGAATGATGTTCCCAATCGCTCGGCCAGTGCGGATTTTCCACCCAGAGAGATGAGTTTCAGGTAATCCTTCTGCGGCACGTAACGCCGCATATTCCCAGACCCTAGCGCGGCGCGCAAATTGTCATACAATATTGGTGCCTCGCGCACTGCGTAGACCCCTGCCTTGGGGCGCGGGTTCTCGGACAGATGGGCGCAATCTCCCGCGGCGAAAATCGCCGGATCGCTGGATTGCAAGGACGCGTTCACTTTGATGAAACCGTCATGCAGCGCGAGGCCGGTATTGGATATCCACTCATAGGGCCGCGCGCCTGCAGCACCGGTGATGAAATCGGCTGGTATCTGGCGACCGTCCGTTAGCTCGATTTCGCCCGCAGAAATCTTCTGGATTGATGTGTTTTCCAGAACTTCGATCCCCAGGTGCGCCATCGCCTGCCGGATGGTGGCGGATGCCTTCGGGACAGTCGCTGTCAGGGCCGTTGCACTGTCGATCAAAGTAACCTGCGCTTCACGTCCTTTGGAACGCAGTGCATGGGCCATCGCCATGACTAGCTCTACTCCCGCAACGCCACCACCGATCACGGCGACCGAGGCGCGGCCCGTCCCTGAAAGATAGCTTTGCCATTGCGCGGCGAAGAGGCCGAGCGGCTTGGCCGGAACGGCATGCTCGGCGAATCCCGGCAATGCTGGCATATCCGAGGTGATCCCGACATTGACCGAGGCCACATCAAACGCCACCGGCGGGCGTCCGGGCACATGGATTTGGCGTGTGTCCGGGTCGATACCTTCAACTGCGCCCAGTATCACCCGCGCACCGGCAAAGCGGGCCAGACGCACCAAATCAATATCAAGCTCCCACCGCTGATAGTGACCAGCGACAAATCCTGGCAACATGCCCGAATAGGGTGCGGTGGGACCGGGGTTTATCACCGTAACCCGCGCGCCGGACAGTGGTTTCATACCCCATTTGCGCAGCAGTAGCGCGTGCGTGTGTCCTCCGCCTATCAGAACCAGATCGCGGGTTAGGGGCAGCAGAGGTTTGTGCATAGGTCTCAGTTCGTACTGTGGTCCGGGACGTCCTCGACCTGTTCGACCGCGTGGGTGGCCCAAAGCTCATCCTCGCCTGCGTCTGGTAGATCACTGGGTTTTTCATGGCGATGAATGTGCCATTTGGCAATGAACAGGGCCGTGATCGGGGCCGTCAGGAACAGAAAGAGCGTGATCAACAACTCGTGCATCGACAGTTTGCCCTCAAGCAAAACCGAATGCGCGATCGAGGCCAGTAGGACGCCGCCCACGCCCAGCGTAGTTGCCTTGGTGGGTGCGTGCAGGCGGGACATGGGGTCTTTCAGCTTGATCATGCCGAATGATCCGACAAAGCCGAAAATGCCCGATACGATCAGGAAGAATGCGATGAGCAGTTCGAAGATAAAGGTCATGCCACGCTCATTCGATGATATTGCCACGCAGCATAAAGCGCGCATAAGCCACGGTTGAGACAAAGCCGAGCATGGCGATGATCATGGCGGATTCAAAGAAGATTTCGGTCTCGATACTCAAGCCGTAAAGGATAAGCAGAGCGATGGTGTTGATCACCATTGTATCTAGGGCCAGAACACGGGTACCGACACCGTCGGCAGTAATGATACGCCACAAGCACATCATGATCGCAGCGCCGAAGCAGGCAAAAGCAAAGTAGATCGCATAGGTGATCATTCGAAAATCTCCTTCAGGCGGCGCTCATAGCGTTGTTTGATCTGGTCGCGCACCTCTTCGGGGTTCGGTGCATCCAGACAATGAACCAGCAGGTAGTGCCCTTGTGCGGACAAATCGCAGCTGACGGTGCCGGGGGTCATGGTGATGGTTCCGGCCAGAACTGTGATGGCCTCGGGCGTGCGCAGTTCCAGCGGGACGCTGACAAAGCTTGGCTGGCGGTCTGCGTCGCGTTTGAACAGGATGATCCGGGCCACCGCGATATTGGCCATCACGATATCCCATAAGACAACCAACATGTATTCCGCCACCATCGGCCAATTGCGCAGTTTCGGGCGATCCGGCCAATAGGGCTGAGTGATAAACGGAATGATGATGCCCAGTAGCAGGCCAAAGACCACCGAGTTCAAAGACCCGGTGTTTGCCAGAAACACCCACACCAGTGTAAGTAGTGCGGTCAGATGGGGATGCGGAAATATACGGTGCAGAAGCTTCATCATTCTTCCCCTCCCAGCACGGCCGAAATGTAATCTTCCGGCGCGAACAGTTGCACGGCCGTGTTGCTGGCATATTGCAGCGCCGGACCTGCAAACAGTGTCAGCAGCACAAGTCCCAGAACCGCCCCGAACACCGAAGTAAAGGCGAGGCCCGGATAGGGCTCGGGCGCGGTTGGTAGGCCGGCTTCTTCGGTTGGCTCAGGCGTCACATTATGTTGGGCGTCGTGACTTTTCCAGAAGATCAGCGTTCCCGCGCGGGCCAGACCCACGATTGTGACGAACGACCCGATCAAGATCACGGCCCAGACCGCATTTGCATCGGGCGCGCCACGTGAGGCGTCCAGTACCAGCAGCTTGCCCACAAAGCCCGATAGTGGCGGCATGCCAGCCATCGCGATGGCGCCGACAAAGAACAGGGCTGAGATCAGACCGGATTGCGGCATCGGCCTCGAAGGGGCTATGGTTCCGCCACGGCGCTCCATTACCATGTCCGCGACAAGGAACAGCAGGGCCGTCGCCAGAGTCGAATGGAAGATATAGTAGAGCGCTGCCGCCGTCGCGGCCTCGCTAAACAACGAGATCGCAATCAGCAATGTGCCCATCGATGCGATGGCGCAAAAGGCCACCATTCGCGCGATATGTTGCGAGCCCAGAATGCCAATAGCGCCAACGGCCAATGTCAGCAGTGCTGCAGGTTGTAGCCAACTACCGACTAGCCCTTCGGTTGCGGCTACATCGGGCCCAAAGACCAGCGTATAGACCCGCAGGATCGAATAAGCACCGACTTTGGTCATGATCGCGAACAGCGCCGCAACGGGCAGCGGTGCATTTGCGTAGCTTGCAGGAAGCCAGAAATGCAGTGGCAACACTGCAGCCTTGATACAGAAAACCAGTAATAGCAAGACTGCTCCAACCCGCAGCAAGGCGGTGTCTTCGGGTGGGATATCGGCCACGCGAACGGCCAGATCAGCCATGTTGAGCGTGCCGGTCACAGCATAGATCGTGCCCAAGGCAAACAGGAACAAGGTCGAGCCGAGCAGGTTATAGGCGACGTACTGAACACCGGCCTTCAACCGCACTGCGCCACCTGCATGCGTCATGAGGCCGTAAGAGGCAATCAGCAGGACCTCGAAAAACACAAAGAGGTTGAAGGCGTCGCCGGTCAGAAAAGCACCGCAGACACCCATTAGCTGAAAATGGAGTAGAGCATGGAAGTGTTTGCCTCTCTCATCCCAGCCAGAGCCGATGGCATAAAGGACAACCGGCAGGGCCAGCAGGGCCGTCAACAACACCATCATGGCCGAAAGTTTGTCCAACACCATTACGATGCCGAACGGTGCGGGCCAGTTGCCGAGCTCATAGACCTGAACCTCGCCACCCGATGCCTGGGCGGTAATGGTCAAGGCGATACCCAGCAATCCCACGACGCCGGCGACCGAGAAGATGCGTTGAAGGTCCAAATGATATCGCAACACCATAATGATAAACGGGGCCAGGATCGCGGGCAGGACGATCGGCGCGACGATCCAATGGTTCATGCGTCTTCTCCCGGTGCGTCCACGCTATCGCTTGCGCTCATATCGATATGGTCATCCTTCGAGGACAGATAGGCGGACAGCGAAATCATCACGATCACCGCCGTCATCCCGAATGAGATCACGATGGCCGTCAACACCAGCGCCTGCGGTAGCGGGTCGGTATAGGGGACATCTTCATATTTGTTCAGAACGGCAGGTGCGTTCAGCGCCAGCCGCCCGGTGGCGAATAGGAACACGTTCACCGCATAGGTGATCAGGGACAGGCCCAGAATGACTGGGAATGTACGACGGCGCAGGATCAGAAATATCCCGGCGGCGGTCATCACGCCGACTGCAGAGGCTACGAGCGCTTCCATCAGGCCTGTTCCTTCTCGTTATCTTCATCCTGAGGGCTATCCCGCAGCGGGTTGATATCCATCGGGAATTCTTGTGCCATTCCCGGCTGCCACGCGAAGCGCGACAGGCTGTCGAGCGCCAGCATCACAGCGCCCAGTACCGCAAGGAAGACGCCGGTATCGAACAGAATCGCGGTGGCCCATTCGAATTCTTCCAGCGGGGGCCAGTGGATATAACCGAAATCGCTGGTCAGGAACGGGCGTTCATTGAACCATGCACCCAGACCAGTGGCAGCGGCGATCAGAACGCCCCAACCGATGGTGCCGTGATAATAGAATCTCTGCCGTTCAATCGCCCAGGTATAGCCGCTGGCCATGTACTGCATCAGGAAGGCGATCGCGACGATGAGGCCTGCGATGAAGCCGCCGCCGGGCTGGTTGTGGCCTCGGAAGAAGATATAGGCCCCGACCATTAATGCGATGGGCATCATCACGCGGGTGACGACCACCATCATCAATGGGTGAGAGTCACCCGACTGCGGCCAATGTGGTTTACGGTTTAGCAGGTAACTGCGCACGTTGGTGCTCAGCACTGCTTCGGTCAGGGCGTAGATGATCAGGGCTGCGATGCCCAGCACGATGATCTCGCCAAAGGTATCAAAACCCCGGAAGTCGACGAGGATCACGTTCACGACGTTGGTGCCACCGCCACCTTTGTACGAATTGGCCAGATGGAATTCCGAGATCGTTGGGAAAGCAAAATCCCGCATCATCAGCGCATAGATCAAAGCGCCTGAGCCGATCCCGGCAACCACCGAAATTGCCGCATCACGCCAACGCCGTGCCGCGCTGCTGTCCCAGGGTGTGTCGGTCGGCAGAAAGTTCAGCGACAACAACAGCAGGATCATCGTCACCACTTCGACCGAAATCTGTGTCAGCGCCAGATCGGGGGCAGAAAGGTAGTTGAATGCCATCGAAACGATCAGGCCAACCACCCCGATCAACACCAGTGACAGCAGACGGTTGCGGTGGAACCACATGATCGCCAGCGTCGCACCCACCAGACAGATCCAGCCGATGATCGGGATGACCTGAGCCTCAAGCGGTACGCGTGTTTCAACGCCAATGGTGCCGGTGGTGTAGGCGTAGTAGCCAAGCCCAACGACAAAAGCCACGAAGATGATCGCATACCGGCTGAGCACACCATTATGCAGCTCGTCCGTAATCCAGCGGCTGAGACGGGTCAGCGCGTCGATGATTGCCTCGAAGATCACCTTTGCCTCGGGCCGGGGCAGGGCGTTCCATATCTGGTCGCCGCGTTTGTGCAACGACAGCAGGAACAGGCCTCCCAGCGTCGCGACCACCGACATGTAAAGCGCAGGTGTAAAGCCGTGCCACAGTTTCAGCGAGTAATAAGGCAGCTTCTCGCCCCCGATCACCGCGCTGGAGACAACCGCGACAAGCGGGCCAACAATGGCTGCGGAATAAAGACCGATCAGGACGACCAGCACCACAAGGAACGCCGGCGCCAACCAAAGACCGACAGGCGGGTCATGTGGATGCGCGGGGTAATCGTCCCGCTCGGGCCCAAGGAAGACATGGCTGACAAAGCGAAAGGAGTAGGCCGCTGAAAATAGCGCAGCCAGAAGCGCCAATCCGGGTACCAAGTAAGGCGAGTTCAGCCAAGTCGTGTGGACCGTCTCTTCCAGCATCATCTCTTTCGAGAGGAAGCCATTCAGCGGTGGCAGACCGGCCATCGACAGGGCAGCGATGGTGCCGATAGTAAACGTGATCGGCATCAGATGCCGCAAACCACCCAGCCGTTTGACATCGCGTGTGCCGGTCTCGTGGTCCACGATCCCGGCGGTCATGAACAAGGCCGCCTTGAACGTCGCGTGGTTGATGATGTGGAAGACGGCTGCAACAGCGGCGATCGTCGTGCCAAAGCCCAGTAGCATCGTCACGAGACCCAGATGGGACACCGTCGAAAACGCCAACAGCGCCTTTAGGTCATCCTTGAACAGCGCAATCACGGCACCCAGCAGCATGGTGATCAAACCGGTAGTGGCGACGATGTAGAACCACGCATCCGTACCCGCCAGAACCGGCCACATCCGGGCCATCAGGAACAGGCCTGCCTTCACCATTGTGGCCGAGTGCAGATAGGCCGACACTGGCGTCGGAGCCGCCATCGCGTGCGGCAGCCAGAAATGGAACGGGAATTGCGCCGATTTGGTGAAACAGCCAAGCAAGATCAGGATCAGCGCAGGAAGGTAGTACGGCGAGGACTGGATCAGCTCTTTGTTCTGCAGAATGACACTCAGGTCATAAGATCCCACGATATTGCCGAGGATAAGCATCCCTGCGATCATCGCCAGCCCGCCCGAACCGGTCACGGCCAAAGCCATACGCGCGCCTTGACGACCCTCGGGCAAGTGCTTCCAGTAACCGATCAGCAAGAATGAACTGAGCGAAGTAAGTTCCCAGAATATTAGCAGAAGCAGGATATTGTCAGACAGAACAATTCCCACCATCGCGCCCTGAAACAGCAGCAGGTAGGTATAGAACTGCCCCATCGGATCCTCGCGCGACAAGTAGAATCGTGCGTAGAGGATGATCAGAAGACCGATGCCCAGGATCAGCAGGGCGAACAAAAAACCCAGACCGTCCAGCATGAAGTTCGCGTTTAGTCCAAGCCCGGGTATCCAGTCGAACCGCGCGGTCACAACATCACCGCGCATGACGCTGGGAATGTGGATCAGCAATCCCATCAACGCGAGGAAGGTGGTCAACCCAGCCGCTGATGCTGCTGCGTTTCGTCCTGCCCGGATCAGGAGGGCCGGAAAGACAGCTCCGAGGAAGGGAAGGGCCGCGATAAGGAATAGGGACAAGTGCGATACTCCGGTCTGTGCGGTCAATATGACTGAATTACTAGGGATAATTTATTGACTGTCCGGAAATTGCAAGGTTCCGAAAGGTCCTAAAGCGCACATATTGGACGTGATCCACCTGTGTAACTATGACGCGAACTTGATCTGAGGGTTGGATTTCCTGAAAGCGTCGCGAATTGCCATATGATAATACCGATCTGACAATGCAGGAGAGTGCCGCATGGCGGAAGGGAAACGCCGAACCCGCAGATGGGTCCTATTGGGCGGAGGGGCCGCCATTGCAGCGGGTTTCGCAATCCGCGAATACCGGCTGATCCCGCAGGCCTATGCTGGTGGTCAGATTGCGGCGGCCACAGCCCATCAACAGGCTCTCGACGGCGCGATCCATCTTATCGATATCCGAACTCCACGCGAATGGCGGGCGACCGGGGTCGCCGAAGCGGCCCACCCGCTCGACATGCGCCGTGAGGATTTCGTGCAGGCCTTGGATCACCTGCTCGGGGGGGACCGATCTGCACCTGTCGCACTGATCTGTGCACGCGGGGTGCGCTCGGCACGATTAAGCAATCGACTGACCGAGGCTGGATTTACCAATATCATCGACGTGCCCGAGGGCATGCTGGGTTCGGCGGCCGGGCCCGGTTGGGTGCGGGCTGGGTTGCCTGTCAACGATTATGAAGAGGAAACGGGATGAGTGTCAGACACTGGTTGGCCGCGTGCTTTGTTTTTGCCGGGCAACCCGGCCTTGCGGCTTGTGGCGATACCGAGGGGATGTGCGAAACCGCATCAGGCGGATATTACATCGAACTGCCGAAAGCGGAGAACCCTCCGCTGGTTGTGTTCCTGCACGGCTATGGCGGCAGCGCCACCGGTACGCTCAAGAACCGATCCATGGTCGAGCCACTGCTGGCGCGCGGCTACGCGGTGATGGCACCGGAAGGGTCCGAGAGAAACGGCCGAAAAAGCTGGAACTTCTTTCCCGGTTGGGAAGGTCGGGATGAACCCGCGTTTCTTCGTGAAGTAGTGCAGGACGCTGCCGACCGGTTTGATATCGACCCGGATCGCGTGGTGCTGGGCGGCTTCTCGGCTGGCGCGTTCATGGTTTATTACCTCGCCTGCGCTGCGCCGGATTCATTTTCTGCTTATGTCCCGGTTTCAGGCGGGTTCTGGCGGCCACATCCCGAAAGCTGTGATGGTCCGGTACGCATGTTCCACACCCATGGTTGGACGGACAATGTGGTGCCGCTGGAGGGCCGCCTTTTGGGCGGAGGCCGTTTCCACCAGGGCGATATCTTTGCCGGATTGGAAATCTGGCGGGTCGCCAATGAGTGTGCCGATACCAAGCCCAGCGGGTTTTCTACCACGCGCCAGTTTATGCGTCGCAACTGGATGGGATGTGCCGAAGGTAGCGCCTTGGAATTTGCTCTGTTCCCGGGCGGCCATACGGTGCCAAACGGCTGGGCCGATATGATGGTAGACTGGTACGAGGGCCTGCCCGGCGGGTGATCATTCCGCCGGTGTGACCACGCCCTTGCCTTCGATCAATCGCTTCAACTCATCGCGATAGCGCCGGGCCGAGCGCGTAATTGCAGGCTCACTGACATCTTCGCGCATACCAACCATACGGCGCGCGGTGCCTGCCGATACGCCGCTGAGCGCAGACAGTGGGATCGCCAGTGCCAGGCTGATCGCAATCGGGGCCAGCCAGACCGAGACCAGACCGGCGAGTATGCCAACGCTAAGCGCACCGCCAATGATAGTCTCTAGGCTATGGCACAGGATCAGCGTGCGCAGCCCGTAGCTGCCACCATCGCGCGCTTGCGGGGACCAGCCCTTTTGAATGCCCAACGCGGTGCGGAACACTGCAATCATCTGCTGCACCATCAGAATCGGGGCATAGAGGATCGACAGGATGACTTCAGACAGAAATGAAGTGAAGAATTTCCGCGTTCCGCCGAAATCGGAATAGCGCACACCGCTGAGGGGCAGGGCAGCGACGCCCAAAACCTTGGGTGCCAATAGCATCGCATACATCACCAGAATGATCAGCACATGGCGTGTTTCGGACATTTCTGGCCATTGCGGGAACAGCGGATTGTCCGGGCTGAAGTAATGCAGGACCGAGGCGTCCTTGCCCTGACCGATCAAGGCCCACATCACCAAAAGTGCGAACCATAGCGGCGACATCAGATATCCGACCGCTCCGTGGAACATATGGAACCGCGAGACTGCGCGGAAGCCGGTTGAACCCAGCAGTTTCAGGTGCTGCAGGTTGCCCTGACACCAGCGGCGATCGCGCATTGCGTGGTCAATGAGGGTGGGGGGCGTTTCTTCATATGATCCTCGTATGCGCGGCAGAAAGCGCACGGCCCATCCGGCGCGGCGCAGCAATCCGGCCTCGACGAAATCGTGGCTCATGATCAGCTTGTCTTGTCCGTTGAGCGACCGCAACTTGGGCAGACCTGCGCTAGAAGCAAATGCACAGGTGCGAATGATGGCGTTGTGGCCCCAATAATTGCCTTCTTGCCCGCACCAGCGCGCGAGGCCTTCGGCAAAGGCGATACCATAGACGCCGTTGGCAAACTGCTGCATCCGGGCAAAGACCGATTGCGCGCCAATCAGCTGCGGATAGCTTTGGATAAGGCCTGCACCGGGATCGCGCGCCAGCGCATCTGTCAGGCGCGAGATCGCGCGACCCGTCATCAGGCTGTCGGCATCCAACACCAACATCGCATCCCAGTCCGCGCCCCAGCGGCTGACCCAATCGGCAATATTACCGACCTTGCGATCCGTATTCTGGGGGCGGCGGCGGTAATAGAGTTCAAGCCCCGGTGCCAGCGTGGTCCGCAACGCCTCAACGCTGGCCTGTTCCTGCGCGGCGATCTCGGGGTCGCGCGTGTCGGATAAAATGAACATGGCATAGTGGTGCTGACCACCGCGTTTCTGCAGGTCTTCCAGCATCGTACGGGCGTTCCCCAGCACGTTCCACGGCACCTCGTTATAGACAGGCGTCAACAGCGCCACGCGCAACGGTTGCGAGCCTCCTTCACGCTTTGGCTGCTCTTGCCGGGACAGCGAGACCATGCCAAGCAGTACGGTACAGACCGTGAAGGAAATCCAGAAGAAATTGAACGAGATTAGCGTCAGCAGGATACCTTCGACCAGATTGATCCCTTCGGCGCTGAACCAGTCGGACATGACCCAGAGCAGACCCAAAGCCGCCGCCATGGCAGGTGAGAAGACCAGCGCGCGCCAGAACCCGACAGAGGGATTTCGACCCCCGGCAGGTACCTGCGCATCGCGGAATCCCTGCGCAAAGTTCTGCGCTGGCATCGCCAGAGGGGCCTCGGGCGGCATGATATGAAGATCGCGGTTCATATGGTCCAACGGTAAAGCCAGACTTCAGAGGCTGGTTGTTTGTCTTTCAGCAACTGCGCGCGCAGTTCCACGTGGTTGCGTTCGCCTGGTTCGAATGAGAACGCCAGCCGCAACCCGCCCGTGTCTGGGTTACGCTGCAGAACGCCTTCTGAAGTTTCGGCATGGGGCGAGTCGACAAACACCGTGATGGCCTCGGGATCGTCAAGCAGCTCACTGGCTTCGAAATCAATCACAGCCAAACGGCCCTCGCCGAACGTGTTGTCGCCCATCGCAGTGTTGATCACGCGGGCCATAGGGGTGTGCTGCGGTTCCTCGCCCCAGATCAGGCGATAGGACAGATCAATCTGGCTGCCTGCGGCGTAGGGTTCCATCGGGCGCCAATAGGCGACGATGTTGTCATAAATCTCCTGATCCGCCGGGATTTCAACAAGCGTGACGGTGCCTTTACCCCAGTCTTCGCTGGGTTCGACCCACAAGCTTGGGCGTTTGTGATAATTGGCTTCAAGATCCGCATAGTCCGAGAACTTGCGCTTGCGTTGCATCAGACCAAAGCCGCGGGGGTTTGTGTCGACAAAAGACGAGATCTGCAGGCGAGTCGGGTTCGCAAGCGGGCGCCACAGAACCTCTCCTGCGCCGTTGCGGATCATCAACCCGTCACTGTCGTGCACTGCGGGGCGAAAATCATCGAAACGGCTGTGATTGGTCTGATCGAACAGGAACATAGATGTGCCGGGCGCGATGCCGACATGGGGCAGTTCGGTACGTGGGAACAGGGTGGCTTCAATATCCATCACGCAATCTGAACCGGCAGTAACGTGGAAGCGGTAGGCCCCTGTAACGCTTGGGCTGTCCAGGAGCGCATGAACGACCATGTTACGTTGATCCGGTTCTGGACGCTCCAACCAGAAACGAATGAATTCGGGGAATTCCTCGCCATCCGGATCGCCGGTCTTCAAGGCGAGCCCTCTGGCCGAAAGGCCATAGACTTCGTGCAAACCGATGGCGCGGAAATAGCTGGCCCCTTGCCAAACGCAGAACTCGTCTGTCTCGCCAGGGCGGTGCATCTCAGTACGCAGCCGTAGACCTGAAAAGCCCAGCGTGTCGTCAATGGGCAGCTCAGGTACGTCTTCAGACTTGTCGAACATGGCCAGATCAAAGGCGACCGGCTTGGTCATACCGTCCTCGACGGTCGACACTTTCACTGTGCGTGGAAAATACAGGCCCGGCGTGAAAAAATCGACGTTGAAGGGCGTCTCGGTCTCGTACCAGAGCGCGCGATCCAGCCGGAACCGGATTGAACGGTATTGCTGATACGTCAGGTCCTGCCACTCCTGCGGAACCATCTCACGCTCGGCATAATCACGGCTGGCCAGGTCGCGGGCCATTGCGATGACGTCGTCTCGGCTGAACGGGGTCTCTCCACCTGTGGCATATGCCGCTGGGGCGAAGGCCAGAGCGGTTGATGAGGCGAGAAAAGCGCGACGTGTAAAGTTCATTTCTTTGATTTCCAAGGTTGTGACTTGAACCAGGCGGCCAGATAAGCCACGCCGATGATCATGGCAAAGCCAATCATGTTGGCGATGAACACACTGGCAACATCCCGCCCACTCAGGTCCAGTCCGACGCCGATAAGTCGTGCTGCTGCCATAGAAAATACGAACACCGCGAGCGATTGCTGACCCACTTTGGTGATGATGGTCAACAGGAACTGCCAGACCTTTGCGGCTGCCCCATGACCGGTCGCTATCAGGCGACGGCCATGCTCACCGGCGATAACCCAACCCAGATAGGCAAGCGACAGAAAATGCAGATATCGGAATAGACCAAAGTCGGTCTTGTCGCGAAATTCTTTGGTCACTGGCCAGACCTTGCGAATCTCATCAGCCAGATCAGGGGCTGCTGCATTGATCCAAGTGAATACCTTCCACGAGCCGAACGGCATCGAGAAGATCAAAAACAATGCTGCCGCCCAGATCAGAGTTTTCGACACCGGCGGCGCTGGAATCCAACCTCGCATGAACGCAAAGCCGGTGAAGAACAGCAATTGCCACCCGAATGGGTTGAAGAACCACTGGCGCTCTGACCAGGGCTCGGCTGGCAGGTCAAGGTAGTCGAATTGTGCAACGAGCCAGATCGTGACCGAGGCCATGGCGACCGCCCAGAATCCGATACGATATAGCCCCATAAACAGGGGCATCATCGCCAGTACCACCAGATACATCGGTAGAATATCGAAGTAGTTCGGCACATAGGTCAGGGTGAACAGTCCGACGATCTGTGACGCCGGATCGTTGAAGAAATGCTGTAGATTGAGAGAGGAGATATAGTTTTTCTCGAACAGCCCACTCTGGTTCAGGGCCGCCATTGTCATCGCGACAAAGAAGAACAGGCAGATATGCGCCCAGTAGACCTGCCAGATGCGAAAGCTCACGCGTGCGGTGCCCATCCACCAGCCTTTGCGCATGAACGCCCCCCCAAAAGCAATTGCCGAAGCCATGCCTGAACAGAATACGAAGATCTCGGTTGCGTCCGAAAAGCCAAAGCGGGCAGGTATCCATTTGGCCCACGGATCGTTCGGAATATGGGCAATCAGGATGATGAACATCGCGATGCCGCGATAGAAATCCAACCGCGGATCGCGCATAGCGGCGGGGGCGGCGACCTGAGACGCCACCGGAGCAAAATCAGAAGCGGGCGATGCGGTCGCCATACGGTTTCTGTCCTTCTTGGTCTTTTATTGTTGTTATTCGGCGGGGACGCTTTGTGCGTCGCCGCTGTCGCGTGCGGCCTCGATCAATTCTCGGCGGGCGAGGGCGTAATTGTCCTCTCCCCCGGCACGTTTGGCGCGGCGGTCGTCCAAGATGCGCTCGACAGCATCCAAGCGGCCAGCGCGCAGGCCGGAATCAATGGTGATGCGCTCGAATACATCACGTTGGGCGTGGCTGCCACCCGCCAGTTGCATCCCACCCCGGGCATTTGAAAGAAAATCAAAGGCTTGGCCGTAAAGGCCTTCTCCAAAGGCCTCAAGCCCCTTGGCGGCGGCAATGCCCGGGTCGGACATGCGGATCGGCGTGTCACCCTGATTGCGCTGGGCGTCATTTTGAATACGCTGCAGCATATTTGCTGTAGCCTCCGAACGATTGTCCCCGGTCAATGCCAGCAAGTAGTGAAGATCGGCGAAGATCAAGCATCCGTCTTCGGTTCGGGCTGCGCTGAGATCGGCCAGTTCTTCCCAGCGGTTGCCAACATCAACGCCCTCAAGCTCTAGCCGGGACAGCAGCGAGGTTGCATTCGAGATATCGCGATAGTCGTCGGTTTTGTCCTGGCGGATGTGATGATCGTAAAGCGCCATAACTTGATCGACTTGCCCCAAATCCAGATGCATCAGCGCCTTGTGCCACCAGACATGATAGCGGAAATTGTTGCAATGCGCCCAAGCGTCCTCACGTCCCGCGAGCCAGTCCAGTCCCAGCTGCGCGTTGCCCGTCATCTCGTGCACGTGCGCTACAGCGTGCAATCCCCAGGCGTCGTCCGAAACCATCCATAGGGCCTGACGACCGGCGATTTCGGCTTTCTCGTAGGCGCCGGTTTCCTCCAGCGCGAACGAGTGGCATCCCAGCAAGTATCCACGTCCGGCGTGGTCGGGTTCATACGCTGGCATCACCCGTTCGATCGACCGACGCATCCCCGCCGCATCGCCCAGAACGAAACGCGTCGCATGACTGAGCTTCATGGCCAGAGTATCCGTTGGGTGCGCCCGCAGAATCTCTTCAAATTTCTGAACGGCCTGTGATGGAAGGTCGGCCATATACAAACCAAGGGCCTCGACATATAGCCTTTCCCGGGCTGAAACTGGCTGACGCTCCATCGCTGCATTCGCGGCACTCAGCGCTTCGGCAGCGACCGCGATCATCTCACGCCGGCCCAGCAGAACCATGAACAGCCCCTTGACCGCATGGCCCAGCGCAAAGTCCGGCTCAAGCTCCAGAACCTTGCCCAGATGTTGCGGTGTGACAGCGGCATGCGCCATGAACCCAAGGAGAACACCATCCCATGCCTCGACGCTTGCGGGCTGGTTCAGGGTGTTCATCTGTCCAAAGACGTCTTGTTTCATACTCGGGTCCAATCTGATTGCGACGTTCTACACTGTTCGATGTAACAGAGTGTGCAGCCGGGTCGTAACAGTATCGACCCTGCTCTCGAATTGGTGAAATCCCGTGTGTGAGAAACGCGAAAAAAACCGCCGATTCAAGGGCATGTTTCAGCAACTTGCCGCCTAAACGGGCAGAGTGTTTCAATCTTCGAAGGGGTTTTCCGCGTTCAGAACAGCCTGTGTGTCAGCCCCACAGACCGGTGGTGCGCTGCGATATGTTACAGGCGTGCGTGACAGGTTCAGGGGATTCCCGATCAGTTGCACCTCGCCAGGCTCAGCTTGCATCGAGATCTGCATCTGGCGGGCAGCGACCTGATCCGAGGCAAAAACCTGATCGAGCGTCCGCACCGGGCCAACAGGGACTTTCAGGTCTTCAAGCCCCGCGATGACGCTGCCTGTATCCAGCGCCTGAACTGCCGGGCGCAGGATCGCATTCAACGCATCCCTATTTTCAAGACGGGCCGGGTTGGTGGCAAATCGGGGATCGTCGGCTAGCTCTGGCTTTTCGATGAAGCTGCAAAATCTTTTGTACTGACTGTCATTTCCAACGGCCAGAATCACGTGCCCATCCGCCGTCTGATAGACCTCGTAAGGCACAATATTGGGATGCCCGTTGCCGCGCCGCTGAGGCACTTCGCCCGAGGTCAGATAATTCACGCCCTCATTTATCAGCCAAGCGATCTGTGCATCCACCAGCGCCAGATCGATCTGCTGACCCTCGCCAGTCATGTCGCGATGACGCAGCGCAGCCAGAATACCAACGCAGGCATACATACCACACATCACGTCAGCAATTCCGACGCCTACTTTCATCGGCGCGCCGTCGGCGTCTCCGGTCAGAGACATGATCCCGCCATATCCTTGCGCCATAAGATCATATCCGGGCTTCGATGAGTTGGGGCCTGTCTGCCCGTAGCCTGAGATTGAACAGTAGACGAGGTCGGGAAACTCATTGGACAAGGTTGCGTAGTCGAGCCCGTATTTCGCCAGTCCACCGGGTTTGAAATTCTCGATCAGTATATCAGCGTGCGAGGCTAGGCGTCGGACTTCTGCCTGTCCTTCGGGTGTTGCGATATCCAAGGCGACCGATTTCTTGTTGCGGTTGGAGGACATGAAATATGCGCTCAGGTCTGAGCGGTTGCCATCCGCATCCTCGGCGTAAGGAGGGCCCCATTGCCGCGTATCATCACCACCGGTCGCCGGGTTTTCGACTTTGATGACGGTAGCGCCAAGGTCGCCCAACAACTGCGTACAAGTGGGTCCTGCCAGAATGCGAGACAGGTCCAGTACCTTGACGCCTTTCAGCGGTCCTTCAGATGCGGCCATCATATCCTCCACGGTCAATTTCCGCAGCAATGACAGTGAATTTGTCTGCTTTCAACGCCTGATCCAATGCAGCCCGCAAATCGTCGCGGCTACGAACTGTGTGACCATAACCGCCGAATGCGCGGCCTAAAGCCGCAAAGTCATGGCGGTCAAAGTCCACTCCGCGATTGCCCATCTGGCGCTGGCGCTGTTTCAGTTCGATCAGCGCAAGGCTGGCATCGACAAAGACCAGAAAAATTGGGTTGCCACCCAATTCGGCGGCAGTCGACAGCTCTCCGGCAACCATCAGAAAGCCGGCATCGCCAGAAAAGCTGATCACGGGGCGATCCGGTTCGGCCAATTTCAGACCGATCGCCATCGGAACGGCACACCCCATGGTGCAGAGCGCCGAGGACTGGATCAACCCTCGTGCCTCCGAACACTCCCACATCTGACTGAGCAGAATGCGATGCGCGCCGCTGTCGGCCGTGGCGAGGGTCTCGGGTGGCAGAACGGCACGAGTTTCTGCGATGATCGCCGCCGGTCCCCAGTCTTCATCTATCGGAAAAGCATTCGCCAGCGCAGCCTTGACCTGTTCAGGCTCACCATTCGGCCAAGTCTTGCCGGCAGGGTTGCCCTTGGCAATGGCCTCAAGCGTTGCGCCGGTGTCGGCGACCAGATTTAGCCCAGCCTGATGCATGTAATGATCGTTCACCACGGCTGATATGTCGATCACGCGCTTGGTTTCTGGGTTCCATATCTCGCGCCAGCCGGGGCGCATCTCGATAGGGTCATATCCCAAACACAGTACCAGATCAGCCTGTTCCACCAGCGGGACTAGGTGCTTATCGGCCAGCGGAGACAAACCCGCCCCGCCCAGGCAGAGTGGATGATCCTCGGGCACCACCCCCTTGGCCTTGTAGGTGGTGAGAAAGGGAATGTTGAAATGCTCTAGAAATGCTCGCACCACACAGCGCGAGTCGTCGTAAAGAACATCAAGACCGATGATCGCCAAAGGTCGCTCAGCCTCGGCCACCCAGCGGCGGGCCTTTTCCAGACATTCCGCGCCAGGCGCGACAGGAGCAACTTTTGCCAGTCGACGACGTTTAACCCCTGATACGCGCGTATCGGCCACCGAGATAGGCACATCGATGTGTACCGGGCCGGGGCGCGCTTGGTTGGCAAGCGATACCGCCTTGTCGGCGATGATATCGGCCCCGTCGGCCGTCAGCATGAAGCTGCCTTTGGTGATCGAGCGATAGACTTGCGCGTGATCCATCACCTGATGGGTGTAGGTCAACGCCTCATCCGCGTCGACACATCCGGTCAGCACGATCATCGGCACCCGATCCTGCAGGGCGTTGGCGACAACATTGATCCCGTTCATCGCTCCGGGTCCGAGTGTGGCCACGAGGATTGCAGGTGCACCATCGCGATGGTGGACCGCTTCGGCCATGAAACCTGCTGAGTTTTCGTGTTTTGCAAGGTGGAAAGCAATGCCCGCGCGTTCCAGCGCATCCACCAATGTCAGAACCTCGCCGCCGGGCATTCCGAACGCATGGCGGCATCCGGCCTCGAAAAGGCGTTGTGCCAACAAATCCGCAGCGCGGGGAGACAGGTCCTGCATTAATCAAGCTCCGACAAAGTTATCTGTCAGCAGATTGCGGAGGACGCGTCCGGACGCAAGCAGGTTCACGTCAGTGTGACTATTTGACGGCGTTTTCCGCTACGGCCTGAAACTTTGCGTCCAATTCTATGGCAATCTCGCGCAGAGCGTCTCCGCCCTCGTCTGCGTAAGGGGCAAAGACGAAGCTTGGTGTCTTGTAAGAAAGGGTTGCAGTGCCGTCCTCGTTCTCGGTTACGTAGAAGCGGATGGGCGCTTCGATCATCGCGTTGGTCGAGGTTTCAAGAACACGAACCGCGTAATCGTTGTTGAATGCGCCAATCACCCGGTTGCCCGGAATGGTGATACCGCGCGAGGCCGCCGCTTTGGTCGGCCCGGCCTGTGTCACAACGATCAGGCCGTTTTCCTTTACCGCGGCCTTTGTGTCATCCACGAGGGTCTCATAGCTTTTTCCGCTGGAGTAAACCGCCCATCCAGTAAGAGGTTCGATGCCGTCGGCCCAAGCAGGCATCGCCAGCAGGCAGATCGCAGCCCAAAGCGCCCTCATGTTCTTTCCCTTCCTGTTGACTGGGGAATTGATGACAGAAAAGCGCTGAAACGGGGCTCACAATCCTGTGCGCGCGTCAGGCCGCACGTTTCTTCAGCAGATAGATATCCATGATCCAGCCGTGATCAGAACGGGCCTGCGCGCGGGTATCCAGAATGTCTTGCGCCACATCCGCCAATGGGCCTTTGATCAGAATCTCTTCTTTCATGCCCACATATGCCCCCCACCAGATGTCATAATCGGTCATCTTCAGGCTCTGGAACGAGCATTCGCCATCCAGCATTACGGCCACTTTCGACGCCGTTTCAGGCCATCCATCATCGCGGATGCGACGGCCTGTGGTCACGACATAGGGCGCGCCCAGATCATTGATCGGGATCGCATGGGCTGCAGTCAACGCCTGTAACGCTGTGATTCCCGGCATAACCTGGACTCGCGGTTGCGGGTCCAGCCGCGCTGCAATTCTTAGCGAACTGTCATACAGCGACGGATCACCCCAGATCAGCAACGCCACCTTCTGCGCGTCCGGGTAGGCTGAAATCGACTCGTGCCAGCGCAGGGCAATTGCGTCGTGCCATTCATCGACGCCTCGGAGATAACCGTCATCTGCCCGGCGTTTGGGAACGTCGAAATAGGCGATCCGTGCAGGTTTGTCGGTGACCTGCGTGATGATGTCTTCGCGCAAACCGGCCAGATCGGCTTTGTTCTCTCCTTTTCGCGGAATCAGGATCAGGTCCGCTGATCTGATCGCCTTCGCCCCCTGAAAGGTCAGGTGGTCGGGATTACCCGTTCCGATTCCGATCAGGATCAGTTCAAACATCTTCGAACTCTGCCAGCGGGCCATACAGGATCAGGGCCGGGGCGGTTCCAACCTCGGATCGCAGCTTGTCGGACAGGTCTCCGATTGTGGAGCGCTCCAAGGATTGCTCTGGAGTTGAAACAGATTCGGCCATCAATGCAGGCGTCTCCAACGGCAAGCCATGCGCGCTCAGGGCTTCGACCAGCAAGGGAAAAGTGCGCTTGCCCATAAATACGACCGTTGTCGCGCTAGCATCAGCCAGGGCGGGAAGGTTCAGATCGGTCGGCAATTTGCCACTTACGTCATGCCCGGTGACGAATTGAACACGACGTGCAGTCAGGCGTCGGGTCAGAGGAATACCAGCGGCAGCTGCCGCCGCGACGGCAGAGGGGATGCCGGGAATGATCTCATATTTGATGCCAGCTGCCTGCAACGCGACCAGTTCTTCTTCCAGTCGACCGAACAATCCTCCGTCACCGGATTTCAGGCGTACCACCTGCTGACCGGTCTGCGCATACTCCACCAACAATCGGCTGACGTGATCCTGCTTGGGCGAAGGGCGACCGGCGCGTTTGCCAACACCAACCAGATCAGCATCGTCACGCGCATGGGTCAGGATCGGGCCGCTGCTGAGATCATCAAACAGCACCGCATCGGCCTTCTGCATCCGGTCTACGGCCTTGAGCGTTAGTAGCTCTGGATCACCCGGACCGGAGCCAATGAAAGAGACAAAACCGGTCATGCCGAGGCCTCTGCAATAAGATGGAAAAATGTGCCGGTGACATTGCCACGTCGCGATCCTGTCTGAGGGCCTTCGGCCCCCTCGGCATCAAAGACTCGCGCAAGAGGAGCGTCAGGTTGTTCGATGATCGAGGAATAGTGGAACTCATGTCCGCGCAAGGCTGTACCCTTGGCAAAGCCCGGCATCGACGCCAAAAGCTCAGCCCTGCGATAACCAAGGTTGAATTTGCGCTTTTGGTATGAGGTTTGCAGACCCAACAACCCCGCCATCTGATGTGGGGCGCCTTCCTTGTCGACCAGAACTTCCCCCAATGCCATGTACCCCCCGCATTCACCATGCACGGGCCGCGTTTCCGCGTGTTTCCGTAGGCCGGTCAAGAAGATATCTGCCGCGGCTAATGTTCCCGCATGCAGCTCAGGATATCCCCCGGGTAACCAGACCAGATCGGCATCTGCAGCTGGCGCTTCGTTTGCCAGAGGTGAAAAGGGCAGTATCTCTGCACCCGCGCTGCGCCACCCTTCCAGAAGATGCGGATAGGTAAATGAAAACGCTGCATCACGGGCCAGTGCGATCCTCTGCGCCGGGGGTCGCGGCAACGCGGCTGACGATGGTCCAGCAGGGCCTGAGGAGGCCGCCTGTTTGATCGCATCCAAATCGACATGTTCACGCAGGAATGCGGCGTATCCGGCGATTGCCGTTTCCAGATCCGGATGCTCAACCGCCTGGATCAGGCCTAGATGTCTTTCGGGCAGAGTCAGATCACCTCGGCGCGGAAGAACGCCCAGAACCGGCAATCCAGCCCGTTCCATGCCCAGCCGCGTCAGCCGCTCATGTCTTGGGCTGGCACAGCGGTTCAGGATCACCCCGGCAAAAGGTAGATCGGGGTTATACATCCGAAAGCCAAGCGCGGTCGCCGCCGCCGATTGCGCCTGTCCTCCGACATCCAGGACCAGAACGACCGGCCATCCCATGCGCAGCGCCGTTTCAGCGCTCGACCCATGCCCCAGCTCTCCGGGTTTGGCGACACCATCAAACAGACCCATCGAGCCCTCGGCCACTACAATATCCGCGCCCGTCGCCTGCTCAGAGATCGCGCTTAGCAGCGTCTCCCCCATCGCCCAGCTATCCAGATTGAACGAGGCACGGCCTGCCGCAGCCCGGTGAAAAGCCGGGTCGATGTAGTCCGGTCCGCTTTTGAACGGTTGTACGGTCAAGCCGTCCTCGGCCAGCGCCCGGAGCAATCCTAGCATTACTGTGGTCTTGCCTGTACCCGAAGACGGAGCGGAAATCAGTATTCCCGGTGGGTTAGTCATCACCATGGCTCCAGCTCGACCACGGACTGTCGGCGCTTTGAGGGCGATAGCGGCGGTCATATGTCTTGGAATACAGGCAGCTTTCGTCAAACCCTTCACCTGCAAGCGCCGGACCAACCATGATCAGTGCGGTGCGCGAGATGCTGTTGTCCAGCGCCTCCTTCAATGTGGCAAGCGTTGCGCGGATGATCTTCTCATCCGGCCAACTAGCGCGGTAGACCACGGCGACCGGGCAGTCTGCCCCATAGGCAGGTGTCAGGTCGGCGATGACGTTATCCAGATTTCCGATCGAAAGGTGGATAGCCAATGTCGCACCTGTTTTAGCGAAGTTTTTCAGTGTCTCGCCTTCCGGCATCGAAGACGCACGCCCGGGCGTGCGGGTCAAGACCACTGATTGCGCCAGACCGGGCAGTGTCAGCTCGGTCCCGAGCGCTGCAGCCGCAGCCGCAAACGAGGGTACACCGGGCGTGACGCTGACCGGGACACCCATCTCTTTCAGACGTCTGATTTGCTCACCCATCGCCGACCAGACCGAGAGGTCCCCGGAATGCAGCCGCGCCACGTCCTGTCCAGCTTTATGCGCTGCTTCGATTTCGGCCATGATCTGATCCAGATCCATGGGTGCGGTGTTTACGATCTTCGCGCCTTTGGGGCAGTGGCCCAGAATCTCCTCGGGTACCAATGAACCCGCATAAAGGCACACCGGGCAGGAGGCGATGATATCGCGCCCGCGCAGGGTCAGCAGGTCGGCGGCGCCCGGTCCGGCGCCGATGAAATGAACGGTCATGTCTGTCCTCCGATGGCGACGGCGCAGGTTGCAAGCCGGTCGTCCGAGATTTGTCTGGGTGAAATCAGCCGCGCGCCATGTCCGGCGGCAGCAAGAGCGGATGCTTCGGCCACGCTGCCGGTGCCATATGTGGCGCGACTGCGGGTTGAGCAAGTAAGTGTGCGTTGTTCGGCAAGATCATTTGCCGGAATGAAATGTATCGGCAGCTCAGTTGCTTCTGCAAGCGCGGCAAGTGCGGCGTGTCCGTCCTTGTCCGCAACGGTCGCAAGGGCATCGACAGTTTTTCCTGTCGAGGCAAGCTCGAAAGCGGCACGAAGACTGGCCAGCGTAGCAGAGGATGAGAAACCTAACCCCGCGACGATCATAACGTGAGGCTCCACTGCACCACTGGGTAGGCAGATTTCCAGGCTCGCCGTGGACCAAGCGCAGCTGCCTGCGCCAGTTCGATGCGCAGCAGGTCTCCGCCGAGCTTGTCGTGCCATTCAGCTAGTAACGCTTCGCTTTCCAATGTCACCGCGTTGGCGATCAGCCGCGTGCCGGCCTGAAGATTAGCGTGTAGCCAGTTCAGCAGATCCGCTCTCAGACCTCCACCGATGAACACCACATCGGGTCGGTCAAGATCAGCCAACGACTCTGGTGCAGAACCGTGCACAACGCACAACCGATCCTGCCCTAACGTATTGGCATTGCGGCGAATACGTTCGGCCCGATCAGCACGCGGCTCGATAGTCGTTGCAGTTAGCGTCGGATCGCACATCAGCCATTCGATGCTGATCGAACCGGTGCCACCACCGATATCCCACAGATGCTCACCCCGCTGAGGAGCAAGCGCCGACAGGGTTAGCGCGCGAATGGGGCGCTTGGTGATCTGGCCGTCGGTTTCAAAGATGTCATCGGGCTTTCCCGAGGCTTTGGGAAAGGCACGCCCAGTACCCGCGACATCAAGACCGACACAAACCGGATGTTCGAATGTACCAAGCAACGCCTCGGTCAGCGACACGCTGCGCGCGCGTTCACGGGGGCCACCGAGCGCTTCCATGACGTGCAGAGTACAATCCGCAAAATCGGTTTTGCCCAGATAGGTCGCAAGCTCGGCTACGGCTTTGCCGTCGCGCAGCAAGAGAATCGCGCGCAGGCCGGGTGCCAAGTGAGGGCGAAGGCGCGTCAGAGGCGCGGCATGTAGCCCGAAGGTCAACGTGTTTTCAAGCGGCCAACCAAGCCGCGCAGCAGCAAGCGAAAAGGTCGACTGGCCGGGTAGGGCAATCCATTCGTTCGTTTCGAAATTACGCGCGATAACGGACCCGGCCCCGAACCAGAACGGATCACCCGAGGCCAGCACAACGGTTTGCCGACCGCGCAATGCGGTCAGAATTGGCAGGCCATCGGCAAATGGGACCGGCCATTCAATCCGTTCCGCCGCGCTGTCTGGGATCAACGACAGGTGGCGTGTCGGACCCATGACAATCTCAGCGCGGTCCAGCACTTGACGGCTTGCAGGGGACAGGCCATCCAGTCCATCTTCGCCCAAACCCAGAACGGTCAACCACGGAGTTTCAGACATGCCCAACCTCCTGATTCTTGGTGGCACGACCGAGGCGAATGCTCTGGCAAAATCGGTTGCCGATCAAGGCATTCCCGCTACATATTCCTACGCTGGACGTGTCGATAACCCGCGCTCGCAACCCGTGCCGATGCGCGTGGGCGGGTTTGGTGGTGCAGCGGGACTGGCGCGGTACATTCACGAGCACGGCGTCAGCCATGTTGTCGATGCGACTCATCCCTTTGCCGCGCAGATGAGCCGAAATGCGGTGGATGCCTGTGCGAGGGCTGCAACGCCCTTGGCCGCTCTGACCCGGCCTGCCTGGGTCGCGCAAGACGGAGATAACTGGCAGCACGTACCGGATATTGAAGCTGCGGTTGAAGCTTTGGCTGGTCCAGCCCGCCGCGTCTTCCTGGCAGTTGGCCGCATGCATCTTCATGACTTCGCAGCCCAACCTCAGCATCACTATCTTTTGCGGCTTGTAGACGATCCGGACGCATTGCCGCTTCCGAAAAGCGATGTGATCGTTTCGCGGGGCCCGTTTTCTGTTGAAGAGGACCGGGCCTTGATGGAACGTCACCATACGCAATTGATTGTGTCCAAGAATGCGGGTGGCACCGGCGCGCGGGCCAAACTGGATGCCGCAAGGGCGCTGGGCTTGCCGGTTCTGATGATAGACCGTCCGACCCTGCCGAAGCGGACCGAGTTGGCAAATGTCACGCAGGTCTTGGACTGGCTGGCGCATACTTAATCCTTGGCCAGCGTGAATCTCGGGGTGTAGACGATCGGGGCGCTGTTGCGCTCGACTATGCGGGTCAGGGACGAGCCGACGATGACGACGGTCTGCATGTCCGCCATATCTGCCGTGGCTTCTTCCAGAGTTGAAATCCGCAAAGCCTCATTCTCGCGGGATACAGCGCGTGCAAACAGGATCAGGCGTTCCGGCTCACATTCTTCCCGCAGGATTTCCAGCGTTTTTTCAAACCCTTCCGGTCGAGACTTCGAGCGAGGGTTATAGAACGCCATGGCGAAATCGCCCTGCGCGGCAAGTCGGAGGCGCTTTTCGATCAGTGGCCATGGCTTCAGGTTGTCGCTCAGGTTGATGGCGCAGAAATCATGCCCTAACGGTGCCCCAGCGCGGGCCGAAGCCGCCAGCATCGCAGTGATCCCCGGCAGCACGTCGATCTGTATGTCACGCCAGTCGTTCGGCCCGTTTTCAAGCGCTTCAAACACCGCAGCGGCCATTGCAAACACGCCGGGATCCCCTGACGAGACTACAACGACGCGCTTACCGTCGGCCGCCATTTGCAAAGCGTGCTGAGAGCGGTCGATCTCGACCCGGTTATCGCTGGCGTGCAGGGTCAACCCCTCTCGCTCGGCCACCCGAGCAACATAAGGGATGTAGCCAACCACGTCCGTCGCTTCTGCCAGAGCGGCAGTGACTTCGGGAGTGACCAGTGCTTCGTTTCCAGGCCCAAGGCCAGCGATCTTGACCCAACCGCTCATGGTCGGCGTCCCTGTCCATGAACCAGTATGATTGAGAAATAGGGCGTGATTCCTTCGCAATTATCAGACAGTTTGCAGACCCGTTGGTTCGGCATCTGAGCGTATTCGACGATCCACGCGCGGTCATACAGCCCGGCCTGTTTCAGCGCGCGCTTTACCTTGTCGAAGTTCCGCCCGATCTTCATGACAACCAGCGCGTCGGTCTGGGTCATGCGTTCAGTCAGCGTATCCTCGGGCAAGGTTCCAACAAGAACCGTGAGGACATCGTCGCCCCAAGTTATCGGGTCACCGGTTGCGGTCCAAGCGCCGGACATGCCGGTTATGGCAGGTACGACTTCGACTTCAGATATGTCTCGTAGTCGATTGTAAAGGTGCATAAATGATCCATAGAAGAACGGATCGCCTTCGCACAGAACCACTACATCCTCACCATTTTCGGTAAGCGACTTCAGATGTGCGGCACAGTCTTCGTAAAACACCGAAAGGAGTTCATTATACCTTGGATCCGTCACCGGGATTTCGGTGGTTACCGGGTACTCCATTGGAAACTCGATGGCGTCGCCGGGGATCATTCCATTGACGATCTTGCGGGCCTGACCTGTGCGGCCAGGTTTGCGAAAAAACGCCACATGGCGGGCATTGCGCAGCAGGCGGTCCGCACGGACACTCATCAGGTCCGGATCGCCGGGGCCGAGGCCCACGCCGTATATTTTACCCCCGCTCATTCCGTGCGGCTCGCGATAGCATTGATGGCAGCAACTGTGATCGCACTGCCTCCCAAACGGCCTTTGACGATACAGGATGGTACGGGCTGCGCTTCCCACAAGGCATCCTTGGACTCGACCGCTCCGACGAAGCCCACCGGGCAGCCGATAATGGCAGCGGGGCGTGGGCAGTCGGGATCTTCCAACATGTTCAGAAGGTGGAAAAGCGCGGTAGGGGCGTTACCGATCGCGACCAGTGCTCCTTCCAGATGCGGACGCCACAGCTCTAGCGCGGCGGCAGAGCGCGTGTTGCTCATTTCGGCAGCCAGAGGGCGAACACGCTCGTCATGCAGGGTGCAGATCACTTCGTTGTCAGCGGGCAGGCGAAAGCGCGTGACGCCTTCGCTGACCATGCGGGCGTCACACAGGATCGGTGCGCCATTTTCCAGCGCGGTGCGGGCGGCGGCGACGAAACCGGGCGAGAAATGGACGAATTCTTCCAGCCCGACCATCCCTGCGGCGTGGATCATCCGAACGGCGACCTGTTCTTCATCGGTATCGAACCGGGCCAGATCAGCCTCGGATCGGATGGTGGCAAAGCTCTGCTTGTAGATCGCCGCGCCGTCGGTTTCGTATTCATAGGGCATCAGGTGAAGTCCATGGTCATGAGTGTTTCTTCGGTCAGGCCGCGTTGGCAGGGCTCATCCCCCGCGCGGCCTTGTTTGACAAGGTCAAATCGTCCGGAATTACCAACCAAAGTGACATCGGCCGGACCCATTCGGGCGCATCCCTTGGCGCAGCCCGACACATGCAGGCTGCCTGCAACGCGCGCGGCCAGGGCGCACGCCACACCGCGGGTTTCGACCTGCGCCTGCGGGCAGTATGGCGCGCCGGGGCAGGCGTCGGTTGTTCTCAGCGGGTCGGTGCCATCTGTGACAAAGTCAGGGGCGGGTATCGCCGCCCCGCCTTCCAACAGGAACAGCCGCCATGGTGTGACCCGCAGGGCAGTGGCGTTGCTGTTTTCAATCAGCGAATGGAGTTGCCGCGCCGGTAGCTGCCCAAAGGCAGCGCCATAGAGTGTCCCCCGCGCGCAGGCTCCCGGTTGAAGAGGCACGCCAATGGGGCCGGGCGCGCTGCGTTGCCACTCGCTGGGCAAACCATATGTGGCAACGGTCCGCGCCATGCGGCGGGTCTCGGTTGTGTGGGTTTGCGCAAACCACTTCGCCAACGCGATCACTTGGTCGATTGCTTGGGCTTCGCTCACCGCTCGCCCGGTTTCGGCCCCGTCCGCGCGCAGGATCAGGCTGCCCGAACCGAGTTCAAGCCGGATATCCGCCGAGTCATCGGCCAATAAACGCTCGGAACCTGTGTCGATGGCAAAGCCGAACTTGGCAGGTAAATCCGGAAGCTCGGCCAGACGCTGGATCAATTCCTGTGTCAGCCGAGCGGTCAGATCACCGGCTTCATAGAGTGGCGAGACCAGAATGTTGCGGCGAATTTCGATTCCGGGTTCGGCGTCCAGCAGGTTCAGCGAGGAAAGCGCGGCCAACAAGGATTGATGGTCGGTTTCCTTTACTCCACGCAGCTGAAGGTTGGCGCGGTTGGTAAGGTCGATCGTGCCATTGCCGAACCGTTCCGCCAATTCGCACAGCCCTATCGCCTGTTGGGCATCCAGGCGCGCCAGCCGAGGGCGCACACGCACGACCAGCCCATCACCGGACATCATCGGGCGATGGGCACCGGGGCACCAGCCCTGCACGATGGGCGCACTCATCCCAACCCCTCCAGGTCGGCGCGGATCGAGTTCCGGCGGGTATGCCATAGCCCTGCCTCCAGCAGTGCCCGGAACCGATCCTGCATGGCCTGATGTGCTTGCGGGTTTGCCTGTTGCAGGAAGGCGTCGACCTCTTCATTGCCCAGCGTGGCGTCGTGGTACAGATCGAACAGATGCGGTGCGACTGTGCCGGACAGATGCGCAAAAGATGCCATATGATCCAGCGTCACCGCGATTTCAGCGGCACCCCGAAACCCGTGCCGCTGCATTCCGGCAATCCATCCCGGGTTGGCGGCGCGGGCATAGACGACGCGGCTGATTTCCTCGGGCAGGGTGCGGGCGCGCGGGTTGTCCGGGTTGGTATTGTCCAGATGATAAAGCTGCGCAGTACCACCAGTGATTTTCTTGGCGGCAGCAAATCCGGCCTCGTGCGTTGCATAATCATTGGCCAGCAACAAGTCCGTCTCGGTCAGGTCCTGTAGGTGCACAAAGCTGTCGGCGTTGGCGACGCGTTGCGAGATACCGTCCTTATCTTGCGCTATATGCTCGCCTTCCAAAGCGAAGGAACTGGCATCAAGCCAAGCCTCACCCGCTTGCACGCGTGCCTCATCCGTATAGGTTTCGGACAGATGAGTCATGTTCAGACCATAGCTGCCGGGGGCTGGCCCATAGACCCGCGCCGCAGGCTCCTGACCGGCGTAAGGATTCCAGTCGGGTGCTTCATCTCGTTTGGTCAATGCGCGGACAGCCTGACCGTACAGCGCTGAAAGCGTCGGGAACACGTCCCGGAACAGGCCAGAGACGCGCAGTGTTACGTCCAGACGCGGGCGGCTGAGATCGGTGATCGGCAAAACTTCGATGCCCGAGACCCGCTCAGACCCTTTATCCCAAACCGGCTTCACTCCCAGCAGGTGTAGCGCCATGGCGAATTCCTCGCCCGCTGTGCGCATAGTGGCCGAACCCCATAGATCGACGATCAAGCCCTTGGGGTAGTCGCCTTCTTCCTGCAGATGCCGCCGAACCAGCTCTTCGGCGAGCTTGACGCCTTGTGTGTAGGCCGCGCGCGTGGGAACCGAGCGTGGGTCGGTCGTATATAGATTCCGCCCGGTCGGCAAAACTTCCGTACGCCCGCGATAGGGGGATCCGGACGGCCCGGCCTCGATCCGTTTGCCCGCTAAAGCGTCAATCAGGGCAGAGCGTTCAGCTTGGGCTGAGGGGGCAGCGTCGAATTTGCCCGTCTCATCGGGGACGCGCCCATAGATATGCAGCCCATCACCGAACTGGCTTTCCTTGATGTCGCAGACAAATCGGTCAATGCGCGTGATCGCCTCGGCGGTACAGGTGGCCTGATCGAGGCCAAGATCGCTTTCCAGCCCGATGGCCTGCGCCTCGTCCCGGATATCTTCCTGCAGGCGGTCACGGCGTTTGGGGTCGAGGCCATCCGCATTCGAGAACTCGTCCAACAGCGATTCCAGCCGCACCATGCGATCTGGTGTGCCGCTTTCCTTCATCGGGGGTGGGATATGGCCCAACGTAACCGCCCCGATCCGACGCTTGGCCTGCGCGGCCTCGCCGGGGTCGTTGACTATGAAGGGGTAGATCACCGGCAGATCGCCGATTAACGCCTCGGGCCAACATTCGTTGCACAAGGCGACTGATTTTCCCGGCAACCATTCCAGCGTGCCATGTGCGCCGATATGGATCAGCGCATCCGCGACCAATCCTTTGCGCAGCCACAAGTAAAAGGCGACGTAGGCGTGGCGCGGTGTGCGCGACAGATCGTGATAGTCGTCATCGCGCAGTTCGGGTGTGCCGCGCTCGGGCTGCAGCGCGATCAGAGCCTTTCCGCGACGCAGCGCAGTGAAGTGGAACGCGCCATTTGTGAAAGCAGGGTCGTCTTCGGGAGTGCCCCAAACCTTATTGAGATCGGCGCGGAGTGTTTCCGGCAGCGCCGCCAGCGCCGCCTGATAATCCTCTAGCGGCCATGAAATCCGGGCATCAAGAAGAGTTTCAGCAATCGGCTCGGTAGGCGCGGTGTCATACCCTTCGCCTTGCAGATCGAGCAACATTGCCTCAGCCGAGGCCAGCGCATCCAGACCCACTGCATGTGCCATCTGCCAGTCTTTGCCGGGATAGGTCGATAGTACCAGCGCCGGAACCTGCTCCGCTTTGGGTTTGTCGTGAAGGTTCAGCCAGCCGGAGACGCGGTTGATGATGGCTTCGATCCGTTCGGGTTCAGCCCGATGAGCGAAGCGAGAATACTCGAGATGCGGGTCGCGTTTGCCCGGCTCTTTGAAGGATACGATGCCCGCGTTGATCCGCCCGTCCACTTCCGGAAGGACCACATGCATGGCAAGATCAGCTGGTGAAAGGCCACGTTCCGCTTCGGCCCACGCTTTGCGGCGTGAGGTGGCCAGCGCCACCTGAAAGACCGGCACCTCTGCCACATCGAGAGGTGAGGTGCCTGATGCGCCCTTGCCTGAGAATGAGGTGGCGTTGACGATCGCCGAAGGCTTCAGCGCTACAATAGTCTCGCGCAGCCAATCGGCGGCATTTGGTGCTTTGAGCGACGGGGCAAACAGGCCGACGGTCTCAAAACCTCGCGCGCGCAAGCTGCGGATCAGCGCTGCGATTGGGGCTGTGTCCGCCGAGGTCAGATAAGCACGATAGAAGGTTACGATGATACGTTTCGCATCACCGGGCAGAGCGTTTTCTGCAGGGATCACGCCGTGATCTGGGCACCAGGCACCGCATTCGGGGATGGTCTTGGCGCCCATGACCGGACCTGCATACAACCCCGCAGCCAGTGCCATCTGCGCCAGAGCGGCCTGCGCCGCGACCTCACCGCCGGTGTCGCACAGATGCGCCAGCCGCCGCAGGGTCGAGACAGGCAGGGTAGAGTAATCATCCAGCCGCGTATCCTCGCGACCGTCTGCGGGCAGTACGGCCAGTGCAATCCCTTTGGCCTGCGCCAGCGCCAGAACCTGCTGCAAGCCGTAGGCCCAATAGGGCACTCCACCGATCAGACGGATCAGGATGCCCTTTGCGCCCTCCAGTGTCTGCTCGACATAGGTGTCGACTGAGAGGGGATGCTTCAGCGCCGTCAGATTGGCCAGCCGCATCGTTGGCATGCGTCCTTCAGGCCCACCTCCACGATGCCATCCCGCCGCGAAAGCGCCAAGGTCACTGTCGGAAAAGGACAGCACCACCAGATCAGCCGGGCTTTGGCCCAGATCGGTCGGGGTCTCGGTTTCTTCGAGCCCATGGCTTTCGCGGAAGACGACGTGCATAGGTCTTACTCGGCAGCCTCGGTTACACCCACGAGGATATCCCGGATCTCGGCCTCTTTGATATCGTCATGCTCGGCAATGACCACAAGGCGCGAGCGACGGTCTTCGCCGGGCTCCCACGGGCGGTCATATTGGTGACGCACGCGCGCACCGACGGCCTGAACCAGTAGGCGCATGGGCTTGCCCTGAACGGCGGCATAGCCTTTGACGCGCAGGATATTCAACTCGTTGGCCAATCGTTCAATCTTGGCGACCAGATCAATCGGATCGGTTTGCTCGGGCAGTTCAACGATGATGCTTTCGAAATCGTCATGCTCGTGATCGTGATGGCCGTCGTGATGGCTGGGACGCGCGTCCATGTCATCCTCGGCCGCGGCTTCTAGACCCAGCACGACGCGGACGTCCACGGCACCCTCAGCCACTTCGACTACGGGTAGGGGGCGGGGCGCTTCGGCGGCGATGATCTCTTTCGCTTTCGCAACGCCTTCCGGGCCAGCCAGATCGGGCTTGGTCAGCAGAATGATGTCGGCGCAGGAAATCTGGTCCTCGAACACCTCGGACAAGGGAGTTTCATGATCAATCGAGTCATCTGCCATGCGTTGCGCATCCACCGCCTCGACATTCGGTGCAAACCGACCAGCGGCCACAGCCTCGGCATCGGCCAGAGCAATCACGCCATCGACGGTGATTTTCGAGCGGATATCGGGCCAGTCGAACGCCTTCAGCAGGGGTTTTGGCAGGGCAAGACCGGAGGTTTCGATCAGGATGTGATCGGGGCGCGGCTCTAGTGCCATCAGGGCTTCAATGGTCGGGATGAAATCATCGGCCACGGTGCAGCAGATGCAACCATTGGCCAGTTCCATGATGTTTTCTGCGGGGCAATCAGGAATGGCGCAGGACTTCAGGATATCGCCATCGACGCCGACATCGCCGAATTCGTTGACGACCACCGCCAGACGCTTGCCCTGCGGGTTCTGCATCAGGTGTTGCACCAAAGTGGTTTTGCCCGAGCCCAAAAAGCCGGTGATCACAGTGACGGGGAGTTTCTCAAGATTGCTCATTTCAGGGCTCCAATCGGGGGAATGCGGGCCGCACAGTTTTTGCGGAAATGTTCAGGACGTTCGCGCCATTTGACCAAACCGTCCTCGGTGGCGAGGTATTTGGCTGCGCCTTCGACGATGGTTTCGACATGGTCGATCTCGTTCAGATGTTCATACACGAAAGTCCAGCGATCCGGTCCTCCGCGTAGCACGATCGAGCAGCCTTCATCGCAATTCGACAGGCATTCCACAGCTTTCAAGGTAATGCCTTCGGGCAGGCCCGCCTGTTCAAGCGCCTTGTGCAGCAACGTGCCGGGGCGCTGGGCGTCATCCTCGACAGGCAGCCCGCGACGGCAGGTAGTGCAAACCAGCAGTTCGACCGGTGCGGTCTCGGTCATGTCTCTCATCCCCCCAAATCCTCTTCGTGGGGGACGGGGTTTCATGCGGGCCGATCACAGCCCCACACCGGAACACCCCGTCCGGTTTCATCTTCGGGCGTTGGCAGGTCTCCCGGCTTGCGGATGTCAGAGGAGGCCTCTGTCGGATGTCCCGCCTTCCCGGCCATACTGCCAGTGGCTTTGGGCACCCTCTCCGGTCACGGTCGCGGGGGCGGCTGCGTTTGACGGCAAAAACCGCTGACGCATTCCCTTTTCATCTGCTCTCGCAGACACCAACGAAAGGGACATGCGGCAGGGCAGGGTTGCTTGTCAAGCGAGTCGCGCCGATCCGTGAAAAAGCGGATAAAAAGCGACCTGTCGGGGTCGCTGGGCGGCATGATACTTCTGCAACGACGTGCTGGCATGGCAGCAAGATGCGAACAGGAGGATACCGCGCATGAAAGTAGGGTTTATCGGGCTGGGGAATGTAGGGGGCAAGCTATCTGGATCGCTGCTACGAAACGGTATCGATCTGACGGTTCATGACCTGAACCCGGATCTGGTGACCGAATTCGTCGCCAAGGGTGCCAAAGCCGCCAAAAGCCCGGCGCAACTGATGCGCAATTGCGATGCTGTTATAACCTGTTTGCCTTCTCCTGCGGCCTCGGATGCGGTGATGCAGGAAATGTTGCCAGAGGTCGGCCCTGGCAAAATCTGGATGGAAATGTCGACCACCGATGAAGCCGAAGTCAAACGCCTTGGCGCAATGGTCATTGAACGAGGTGGGGCTGCAGTGGATTGCCCGGTTTCCGGCGGATGTCACCGGGCAGCGACGGGTAATATCTCGATCTTCGCAGGCTGTGATCGTGAGACTTTTGAACGTATCCTGCCATTCCTGACCACCATGGGGCGGCGCATTTTGCACACGGGCGATCTGGGCTCGGCCTCTGTTCTGAAGGTGTTGACCAATTATCTGGCTACCGCCAACCTGATCACCTGCGCCGAGGCTTTGGTGACAGCCAAGGCCGCCGGTATGGACCTTGGAACCACCTATGAAGCGATCAAGATATCGTCAGGCACATCCTTCGTGCACGAGACCGAAAGTCAGGTCATCCTGAACGGCTCGCGCGATATTTCCTTCACCATGGACCTGGTGAAAAAAGATATCGGTCTGTTTCAGGAGGTCGCCGACCGTGCCGGAGTTCCCCTTGAGATAAACCCATTGATGATCAAGATTTTCGAAGATGGTATCGCGCGATATGGTGAGCGTGAACTGTCCCCGAACATCATCAGGCGGCTAGAGGACGCGACCGGACTGGAGATCCAGGCGCCAGGGTTCCCAACCGAGATGCTGGACGACGAGCCAGAAGAACCGGGTTACGAGGTGATCCCGCAGAATCGGTAGATCAAATAATCGGCAAGCGTTGCGGCTGTCTGGCGACCTGGTTGGACAAAATTCTGGGGCTATTCTAAATAGGTCAACAGGAATCCGTCACCGGCACAGGCAAGAGAACAACTTATGACCAATGAGACCTTTCTCATCGTAACAACGATGAAAAACGAAGGGCCTTTCATGATCGATTGGGTGGCCTACAACCACGCAATCGGCTTTGATGACATTCTGATTTATACCAATGATTGCGCTGATGGTACCGATGCCATGGGCAAACGGTTGCAAGCGCTTGGCTGGGCTCACCACGAACGAAACAGGCTGGGTCCGCGCGCCGCGCCGCAGGTTCGTGCATTTTCGCTTGCGCGGAATCACCCAAGCTATCTGTCATCGGATTGGATTCTCAGTTTGGATGTGGACGAGTATATCAATATCCGTTTGCCCAATAGTGATATAAGAAGCCTCGTTGAGGCCAGCGGCGTGGCGGACGCGATCTCGATCTGCTGGCGCATGTTCGGAAACGCGGGTCAGAACGATTTCGTTGATCGACCCGTACCTGAGACTTTCTTTCAGGCCGCCACGGAAGACGGCTATCCGCATCACCGGACCAAAGGGTTCAAAACGCTGTTCCGCAACAACGGAAAATTCAGCCGTTTTCGCGCCCACCGTCCCAGGATCAATCCAGAAGATGCACCGAACCCTGACGCGCCATACGAAGGCGTGTTGTGGCGGGATTCGGGCGGGAACCTGTACCCAGCAGACCAAGTGAAATGGAAAGCATGGCGTGGTTTCAGCCATGAATTCGCGCGCATTCATCATTATGCTGTGCGCAGCACTGATAGCTTTTTGGTCAAGCGCGACCGTGGGCGCACCAATCATGTGGGGCAGGATCAAGGGCTCAAATACTGGCTCATGATGAACCACAATGATGTTGAGGATCGCTCAATTCTGGAACACATGCCGGCTATGCACGACATCAAATCTGAGATGATGGCAGATCCGCAATTGGCAGACCTCCATCACCAAGCATGTGAGTGGCACAGGTCGAAAGCCGAAGAATTGAGAGCCAGACCGGACTGGGTTGATCTGGTTGAAGCGTTGCAAAATTCCTCTACCGGAGAAGACGTCTATGGGTGAAGCTGTATCTGCTGAGGATCGCCGCAAGAAGCAAGCTGAGCAGCGCGAGCGGAAGGATTCCCTGCGGCGCGAAATGCTCAAGACCATGCCGCATGGACGGCTGAGCGTTGAAATTGGCGTTTGGAAGGGCGAGTTTTCGCGGATTCTGCTGGAAGAGCTGCAGCCCTCGAAATTGTGCCTCATCGATCCCTGGCAAGTACAGCAAGACCCGGATGGCGGTGCTTCGCTTGCCGGAGCGCGCACGCAAAAGGATATGGATCGAATTTACGAGGCAGTGACGGGCAAATACAGCACCGAGATTGCCAAGGGGCAAATTTCGATCATTCGCGACTATTCGCGACCAGCGCTGCGTTTGTTTGAAGATCAAAGCATCGGGTTCGCCTATCTGGACGGCGACCATTCCTACGAGGGCGTAAAAACGGATCTGAGTGCTTTGCTGCCCAAGATGATCGAAGGCGGCGTAATCATGCTTGACGATTATCACAGGCGCGGTTGGTGGAAAGATGACGTGATGCGTGCGTTCCACGAATTCCTCGGGGCACATTCTGCGGGGCTGCGGCTCAAGGCCATCATGGGGGCGCAAGTGGCCGTCGAGAAACTTTGAGCCGAGATCATTTTCTGATTATAGATTCGTGCGACGTAATCTGGGCTGGCTGATGTCTTCCAGCGTCAACAGTGTTAAGCAACAAGTTCAGCGATGACGGATAGGGTTGTTGTCTAAGTCCGATCATTTTTGAATAGCGGCACTTTCCCAGGCAGACAGGAACTTTCTGCGCTTCAGCGTATCGAGGAACGTCAACAGCGCAGGGTCCAGCGCTATCGCTGCGCTTTCGGTCGTGGAGTCCTGCGTGTCCAGAAGTGGCAGTGCTGCCATTGATTCCGGATTCAGCGTGGTCAGGTGCCGGACAAAGGTCTCCGCTTCCTCCGGCAAGCGGCTTTTGCCAGTTACCATGGCGGTTCGCATCATCGTCGTCTGAAAATCCGAAGGCAGAATGATCTGAAGGGCATCCTTTCCTTCTGTTCGTACCGCCGCATAACTGCCAAGCACGTTGTAGGCCACCGCGATCGTACCATCCGCCAGGTCGTTAATCATGTCGCCCGAACAACAATACAGCCGCACGTCCAGGCCGCCCAAAACCTCCATCAAGCGCCAATAGGTTTCCGAGGCGCGGGCGTCCTGCGTGGCGAACAAATAGCCCAATCCCGACTGGCGCACGTCATAAGTGCCGACTTTGCCCCGAAAATCATCCGGGCGGGCGCGCAGCGCTTCGATCAGTTCCTGCCGCGTTTGCGGCATTGGTTGTCCTTCGAACGCGGTGCGGTTGACAACGATGGTTGCGGGTTCCGAAGTGAAGGCGAACAGGCTTTGATGCCATTGCGCCCAAGGGGGGTGCGGAAGATCGTTAAGCGCCAGCGCATATCCGTCATTCGCGAGCTTCAGTTGCAGGTCCATCGCGCTGGAAACGACAACGTCGAACGCTTCTGGCGTGGCTCGGACGCGTCGGTCGATATCGGCCGTGCCGGTCACCAGATATTCGACCGATATCGCTGGATTCTGGGCGACGAAATCCTCGATCAGCGGCGCAAACAGGGCGGTATCGGTGCTGGAAATGACCCGCAGTCGGGGGCCGTCGGCACTTTCGTTGAATATTTGTCGGTCTTCCCAATCCTGAGCCCCTGCGCCGCTGGCGAACAGGCACAGGATCAGAGTGACAAGATAACGCATGCGCCGCCCTCCGCTTTGTTTGACAGTACCAGCGTGCCGCCATGGGCGACCGCGACGTCCTGGGCAATGGTTAGCCCGAGGCCCGATCCGATGGTTCCCGCCGCGTTCTGACCACGTTCGAAACGTCTTGTGAGCGTTTCGATTTCATCTGGCGGAAAGCCTGGCCCCTGGTCACTGACCGTGATCCGGGCTGTGGGTGACCCTGCGACATCGATGACTACGATACTGTCCGCTGGCGCATATTTAAGCGCATTGTCTACCATGTTCCGCACCGCATTTTGGATGAGGATGGGGTCGCCCGAATACATGACCTGCGGTTCGCCGCTCAAAGCAAGCGAAAGGTCTTTCATTTCAGCGATGGGCGTCAAGCGCTGGACAAGCTCACGGATCAGAGTCACCAGATCGATATCCTCGCGCTCCAGATGGTCGGCGCGGAATGTGATCATGGCGTGATCCAGTAGTTGCCCCGCAGCCCGAGAGCTTTCGTCGATGGCGCGCATCATTGATCGTAACGCCTCGCGGTTGTCTTCTCTCTCGACCCGTTGCAGCGTCGCCTCGGCATAAGACCTGACCGTTGCCAGCGGGGTGCGGACCCTATGGGCGGCCTCGGCGATAAAGTCCTCGGATTGGCTGAGAGACTGGTCCAGGCGTCCCATCAGCGAATTCAGCGATGACACCAAAGGCGCCATTTCACGCGGTACTGGTTTTTTGAATGGGCTGAGATCTTGCGGTCCCCGACGGGTGACGGATGTCGTTAATCTGTCGAGCTGGCCGATGGTGGCCGAACTCACCCAGAAGGACAATACAGCCGCAAGCACAAAGAACCCCAATCCCAAAAGGCCGGCATTGCGTGAGATTTGATCCAGCGTCTCCGACAGCGCATCTTGGGTCTGTCCCAAGGCCACTTCGATTTCTGTCTGATTTCCCAGCCCAACCAGTGTGCGGCTGGCACTGACCTGACGAACGTTTTCACCGCGCACCTCACCGAAGCGAAAGGTCCACTTTCCATCAGCGGGTCCTTGAGTTGGGGTCAGGTCTTCGTAGCCGGACAGGAACTCGCCATCCTGAAAGATCGCATAAAACACCCGGTCGTCCGACGGCGTGCTCAGCATTGAAAAGGCAGCATAGGGGATATCGACTTCAAGCTCGCCTCCGCGCAGCGCCGCGGCGTCGAGGATCGAGGTGACTGAGGCACCCAGAATGTTGTCCTGACCTTGCTGGGCAACCTGAACTGCATAGTCGCGGACAGCAAAGAACAGCACAAGGGCCAGAATCGCGGCACCGCCGATTAGCGTTAGCGCAAGACGGTTTCGCAGTGATCCGGAAACGTTTGGATTAGTTGCCATGATCCAGCCTGTAGCCCAAACCGCGCAACGTTGTGATCCTGAGCTCCGATTTTTCCAGATGCTTGCGCAGTCGGCCGACATAGACCTCGATGGCATTGTCCGAAACATTGTCGTCGTAGGAGAACAACCGGTCCGCCAGCTTCTGCTTAGAAAACACCTGACCGGGGGCGTTGATCAGCAGTTCCAACAAGCGCAGTTCGCGGTTGCGAAGCGAGACGATATCGTCGCCGACCGTCAAATGACCTGCAACCGGATCAAAGACGACGCCGCCAATTTCAATCGTCGTTTTGGTCTTGCCGGATTTGCGTCTCAGCACTGCGCGGCAGCGCGCCTCAAGTTCGGCATGGTCGAAGGGTTTGGTGACATAATCGTCCGCCCCAAGATCGAGTGAGCCGATTCGATCCGACACTTGACTGCGGGCGGTCAGAACGATGACAGGTGTGTCCAGATGGCTGGCGCGATGCCGTTTGAGGAAATCCCGCCCGTCCCCGTCGGGAAGCATGATGTCCAGCAGGATCAGGTCATACTCATCGATTTCAACAAAGGCCACAGCATCTTCTATTTTCTCTACGTGATCAACCACATGCCCGTCCAGTCGCATGCGCGAACTTATGGCATTGGCGAGGTCCAGATTGTCTTCGACCAAGAGGAATTTCATCGGGATCCAATAGTAATTTCACCCATGACAGGTTGATGTCAGGTTGATGTGTTTAGGTTTCGAATAATCTGAGCCGCACTGCGGCCGGTTGTCAAACGGGAGGAATTCATGACGACAATCAAACTGGGCCGTCGCGCCCTAATCGCGGCTGTGACCGCTATTGGTCTGGCTGGACCGACTTTCGCTGAAGAGGTCGTAGATAGCATCCACTTTCTGATCCCCGGTGGCGCAGGAGGCGGCTGGGACGGCACGGCCCGTGGCACCGGTGAGGCGCTGACGAATGCGGGTCTCGTGGGAACTGCATCCTACGAAAACATGTCGGGCGGCGGCGGTGGTAAAGCCATCGGATATCTGATCGAAAACGCCGACAGCAACCACGGCACGCTTATGGTCAACTCGACCCCGATCGTGATCCGCTCTCTGACCGGAGTGTTCCCGCACAATTTCCGCGACCTGACACTGGTCTCGGGCACGATTGGCGATTACGCCGCGATTGTTGTGGGCAAAGACAGCCCCATCAATTCAATGGCGGACCTGCTAGCCGCGTATGACGCCGATCCAAGTACAACGGCCATTGGCGGCGGTTCTGTGCCGGGTGGGATGGACCATCTGGTCGCGGCCATGGTTATGGAAGCGGCAGGCAAGGACGCTTTGGGCGTGAAATACATCCCCTATGATGCAGGTGGCAAAGCGATGGCCGCGCTCCTGTCCGGTGAGATCGCCGCGCTATCGACCGGTTTCTCGGAGGCTGTCGATCTGGCGAATGCGGGTGAGGTGAAGATCATTGGCGTCACCGCAGAAGAGCGAGTGGATGCAGCCCCTGATGCGCAGACCATGAAAGAGCAGGGCATCGACACAACTTTCGTGAACTGGCGTGGGTTCTTTGCTGCTCCTGGTCTGCCCGACGACAAGCTGGTCGCTTATCAAGAAGCCATCGCCAAGATGTATGACACACCTGAGTGGGAAGAGGTCCGCGCCCGTAACGGTTGGGTGAACATCCACAACTCGGGTGCTGATTTCCAATCGTTCCTGGAACAGCAGGAAAAGCAGATCGGCGATCTGATGAAAAAGTTGGGTTTCCTGTAAGGATACCTCGGGCAGAGCGGGCAACCGCTCTGCCTCAACCAACAATAAATCAAAGGAGGGGGAAACATGGCGCTGGATCGCTGGATCGCGCTCGTTTTGCTGGGCATATGCCTGACATATGGCTACACCGCCTGGTTCACGATGGATGGCAGTCTGCCCCCCTTCATGCAGCGCAACCCCATTTGGCCGAGCACCTTTCCCAAGGTGCTGTCGATTTTGGGGATAATTGCCACAACGATTATTTTGCTGGGATTTGAAAAGGCTGAGCCCAAAGAGGCTGATATCGATTATAGGAGGCTGGGCGAATATCATCTGGGCCAGGCGTTGCTGTTGTTGGCTTTGATGGTTGCCTATGCGCTGTGCCTGCGTCCGGTTGGATTTCTGATCTCGACATCCGGGTTCCTGATCCTCGGTTCTTTCATTCTGGGCGAACGCAAATGGCACGTCATGCTGCCGGTTGCCGTAATCGCTACAGGTTCAGTCTGGTACCTCGTGCAAGAGGTTCTTGGCATCTACATGCGACCCTTGCCGGGCGTTTTCGGAGGCTGACATGCTTGAAGGATTGTTGATCGGCCTACAAACGGCATTCTCCATCCAAAACTTGTTGATGGTCATAGCGGGCTGTCTGATTGGTACATTCATCGGCATGCTGCCCGGTCTTGGGCCGATGTCGATCATCGCCATTATGATTCCGGTCGCCATTTCGATGGGCGATCCGTCCGCCGCATTGATCCTGCTTGCCGGTGTCTATTACGGCGCGATCTTTGGTGGCTCGACATCTTCCATTCTTCTGAACGCGCCGGGGGTCGCGGGAACCGTGGCCTCAAGCTTCGACGGCTATCCGATGGCTCGTCAGGGCAAAGCCGGGAAGGCGCTCACAGTTGCCGCTATCGCCAGTTTCGCCGGGGGTACGATAGGCGCGCTGCTGCTGATGGTCTTTGCGCCTGCATTATCCTCGGTCGCACTGCTGTTCCACTCGGCTGAGTACTTTGCCTTGATGGTAGTGGGTCTGTCCGCCATCGCCGCTTTTGCGGGAACCGGGCAGGTGGCCAAGGCAATTGTCATGACCATTCTCGGGCTGATCATGGCCACCGTCGGCGAGGGCGCGCTGTTCAACTTGCCGCGTTTCACGATGGGGATCATGGATCTGCAGTCCGGCTTTGGTTTCATCACGCTTGCAATGGCGATGTTTGCCCTGCCCGAAGCGCTGTTTCTGGTTCTCAAACCCAAGGACCTGCAAGGCGACGAAGGCGAAATCAAGGACCTGCGCATCACAGGATCCGAGGCAAAGGCCATCGCTCCGGTGGTTGGTCGCCAATCTGTGCAGGGTTTCTTTATCGGTGTGCTTCCGGGGGCAGGGGCAACGATTGCCAGTTTCCTTGGCTATGCGGTTGAACGCAATATTGCCCCGAAAGAAGAGCAGGAGGAGTTCGGCAAAGGCTCGATCAAAGGTCTGGCAGCACCCGAGACAGCTAACAATGCTGCCTGTACCGGTTCCTTTGTTCCGTTGCTGACGCTCGGCATTCCAGGTTCCGGAACTACGGCCATTTTGTTGGGCGCCCTGATCGCGCTGAATGTGACACCGGGTCCGCGCCTGATGATCGACGAGCCACAGGTATTCTGGGCTGTCATCATGTCGATGTTCATTGGCAATCTGGTGCTGCTGATCCTGAACCTGCCGTTGATCCCCTATATCGCCAAGGTGCTTGCAGTACCGCGCAACTATCTGATCCCGTTCATTTTGTTCTTCACCCTCATGGGGGCCTATATCGGGCAGAACAATGCCACGGAACTGCTGATATTGGTCGGCTTCGGCGTCTGCGCCACAGCACTGAAATTTGCCGATTACCCTCTGGCACCGCTGCTGATCGGTTTCATCCTTGGCGGCATGATGGAGGATAACTTCGCCCGTTCCATGCAGCTGTATGACGGCATCGCCTTTATCTGGGAACGTCCGATGACGCTGGGCCTGTTGGTGATTGCCCTCCTTCTGGTGCTGTTGCCCAGTTACCGCGCACGTCGCGCCAAGGCGCGAGCGGCAGGCGTGGCCGATGGCGACTGAGCCACTTTCAGGCATCCGGGTTCTTGACCTGACTAATGTCCTGGCCGGGCCGTATTGTTGCTACCAACTGGCCCTGATGGGGGCCGAAGTGATCAAGGTCGAACGCCCCGGCAGCGGAGATCTGGCCCGTGTGCTGGGGGCGGATCCTGATCGGAACAAGGCCGGCATGGGCATCAGCTTTCTGGCGCAGAATGCAGACAAGAAATCCGTGACTTTGGATATGAAGGCTGATCGGGGAAAGGCTCTGCTCAAGCGGCTGGTCAAGACTGCCGATGTGCTGGTCGAGAACTTCCGGCCCGGCGTGATGGACCGGCTTGGGCTGGGGTATCAGGTTCTGCGCGCCGAGAACCCCAGACTGATTTATTGTGCCATCAGCGGGTTTGGTCAGGATGGACCACGCCGGGATGACCCGGCCTATGACCAGATCGTGCAGGGGATCAGCGGTGTCATGTCAATCACAGGTGCGTCGGATACCGCGCCTTACCGGGTCGGCTATCCTCTGGCAGATACCGTCGGCGGGATGACGGCGGCCTTTGCCATAAGCGCGGCCTTGAATGCCAACCCGCGCGGGGCATTCCTTGATGTCGCAATGAACGAGGCGGTGGTTTCGACCATGGGGTGGGTGGTGTCCAACTATCTGGTCGGTGGCGTGACTCCTGCGCCGCATGGGAACGAAAACACAACCTCGGCCCCGTCCGGAACTTTTGCCACATCCGACAACCCTATTAATATCGCCGCCAATCGCGACGAACAATGGCATGCGCTCGCCCAACATCTGGGCCGCGCCGACCTTTTGACGCATCCGGACTACCTAACCCGCGAGGATCGCAAGACCAACCGGCATGAATTGCGTCAAGAGCTGGAACGCACGCTTTCTACCCGTCCATCCAGTGATTGGGTCCAAGAGTTGAATGCGTTGGGTGTACCGGCCGGGCCGGTTATGACGGTGCCGCAGGCTTTGTCCGACGATCAACTCTCAGGTCGCGGGCTGATTGGAACTCTGTCGGCGCACGGAGAGAGGTTACGCCTTGCGGGCAGCCCAGTGGTCATTGATGGCGCACGCCGCATGCCACGATCCGCGCCACCGGATCTTGGGGCCGACAACCTCTCGATTTGGGCCGAGCTTGGACTGTCGGACGCAGAGATCGAAACGTTGCGACATGAGAGGGTGATATGAGCGATGTTGCCGATTGGTGGCGCACCGCCATCATCGATATGGAGCCCGGGCGCATTGAACTGCGTGGCCAGCCGATTCAAGACCTGATCGGCAATCTGGGTTTCGCTGAAATGATTTGGTTGATGGTGCGGGGTGACAGACCGACACCTGCGCAGGCTCGATTGTTCGAGGCCGCTTTGGTCGCCGCCGTGGATCACGGCCCGCAAGCCCCCTCGATCGCGGCTGCACGAATGGCGGTGACCTGCGGGCTGTCTCTTAACAACGCGATGGCGAGTGCTGTTAACATGCTGGGTGACATCCATGGTGGTGCCGGCGAGCAGGCGATGGAGCTTTATCACTTTGTAGACGCCCATGCCGAAGGCCCAGAACAGGCATTGGACGACTGGATCGCCGAACGCGGGAAGATACTGCCGGGTTTCGGGCATCGGTTCCATACACCGACGGACCCGCGCGCACCCCGGCTGATGGCCCTGGTTGCTGATGCAGTCGAACAGGACGCCTGCGAAGGTCGGTTCATGAAAGTCGGGCAAGCCGTGGAAACCGACCTGATGCGCCGGAAAGGCAAGCCGGTGCCGATGAATATCGATGGTGTCACGGCAGTGATCTATGCAGAGCTAGGCTTTGCCCCGCCATTGGCACGAGGCTTATTTTGCCTTTCGCGGTCGGTCGGCATTCTGGCCCATGCCTGGGAGCAGACCCAGCAAGGCGGACGCAACAAAGGCCCTACGCCGCCCCACTATCGCTGGACATATCTAGGCGATGGAAGTTGAGGTATGCCGCCTGTCGTTTCTCATGGCTTCGGATGCCTTTTATCCAGATTCTGAAACACAGCGACATAGTTTGTGGCTAGAGCCTTCGCCTTGCGGCCAACACCGTCCAGAACTGCGTAGTACAGGAGCTGGATAATTTGGGTGAAGTGACGTCGCAGCTGACACAGGTAGGACTGGCGTAGCGAGTTGTCGTTTTCCAGGAAAATGCGCACAAGGCGGACAACGTACTCGCCCTAAGTCAATGATCTAGAGTGAATTGGAGGCGAGTACCGGAATCGAACCGGTGTACACGGATTTGCAATCCGCTGCGTCACCACTCCGCCAACTCGCCTTTTTAAGCAATATCAATAACTTGCCGTGGTGTGAGCGGCGTTCTATCAGCTTTCAGGATGAACGTCCATAGCCTTGAGGGCGATTATTTCTGTCTTGTTTGGAAATTTGACAATACCCCAATGGTACGTTTTTGCCGCGCCCGGAAATGCAATCTGGCCCGTTGCTGCAGGCAGGCGGATGTGGCAAAAGCCAGATAACAGTCTGATAAGGAATGAGCGATCACATGACAGATTTCGCAGCCCGGCGCCTTACGATGGTTGATACTCAGGTCAGGCCCTCGGATGTGACCAAGTTCCCTATCATTGATGCGATGCTGAGCGTTGCGCGCGAAAATTTCGTGCCGGATGCGCAACGTGAGGCAGCCTATGTTGGTGATCTGGTCGAGTTGGGTGATGGACGTTGTCTGCTTGAGCCCAGGACGCTGGCTAAGATGTTGGACGCAGTCAACATTTCCAATGATGAAGTGGTGCTGGATATCGCTCCGGGGCTGGGTTACTCAACCGCAATTGCCGCACGAATGGCAGAGTTGGTTGTGGCCGTGGAATCCGACCCGGCATTGGCGGCTGAAGCTCAGACGCTTCTGATGGAAGCTGACGTAGACAACGCTATTGTTCATGAAGGACCGCTTGAACAAGGCGCGGTTGAGCATGGACCCTACGATGTGATCATGATTCAGGGTGGGGTCGAGCAGCTTTCAGACACTTTGCTGGATCAACTCAAGGATGGGGGCCGGATCATTTGCCTGTTCATGGAGGGTGATCTTGGCACGGTTCGTATGGGTCTCAAGTCCTCAGGCCGTGTCTCGTGGCGATTTGCGTTCAATGCTAGCGCACCGATTTTGCCCGCATTTTGCGCTGAGTGTGCATTTTCGCTATAGTTGGCAATAGAAGTATTTTGATGCCTTGATTACTTGAAAACACCGGCGCAAACTGCGCTGGTGGTTGCGTAATTTCGATTTGAGAGGACTTAGTTATGCGCGGGACGACGACAGGAAAGCTGGTCAAAGGCCTGACTTTGGCTGCTGGTGTTGCATTAAGTGTGATGCCCGGAAGGTCGGTTTGGGCAGATAATCTGACCGATGCATTCATCGGCGCGTATAACACCAGCGGCCTGCTTGAGCAGAACCGTGCCTTGTTACGCGCAGCGGATGAAGATGTCGCCATTGCGCTCTCAGCGCTGCGTCCGATCATCAACTGGACCGTGCGGGTGAGCCGGGATTACACGCGCACCAACACGAGCAGCTTGATCACGACGCGCGAGCCTTCGAGCTTTTTTTCCGGTCTCACGCTGAGCCAGTTGATCTATGACGGTGGCGCTTCCATCCTTGGCAAGCAATCGGCGCAGGAAACTGTGCTATCCACCCGTCAGTCTCTTATTGATATTGAACAACAAATCCTGATCAGAGCCGCGAACGCCTATCTGGGTGTTCTGCTGCAGGAAGAGACGGTTGCGATCCGCCAGAACAACGTGGAAGTGTCGGCGGAAGAACTGCGCGCATCGCAGGATCGCTTTGAAGTAGGTGAGGTTACACGTACAGACGTTGCCCTGTCCGAGGCACAATTGGCCAGCTCTCAGGCTGATTTGGCGGTCGCACGTGGTAACCTGAGCATTGCTCAGGCTGAATACGTAAACGCCGTTGGCAAGACACCTGGGCGGACGGCTGGCCAGCCAAGGCTGCCCAACCTGCCGCGTTCAGAGGCGGATGCGGTGAATTTGGCTCAGCGTAACCACCCTGCGATTCTTTCCGCACAGCATCAGGTGCGTGCGCTGGACCTGATCGTGCAGCAGCAGCGTGCAAATCTGGGTCCGAATGTTAGCCTGAATGCGGATGCGGGCATTACCGAGAGCTACGACAATGACGATTACATCAACGATGCGACGATCTCACTGAACTTCAATCAGCCGATCTATTCTGGTGGCGGTCTGGCAGCAGCGGTGCGTCGTGCGATGGCAACTCGTGATGCGTCGCGTGCCAACCTTCTGAACGTTCAGAAAGACATCACACAAGGTGTTGCCGATCGCTATGCTGCGTTTCAGGCGGCAACTGCAAGCCTGCGGGCGTCAACGGAACGGGTTCGTGCTTCGCAGGTGGCGTTTGACGGTATTCGTGAAGAAGCAACGTTGGGTGCACGGACGACCTTGGACGTCCTGAATGCCCAGCAGGATTTGCTGGACGCGCAATTGGCCGAGGTAGCATCCCGAACCGAGCGGTCGCGGGCTGCATATGAACTGCTGCAAGCCCAGGGGCTGTTGACGGCAGAGCGTTTGGGTCTTGCAGTGCAGATCTATGATCCGACCCTGTATTACAACCTCGTGAAAAAGGCGCCGTCGCAGGTCAGTAAGCAAAGCCGCGATCTGGATCGAGTGCTCAAGGCATTGCGCCGCGACTAAAGGGCATCGCTACCTGTTGTGGCGCTGGCTCAGATTGGCTACAATCGGGCCTAGGTTAGAGCGGTAGAAAATAATGTCAGATCGTGTTGTAAGCGCCAATATTCAGGACGTTCTTTCGTCGGTTAAGCGAATGGTCGACGAGGACGCGCATGACGAATCAGAATTCATCTTTGTTCCGACGGCCCCGGCTGCCAAGCCGGGCCGATTGGTTTTAACGGATGCGCTGCGCGTCAGCAATGAACCGCTGATCGCCAAGAAGGCCGCGCCCTTGAAACTGATGCCCCAGCATAGCGCGGGTGACAGTACCCCAAAGCAGGCCGCAAATGCGCCAAGCAACCCTGCCGAACCGATGCGGCTGCAACCCAGCGATATTGTGCGCGCTGGTGATGTCGACGCCAAGGCAGACGCACCAAAGCGCGACCTAGCGGGAAGCCTCAGCGCCAAGATTGAAGCTTTGGAAGCTGCTATCGCGCGCACCGAGGATCAGTGGGAGCCCGATGGCGAGAGCGATGACGACTACTCTGGCACCAAGACGCAGGCTGTTGAATGGCCGGCAGACAGAGCTTTTGCGCAGTCTCAGGCGGCTGAACCAAAATCCGAAGCCACATTTATTCGCGACCCGGAGGTGGTGGAAGATATGGCACAGAAGCCGACCGATGTGACAATCGGAGAAGAGGAATTGCGCGAACTCGTCGCCCAGATCGTCCGGGAAGAGCTGCAGGGCGCGCTGGGCGAACGGATCACGAAAAACCTGCGCAAGATGGTTCGGCGTGAGATCACGCGGGCGATCGCCGCAGCGGATATTGACTGAGGCTTAACTGGTGCGTGGCGTCTGCGCCATCGCGAGAAGCAGATCCAGATCCATATGCTGTTCCAGATGGTCGGCAAGGTCGTCCAGCACTTGTTCGACGCCGTCTTCGTAAGCTGTTTCCGATGTCACGCCCAGCTCTGCCAGATAGCTGGCGCGAAACGTGTCCGAGGTGAAAATCCCATGCAGATAGCTGCCGCGTATGCGCCCATTGGCGCTGGCGGCACCTTCCGGGCGACCTTCGATCTGCAGCCAGGCCCGAGCGCAATCCGGGCCATCAGTACGGCCCATGTGGATCTCATATCCGCTGACGGGTTCATGACCGGGCAGGGCGGTTGCTGAGCGCAGGATAACCTGCTTTTCTCCGGCCATTGTCGTGCTGACATCCAGCAATCCCAACCCTTCGACCTGACCGGGGCGTCCATCGACGCCATCGGGGTCCGAGATGGTTTTGCCCAGCATCTGATAACCCCCGCACAGGCCCAGAACATGACCCCCGCGGCGGACATGGGCATAAAGGTCGATATCCCAGCCCTGCGCGCGGAAATAGGCCAGATCGCCGATTGTAGACTTGCTGCCCGGCAACAGCACCAGATCGGCATCTCCGGGCAGGGGGCGGCCTGCTGGGATGATCTCGACCGTAACGCCCGGTTCGGCGGAAAGCGGGTCGAGATCGTCGAAATTGGCCATCCGCTCAAGCTGAGGCACAGCGATCTTGCATGCCCCTCCGGTATGAGAGCGGATGTCCATCATATCTTCTGCCGGCAGCTTCCATGCATCATGGAACCAGGGCACCACGCCCATACAGGGCCAGCCGGTCCGGGATGCGATATCGTCGCGCCCTTCATCGAACAGGGAGACATCGCCCTTGAAGCGGTTAATTGCAAAGCCCCGGATCATCGCAAGGTCCCCGGCCTCCAAGACGGCTTGCGTCCCCACGATCTGAGCGATCACGCCACCCCGATGAATGTCGCCCACCAGAACCACCGGAACCTGTGCGGCACAGGCAAATCCCATATTGGCGATGTCACCCTTGCGCAGATTAGTTTCTGCCGGACTACCCGCGCCTTCGATCAACACCAGATCAGCGTCGCTGCAAAGCCTTTCAAAGCTTTCCAGAGCTGCCCCCAGCAGCTTGGACTTGTCCTTGCGATAATCGCCCGCTTTCATCGTGCCTGCGCGCTGGCCCTGAAGAATGATCTGCGCGCCGGTATCGGTTTCGGGTTTGAGCAGGATTGGGTTCATATCCGTATGCGTCGGTCGTTTGGCCGCCCGCGCCTGCAGGGCTTGCGCGCGCCCGATTTCGCCGCCGTTTTCCGTAACAGCGGCATTGTTCGACATGTTCTGCGGCTTGAACGGAGCCACGCGCAACCCGCGTCGCGTATAGGCACGGGCCAACCCGGCCACCAAAACCGATTTGCCGACATTGCTGCCGGTGCCTTGAATCATGATGGACCGCGCCATGGCCTGTCTCCTATGCTCGGGCGCAGATGACCTGATTTAAGGCCAAAGGAAAAGCCCCATATGAATACGCCTGCGCATCTTTTGATCGGTGCTGCTGTTTTTGCCCGCCCGGCCCGGGGCGCGACGCTATGGGCAGCTCTGTTTGGTTCCTTGTTGCCGGATTTGTCGCTATACTTGATGGCCGGCGTTTCGCTGCACATCCTGAACATCCCGGCACAGGTGGTGTTTGATCAGCTTTACTTTTCAGCCGCGTGGCAAACCGTATTCGCCATCGATAACTCGTTCATTTTGTGGGGAGTGGCACTTGCACTCGGGCTGTGGCGCGGCTGGCACCTGCTGACCATTGGCGCATCCGCAGGGATACTTCATTTGGTGATGGATTTCCTATTGCACGCAGGCGATGGCCGACCGCAGTTCTGGCCGATCAGTTCATGGGTCTTTCACAGTCCGATCAGCTATTGGGACAGCACACATCATGCAGCTTGGATCGCGCCGATCTCAGTGACGATTTGCATTGCCGCCTATGTGGTGCTTTGGCAGCGCGGCCTGTCGGTTTCGGCAAAACTGTTCTTTGCGCTGTTACTGACGGCCGAGCTTTGGGTGGCGTGGCAATGGATCATGTATTTTTGATCTGACCAATCAGCCCAAAGAAAAACGCGCCCCGATGTCAGGGCGCGTTTTTTCAATCGGATGCGGGGAACAATCAGGCAGCTTCGGCCTGCTGAGCCGCATTCCGGCGTTCGCTTTCTTCGCGGGACAGGGCGACGGACGTCCGTACGCCGCGACCAACAAATTCCATCAGCCCGCCTACAACCCGCTCATTGGGGTCGATGCCGGCGCACGATAGTACTTCGCGCCCATCGCGCGAACGTGCCCAACGGGCAATTTGTTCCGGTCCGTTGCCATACTTCTTGTCGTCGGCGATGGCATCATCCAGAGCAGCCAGTACAACGGCTGCGAAAAGTTTGCGTGCACGATTGCCTTGTTCGTTGTTAAAGGCAGTGCCGTCAACGAAATCTCTCATCTCGTCTTTCCTGTTTTTCTTGCTCTTGCAATTTTCGGCGTGACGGTCCTTATGACCTATTACATGCGATTCGGATACACCTAAAATGCATAGTTGCGTTGCGTCATTTGCATGGCTCGCTGCAGGTGCAGCACTAGGTTTCGTTGTCTTGTCAGGTGTGGTCACGCCAGATATAGGGACGAGAACTGACGCATCAACCGTTTGTGAAGGATTTAAGTCATGCCCAAGATAAATGGGAACGAAATTCGCCCCGGCAATGTGCTTGAGCATAATGACGGACTGTGGGCGGCGGTCAAAGTGGATCACGTAAAGCCCGGCAAAGGCGGCGCTTTTGCCCAGGTCGAGCTGCGCAACCTGCGCAACGGCTCAAAGCTGAACGAACGGTTCCGTTCGGCCGACAAAGTCGAACGCGTGCGCCTTGAGCAGAAGGATCAGCAGTTCCTGTACGAATCCGATGGCATGCTGGTGTTCATGGATTCCGAGACCTACGAACAGATCGAACTGCCTTCGGATTTGCTGGGTGAGCGCCGCCCGTTTCTGCAGGACGGCATGACCATCGTGGTGGAATTTTACGAAAGCGAGGCGCTGAACGCCACGCTGCCTCAAAAAGTGACCTGCAAGATCGTCGAGACCGAGCCGGTTGTGAAGGGGCAGACTGCGGCGAACTCGTTCAAGCCTGCGGTTCTGGACAATGGCGTCAAGGTCATGGTGCCGCCCTTTGTCGGGCAGGATGAAATGATCGTGGTGAATACCGAGACCATGGAATATTCCGAACGCGCTTAAGCAAGCGACTATTCGGTGCAAAAGGGTCGCTCTGCGGCCCTTTTTTTATGTGCGAATGCGATAGCGCTCGGGGTGATCGCCAAACAGCTCCAGCATAAGTTCGTATTTGATGCGATTGGCGCTGACCTGTCGGTAGAATGCGATCAGGAACGCCGTTGGTCCTTGAATGCGGCCAAGACCGCTTATCGCGGCCACAACGGTGCCGACGTCGGTTTTACCCTGCAGCACCAGCCAGCCGCCCAGCATCAGAATCCCAACAGTCCCTGCGCCATTGATGACACTCAGCAGGAACTTGGCCGAGAGTTTCCAGATGAACATCTTGCGGCGGGTCTCGAATATCTCGTCGAACTGTTTCTCAATCGCTCGCGATGCCGCCTCGATATCCTCGTGCGTCAAGCGGTCGGTCGCGCTGCGCAGGATTCGAACACGCTCGGCCACGAAGATGTTCACTTTTCGCTGAGAGGCCAGCACGATAATGATTTGGGGTGCGATCATGGAAAGCGCGATCAAGCCCAGCCCCGGTTGGGTGGATGAGATATAGCCGATCACGCTGATCAATGTGCCGATTTGCACCACCGGGTCAGAAAACGCACCGCCTGCGAACTTGCCCAGCTCTTCCGCCTCAGCGGATATGGCCGTTGTCATCGTACCCGAACGGAGGTCGTTCCCCTCTTCGCTGATGTCGATTGAACGGACAAGCAAGCGCCCCCGGATCAGACGGATGAGGTCCTCGCCCAGCGTTCCGGCGCGATACCCGAGTATCCATTTCAACACGAGGCTCAGCAGGATGACACCCATCATCCCGGCACCCAGCAAAAGCAGGTGATCCACTTCGATACTGTCAGACGTCAGGTGATTGACGATGTCGCGCTGAAATTCCAACGGCGCAGCCGCCAGCGCAGCCACCGCCAATGACAGCAGAATAAGAATGATCTGCCGTCCGGCGCTGACACGCCATATCGCGGTATAGAGGCGAAACATGCACGTATCCCGTATGGCCAATTGCAGCCAGTGATACCGCGCGGCCCGGCAGCGTCAAATACGCAAACAGTTTCAAAAGAATGGGCGTGCCGGTTCGGCAACAAACTCAACCTGGCAATTTTAGCGTCGCGTCACCTGCCTGCATGTCGTTGCCTGCGCGATCCAATCGAAGATATGCGATCGCCTTACCGCCCGATTGCGTGAACAATACGCCTGCAGGTTTGCCACCCGATTGGATTTCGGCCCCGACCGGCGCGGCACCTGCAATCTCGACAACGCGCAGACCTTTGCGCAACTCGGTCTTGTGCTTCATGCGCGCAGTGACTTCTTGACCGACATAGCAGCCTTTCTTGAAGTCCAAGCCATTCAGCGCTTCGAAACCGGACTCAAGGATATAGCTGTCTGGCGTCAGCTCGATGCCGGTTTCGGGGATGCAATGACGGACGCGGATCGCATCCCAGTCCGTTCCGTCATCACTTTCCGGCGCGGCGGAATAGGCGCGCCATCCCAGATCGGGGTGCCGGGGGTCGGGCAGGGCGCCCTCGGGTGCGGGGCCGGTGCCGCGTTGCAGGTTCAGGTCGGTCTGGTCGATGGCCAAATCTGCACGCAGCTTGTACATCGTCAGTCGTTTGGCCAGCCCGTCGGCCAGCGTTTCGGCCACATCCAGCAGAACCGACTCATCGTCTCGTTTGAGAAAGAAATCGGCCAGATATTTGCCCTGCGGGGTCAGAAGGGCGGCATAGACCAGCCCGTCATCCAGCCGCCGCACATCATTTGTGATCAGCCCCTGCAGAAAGCTGTCGGTATCCTTGCCGGACAGTCGCAGAATGCGGCGATTGGACATGGGTTGATCCTCGTCAATTCGTCTGGCCTCGTGATATAGGAGATCGCGCCGCCATGACCAGAGGGTTTCAGACATGTCCGCCCCGATCAGTATCGTGATTCCGACCCTGAACGCGGCGCAAAACTTGCCGGGTACGCTGCAGGCGTTGATGGAAGGGCTTCATTCAGGCCTGATCCGAGAGTTGATCGTAAGCGATGGTGGCTCGGAAGACCCGACGCTTGAGATAGCTGATGAAGCAGGCGCGCGGATCGTTACGGGCCCGGCGTCGCGCGGCGGGCAGTTGCAGCGTGGATGTACCGAGGCATTGGGCGCTTGGCTATTGATCCTGCATGCCGACACGGAGCTGCAACAAGGTTGGAGCGCTGTGGTGGCAGAACATCTGAGTTCGGACCGACCCGCAGCCTTCCGATTACGATTTCGCGCCAGCGGGTTTGCTGCCCGCTGGGTTGCCAGTTGGGCCAACCTGCGTAGCCGTGTGTTCGGATTGCCCTATGGGGATCAAGGGCTGTTGGTGCGTCGCAAGGACTACAACGCCGTGGGGGGCTTTCAAGATCAGCCACTGATGGAGGACGTCGCCTTGATCCGCGCGTTGCAACGTCCGGTTCTATTGAAGGCGGACGCGGTTACGAGTGCGGAACGCTATATCCGTCAGGGTTGGTTTCGGCGGGGCGCGCGGAACCTTTGGACTCTGGCGCGGTACTTTCTGGGGGCTGATCCGCATCTTCTGGCGCAGTCGTATCGGCGTTGAAGGCGGTGCGTAGCTCAACGATGGATTTGCCCAGACGGAACGGTGCCGCAAAGCTAACCAGACACAGAGCAATGATCTGCAGCACCAGAATATGCGCGTTCGCCTGTAGATATTCCCATTCATCCTTGAGCTTGCCGACCTGTTCGATCAGATCGTCATAGCTTTGGGCCAGGATCAGATAATCTCCGGCAATCGCAGGCACCTTGCGCCGCATGTTGTCGATAGCGGTTTGTGTATCGTCGTCCAGAGATGTGAAGACGAGGAATTGATCGATGCTGAAGGCATCCGCTTTCGCGGCCATTTCGCGGGCCTCATCCATGTCATCTTTGGACGTGCGGCCGAACAGAAAATGTAACCCCTGTAGCGGGGCCACTTCGTTCGTGACCGCGATAAACAACGGTAAATCGGCGTTGCTGGCGGTCGAGGCGGACAGGAACTCTACCTTTTCGCACAATACAGCCGTATCCGGGTCATACGCGGGGTCACAAAACCGCAGCCGAAACCGCGCGGCATCACGGTCGAATGCAAGCGTGGCGGCATAGGCAACGTCGATCTGCCGGTCCAGCCGCGAACTGTCCGAGGTGTAAAGCCCGGCCAACACGGCGACCAGCGCACCGATCCCACCCAATACGACCCAGACCAGATCCGCCAGTTTCCACGCCCGATGCCCTGCAGGTTTGCGGAACAGAAATCCTGTGCCAAACAGGCCGATCATAAAGGCCAGTATCAGCAGAGGTAATTGGTTTTCAGCGATGAATGTCATAGGCTGGAGTGTACGGTCTGCGCAGCGTCTGACAACAGGGCTCACGCGCAGTTGTACCTTATGAAACGTCGCTACCTGACGTCAGGACCCCGAGCTTTGGCCGAACTTGCGAAACAGCTTCGTCCGGTCAAAGGCCTGCTCTAACTCGTCCGTGCGCTGCTTGACACTGTCCCAGAGACGTTCCTGCATTTCGGCAATGGCGCATTCCAATAGCACCATTAGCGAAGTCATGGAATCCCATGCCGAAGGCACTGCGATCCTTACCGCAAAGGTGTGTTTCGCCAGCCGGTGGATGGGGGATCGCCATTGATCCGTCAGCAGGACAACCTCGGCCCCGCGTTCATGGCAAAGCTGCCCGATCAACAAAGTAGTGTTCTCATAACGCCGCACATCCAAGGCCACCAGCACGTCGCCTTCGCGCACTTCGAGCAGATCGTGAGTCCACGACGCTGCATCTGACAGCAGCTTCACATCAGGACGGATCATCTGCAGGTGGAGGTAGAGATATTGCGCCAGGGTCCCGGTTATGCGTCCGCCGGTGATGAAAACACGCCGTTTGGGATCGCAAAGCATACGGCAGAAACTGTCAAACTCATCCGGGTCGACCTCATCAATCGAACGCCGCTGGTTCTCAAGCGCTTGGCGGGAGTAGCGGTTGAGAATGTGTTCTTCAGGTAAGTCATTCTGCCAGACATCCCGTTTGGCGACGGGCCCCGAGATCATCTCTTTCACTTCGCTACGTATCGCGGACTGAAACTGCGGATAGCCATCAAAGCCGGTTTTCTGAAGCATCCGCGCAACCGTGGCGGTGGAAACCGAGGCGATACTGGCCAGCTCGGTAATGCTGCCAAGCCCTGCCATGGGGTAATCATCCAGCAGCACGTTGACCAACTGCCGCTCGGTCGGTGTCATCATTTCGCGATGCGCAAGGAGCCTTTCTGTCACTCGCACGGAATACTCCTTTCCCTTTCTACCCATGTTTATGTGGAAAATTTGACAATGCAATCTGACTTGGGGAATTTTATACAGGAAATTTATTGACAGGTTAAGAACCTCTGTGGAATTTTTTCCAAATGGAATCACGTAGCGCCACTCTCACCTCTGCTCAGCCTGATTTCGGTCCCGTCGTTCACATCGACGACGCGCCGGAAGAGCCTTCGGTTGTGGTGGTGTGCGAACACGCCTCGCATCGTATCCCGGACGGACTGGGGGACATGGGGCTAAGTGTCGAGGCACTGCGCAGCCATATCGCGTGGGACCCGGGCGCGCTGCCGGTTGCACAGGCACTGGCGCAGCAGTTGAACGGCGTGCTGGTGCATGGCGGGGTGTCGAGGCTGGTTTATGACTGCAACCGCCCTCCTGAAGCCCCCGATGCTATGCCGGAATGCAGTGAAGACACACCGATCCCGGCGAACCTTGAACTGAGCGCCAATGCGCGTCAGCAGCGGATTGAAGGCGTATATGTGCCGTTTTGCCAAGGGCTAGAGGATGTTCTGATCCGTCATCACCGCACGCTAAAACTCATGGTGACGGTTCATAGTTTCACGCCGATATACCGCGGAACACCGCGCGATGTTGAGCTTGGTTTGCTGCATGGCCAGGACGCCCGCTTTGCCAAGGCGATGTTGGCCAGCGCCGCGCACGAGCTGCCCCTGGTTACTCGATTGAACGAACCCTATTCGGCGGCAGACGGGGTGGCGCACACTTTGGATCTTCACGCAGCGCCCAACCGATTGTTGAACGTCATGATCGAGATCCGGAATGATCTGATTCAGACGGCCGAGCAGCAGCGGGTCATGGCCGATTGTCTGGCCCCGTGGATCAATCGTACCATTGCTCCGTTCTGTAGCGGGGTGGGCGAATGATCAAGGCAATGTCAGCATATGTGCGTGTAGTCGATGCGGTGAACTACCGGATCGGGCGGGTCATGATGTGGGGCCTGTTCGTGATGATGGGCATCCTGCTGTGGTCCTCGATCTCGAAGACCTTCTTTCTGCCTTCGCTCTGGACGCTAGAAATGGCGCAGTTTGCGATGGTGACTTATTACATCATGGGGGGGCCGTATTCGATCCAACTGGGTTCGAACGTGCGAATGGATCTGTTTTATCATAATTGGAGCCATCGCCGGAAAGCCTGGTTCGATGCCTTCACGGTACTGCTGCTGATCCTTTATCTGGGTGTACTGTTCTACGGTGGGCTTGGATCCACGGCGTACAGCCTGGGCTATTGGGGTGATGAGCCTGTCGCCTATTTCACAGGCCTTCTGACCGGCAGCGAAGAGGTCGGACGGCTAGAACGATCCTCCACCGCGTGGCGGCCATACATCTGGCCGGTCAAGGCGATCATGGTCTTCGGCTTCTTCCTGATGCTGCTGCAGGCGATATCAGAATTTTTCAAAGACATTGCGCGGATCAACGGGCAAGAGATCGGGGCAGCGCGGGCATGAGCCAGGAATTTATCGCAATCTTCATGTTCGCTTCGATGATGCTGATGCTGTTCACAGGGCAGCGCGTCTTTGGTGCCATTGGTGCCGTCGCAGCCATTGCGGCACTGGCGCTCTGGGGGACAGGCGGGCAGGACATTCCGTTTTCGGCGGCGATGAAGCTGATGAAATGGTACCCGCTGCTGACCCTGCCGATGTTCATCTTCATGGGCTATGTCCTGAGCGAAAGTCGTCTGGCCGATGACCTCTATCGCATGTTCCACGTCTGGATGGGGCCGGTGAACGGTGGGCTTGCCATCGGCACCATCGGCCTGATGGTGCTGGTCTCGGCCATGAACGGGCTTAGCGTGGCCGGTATGGCCATCGGGGCGACGATTGCGCTGCCTGAACTGCTGCGGCGCGGATACGACAAGACCATGGTGACGGGGGTCATTCAGGCCGGGTCGAGCTTGGGAATTCTTGTGCCGCCCTCGGTAGTTCTGGTGCTTTATGCCATGATCGCGCGGCAACCCGTCGGTCAACTTTGGCTGGCAGGCATTGTGCCGGGGCTGCTGATGGCGTCTTTGTTCATCCTCTACATCTGGATTCGTTGCCGGCTTCAACCGCATCTGGGACCAGCGATGGAAGACGCGCACGAGGTCCCGAGGTCCGAGAAACTCCGTCTGCTCTGGGCCGGGGCACTGCCATTGATGATTTTCGCTGCGATGATGCTGCCGTTCGTGAACGGTTGGACCTCATTGGTAGAAAGTTCGGCCATCGGAGCGTTGGCGGCGCTTGTGGCGTCAGTCCTCAAACGTCGGATGACGTGGAAGATTTTCGAGGACTGTACCAAGCAAACCTTGGCCATCTCGTGCATGTTCATGTGGATCATCCTTGCGGCGCTAGGCTTCGGCGCGGTGTTTGACGGGCTGGGCGCGGTCAAGGCCATCGAGAACCTGTTCACCGAGCAGTTGGGGCTGTCACCGTGGCTGATCCTGATCCTGATGCAGCTCAGCTTTATCATCATGGGCACGTTCCTGGACGACACCGCAATGCTCGTCATCGTGGCGCCGCTCTATGTGCCGCTCGTGGGGGCGCTTGGCTTCGATCTGATCTGGTACGGTGTACTTTACACCATCACCACCCAGATCGCGTATATGACGCCGCCATTCGGCTACAACCTGTTCCTGATGCGCGCAATGGCTCCGCCAGAAATCAGCCTGCGGGACATTTACCGCTCAATCGTGCCCTTTGTCGGGGTGATGATCCTGGCGCTCGCAATAATCATGATATTTCCCGAGATCGCCTTGTGGCTGCCCGGGTATGTTTACGGAAATTAACCAGAAGGCCCGACACACGGGCACCCAAACTTAAACGGAGAGGAAATTGACATGACGACAAGACGTAAGTTTCTGAAAACTGCGGGGATAGGGGTTGCGGCGGCACCTTTGGCAACGCCTGCACTGGCGCAAAGCACGATCACATGGCGGATGCAGACATATGCCGGTCCTGCACTGGCCGAGCATGTGATCGACCCGGCTATCAAGATGTTCAACCAGATCGCCGGTGACCGTATGCAGATCGAGCTGTTCTACGCCGATCAACTGGTCCCGACCGGAGAGCTGTTCCGCGCTATGCAGAAGGGAACCATCGACGCGGTTCAATCGGATGATGACTCGATGGCTTCGCCCACCGAAGTCACTGTTTTCGGCGGCTACTTCCCGTTCGCTTCGCGCTATTCGCTGGACGTACCGGTGCTGTTCAACCAGTGGGGCTTGAACGAAATCTGGGACGAAGAGTATTCGAAGGTTGGCGTTAAACACATCAGCGCCGGCGCGTGGGACCCGTGTCACTTTGCGACCAAGGATCCGATCAATTCGCTGGAGGATATGAAGGGCAAACGCATCTTCACCTTCCCGACAGCAGGCCGGTTCCTCAGCCAGTTTGGCGTGGTACCCGTCACACTGCCGTGGGAAGACATCGAAGTTGCAGTTCAAACCGGCGAGTTGGACGGTATTGCCTGGTCGGGCATCACCGAAGACTACACCGTGGGTTGGGCGGATGTGACTAACTACTTCCTAACCAACAATATTTCGGGGGCCTGGGCCGGCCACTTCTTTGCCAATATGGATCGCTGGAATGAGCTGCCGGAAGATCTGCAAACTCTGTTCAAGGTCTGCTGTGACCAGTCGCACTACTACCGCCAGTGGTGGTATTGGGGCGGCGAGGCCAACCTACGGGTTAACGGTACCAAGATGCAATTGACGACCATCCCGGATGAAGAGTGGGCGACGGTTGAAGAAGCTGCTGTTAAGTTCTGGGACGAAATTGCTGCGGAATCCGATACCAAGGCAAAGGTCGTGGATATCTTCAAGCGCTACAACGCCGAAATGCTCAAGGCCGGGCGGCCCTATCGTTACGGATAAAATACTGGACCGGCCCGTTCTTTCGCGGGCCGGTCGTTACAGGGACAAAGAATTTTCGTCGAAAATTCTCGCATATCACAGAGGTATTGTATGCTGACATTCGAGCATCTTAAGGCGCAGATTTCTGCCGGGGAAATCGACACCGTATTGGTATGCATGGTCGATATGCAGGGCCGTTTGATGG
>NZ_JBQFMM010000003.1:0-399322 GCF_056531845.1 Ruegeria sp. K3 | reverse complement strand
CCCAATCAAAAACCTCAGATGCCCCCAGTCTCTCCCGAGCGTCTCCGCAGCTTCCACCGCGTCCCAGCACCTCAGCAGCGCCGGTGAAGGGCGTTCTATGCCTTACGCATTCAACGCGCAAGTGGAAAATTCAAGAATATCGCAAAAAACTTCAAAATCATTTTTTATACAATAATTTCTAATAGTTGAGTGGAACTCACCTCATAGAAATCGGCGAAAATCATCCTTCAAGCACATCAGATATACCGCCTAGATTTCAGTGCTTGTTGGTTCAAACCCAACATATAGTGAGAACACTACAGTCACCCACAAGACTATACCGACTCGACGGCAATCAGCGATTCATTTCCAATCCCGGATTCGCACCCGATATCGGCGCCGCCAGGCGCAATGCAAGTTGGTCTTACAGGGCCTTGCGCATTGTCTATGGATAGGCTCAGGTCTTTTCAAAGCAAACCCGATACGCCTGTGACCTTGATATGACGAATGACATTAAGTTTCCCTTGCTGCGAACCGTTGGGTTTGACGGTCTGTTGGTGACCTTTGCGCAAACCATGTCCGAGCCGTCAAACCGCGCCGCCCTGGCGTTTCGGGGCGCAGTCGAGGCGCAGCAGATTGATGGCGTGCTTGAGACTTCGGCCTCGCTGGCATCTGCATTTATAAGGTTTGATCCATTAAGCCTGTCGCATCATGACATCGAAGAGTTGCTGCGAGCTATGCTGGTCAGTCGCGATTGGTACGCTGCACCTTTGCCTGCGGGGCGACGATTCTGGAAAGTGCCGACGGTCTACGGTTCCGATCTTGCGCCACAGCTAGAAGACGCGGCATTGGCAGCAGAGTTGTCACCAGCGGACGCCATTGATCGTCTCAGCCAATCGCGTGTGCGGGTTTTAACCATCGGATTTGCGCCGGGCCAACCTTATCTCGGGCCACTCGGACCCGAATTCAACATTCCACGCCTGAAAGAGCTGACGCCGATGGTGCCTGAAGGGGCGTTGGTTTTGGCAATTTCTCAATTTGTCCTGTTCTCGGGGCCAACCCCAACCGGATGGCGTCATGTTGGACAAACCGCGTTTCGTTGCTTTCGTCCGGACATGGGGCGAAGTTTTGCCCTCAACCCCGGTGATGAGATGCAGTTCATCTCAGTCACGCGCGAAGAGCTTGAGGATATCCGTACAACCTGCACTGATGGCTCTGGTGGTGCGAGTTGCGAGGAGATCACGACATGACGCTGATCGTCCATCGCATCGGTCCAGCTTGCACGGTTCAGGATCAAGGGCGCACCGGGTATCTGGATCAAGGCCTGTCGCGTTCGGGTGCCGCAGATATAGCGGCGCTTTATGAAGGGGCCGCGTTGCTTGGTAACACCCCAACGAGCGCCGCCCTCGAAATGGCGGGGATGGGTGGTGAGTTTGAGGCAACCGTACCAACCGCCATCGCGCTGACCGGCGCACCGATGCAGGCCAGTATCGATGGCAGCCCCGTCTTGTGGAATGCCTCGCATCAAATGGAGGCTGGGCAGCGGCTGGTAGTCGGGTCGGTGCTGCAGGGCAGTTACGGGTATCTGAATCTGGGTGGCGGGATCGGGACCGACATGACGCTGGGCTCACGCGCGGCCCATCTGACCGCAAGGATCGGGCGCGCCGTTCAAGCGGGTGATCACCTGCCTTCGACGGAAACCGGCAAGACCGGCCTGAAGCTGCGTTCGGAGGATCGGTTTTCGGGTGGGACGTTGCGGGTTGTGGCCAGCTTTCAAACTGCACTGTTCGATGACGAGACGCTGGCACGGTTTACGCAAACGACATTCCGCCGCGGCGCCCGAGCCAACCGGATGGGCATGCAGCTGGATAGTGAAGGTGACGGCTTCGCGGCCAAGGGTCAGTTGAACATACTGTCCGAAGTCATAACCCCCGGCGATATACAGATGACCGGCACCGGTGCGCCCTTCATCCTACTGCCCGAGTGCCAGACCACCGGAGGTTACCCGCGCATCGCAACCGTTCTGCCCTGTGATCTGCCCCGCGCTGCACAGACCCCGGCGGGAGGCGAGGTGCGCTTCGAATTCGTAACACTGGAACAAGCCATCGCGCTGCAAGCCGCATTTAAGGCCGACATTGCCCGCCTGCCCGCCCGTGTTGAACCCTTGGTCCGCGATCCGCATGACATCCCGGACCTCCTGTCCTACCAACTGATCAGCGGAATGATCTCTGCCACCGAATAAGGAGTTATTGCGATGCCGAGCGTCGATCTGAATGCCGATATGGGCGAAAGCTTTGGCCCGTGGAAGATGGGTGACGATGAAAGCCTTCTGAAGATCATCACATCAGCCAATATCGCCTGTGGCTTTCATGCGGGTGACCCGGATGTGATGGCCAAGACCATGGCTCTGGCAGCTCAGAACGGTGTGGGCATCGGTGCGCATCCCGGTCTTCCTGATCTGCAGGGGTTCGGGCGTCGAAACATGAAAGTGCCCCATGACAGTTTGCGCAATCTGGTGCGTTATCAGCTTGGATCGGCAATCGGCATGGCCAAGGCGATGGGCACTGAAGTGCGCCATCTAAAGCTACATGGAGCGCTGGCCAACATGTGTTCGGTCGATATCGATATGGCGCGGGCCTGTTATCAGGGCGCATTGGACGTGGACCCGGACATCATCATCATGGTGCTGGCGGTCACCAAACAAGAAGAAGCGGTGCGCGAGCTGGACTGCAAGTGGGTGGGCGAAATCTTCGCCGACCGTGCCTATAACGACGATGGCACTTTGGTGGATCGGTCACTGCCGGGAGCCGTGATACACGACCCTGCACTGGCCGGACCACGTATTCTGGAAATGGTGAAGGAAGGTGCCATCATCACCGAATCCGGCAAACGCCTTGAGACCTCAATCGATACGATCTGCCTGCATGGTGATGGCCCGACAGCAGTTCAGATCGCGCACTCGGTGCGCGAGAACCTGATCGCGGGCGGAGTCGAGGTCACAAAATTCATCCGTTAGTTACAACAACGTAACTTTGGCACCCCATCTCCAAACTGTTGCCCATGCAGGCCTTAGCGCCTAGCATGCATGGCAAGTGCATGATCTGACTACCACAAATCCAAGCAACGCGCCGCAAGGAGGTTAGCCTATGTCTTTTGATCTGATGTCCTACCAGCCAAGGGGCGACAAGAAGAACTCGGACTTCTTCACCGAATATCTTCCCAGGATTTACGAGCGCCGCATCAGCTCGGGCATTGCGGATCAGGTCGGTGCGATGCGGGCCATTGTCATTCAGGTCGAGACAGATGCGCTGTTTGACACGCTGGTCGAGCTTTATGTGATGACCCCCTATCGCCACACCGCCAGCTATTTGGGACAGACACACAAGTTCTCGGTGATGCATTCACATGCCGATTATCCGGCGCTGATCCTGATGGCTCCGCTCAGCCCGGCATTCGAGGATTTCATCCCGCGTATCAATCGTATGTACCCGCTGGCGCGCGGTAAGCCGCAGACGCGATATGTAGGTGAGATTTACGGTGCCACTGACCTGAAGGCGCTGACTGGATCGCTGGAGGATCAGAATATTCGGTTCGAATATTCTGGGGACACCGAAAATCCGTTCTACACGCTGGAAGGATACCGCTTTACGACGCCATCGGATTTCACGTGCAATCGCGTCGGCTATTCCACGCTGGATTTCAACGACACAGACAGTTTGGGGTTAGGCGACCGTGTTTTGCTGAGCGATGTGGAACAAGCCAAGCTGGATCAGGCCGCTGCGTTTGGGACGGATAGCAAAATCGCACCCCTGATGCTGGGGATCGATCATCTGGCGACACGCATTCTGGCCGGGGAACGTGAGGACGCGATCCTCGAATTTCTGACCATGGTGCCTTATTACTTCTGGGGGGCGTACAACATCTTCGACATGAACTCGTCGACCAATGTGAATCGCAATGCCAATGTGGATGACGACAAGAAATCCCCTGCCAAGGTCTTTACTGCAAACAACACGCCCTCATTCGTGAACTCTTTCGAGCAATTGCCGATGCCAACCGAGGATTTCGTGCGTAATTTCGGACGACGCTTGCACCACATGGCGGTTGAAATTCAGGACGGCGACCATGGCGCGGGTGAGAAAAATGTCGATTTCGTGGTCAACACTCTTAAAGACAAGGGCGTTCCGTTCCTGGCCCATGTGGTCGGGGAATGCAAAGATGATCCGAACCTGAAACAGATCTTCTCAAAGCACTCGAAACACACGCTGCTGATCACCGAATACATCGAACGTTGTCATCACTACGACGGCTTCTTCACCAAGGATAACGTTGCAGCCTTAACTGCGGCGGCCGGGCAAGATGAACAGTACAAACACGGCCACGTCTTCGATTGATTTGCCATAAAAAATGGGCTGCGAGGTCATCGCAGCCCAGGCCCATCCAGGAGAGAATGCCGGGTCTTATGACGGCCCGATCATGAAACACGTGACATTGCGCGCCTGTAACCGACGACAGGCCAGATCAGCCTGCTCGCGGGTCATGCCCTGAAATGTCGCGTCAAACCCACGCGAGCTTTGATTCACCTTGCGCAAAGTGCCTTCCAAAGTGGTCATTTCCGACAGCGCAGTTTTCAACAGAACCTTCTCGGCCTCATACCGTGTGGTGTAGCGGCCAACATTGACGCCCCAAAGGTGACCGCCGGAAGTGGACAAGCGGGTCACAACTTCGGGTTCAGGCTCGGGCTGTTTGGCCGGTTCGACCGAGGCCAGCACCACGTTTTCGGAAGGCTTGGCGCCATCCGACGGTGCTATGTCTGCTGCTGCAATCGCAGCAGCGATACCGTCCTGAATCCGGGTGTTGTCTTTTTCAGCCGTTGCGGCGACCGACCCCGCGACCTGAACCGTTTCGCTCGCCACCGGGCGCAACACCGGGCGCAGGCTCTTTTTCGGCGGGCCCGCTTGGGCGACCACTTGTGCACTACCCAGACCAGCATTCCCTGCATAGGCCGGGCGGGCGGGCTTACGGATTGGCGCACGCGAGGGGGCACGGCGGAAACCCATATCCAAAAGCTCGGCCACCCGGGCGTTGCGCGATGCACCTGATTTGCCACCGAAGACGGTCGCGATGATACGTTCATCCTTGCGCTTGGCCGAAGCAACCAGATTAAACCCTGCGGCGCGGGTATAGCCGGTCTTGATCCCATCGGCGCCCCGATAGGCTGCCAAAAGGCGGCGGTTGGTGTTCGGTACAGTCTTGATCCCGGCATTCGTCGATTGGCGCGAGAACAGGTTGTAGTACTGCGGGTAATCATACAGCAGGTGACGGCCCAGCGTGGTCATATCCCGCGCGGTCGACAAATGCCCCGACTCGGTCAGACCATGGGCATTCTTGAAGGTGGTCCGGCTCATCCCCATCGCCTTGGCGGTGCGGGTCATGCGACGAGCAAACGCCGCCTCGGACCCGCTGAGGGCGATGCCGATCGCGGTTGCCGCGTCATTGGCGGATTTCACCGCCGCCGCCCGGATCAGATAGCGAAACGCGATTCGCTGCCCAGTGCGCAAACCCAGCTTCGAGGGCGGCTCAGCCGCTGCAGCCTTGGTGATGCGCACCTGAGTGTCCAACGTGATCTCACCATTCCGCACGGCCTCAAACGCAATATACAGCGTCATCATCTTGGTCAGAGATGCCGGATGCAACCGCGTGTCGGCATTGCGGGAATGCAGCACTTCTCCGGTGCGTGCGTCGATCACCATGGCCGCGTAAGGGGCCGCCATGCCCTGAAGTGGTGCAAATGAAAGCAGCCACAGAAATGCTATAAGTAATAAGCCCATTCGGGCCGGAACTGTCCGCCGAATCTGCACGATCTTTGCCTCTGTCTGCCTCGCGCCGCCGGGTTTTCCCGGTCAGCAATTTTTATTTTGATATTCTTCAGGCTAACACAGGGACGGGTTTAAAGAAACTGAAAGCTGCGTTTGAGTGGATCATATACACAATCAGATTCACGCTACATATAGTGCTTCATGCGCGCCCGAACACCATACCGGCGATTGTGCCGAATTTCAGGCAAGCCGTGTCATCGAATTTTTTGTGACTGATGTCAAACGGCAACAGGTCAGGAAATCTGATCAATCAAAGCTGAAAGATCACCCAAATCCTTCAACTCGCGGAACCGTGGGTTGGAAGTTGGGACCTCGGCCTGCTCGACCTCCCATACCAACCCGTGCGGGACATGCACGCCCCAGCACCCGGCTTCGATTGGGGCCACCACGTCAGAACGCATCGAGTTTCCGATCATCATCGAGGCGTCGGGTCCATCACCGTACTGGTCAAAAATCTCCGCATAGGTCGCCGCCGTTTTTTCGCTCACGATCTCAACGCCATCGAACAGCTCACCCAATCCGGATTGCGCCAGCTTACGCTCCTGATCGATCAGGTCGCCCTTGGTGATCAGCAGAACCTTATGCGTCTCGGCCACCGCCTCGATGGCCTCGCGCGCATGGGGGAGCAGTTCGATGGGATGTGCCAGCATCTCCTGCCCCGCTTCAACAAGTTGGCGGATGACGCGCGCCGGTACGCGATCTTCCGTCACCTCAATCGCTGTCTCGATCATCGACAGGGTAAAGCCCTTGATGCCATACCCATAGTGCTGGATGTTGCGCTTTTCGGCGGCAAGTAGACGTTCCATCAGGTGATCGTGATCGGCGTGATCGGCCAGCAATTCGGCAAAATATGCCTGAGTCAGCTGGAAGAAACGCTCGTTATGCCAAAGGGTATCGTCTGCATCGAACCCGATTGTTGTCAGCTTGTCCCGCATCGCATTTCCGTCCGGTTGCTCTTTTCTCTGGCCACCGTGACGTTATATAAGCCGGGAAACAATTCGTAGTGTTAATCGAGATTCTCTTACAGCAATGCGCAAACACCAGTGGATCATGTCTGAAAAGGACGACGAAGACGACGACACGTCGGTCCTGGTGCAAACGCGCCCCAAGACCAAGCGGCCGCCGCTGTATAAGGTGTTGTTGCTGAATGACGATTACACACCGATGGAGTTCGTGGTGCATGTGCTGGAACGGTTCTTCGGCATGACCCATGCGCAAGCGTTTGAAATCATGCTGACCGTACACAAGAAAGGTGTCGCCGTGGTTGGCGTGTTCAGCCATGAGATTGCCGAGACCAAGGTCGGGCAAGTCATGGATTTCGCGCGCAGGCATCAGCACCCGCTGCAATGCACCATGGAACGCGAAGAATAACGCACGGCCATGTCCTCTCGCCTTGATCTAGCCTTGAACAGCGGGCTCACCCTGTCGCAACCGCTGACTGTTTTGGCGCCTACCCCGGACCACGATTTGTCAGACCTTCCGCGCGAGGCGCAGGTGGTGCAGCCTTTCAAACCGTTCCACGATCATTTTGCCACGCAGGGCTTTGTCGCTACGCCCAATAGTGACGCGCCTTGCCAGGATGCAGTCGTGTTTCTACCGCGCGCCAAGGCGCTGGCCCGGGCGCTGATCCATCAGGCCTGCAGCCGCGCCAGCGGGGTCATCGTGGTGGACGGGGCCAAAACCGATGGCGTCGACAGTTTGCTGAAAGACATCCGCAAGCGGGTCGCGATCGAGGGCCCAATCTCGAAGGCACATGGCAAGATTTTCTGGTTTCAGTCTGATGCGGACGCCTTTGCCGACTGGGCTGCGCCTGAAAACCAAATGGTTGACGGCTTCCATACCGCGCCCGGTGTGTTTTCCGCCGATGGTATCGATCCTGCCTCGGCCCTGCTGCTGAATTCTCTGCCAACCAAGCGCGGCACGCGCATCGCTGATCTGGGTGCAGGTTGGGGCTTTCTGTCCGCAAGGCTGATCGACGACACCTTGCGCAGCCTGCATCTGGTTGAGGCCGACCACACCGCCCTTACTTGCGCCCGCGCCAACGTCACCGACCCCCGTGCGCAGTTCCACTGGGCCGACGCCACCAAATGGAGCACGCCCGAGCCGCTGGACATGGTGATCATGAATCCGCCCTTTCATACTTCGCGCAGCGCCGACCCGACATTGGGCCAGGGCTTTATCACCAGTGCTGCATGCAACCTCACCCGCAACGGTCAACTCTGGATGGTTGCAAATCGCCACCTGCCTTACGAGGCCACGCTGGCCGAGGCTTTCGCCCGTGTTGACGAAGTGGCAGGAGACAACCGCTTCAAGGTTTTCCATGCCTCTCGCCCTCGGGGCTGAGGCCCGCTAACCTGCGCCAGAACTCAGGAGGATTCGCATGTCCTTTTCCATCGCGGGCAAGACCGCAATCGTCACCGGGGGTGCCAACGGCATCGGACTGGCCATCGGACGGCACTTTGCCGATGCAGGCGCCAATGTCATGTTCGCCGATATGGATGAAAAGCGCCTGTCCGATGAGCTGGGCGAACAGGCGGATGACAGCAACATCCGTTATTTCGCCGGCGACCTGCGTGAAAAGCTGACCATCGCCAATCTGCTTTCGGCCACGCTGGATGCGTTTGATCAGGTTGATATCCTGATCAATGGTGCGCGGCAGGTGATCCCGTCGGATCCGCTGGACGCCGATGACGATTCCGTGCGCACATTGCTGAACCAGAACCTGATGCCCGCGCTGCGACTGAGCCAACTAGTGGCTAAGCGATTTATCAAACAGGCTGATGGAGACGATGAGAACCCTGCCGGGTCAATCATCAACCTGTCCTCGATTGCCGCACGCCGCACCCATCCCGATCTGATGGCCTATTCCGTTTCGACCGCTGCGCTGGATCAGATGACCCGTTCGTTGGCGGTTGCACTTGCGCCCAGCCGCATTCGCGTAAACTCCATCGCACTAGGATCGGTCATGAGCGCTTCATTGCAGTCAACGCTGAAAGAAAACCGAGATTTCCGGGACGACATCGAAAAACATACTCCGCTTTCCCGGATTGCCGCTCCGAACGAACTGGTCGAAACCGCGCAATTTCTCGCGTCGGACGCTGCGGGCTTCATGACAGGCCAAATTCTAACCATTGACGGAGGCCGCACCCTGCTGGACCCTGTCGCAGCCCCGGCCCACTGATCCCAATGTTCGATAAAGAAAAAGCCACCGCGGCTGCCTGGTTCCGCCAGTTGCGAGATGACATCGTAACCGCCTTCGAAGCGTTGGAAGACAGCCACACCTCAGGCCCCTTCTCGGATTCTCAGCCGGGAAGGTTCGAAGTCAAAGAAACTAAACGGCAGTCTGACGATGGCTCCGACGCGGGCGGCGGGCTGATGTCGGTGATGCGCGGGGGCCGCGTGTTCGAGAAGGTGGGCGTTAATGTCTCAACCGTCTTTGGTACGCTGGGTGAGCGCGCGCAAAACGCGATGGCCGCGCGCAAGGGTATTCCGGGGATGAAGGACGACCCCCGGTTCTGGGCTTCGGGCATCAGCCTTGTGGCCCATATGCAGAACCCGCATGTGCCTGCGGTCCATATGAACACCCGGATGTTCTGGACCCCACATGCCTGGTGGTTCGGCGGCGGCTCCGACCTGAATCCCTGCATCGAATATGACGACGACACCGCCCATTTCCACGCCACCCAAAAAGCGCATCTCGACCCGCACGGACCCGGCCACTACCCGCGCCTCAAAGATTGGGCTGACGAGTATTTTTATATCCCCCACCGAAAGCGCGCTCGGGGTGTCGGCGGGATCTTTATGGATGACTATTGCACCGGCGACTGGCAGGCGGATTTTGCGCTGACGCAGGACATCGGTCGCGCCTTCCTGCCCGCCTTTCTGCCTCTGGTCGAAAAACGCCGGGTGCAAAGCTTTGACGACGCGGACAAAAACACCCAGCTGGTGCATCGTGGGCTCTATGCCGAATACAATCTGGTCTATGACCGGGGCACCAAGTTTGGTCTGGAAACCGGGCACGACCCCGATGCTGTTCTGATGAGTCTGCCGCCCTTGGCCAAATGGGTCTGACCGCTAAAACCCCATATCGATGGAATTATCAAAGCAGTAGTTTTGCGCCGAAGCGGCGGACAGGTTCTCACCCACCCTGTTGACGGTCAAAGAATATCCCGGATTGGTATCCGCACCGGGCGGTGGGGTTAGCGAAAACTGCACTGTGCGAACACCTTTCTCGTAAGCTTTGGAAACATAAATCCGCTGCGAGTTTGAAACTGCCAATGTGCGAACTGCATAATCCCCAATTCCACACCAATAGGTGACCGCGGCCGAGGATCCACCGACAGGCTTCACTTCATAGGTTCCATCCTTAAGCGGCGTGATCTGGGTTCTGAACTGCGGTCTTAGTTTATAGCCAAAACCAACGCCCTGAGACTGCGCAATGGTGGGGGCCAGTATGATGGCTGTCAAAGAGAGGCATGTAAGAAAACGCATATAAAACACCCTATGAAAAACGCGATCACGGCTGAGACGACGTGGGACCAACCAGCCTATACGAATCAATATAGTCAAACCGGGCCTCAGGTCTAACTCAACCCGTAACACATCAGCTTGAATGAAAATTCTTTCTTTGAATATGTGGTGCGCTATGATCTCTGCATCAGCAGTTTCCAGAGTGGCCCGTGGAAAAGTCATTTCCCAAAGACTGGTTCGATCTTTCCGGTGAAAAATACGCCGACTTCGGTGCGTTATTTTATCTGGCTGCCCTGACCAAAACGCATCGTAACCGCAGTTTGGCACAGGTTCTCTATGCGTTCGAAACGCCGCTGAGATTGGGCCAGTATCACATCTTCCGCCAAAACGGCTTTCCGCGCGGATTCGTGACATTTGCCGGTCTCAGCTCGGAAGCCGAATATCGCTATGCGGTGAAGGAAGAGCCGCTGAGAGATGTCGATTTCGCCAGTGGCTCATCCTTCTGGATCATCGATATGGTGGCACCCTTCGGCCAAACTCGTCAGATCGTCGACATGCTGAAACGGGACATCCCGCACCCACGCGTGCGCACCAATCGCCTCAGCAGCGACCTATCCACAAAACGGATCGTCGAATGGACACGCGATGACCAGCAACAGGTGCATATGCGCCTTTACCGCGATGCCGAATTTGCCAGAACGCTTGAGCAGGAAAACGGATGACTTCGGTTGTAACCATATCGGGCGATATCACGGGCGACGTGACCGGCTTTCCTCCTAATGTCGCTTCGGGTGACCTCGATGTCACCGCAACATCGGATTTCGGAACCTTCACCGGGGCCACCTGGGCAATCTCCGATCAACCGGATTTCGGCACCGCCTCAATAGATGCGAACGGTACGTGGACCTATACCGTCGACCCGGCCTTCTTCGATAGCCTCGATGACGGAGAAATCCAATTGGACTCGTTCGAGGTGACGGTCACCGCCAATTTCGCCAATGGTTTCTTCACCTTCAGTGGAACCCAGACCCAGATCATTGATATCACTATCGAAGGCGTTTGCTTTACCTCAGGTACTCTGATCGAAACGGCGGAAGGCCAGCGCGCCATTGAGACCCTGCGCGTGGATGACGACGTGTTGACTGCCGATCACGGAATACAGCCGATCCGCTGGATCGAAAGCAGCACCATGTCGCCCGAGCGATTGCGCGCAAATCCTGCGATGCGCCCGGTGCGAGTGACCGCAGGTAGTCTGGGACCTGGTGTTCCATCCCGCGATTTGCTGGTGTCTCAACAGCATCGCCTCCTGATCCGCGGCCCCAAGGTCGAGATGCTGTTTGGCGCGCCCGAAGTGTTGGTCGCCGCCAAACATCTGTGCTCGTGGCCGGGAATAGATATTGATACCGGTGATGAGCCGGTCGAATACCTGCATATCCTGCTGGACAGGCACGAGATTTTGTTTGCCGAAGGGGCTCAGGCCGAAAGCCTGTTTCTGGGTGAAGAAACCCTCCACACGCTGTCTTCTGACGCGCTGCAGGAACTCGCCGAGATATTCCCCGAGCGCGCCTCGGACGAACATATCGGCTTCGGCCTTGCTGCGCGGCTGATCCTGCGCGAACATGAGGCGCGTGCGCTTGCCTAGGTCCTAGACAACCCGCCCCCCGACATCCTGCGGAGCCAGCGCGACGGTCTTGATCACCGCATAGCATGTACTGCCCTGCTGCAAACCCAGCGCCGCGACCGAGCGTCGGGTCACGCGCGCCAGCACAACACCCGCAGTTGTTTTGACCGACACGATTGCACCGGGCCCCTCACCTGCCCGGATCGCCTCGACCTGCCCCGACAACACATTCAAGGCTGAAAGACCCTCGGGTGGTCTATTGGACAGGATCACCTCTTGCGCCGGAATACGAATACGCAGCTCTTCGCCGATTTGATGGGCAATCCGAGGCAGGTAAAGACGAGCGCCACCGGCATCAAGTTCGGACAGGCCATCGTCGTGATGCGCCGTAACACGGACCCGCAGAACGGCCCCCACCGCGCGCACGCCTGCAGGGGCCACGGATGGGTCCGACAGAACATCGGACGCGGGACCATGCCGCACGACACGCCCGTCCTGCAGCGCAACCACGGACGTTGCAAGCCGGGCAACCTCGGCCGCCGAATGGGTCACATAGAGTATCGGGACTGATACCTCGTCCCGCAACCGTTCGAAATAGGGCAGGATTTCAGCCTTTCGCGCGTCGTCGAGCGCGGCCAGAGGCTCATCCGCAAGGATCAGGCGCGGGCTGGCCAGCAGGGCGCGGCCAATGGCGACGCGCTGTTTCTCACCCCCCGATAGCATGGCTGGGCGGCGGTCCAGCAGATGGCCAACACCCAACATCTCGATCACCCGATCCGGGTTTTCGCGTCGTGCCCCGCGCGGTGCAAACCAGCGACCATAATTCAGATTCTGGCGTACGGTCAGATGCGGGAACAGACGGCCTTCCTGAAAGATATAGCCCAAGCGCCGTCTATGTGGCGGCAGCCATGCCCCACGATCCGTGTCGAACAACACCCAATCGCCGACCGCGACCCGCCCGGCCTCGGGCCTCAATAGCCCAGCGACTGCATTCACTACCGTCGTCTTTCCCGAACCAGAACGCCCAAACAGAACCGTTACACCGGAAGGTGCGTCGAAATCGAGGTCCAGCTTCATCCCGGGTAGCTGGTGTTGCAGGCGGACGGACAGGCTCATGATCCGGCCACGCGTTTGGCCACACGACGGCCCACATATTCCGACAGCAAAAGCGCGCCCATGGCGATGATGATCGAGATGATCACCAGCCGCGTCGCCGCCGCCTCACCCCCTGGAACCTGCAAAAACGCATAGACTGCCGAGGGCAACGTCTGCGTCTGACCGGGTATGTTAGAAACAAAGGTGATCGTGGCCCCGAACTCTCCCATCGCCTTGGCAAACGCCAGGATCGCGCCCGCAATGACCCCAGGCAGGATCATTGGCAGCGTCACCGTTCCAAAGACCAGCAGACGCGACGCCCCCAAAGTGGCGCCTGCCTGTTCCAGTTTTGGGTCTACTGCCTCGATCGACAGCCGGATCGCGCGCACCATCAGCGGAAAAGCCATGATCCCGGCAGCCAGCGCAGCGCCGGTCCATCGGAAAGCAAAAACGATCCCAAGCTCGGCCAAAGGCGCGCCCAACGGCCCCTGAATCCCAAAGGTCAGCAGCAGCAGATAGCCGGTCACCACCGGCGGCAGGATCAGAGGCAGATGAACCAGACCATTCAGCAACTGGCGCCCCGGAAACCGCCAGCGCGCAAGCGCATAGGCAATGAAAATCCCAAAGGGCAACGTGATCAGCGTTGCCCAGAACGATACGCGCAGCGACAGGCGCAATGCCTCCATCTCTGCCGGGCCCAACCATCCCATCGTACTAACCTTCGGGCAGGGAGAACCCCTGCCTCACAAATTCGGCCCGTGCGGAATTGCCTTGCAAATAGGTCAAAAGCGCGTGCGCCGTAGGTTCTGCAGTAGAAGTCAGGGCTGCTGGATACACAATTTTCGGGTGGATATCTGCCGGGATGACACCGATGACCCCGACCCGCTCATCAGCCACAGCGTCCGAGCGATAGACAATGCCCAAAGGCGCCGCCCCCGTCGCAACCAGCGCCAGCGCGGCGCGTACATTGTCCGTCTGGGCGATCTGGTCCTGAACATCGCCCCAAAGTCCCAGACCCTGTAACGCGGCCTTGCCATAGATGCCCGCAGGCACCGCATCGACCAAAGCCATGGCCAGATACCCACTGCCTAGACGGGTGCTCAGGTCAAACCCCGCCTCAATCTCGGCCGTGTCAGCCCCCGGCGCACCAATCAAAACCAGCCCGTTACCCAGCAACTCAATACGTGAAGCGGTATTGATCAGGCCCTCATCCTGCAGCACGTCCATCCAATCCTCGTTGGCCGAAATGAACAGATCGGCGGGCGCCCCCGCTTGTATCTGCCGCGCCAGCACCGAGGAGGCCGCGTACGACACCGTCACCTCTTGCCCGGTCTCAGCCTCATAACTTCTGGCAATCACGTCCAGTGCGGTCTTGAGGCTGGCGGCGGCAAAAACCAGCACGCCCTCGGCCCGAACCGGGACAGCGAGTATCGCGCAGAAGGCCAAAGCTGCGATCAGACAGCGACAGGCGCCCGTCATTCTTTGCCTCCGGATCAGAGGGTTGCAATCCCTCTGGGCATATCGGAGGCAACACGTGGCAGGCAAGGCCCTTTGGCCTTACAACCAAAGCTACGGCCCATATTGAACTCAGAATTCGGTGGAAAACGAGAATCGCCCAACCCAAGATCAATATGCTGTCGCGCTTCTCTAAAACCGGAAACTCCCGAGGTAGAGCGCTCAATCGCTAAACAACGTGTCTGATCCGCCTCGCCTGAACAGCGATATCCGCATTTCGCTATTCAACCACGATATGACACATGAGTTTGCTCGATTGGTAACCGCGCCCAGTTGCCTAAACGCTGATCTGAAACCTTGCGCGATTTTGCAAAAGAAATTGTGCCATACCCTCTTGCACCCACGCACGGGCTTAGCTACATGAGCCCTCACGGGTGATTAGCTCAGTTGGTAGAGCGCTTCGTTTACACCGAAGATGTCGGGAGTTCGAGTCTCTCATCACCCACCATTCTTTCCCCACGATGTATCAAGGCCTTACGCGACTAGCACCTTTTGCTGTGCTGCGCATGAAACTGTGTCCGCTGCGCCTCCGCTGCACTTAGACAGAAAAGATGTCTCCAACACAGGAGATATGGGCCATGGCAACAATCGTAAAACGGCCTAGCGGAAAGTGGCAGGCGACGGTTCGGAAGGACGGGCAATCCCGATCCAAGTCCTTTCTAAAGCGTGCTGATGCGACGAAGTGGGCTCGTAAGACGGAGTTGAGCGCCGACAGGGGATTGCTAACCCCAGACCTCAGTGAGAACGCATCCGAGATGACACTTGGTGAAGTGCTGCGAAAATACCGAGATAACATCACGAGCGAGAAACGGTGCGCGGACAATGAAAGTTATGCAATCAACGGGTTCCTGCGTAAGTACTCCAAGTTAGCCACTAAGAAGGTCGGCAAGCTGCGATCCGCTGACTTTGTCCACTATCGTGACCAGCGCATTAAATCCATGAAGGCGGCGACTGTGGTGAGGGAACTGGGTTGGTTGCAGCACGCCCTGGATGTCGCCTGTGAGGATTGGGGGCAGAACCTGCCACAGGGGAACCCAGTCAAGTCTGTACGGCGGCCCAAGATCGACAACCGCCGAGAGAGACGATTGCGGCAGGGAGAATGGCAGGCTTTGCTGGACGCCGTGAACCAAGCTCGGTCTCCGCTGATGAAGCCATTGCTGACGCTTGCTTTGGCAACCGGGATGCGCCGAGGGGAATTGCTGTCGATACAATGGAAGCATGTAGACCTTGAGCGTCGGACAGTGTTCTTGCCCCAAACCAAAAACGGTCGCGCCCGTACAGTGCCTCTCAGCCCGAATGCCGTTGCCGTTTTGATGAACCTGCCACGCGGGAACGACCGGTGTTTGCCCCTGTCTGGTAATTCTGTGCGATTGGCCTTTGAGCGCCTCAGGCAACGGGCAGGCGTGGTAGACCTTACATTTCATGACATTCGACATGAGGCGGTGTCCCGCTTTGTGGAAAGCGGATTATCGTTGGCGCAGGTCCAAATGATCAGCGGACATCGGGATTTGCGGATGCTGATGCGTTACACCCACCTGCAGACCGATGACATCGTGGCAAAGTTGGCAGCCGTCGAACATGCCTAAATCGGCGTGATGCGGTGCAGGGTGGTCGTAGTCTCTCGATGCGTCAGTTTTTGACCGCCCTGCTCCCTATCAAGCGACAACACTGCTCCCCTAGCCTTTTGGCTGTCCCGTGGCTGGCTTTCTGTCCCGCACACATTTGGAAATGGCATTAACCCTTCCTCTTGTGAACACACAGGCGCTAACCCTCCGTCTTGTGAACTAACAAGCGTTGCCAATCCCTCATTTGTGCAAAACCCCTCCCTCATTTGAGCATACAGGTTTCGCTTGGTCAGTGTTGATCGGGTTACTTTGACAACTTGGACCTACGTCACTCCAATGCGAGTGGAGTAAGTTGCCGTTAAAGGCATAGAAATAAAAGATAAATCACGACAACCTGTAAGCAAAGGTACTGAAAAGAGGGCTATTAATCCCTCTAGTTTAGCCATTGCGTGTTCACCGGGATTTTCTCCCACTCGCCCCAACGGGGCAATTCCATTTGCTCGGTATCCATCAGAGCACATTCCCCAAACTGGTCCAATGGGCCGAACACAGGAGGCTTATATGCCCCATATCACTATTGCCGATAAACCCTGTGGCTATGGCAAATCCACAGAAATCAACCGCAGCTTCAAAAAGTCGGAGAAGTATATCGCCGTTTTACCCTACCTAAGTGAGGTGGAACGCTTTATCAAAGGTGCTCGAAAAGATTCCGACTTCATCCTCACACAGCCTATTTGTAATGGCGGCAACAAAAGTGATCACTGCGAGAAGTTGATCCGAGCGGGCAAGTCAATCGCTTGTACTCACGCTCTTTTCTACCGGCTTGGAGCTATGGCAACCCAAAGCACGGGCGTTGCAAGATGTACTGAGTTCGACGGCAACGGCAAACCGACCATCGAAGTCGATCACTTACTTGATGGATACAACCTCATCATTGACGAGGTCGTAAACCCCTTCGAGGTAGACCAGACAGTCCGAAAGGTTGACTTTGACACAGCTTACCTAGGTCTTGGCATGGCAGTAGAGGAGCCTGACGGACGTATTGTTCCGACGGAAAAGTGGGATGAGCTGTACCGCAAAGGGAACAAGACATTTGACCGATCACTCTATGACAAAGCCAAGTCGGGCGCACTGTATCGCATAAGCGAGGCGCTGTTCGTCCTCGCAATTCCCAAAGAACTTCTGCTCAAGCCCAAATCCGTAACGATTTACACGTACCTTTCAGAAGGATCGGTGCTGCTGCAGTTCCTGCAAAAGCTGCAGAACGACCATCCCGACTCGTTCACTCTGGAGGTGCAGCGTCTAGACAAAGAAGTCGAAGCTGTGTGGCGAGAAGACGTTGCTGGCGCACTGACGGTTCTTTCCATACCGGAGTTGGAGACCCAAAAGTGGACACATAGCGCACAGCTAGACAAGATCAAAACGCATCAACAGTGTACTTCGATTGGCCACAAGCTACGCAAGTTCAAGGATAGAGAACTGTATGGCGTAGACCCCAGAACCGTTATGCTGACCTGCGCACGTGGTCTGTGGCATGACGCAGCGACAGGACAAAAGCCAAAGGCAGGCAGGCTCTCAAAGCATACGCGTATGTTTGGGCGCGCCTTGAAGGAAGAGGTGTACAACAAGGACACAGAGGTTGTTGATGAGATATGGACCACAAACGGCGTTAAATTCGTACCCAACACCACACGTGGGACCAATGACCACATAGGGTGCACAACAGCAGTGTATCTCTATGATCAACACCCCAACCCGCAACTGTTGACCTTCCTAGGCATGAAGCGCGACAGCAAGGAGGCTCATAGCTTCTCTGATGCTTATGCGTTGACCGAACTGGTGCAGTGGCTATTCCGGTCTGCAATACGTGTGGGTGGGCTAAATGGCACCGAACGCGCCTACACACCAAGACGTAGAGTTACGCTCTACATACCATCTCGGAGAATGCGGAACCTACTGCTGAACTGGCTGCTTTCGGGTGAGGTCAATAGTGCACAGGTTTGTGCCAACGGGCAGAGGCAGAAAGAGTTGCTTGCCCGGTTGGAAGGTCGTCAGGTGGCGGCAGCAGCATAATGCCGTTTGACATAGCAGCGGAACAGACGTTCCTAACTCGTGAAGAGGCCGCCTTGCGCGGCCTTTCTCGTTTCTGGACGGGTCGTCCTTGTAAGTATGGGCACATGGCCGAGCGGTACGTCAGCAATCGCCAATGTGTACAGTGCAACGCTGAGAAAACGGTCGAGCGGGATCGGAGGTGTCGAGCAATCGATCCATCTTACCGTATGTTCAGGTCAGTACAGAACCGGTCAGGTCAGGTTTTGAGGGGCGAGGCCAGCCCGTCTCGGGCAGTCGGTTGCTCGCATGCGGCCTTAAAGAGGCACATAGAGGCCCGGTTCACAGATGGCATGACTTGGGACCGGTATGGTCAATGGGAGGTGGACCACATAACCCCACTCTCGGCTGCACAGTGTTTGGAGCACCTCATCGAACTTTGCCACTACAGCAACCTGCAACCTCTTTGGAAGCGGGACAACCTAGCAAAGGGCGGGGCGTAAGCCTCGCCCGTGCGGGTTAGAATCTATCTTCTTTGTTCGCTGGGTGCGTCAGCAATCGGATAGGACCAGCCGCTGCCGACCCAAAAATTTATGGTTACTAAGAAAAACACTTTCACTGACTCAACGACGTGATCACCGCCTTCACTAAATCGTATGCCGCACCGCCGCAGACACCGGTCGCAACAACGGTGGCAACGCTTCGATGGATGAAGGCCCCCAATCGGCTACGTTTGTAATACTCCATTGGTGGAAATAGCCACCTAGCATATTGGAACAAGAACCGGGCTAGCAATAGCGACAGCAGCAACCCGTAGATGCCAAGGATAACGTTGAGGAAAATTGTCTGCTGCTCAAGCCACCCGCTGGCGGACGCCGCATATTTGTAGAACAGCCATATCACCGCAGGCAAGAAAGCGAGATAGATGATGTAGTCATAGGCTCCCGAACCATGGATGATAGGGCGAGCAGCCTTACGCTTTTTGAAGAAGCCATCAATCTTCTGAGCGGTTGAGATTACCCAATCCTCATCCCGCCCAGCAACATTAATCACACTGCGGTTCTCAGTCGGATTGGAAGGTAACGATTGCAAGTCGATCTTCAAAGACGGCTTCTCGAAGCTCAGGAATACTTCAACAGTATTTAAGGGGCGAAGGTTGATCGAACGCTCCGCATATGCCGCGTTCGAAGCGAACAGCGACTGCAGGTCGTCGGGGAAAGCTCTCTCGTCAGTCCTCGGTATTCCTAGGCCCTGCATCGAGTCGCCGTTGCTCGCCACGTAGTTGTACTCGATAGGCACTAGCTCATTAACACGGGTTTTTGCCTGCTCCGGGCTTTCAAAAGTACTGAGGTCGAGCCTGCTATACTCAATCTCCTTGGCTCTTTCATTCACCTCAACGAGCAGTTCGCAGAACTCTTTCAAGTCCTCAGCCGACAATACGAGGTTGGTGGGTTTGAGATCACGCCGATAAACCGGTACTCGGATCGGCTGATCTGCGTGTAACTGTGCCTGCTGTGGCACCTTTTCTTCGACGACATCAGGTAGTGTTTCTTCGTGCTCGTTCATCGGTCAGCTTGCCGCCTCATCGAAGTAGCCTTCGTCAATCTGCTTTATGTGAAGCACATCTTTGTCGCGGCATCCTATATTGTATTTGATCATCAACTTAGCGAGTTGCGGGCCATCAATAAGTACAATCCGCGACCCTAAGTCCTTGGCCGTCTGTTCCGCAGCATCCGTGAAATGTGACGTGGTCACGAAGATACCCTTCGTCGCTTTCTTAAGGTTCAATGCTCCGTAGAAGTCGCGAATATCGCCCGGCCCCACGCTGTTGGCAGAACTATAACGCTTCGCTTGAAGATAGATTTGGTCTACGCCAAGCGGGTCCTGATCAATTACACCATCCACACCATTGTCGCCCGATTGCCCGAGCGCGCGCCCTGCTTCCTCGGACGTGCCTCCGTATCCCATTGCGATCAGCAGGTCTATTATCAGGTTCTCAAAGAACACTGGCGACGCCAACCGCACGTTGTCGAGCAAGTTGGCAGCTAGGGCAGACTCAAGTTTTTTGTGCGCTGCCTGCAAGTCTTCATCGGGTGTATTGGCTGGTGTTTCGGCTCCTGCCTCCGAGCCAGTTTCTTGAGCATTTTCTTTCCCGCGTGCTTTGAATTCCTGAAACTCGTCGAACTGCTCAAGGTACTTTGAGTCCAGTGAAATCGTCGGATCAACCAGAACTGACTTGCCTCGATCCGTCAATTCGTACCAGCCCCTCCGAGTGTTGCGCACCAAGCCCGCTTGTTTCATATACGAGCGCGCCCAATGAACTCGATTTGCAATCGTTGTTTGCTTTCCGCTTGGCAACATTTGCTTGCGTTCTTCATCGCTTAATTCAAGACGCCTTGAAATCTCTTCAACCACGTCGGCCACTTTCCGTGGTCCATTTTGGGCGCACTCCAATACTGGGCGCATAAGCGACTGATAATCGGGGATCATACCTGCTCACCTCAAATTCTTTGTGCACATAATAGGGTGGCACCCGTCGCGCATAAACCTCTGGCGTGCAAGGGACTACCAAAAAAACAACTCAATCTGTACCAGATTCCCGAGTATCGGCAGTGAAGTCGACTAAATGTTTCTTCGCGCAAACACGTTTGCAAGAACATTTGGTCGAGAGGCCTGCTGGACTTCGACTTCATCTACCGTGGCCTCGGCACACACACCAATCCGCATTATACGGTTTGGACTGCCTAATAAAATTCCGCAATTTCCGTCTCTGCAATCTTTCTGGAGTCGCGGAGACCAGCAATACTATGCTGCAACAGCTTCGCCCGCGATGAGGAAAAGATCTTCTTTGAACTTCAAGCCTCGCGCGAATAATCCAAGAATTGCAGTATCCTAAGTTGCGTGTCTTAATGCGGGTTACGGATAAAGACTCTGAAAGTTGAAGATTTGGACATCAACCAATTTATTGAAAGATGGGCAGCGTCAGGAGGCAGCGAGATTGCGACTGCCCAAACCTTCGCCATTGAACTCACCGACCTACTGGGCGTTGCGCGACCCAACGTCTCAGACGCAGACGGGGATTTTCTGGACTACCGCTTCGAACGCCCCGTTACCTTGACCCACACAGGCCGCAAACGGAACGGACGGATCGACCTCTATAAACGGGGGCACTTTATCCTTGAGGCCAAGCAGTTCGTATCTGCCAGCACGTCAGATCAATCCACTCTCGAGTTGTTCCTCGAAAAAGACGCCCCCAAGCAGGCGGGACACGGCAAGCGTGGCACTACCAAGTTTGACGATACGATGCTCAAGGCCCGTAACCAAGCAGACAACTACGCAAGGGCAGTTGCCAAAGAGGACGGTTGGCCACCCTTCTTGATGATCGTTGATGTGGGCCACGTAATCGAACTCTATGCGGATTTCTCGGGACAAGGGCAAGGGTACAACCAATACCCCGACGGGAACCGATACCGAATAAAACTAGAGGACCTGCGCCAAGGTGAAACGCAGGACCTGCTGCGCAAGATTTGGACCGATCCCTACAGCCTTGATCCATCATTAAAGTCCGCCGAGGTCACACGAGAGATAGCAGGACACCTTGCGGAGTTGGGTAAGAGCTTCGAAGCTCAAGGCCATGAAGGACATGCTGTTGCCCGGTTCCTGATGCGCTGCCTGTTTTCCATGTTCGCCGAAGACGTGGACCTGATCCCCGAACGCAGCTTCACTGAGTTGCTGATCAAGCTGCGCGGGCAACCCGAGAAAGCCAAACCTATGCTTGAAGGGCTATGGCAGACAATGAACGCAGGTGGCTTTTCCCAAGCCCTGATGTCTGACCTCAAACGCTTCAACGGTGGTCTTTTCAAAGAGGCAGACGCACTGCCCCTCGACAATCTGCAACTAGGCCTGTTGATAGAAGCGGCGGAAGCGGACTGGAAGCAGGTAGAGCCTGCGATTTTCGGCACGCTGCTGGAACGCGCGTTGGACAAAAAGCAGCGCCACAAGCTGGGCGCGCATTATACCCCTCGGGCTTATGTGGAACGTTTGGTGACACCAACGATTATGGAACCTCTGCGAGAGGATTGGCGCAACGTGCAGGCCGGGGTGCAGCGCTTGACTGCGGATGGTAAGGACGGGGCCGCGCTGAAACTGGTTAAGGATTTCCACCACCAGCTCTGTGAAACAACTGTGCTGGACCCAGCATGTGGATCGGGCAATTTTCTTTATGTTGCGCTAGAGATGATGAAGCGGCTAGAGGGTGAAGTCACGGCCCTAATCCATGAGTTGGGGGAAAGTCAGACCAGTTTCATCACAATCGACCCGCACCAGTTCCTAGGAATCGAGTTGAATCCATGGGCAGCCAACGTTGCGGAACTGGTGTTGTGGATCGGTTATCTGCAATGGCATTTCCGAACTCACGGCACTGCGTCGCCCTCGGAACCTGTGCTTCGTGACTTTAGGAATATCACTAACGCTGATGCAGTGCTGGAATGGGAAGATCGTACGCCCCGTATGGATGATCAGGGCAACCCCGTGACCCGATGGGATGGGGTGACAACGATCATGCACAACGTCACTGGTGAAGAGGTGCCAGACCCTACCGCCCGCGTGCAGGTCTACGACTACAGCAAGCCTAAAGCGACGGTCTGGCCCGAGGCGACGTTTATCGTAGGCAACCCGCCGTTTATTGGGAAAGGCGCAATTTTGCGAGAAGCCTTGGGGGATGGGTATGTAGAAGCCTTATGGGAAGCTTATCCCAAGGTCCCACAAAGCGCCGATCTAGTGATGTATTGGTGGGAAAAAGCTGCACTGGCAACGCGAGCCTATGATTCAAGAAAGGGCGCGGGCACTCGTCGCTTTGGCCTTATCACCACCAACAGCCTGCGCCAGACATTTAATCGCCGAGTTCTGGAGCCGCATCTGAATGACCCGAAAAGGCCGCTCTCGCTGCTGTTTGTTGTGCCTGATCATCCATGGGTCGATACACTGTATGGGGCGGCAGTGCGGATTGCCATGACCGTGGGAGGGAAAGGCAGTCGGGATGGTAGACTTCTAACCGTAACCTCTGAGGGCAAACAGGATCGGGCCGAAGCAGACGGCAAGCCCGTCACATTTGATAGAAAATCCGGAAAGGTATTTGCCAATCTACAAATCGGTGCAGATGTTGCAGGAGCTAAGGCGTTGCAGTCCAACTCTGGATTATCATCGAACGGAATGATGCTAGCTGGACAAGGATTTATCATTAAGAAGAGCAATCGTGCTGCGATCGGTATCGGTCGCCGTTCCGGTTTGGAAAATTATGTCGGGCCATATGTAAAAGGTAGAGAATTTAACCAGCTAATGGCTGGCAACTATGTCATCGACTTTTTTGGGCTAAATGAAGAACAGGTCAGAGATCGATACCCAGAGGCATACCAACATCTCAAAGATCATGTTTGGCCGGAACGATCAGTAAAGTCGGATAAAGCATTCAGAGAAAAATGGTGGCTATTCGGGCGAGTACGAAGTGATTTTCGCCCGGCTTTGGATGGGGTACCCCGTTTCATAGCAACAACAGAGACCTCGAAACACCGCATGTTTCAATTTCTCGATGCAGGCACACGTCCAGATCATATGTTAATCGCGATTGCCTTGCCTAACGCAGAAGCACTAGCAGTTTTATCAAGCAGGCAACACGTTGTCTGGTCCTTAGCAGCAGGCGGACGGTTAGGCGTTGGGAATGATCCTCGCTACAACAAGTCGCGCTGCTTTGACCCCTTCCCATTCCCAGACCTCAAAGACGCCCATAGAGCCAAGCTTCGCACCCTCGGGGAAGAACTAGATGCTCACCGAAAACACCAACAGGCGGCGCATCCCAAACTGACGCTGACGCAGATATACAATGTCCTCGAGAAACTTCGTGCGAACGATGTGATCGAAGGCAAGGACAGAGAGATTTACGATCAGGGTCTCATCGGCATTTTGCGAGATCTGCATGATCAGATCGACGCCGCTGTGGCCGAAGCCTATGGCTGGCCTGCAGACCTCTCGGATGAAGAAATTTTGTTCAAGCTCGTCGCTCTCAACCATGAACGTGCCGAAGAAGAGGCACAAGGTCACATTCGCTGGCTGAGACCTGACTATCAGAACCCATCCGGCGCTGTGGCTGAGGTGGGCAAAACTTCGGAAATGGATTTGGGCGCAAAACCCAAGGCAGAGAAAAAACCTCCATGGCCAAAAACCCTGCCCGAACAAATCGCCTCCGTGCGCGAGGTATTGGAGCAGTTGGGTGAAGCAACCCCCGACCAGATCGCACGCAACTTTGCCAGAGGCCGCAAATCCGCCGTACAGCCCTTGCTGGAGGCCCTCGCAGCATTGGGCGAGGCCGAAGAGACCGAAGAGGGTCGCTACGCAGCTTGAGGGCGCGAGGTGATCATAAATTTCCGGCACATTTTTTCGTGCTCCTATCTATGACTTCCCGCACCCGAGTTTCCCCCATAGCCCCCTATTCCGCTGCGCCTCCGCTGCACTTACGCTGCAATCTAACCGATGGTCGATCCCACACCGAGTGCTCCAAGACGTAGTGCCTCATCCAGCTGGGCAGTGATTTCGTTCATCTGCTCACGGTTGCTTGGTACAGAAGACCACCCCTCGACGCCGTCTTCCACAGATTGTGCCCTCAGTGCGAAGAAGTTCCGGAAGTCTATATCTCCACCTTCAAGCACGAGCCCGTCATGGACCCGCATCCGTGCGAATTCTTGTCCAACCACCGTGCCATAATTTGCCTGCGTTGAGCCCTCTCGTGCTTCATACCATTCATCAATGTTAGCGGCTCCGACCTCAAAATCCATTTGAGTTGTGACGCCATCCCTAAGGTTTACTTTGATACCCCAAGGGTCCAACCCGTGTTGCTCAAGGTCGATAAATCCGGGTGCCACAACGTGCCCTGTCGCATCGATGGACTGGCTGCCGTTAATATCTTCGTCGGTGATCGCAGTGATCCATCCGTTGCTTATTCTAACGTTAGCAATCTGGTCGAACCCGGTTTCCGGGTCCATGACCCGACCGTTGAGAATGACGATGTCGTAAGTCTGCGCGGCGCCTAGTGTCGAAAAAACAGACAACGTGCCCGCCAGAAACAAGGTACGCATGGATGGATCCTCCCTTTTTATCGACAAAACTGAATGTTTTGTTATTTTTGGAGTCTGCTTTCGCCCCACCTCAGAAAACGATCCGAGTTCTTAGACCGAACAGCATAATGCTATCCTGCGTGGGGTTCAGCAGCGGGTCAGAAATGAACTGCAGTGATGGCGTGATCTGCAACTCGGGTGATATTGAAAAACGATAGAATGCTTCGAGCGTGAACTGATCACCGTCTATGCCCCTTGCCTCGGCCCAGTTCAGTCCCAGCCCGGCCAGATCGGTATTACGACCGTAATATCCCAGACCTGCAGAAACGGACCGATCATAAAGCGCCGCTGTCCCTTTTGAGGCCCCTGCCCTGAAGAATGGCATCCATTTATTGCCAACAAACCAAGCCGCTGAGAAGGCAGCCCCATAATCTTCAGGGCGGCTACCATCGTCGGCTGCATCCGCATGCCAAAGGGTCAAATGGATATTGTCAAAGTAGATGCGATCAAAGCCGGAGGTGTAACCAAGCTCGAGTGACTTGAAGAGATTGCCATCGCTAAACACATCAAAGTTTGGATCAGATGGGTCGGCGTTTGCGTCTGAGATGCTCGCAACAGCGTAGAAGTTTTCGCTCAGCTTTACCCCACCGGCAATGCCAAGGCCTTGATTGGGTGTGTTAATAGTCGGATTGGTATTGAAAGACAGGTTCTGGAAACCGCTGTATGGGCTGACCAACCCATAAATGTCCACAAAGTCCGTTACATCAATCTGCCCGACTTGCAGTGTCCACGCGCCGTTCTCGGCCCTTTGCGTCCAGAACAGATTGGTCAGCAGCAAACCATTATCGTTGAAGGCTGTCCCAGTGATCGAAAGTGCTCCGCCATCCAGCCCAAGAAACTGTGGGGCAACATCAGTGTAACTGTGCCGATCTTCGATCTTGAATGTCAAAGAGCCGCGTTCAGTTGCCTGCCAACTACCGTAAAAACGCGCAATTCCGCTTGCCGCTTCGCCGGTTCCAAGATCAGCATTCGTGGATTGGCCCAATGCCAGGTAATCAATATTGAAGCGAAAACCGTCCTCGGCCAGTCGGTCTTTCCACTGAAACCAACCTGGTGCGATATTGCGTGGAAAATCGGAACGGTATTGCGGATCGGTTAGCCCATCTCCGGGCTCTAGATCAGCTTCAACCGAAGATGGCCCGGACAGTCCCTGAGCCGACGCTGCGCCAGCAAAGGCAATACTCAATGCGGCAAACAGAAGTCTTATCATTCAGACGTCTTTGCCCCGCTGGTCTTGCGAGCTCCCGCCGCCCGGATGCGATCGGCGGCGCGCTGCCTCCATTCAAGCCTGTCTGCTTCAGTCTCCAGAGTTTCGACACGTTCCGTCTCCAACTGGAACGTCGCATTCATAGGCATAAGGCCGTCCACAACCATCATGTTCTGAACAGAAGGATTGATGGTCAAAGTGCCCGTTAGCCGAACAGGTTCGTGGAAATAGCTGGGCGTCCAGTCTCCATTCAACCGCACACGGATCATCTGGTTGGGCGGAGGAGGAGGCATGTGACTACACATCCCGCGTTCCGGCACCAGATACGCGACAGGTCGCCCGTCCGGATCACTCGGAGCGGGAATGGCAAAGCCCGCGAGTGTGATTGTTTGACCGTCGAATTGCGGATTTCCGTTTGTACCAGCCTTTCTTCGACGTTCTGTTACGACCTCTCGCTGATCGAGTAGCCAGTCGACATCAATACCATCTGCCACCAAGGCATCCTCAGTCTCGGTCAGAAGCTCTTGCCATTTCTGCCTTTCTTCATCGCTACCAGATTCCCGCTGCAATCTGCCGCGCAGCCTTACGACGTAAAGAACATCGTCGAACTGTTCAGCGCTAAGTTCGCGATAGGGGTCTTCAAAGACCTGCGCGGACGGGTCAGGCAGGTCAGACCAGTCTAACGCGGTTCCTGGCGTCGCCATGACAGGATGAGCACACCAAACCAACCCTGCGAATACTATGGAGCGGAAGCAATGTCGCATAAATACTCTCCGGCTGTTCAGACAGGTCAATCCAGTGTGTTTTTATAGATGACGCCGTCCTTCATGATCAGGCGGATCGTATCTGGGCTTTCAGGCCTCGGGTCGGCACCGAACCATTGATCACCCGTGCCAACAACCGAGAAGTCTTCAAGTGGGTTACCATCGATGAGCAGGATATCCGCATAAGCTCCTTCCTCGATAACGCCGAGTTTTCCGGCGGTATACGGGTTCATAAAGTCACCTGACAAAGCGACCACCTCACCACCCGTCGATGTCAACGTCACCATCGACGTGTAGGGTCCAAAAAACTCATTGTTCAGGTGCTTCTCGTAGGCAATCTGGATATTGCATGCCTCGACCGAACCAACACAGTCGGTCTGGAACCCTCGCTTCACCGGGCATTCCTTCATATTGTCGATGTAGCCCGCAAATGTGGCCGAGGCGGATTTTGCTTTGGCAAGGCTCGACGGGACATTTGCCACTGCCGGAATATCAAGCAATCCGGGATCGAAGGCCGTCAGGTTGGTCGTAATATATGCCCCTTTTTCGTTCATGACTTGGGCAATTTCACAGTCAAACGAGAAGCCGTGTTCGATCGACATCACACCCGCCTCTAGCGCGCTCAGGATTGCTTCCTTCCGATAGGAATGCGCCATGACATAGCTGCCATACTCGTTTGCCACCTGTACCGCAGCTTTGATTTCCTCAGGCGATCCAGCCAGCAACTGCCACGGATCGAAGGCCGATACGACGCCACCAGATTGCATGAACTTCAACTGCGTCGCGCCCATGCGGAAATTGTTGCGTGCGAACTTGTAAACGTCATCAACACCGCTAATTTCCTGCGCCAAGTTCAGCCTGCTCATGTTTGTTTCAGACCCGGGCGGTGCGGTGAAATTCGCGAAGTCAGCGTGACCACCTCGCGTTCCGATAAATGCACCAGATGGAAAGTAACGCGGGCCGTCAATTTGGCCTGCGTCAATTGCGCGACGTAACCCGCCATTGGCGCCACCCGCATCCCTGACTGTGGTGAAGCCCTGCATCAAATACATCTCGGCCATCCGTGCACCGTGTATGGCAAAGTCCTCCCACGTTGTGTTGGCCTCCATCGCAGGTAACGTAGGCCCCATCAGCATGAGATGCGCGTGCAGTTCAATAAACCCGGGGGTCAGTGTCCGTCCCTCTCCGTCAATGACCGTAGCATTGGGGGCATCGATCGCATCGGTTGATACGGCCTTAATCAGATTACCCTCGACCAATACGCTGGCATTCTCGATACGCTGTTCATTGACGCCATCGAAGACATGCACGTTGGTAAACAACGTTTGAGGTTCTTCTTGATCCTGAGCATGCGCGGACGTTGAAAAAGAAAGAGCTGCAGCGACAATTACCGTCGAGCAAAGGGACAATCGTAGGCCGGACATAAGTACTCCCTTCATATTCGTGTTTTGCAAACTGTAGTCCGGAAAATCTTGGCTCGGTTGCCACTTTCGAATTAGGATGTTCGAATGTGATTGAAAAAATGGCCACTTCTTAAAACTAATCCAGACAAGGGTGACGAGCTTGCCTTTCAACTCCACCTCTCAAGAGCATAGCGAGGGCTTTATTCGCCTCTCATTAGCTGCTCCGTTCCTGCAATATCTCACCGAACGTAAGATCAATCCGCAACCAGCATTGGATCAGGTTGGCCTGAAAGCCGAACTGTTGTCTGACCCAGCCGTGTTCGTGCACTCAGAGTTGGTCTACGGTTTGGTAAATGCCTTCTCAGAAGTGTCAGGAGATCGATACCTTGGACTGAAAGTAGGGGAGACGTTTGACCTGCAAGAGTGGCCTCCGTTCGCTCAGGCCCTGCAATCGACAAAGACGCTGTTCGAGTTCTTTACCCGTTTCGTGGGGCTTGTACCGCAGGAATCCAATTCTGTGCGACACAGCCTTGTCGTAGAAGCGGACAAAGCGACTTATCGAATCGAAAGACAACAAGAGCCTACTGTACCGCCGATTCAGGTGACCGGTTTTGGTGCCGCAATCTATGTACGCCTATTGCAGACCGTCGTCGGAGATGCCTGGGATTCTTCGCGTGTGCGATGGGAAAGCAGATACATCAACGGACTACCTATCGATTACAAAGGGATCGAGGTCGGCCTTGGGAACGATCCCGGAATGCAAATTAGTTTCCCTGTAGAATGGTTGTTTTTGCACCATGTCTCTGAGGGCTCTGCCAAGCCCATCGCCTCACCGCGACAAGATGAAGAAGTAACCGTAGTAGCTGCTTTGCGATCTGTTTTACGCGATAAGCTGGATGAAACCGATTTGGGACCAGAGGTGGTGGCTGGATTGTTGGGAATACAGCCGGAACGGTTTCTGAAAGCGCTTCAGCAACAAGGCACAACGCTGCCCCGCGAAATCAAACGGCTGCGTGTCGATGTCGCCAAGGAACACCTCGGAGAAGACAAAATGACAATAGCTGAGATCGGTCTAATGCTCGGCTACTCCGACAAATCCCATTTCACACGCTTTTTCAGGGGCCAGACCGGAATGACACCGACTAAGTACCGCCTTGGCTCGTAATTATGTTGCAAATGCTTGGATCAGCTGTGCGAACTTGATTTCGGAACAAAAGCAAAGGCGCGACCAGACTGCCGTCCCGACCGCGCCTTAAACCATTCTATTCGAACGCCATTATTGGCCGGTGGTCTCTACGCACGTTCCCTTGCCCCATCCGGACTTGCTACCAGAGGCAGAGTAATCAAACGTGCCCTTCTCAGGGTGAACGTTATAATTCAGCGTGTAATCCTCACCGACATACAGATAGGTCAGGGTGTCGAGACCGGGAAACACATCCACATCCTTGTCGATGTCCCCGATCGTAATGTGGCCCTTTTGCTGGCCATCATACTTCACAAGCCGAGCGGCCATTTCCGGGTGTTCCGCATCCGGTGCCTCACATTCAAACACCCGTTCCTCGGCGAATGCGGCTGCAGGCAATAGGGTAAGAAGCAGAGCTGCCTTTTTCATTGATTTCCAATCTGTATTCGATCTGTTGCACTGCGGCGGCTATTGACGATTTTGGGCGGAATTTTGTCCAAACTCGGGTCGTTCTGCGGTCTCGTTACACGCATCTCGTTAGACCAATTCACGTTTGGGTTTCGCCTGCGTTTTGAGGTGAGCCCTAAGCAAATTTCTATCGCGTTTTAGGGAGTATCCAACCCAGCATTGAGGGCTCGAAGACAGAGACAATGGGTCTATGCACCCATCAGCTGCTGAGAAATTTCTTAGGGTTCGTCATGGCAACCATTTGGAACCTCAATTTGTGAATTCCAATGCTGAAGAGGGCAGCGCGGGACCGGGTCAACTCTGCCCTACAGCTTTGCCCATAGAGGGACGTGCGGTCGCAGTAGGGTGAAAAACCCTGCGCGCGCTCCCATCTGTTCAGGACAGAAAAAGGAGAGCGTCTGATGCAATGTCCGATTGATGGAACTCAGCTGGTAATCACCGAACGGAGCGGGGTTGAGATTGATTATTGTCCGCAATGTCGTGGCGTGTGGCTGGACCGTGGAGAGCTGGACAAAATCATTGATCGCTCTGCCGACCATACGCCGCCGCCACCGCCGCAGCGGGGTTATGATGACCGATCTGATCACGGATACCGGAAAAAGAAGAAACGCGGCGGCTTTCTGGACGAGCTTTTTGATTTTTAGGACGTTTCAACAACCCATCACATTGTGACGGAGTCCGTGCGGTCTGATGTAGAGTCTCAGCTACGGCAGAGCGCACCAGTGGATCGAACATTAGCTTTCATGCGTACAGGGCAGGGTGTTGGGGTTCGTCATGGCAACCGTTTGGAATCACAATTTGTGATTTCAAACGTGGAGGAGAGGGCGCTGGGCTGCAAGGGTGGAGTGTTGCTACACTAACGCCGAATTTCACAAGGATTTAAACTTCGACCTGTTTTCAGGTAGTTGAAACAGTCCGCTTTTTACCGTGGATCGTTGCAGGAGAATTTTATCCCAGTGCCACAAAATTGCAGCGGCTTGTTCTCCGACTTTTTTCTTTTGCAATGATGGGGCGAGGTAAAATGCCACGACATTATTCCTCAAAATAGCAGCTCTTTCGGCTTTCTTTTTACTATTTTGAAGGTCTTTTGAAACAACGATCCAATCGCTGCCAAGCCTATTGAAGTAATCAATGTCAGAGATGTTCTTCGGGAAAATATCCCGCAGTGCGCAGGCCTCGTGACTATCGACTTTGATCAGTTCATGAAGCGACCGAGCGATGCAGGGTGGCATGTTATGATCAAAAAGTACTTTAACCATTTGCCTCGTCTAAGCTGCGCTCAAACTTAATGCACTTGCGAATAAGTTTTTCCGGAATTTCGTAAATCTTCGAAAGATAGTTTGTGTCGTTAAACTCACCAAATTCTTTGTAAATTGTGCCCGTCGAAATTCCGAACTCATCTAAAATTGGATCGCCAAAATGACGCGTTGGGTCCAAGACTACATCGACGTGATTTCGCGGTCGCCACCTTGCTACTACTTCTCCCTCGTACTCGAGGTCATTTAGAGACTGTGAAATGATGTCCTTAAAGACCTTTTGACCGGGTCTTTTTTTCGAAAGGCTTACGTATTCACCGTCATTTTCAATCGCTTCCATAAGAATTTCGGAGCCATCAGTTTTGAACGATTGAGACGCCAGTGGTCTCTCAATGCCAAACTTGTCTTGGGCGAACGAAATCGCAAATCGGATGGATTGTAGAGATATGTTTGCGTTTCGCATCGCGGCAACAACACGGACTTCAATTAAGTCCAAAAAACTAATCTCGGTAATGTCATCATCCAAGAACTGATAATGTGCATTCCAAAGCGGTAGGTGGGGGCCACTGCCGCGTGTCCAACGCAGGACCTGCTGCACATTGGTTCCAACCAATCGTGCTGCTTCCCTAGGTGTATAAACACCCTGTCCTAGTATCGCGTGGTCAAGCGGCATCAGTGTCCTCCTGTAGCCTATCTAGCTCGGAAATCGCTACAGGGGAATCCGGTAAATTATCTTTTCCTTCTCTTCACATTCCCACCCCGCTGTCCCGGCCGCCCAGCCGTCGACCGTCCACGCGATTTCACGGCGTCTTCCGAGGCTTTCTCGACCGCCCATTGGCGCGCCATGGGGTCGTCGGCGACGGCCAGATCGACCGCTTCCAGACGTTTGATCTCATCCCGGATGTTGGCGGCTTCTTCGAATTCAAGATTCTCGGCGGCCTTGCGCATCTGGTCGCGCAGCCCGTCCAAGTGCGCTTCCAAATTCGCGCCGTGCATCGGTTTGTCGATGGTGGCGGTGACGCGGTTCATGTCGACATCGCCTTCGTAGAGACCGGCCAGAACGTCCTCGACGTTTTTCTTCACGGTCTCAGGCGTGATGCCGTGTTCTTCGTTATAGGCGAGCTGTTTGGCGCGGCGGCGGTTGGTTTCGCCCAAGGCGCGCTCCATCGAGCCGGTGATCTTGTCGGCATACATGATCACTCGGCCATCTGCGTTCCGCGCAGCGCGACCGATGGTCTGGATCAGTGAGGTTTCCGAGCGCAGGAAACCCTCTTTATCCGCGTCCAGAATGGCGACCAGCCCGCATTCTGGGATGTCGAGCCCTTCGCGCAGCAGATTGATGCCGACCAGCACGTCGAATGCGCCAAGCCGCAGGTCGCGCAAGATTTCGATGCGTTCCAGCGTGTCGATATCCGAGTGCATGTAGCGCACTTTGATGCCCTGTTCGTGCAGGTATTCGGTCAGGTCCTCGGCCATGCGTTTGGTCAGCGTGGTGACTAGCGTGCGGAATCCGTTGGCGGCCACCTTGCGCACCTCGTCCAGCAGGTCGTCCACCTGCATCGAGACGGGTCGGATTTCGACCTCGGGGTCCAAGAGGCCGGTGGGGCGGATGACCTGTTCGGTGAAGACGCCTCCAGTCTGTTCGATCTCCCACTTCGCCGGGGTGGCCGAGACAAAGACGGATTGCGGGCGCATGGCGTCCCATTCCTCGAACTTCAGCGGGCGATTGTCCATGCAGGATGGCAGGCGGAACCCGTGTTCCGCCAGCGTGAACTTGCGCCGATAGTCGCCCCGGTACATGCCGCCGATCTGCGGGACGCTGACATGGGACTCGTCGGCGAAGACAATCGCGTTGTCCGGAATGAATTCGAACAGGGTCGGGGGCGGTTCGCCCGGCGCGCGACCCGTGAGGTAGCGCGAATAGTTCTCGATTCCGTTACAAACGCCGGTGGCTTCGAGCATTTCCAGATCGAAGTTCGTACGCTGTTCCAGCCTTTGAGCTTCCAGCAGCTTGCCCTCGCCAACCAGCTGATCCAACCGGATGCGGAGTTCCTTTTTGATGCCAATGATCGCTTGATTCATTGTTGGCTTCGGCGTGACGTAGTGCGAATTCGCATAGACCCGCACCTGCTCCATCGTTGCCGCGCGTTCGCCGGTCAGCGGGTCGAACTCGGTGATGGTTTCCAGTTCCTCGCCGAAGAACGAGAATTTCCAAGCACGGTCCTCAAGGTGGGCCGGCCAGATTTCCAGGGAATCGCCACGCACCCGGAAGGACCCGCGCTGGAAAGCCTGATCGTTGCGGCGATACTGTTGGGCAACCAGATCAGCCATCACCTGCCTCTGGTCATACTCATGACCCACCTTCAGATCCTGTGTCATCGCTCCATAGGTCTCGACCGAACCGATACCGTAGATGCACGAGACCGAGGCGACGATGATCACGTCATCGCGTTCCAGCAGCGCCCGCGTGGCCGAGTGGCGCATCCGGTCGATCTGTTCGTTGATCTGCGATTCTTTCTCGATGTACGTGTCCGACCGCGGCACATAGGCTTCTGGCTGGTAATAGTCGTAATAGGAAACGAAATACTCGACCGAGTTCTCTGGGAAGAAGCCCTTGAATTCCCCGTACAGCTGCGCTGCCAGCGTCTTATTTGGCGCCAGGATGATCGCAGGCCGCTGCGTTTCTTCAATCACCTTGGCCATGGTGAAGGTCTTGCCCGTCCCGGTCGCACCCAGCAGGACCTGATCTCGCTCACCATCATTCACACCGCCTGCCAGCTCTTTGATCGCCGTCGGCTGGTCGCCAGCCGGTGCGAACTCTGTATGCATGACGAACTGCTTGCCGCCCTCCAGTTTCAGACGCGCGCGCACGTCGTCTGCGGTCAGTTGAGTCTTGTCGGAATGGGCATAAGGCATGGGCGGGCTCCGGGTCAGGCCCCTACATTTGTTCTTATTTTGTCCATCTGCAAGGGCTGATCTGGATTCATTTTCAGCTAAGCGGTCCGGGGTTGGGCGTCGGGGTGCGTTTGAACCTTCGCCGCCAAGGCCGACAGGTTCTCGGCCAGTACGCAACCCATCATCATCTTCAACAGGGTTTGTCCCATTAACCAGCCCAACGGTCCATATTTCATACGAAAATCCATACTCCAGATAACACGGCTGCGCGTGTCGGACAGCGGTGTGATGGCAATCGCCGCCTGTGCTTCGCGCAGAGGCATCGCCATCTGCGACAACCGCACGGTGTAGCCGCGGTCAACCTGCCAATCCGTCACCTCTTCGACCAATGATGTGCCGTTCGCGAAGTGACACCGGCGCTGTGATCCAACACCATCCGATCCGGCAGTCAAAGCATCAACCGATATCACCTGCGGGGCAAACTCATCGATATGCATAAAGCGGCGGAGGATAGCCCAAATCTCATTGGGTCGGGCGTTGATGTCGAGGTGGCGTTCTTGGTGAAGCATCCTGCTGTCCTTTTATGTCTGCGCGCTTTCTACCCCGAACTAATGACAATACCTGTCATTAGGCAGTCCATGCGACCCGCGACAATTGTCATCTTGTCCCGGCGCGCGCTCTGACGCATAAACAGCTTCAGCCAAGTGAGTACGGAGAGGCGACATGCGCGCACGGATTTACCAGCCTTCGCGAAACGCGATGACCTCGGGGATGGCCAAAACCCGCAAATGGGTTCTGGAATACGCCCCGGCTTCTGCGCGTGAGGTCGATCCGCTGATGGGCTGGACCTCGTCCAATGACACCCAAACGCAGGTGCGTCTGAAGTTCGATACCAAGGAAGAGGCGCTGGACTACGCCAAAGACAACGGTATCGACGCGCAGGTAAGCGAGCCGCACAAGCGCAAGCCGAACCTGCGGGCGCGCGGCTATGGTGAGAATTTCGCCACTGACCGGCGCGCTCCCTGGACCCACTGACAAGGCCCAGTGAATGATCGACATCCGCCAAGCAGACCCCGGCGCCAAGGATCTGCGCCCGATCATTCTAGCGCATCTCGCCCATAGCTGGGACGCGACACCGCAAACCTCAAATCATACGCTGGACATTGATGCCCTGCGCGAGCCGGGCATTCGCTTTTGGGCTCTTTATGAGGCGGGTAAGCCCTTGGGTTGTGGTGCGCTTAAGGCGCTGCCGGATGGCACTGCCGAAGTTAAATCGGTGCACGTGGTTGCTGCTGCGCGCGGCCGAGGATTGGCGCGTGTGATCATGAACCATCTTGCCGATCTGGCCCGAGCCGAGGGCGTTTCCGCACTTGTCCTGGAAACTGGCGCAAATCATCTCTCGGAATATGACGCAGCACGCAAGCTATATGAAACATTGGGATATTCCTATTGCGGTCCGATCTATGGCTATGACGCCGATCCAAACAGCGCGTTTATGCGGTTGGACCTTACGTCCAGCCCAAAACGCTGAGGGAAAAGCTGAATGCACCCGCTTGGTGCAGTCTGACCGACCGCTTTGAATTCAGATATAAGGGCCGTACCCTTGCCCCGTTTCGAAAAACATCTGAAAAAATGGCGAGCCGTGGAGGACTCGAACCCCCGACCTGAGAATTAGAAGTTCCCTGCTCTAATCCAGCTGAGCTAACGGCCCGGTCTTGTTCCGTTTGTATCAGTCAATCCATTAGGATTGTCAACTTGATAGGGGGCAAGCTTGTTCTTTCAAAAAGGTTATTTCCATCAGGGTATTGGCCGAATCTGGCAGACCTCTCGGCAAGAGACATCGAACCTACCTGCAGTTCAAACTTGCAGCCCAGCGCGCCCTGCGTCACGTTTGAAATCACAAATTGTGATTCCAAACGGATATGATGACGAACCCGGAAAACCTGCCCAGCCCTCAAGAGGTCCAAAACGCCATTCATCGGGTGCGCGGTGTACGCGTGGTTCTGGCAGAAGATCTGGCGCAGTTTTACGGAAAATCCGTCAGCGCCTTCAATCAGGCCGTCTCGCGCAATAAGGATCTGTTCGAAGGCTACCGCTTTCAGCTTTCCGACGCTGAGGTCGCGGATTTGCAATCACAGAATGTGATCTCAAAACCCGAAGGCCGCGGTGGCCGACGGGTCAATCCCTGGGTCTATACCGACTACGGCGTAGCTATTGCCTCGACTTTGTTTAAAGATCCGCGCGCGATCAGGATCACGCGGATGATCACCGAAGCCTTTGTTGACGGCACCAATGCGCTAGCGGAAACCCCGCGCAACCCGCCTGAGATTCTGCCACCGCAAGATGCCCCTACGCCGTTGCTTCCAAATGGGGATCAACTGCGTGATCTGGCCGAAAACATCCTTGATTCCGGACAGCAAAGCCTTGTGGACTACATCGCCAATCCCACCACCAAACGGCAGCAGGCGGTGGCAGTGATCATGAAGACCCTCGCTGAAACGGCGGGCGAAGAGGTTCGCACACAACATGACCGTCTGCGCCTCAGCATCGCCGAACGGCTGGCCAGCGGAGACTATGCCGACGATGATGACCGGAAAAAACTGCTTGAGCTGCTGCACGCCATGAAAGACTGACCGCCTTAAAGGCCCAGCTCTGCCCGCGCCTTTCTGGTCAGCTTAGCTACGACCAAATCGTATGAGATTACAATATGATCTCGCAGCGACGCGTCGCTCATGCCACGTTCATCGTAAACCTGCAGCCATTTCATACCTCGCGATGCCAGATAAGGCGCTGGGCGGATACCTAGCTCATCTCCGAGGACCTCAAAGGCAAGATCGGTGGCCTTGAAGGTAAACGCATCCTTTCCGTCGTTCCAACCACAGATGGCAAAGACTTTGCCGCCTACTTTCCAGACATCTGCGTTGCCCCACTGCACGACATGGCTGGTGGCTTTGAGGTCCGAGCAAAAGGCATTGAATTCATCACGAGTCATCGCGGCGACTGTGGCGCTCTGGTCAGGACAAGGCAAGACCCGCTTTGCGGGCGCAACTTTCTTTACCCGGCATTAACCTAGCTGCGCCAAATCATAGGTGATGTATAACTGCAATTCTCCCCTCTCGCCTGAGGTTTGGCTCAGTGATCTATTCGCCTCCAAGGCGGTGCAGCAAGGTGGCGTAATCCGTCGCAAGGCGCGCGATATAGAGCGATTTGCCGGGATGGAGCGTTTTATGGCCGAAATCAATCGTCGCGGTTATCAAGTGGCGGAAAACTCGGGCCAGATCGTAATCTTCTGCAACCGCGAACCCTTGCGTTGGCTCACCTGAGCCACGCAACGCTTTCTTGAAAAGAAAGCGCCCCGAAATCTTCTCAAGATTTCGCCCCCCTCCGATTCAAGGCTTCAAAAATTTTGCCGTTCCGACAGTGCGCTGTTTCGGGGTCTGAAGATTCCGGGGATTGGCTTGGATATCTCCCGGCATCGCGACATTGCGTGGTTTCTGCAAGGCAAACGAGCCACAGGCGACACCATCGCCATCGGGATCATTGCGCTTATGGTATCCGGGCCTTCCTTCGCGAAAAGGCCCGAAACCCAGCATCTCCACAGCATCACACCCAGCCAGCGCCACCAGATGGATCACCGCTTCATGACGTTCGTAGTCTGAAACGCGCAGGTAGACACCGATTGCGATCATTCCTGTGGTTAAGGGCAAGGCCAGCACCATCAGTAGAATACGCACCGGAGACAGAGCCTGCCTGCGCAACGCGTCTGCCCGCCGTTGCCGCCGTGTAAGACGAGGGTTCGGATCGGTGTCTTTCGTTGGTTTCCCGGTTGTCATGCCATAGGTCTTACACGCGGTATGTGGCAAAGCCATGGCCGCAATCGGGGTCGGCTTGGAAAAAGCTCGACTTTATCGCACCACATGCACGGCACATTTGGCGTGGCGCACCACATGGGTCGCGGTTGAACCCAACAGCAGGTCCTGCATCCCCGGGCGGTGCGAAGCCAGGATTATCAGGTCAGGCTTATTCACTTCGGCCCAGTCCAGAATCGTTCGCCCGGAATGGCCTTCAACCACCAGCCCCTTCGCATTCGGGACGCGCGCCGCCAGGGCATCAAGCTCGGCCTGGATGGCCTTGCGGGCTTCGGACAGATACTCGGCGGGCATGTACGAGATCGCATAATCCGGAATGTGCTCTACCACATGCAGCAGCGTAACCGCAGCCTCGGGCGTCGACAGTAGCTCTGCCAGCTTCAACGCTGCCGAGCTGTCCCGTTCGGCATCAAAGGAAATGGGAACAAGAATGTTATGATACATGGCTCGCGCCTCCGTAGTTGTGCCGCTATACTGCGCGACCGGTGGTGGCCGTGCATTGACTCAGATCAGGTCTCACCGAAGGTCTCGGCGACGTCGTACATCACGGGTTCAAAGCTCTTGCACAGCTCGTTAACCCTGCGATTCCGCTCTCGCATTTCCGGTGTGCGCAACATCGCCAGGAAATCCTCGCGGCGCTCCCATTGTGAATAATTGGCAATCCGCGTCTGGGCATCATTCACATGCAATCCAGCTGAAATGAAACCCGGCTGTTTCGAAATGAACTCGGCATAAGCATCGGTCAGCGCCTCAAGAAGGTCCTGGCAGGTTCCGGGGGTCATCTCGAAGGTGGTGATGACAGTCTGATAGCTGTTGGTTTTGGAAATCTGCGGCATAAGGCTCCTCCTTTATAGCTGACCCGAGCCTAGCACAGCTTTTGAAAACGCCACCCTTTTCCTGCACATAGACAATGTTTTTGGATCAAAAAATCTTTCTCAAAGATGAACAAGAAACTAACCATCCGTTAACCATGTCTGCCGATGCTGCCCCCATGGCTCGTCTGGTTCTCGTCATTCCGCTGCTTTTTATGGTGTGCACTCCGGCATGGTCCGGTGCGTGGCTCCGCGAGAAGGGGTCAAGCTTCACCGCGTTATCTGTGACCGCTTTCAAAGAGGAAGACGTCTACAAGTACAAATCCTCGCTTTATACCGAGTGGGGATTGCGGCCGAAACTCACGATCGGACTGGATGCCGAGGAGCATCAGGATTTGTATGGGCACGCGCTGGTCTTTGCCCGCGTGCCGGTTGCAGACATGGGGTCAGCAGGGCGTCTGGCGGCTGAGTTCGGCGTTGGCGCGCACCATCGCCAGTACAGTAGTTGGGCAATGTACAAAGCAACACTTTCATACGGCAAAAGCATTCAAACCGGATTGGGAGGCGGATGGATCAATGTCGACGCCGCGCTCGAAAACCGCACCCATGAGGCAGTGATCCGCAAATTGGATTTCACGGCCGGTCTGTCCTCGGGTCGACGGTTTGACCCGCTCCTGCAGATCGAAACTTCTTATGTTTCGGACCGACCATGGTACTGGAGGGTGCGACCTTCGCTGATGTATCGCCCAAAGACGGGCAGACTCACCTGGATTCTGGGTGCCGAGCGCAATTCGGCTGATGATAACATCGGGATCAAATTTGGATTGTGGCGCAGCTATTAAAGATGGGCCGCCTACATTCAGGCGGCCCACCGCATCAATCAGGTATCAATCCGCAGAATGGTCGAAACCGCACCACGCAAGCCTTCGGACCAGCGCAGGCGGATATCGCTCTGGCCCGATCCCTGTCGCAACTCGACATATGGCGCGGTATAGCGCACCGCATTCAACGATGTCCTGAGGCTTCCCAGGGCAACAACCGCATCACACCCGCGCGCCCTGCCCCCGAACGGCAATTGGCCCTGCGAACTGACGGTCCAGGCTGATGACGGTGAGCTTTGCGTGTGCTGCAGCCGCAATGGATTGGCGCAAGGCGTATCGATGCCGTGAAACGTATTGTTCTCGAAACACACCCTCTTGTGCCTTTCCGGGTCGAGATCGGCAAAACTGGTATCGACCCGGTCCACTCGGTCGATCCGCACGTTGTTGACACGGAACTTGTTGCCGGTGACGGTCAGCCCGTTCAAGAAATGCCCTGTGCCATGGGGGCGGATCACCAGATAGCTGAACCAGGGGGCAACATCGCTGGCATAAAAGATGTTATCCGTGATGCTCAGCGCGCTGAACGAGAAGCTGGTGAAGTAATCCGGGTTGGCATCGTGCTCGTTGGTCCATTCGATAAAACAGTTATCGACATAGTTCTCGGCGATGGACGAACTGTTATAGCCGCCGATGATCACCAACCCGGCGTTGCGCACCCCGTTCGCGACGTTGTCGCCCTGGAAGAAGTGGTTGCCCAGCACCAGATTGTTGTCGCCGCTCAGCACCGCGAAATGATGGAACCGCGTGGCCCGGTTGTGGCGCAGCTTGACGTCGTTGGCATTGGCGTTCAGCGCGATTGAGCTTCGGTCCGGCACGTCCAGACTTTCCTCGGTCGATAGGAACTGACAGCCATCGATCAGCATCCCCTGACATCCGCGCCCGATTGATGTGATACCCCGGTCCTTCGGGCGACTGATGAAACAGTCTTTCAGTACAAAAGTGTTCCCGCCCGGAGACAGCCGGATCGCGCTGCACCGACCGTTACACTGGAACTCGATCCCTTCCATGTTGAACTTCTGCAGCGCACTGAAACCGCTGAAATCTAGCAGGTACTTGAACGATGTGAAGGTGAAGGTCTGCGTCCCTGCGGCATCATAAGTCGGCGCACTCAGCGTGATTTCACCGGTGCTTTCGTTTTTCGACCGCACATAAACCTCACGCCCGACCCCGCTGCCGGTGACCAGCGAACCCACCGGTATATTCACCACATTGGCCACGTTGGTCAGCGTATCAGGATCAGACGGGCTGTAGGTCGCGACCGAGGTGAAGGTTTCGGTATCCCAATTCGAACTACTTTTGACGTCAAACTGCCCGTTGCGCACCACTCGACGGGTGGCATAGCCCGTCCGGTTCGGCACTGCTGCCGCCATATCGATGGGCTCAGTCACTGCGATCTTGCGCCCGCCCAGATCCAGCGATTCATGGTCCGAGCTGTTCAGCAACGCCTGAAACGCCTTTTTAAACGCCAGCATTTCATCACCAAAGGCGGTGATATAGGTGGGCAGATCGAAATTCTTGGTCAGCAGCAGCATTTTGTCGACCGGCATCGTGACGGTGCCGTCAAATGCGACCTCGGACGCCATGTTAGTGTTCTCTTCCAGCCGGAACTCACCTTGCGGAATATAAACCTTGCGCCCGTTCGCTGCCTGATCCGCCGCCTCAAACGCTGCCGAGTCATCGGTGACCCCGTCACCCACAGCGCCGAAATCGCGCACGTCGACCAGACCAATCAAATCGCGCAGGAAGACCGAGGTCACATCGGTGATCTCGATATCATCCACCCGCACCACCGCGCCGTTGGTGCCTTCGATATCCAAACCAAAGTGTCCATAAAGCGCCGCATTGCCCCATGGCATGTCCACGCCGGGGCGCAGGCCCGTGCCCACGATGGCCGTCACCTCATGCACGGTGCCATAGCCGGTCAGCTGCACCGCCGGACCCTGCTCGGCCAATCCGTCCACGTGCGCATCTCCGGCTCCTCCGGCCCAGCCGGCAATCCGCACCTCGGGAAGCGGCCCGCTGATCGCCTTCACCCGCGCCTTGATCTGCAGATAGCAGCCCGGCAAAAAAGGTGTTTGCCCCATATAGCGCAGCCGCTGCGGTTCTGCCGTCTTATAAATCTCCAGACAGCCTGCGAAATCCGCATCCGCCGGAACGAACACCCCCGTGCCCGACCCCTCATAGGTCGGAGAGCCCGGCGTGCCGTCGCCACTGGACCAGACCCCAAGACCAGCCGCATAGGCGGGCGGCATGAACACGATGCCGTCGGTGATTGCCTTGTTCATGTAAAATCCCTTTCCCAATCGCGCCAAGCACGCGCGCCAAAACCCGATAACGTCCGGGCCCTGAGCCCAAACGCATGGGTCTGAGTATCGAAAAGGAATTAAGCGCGGCTCTTACCACCGTGACGGTGGTGTTGCCTCAGGCCGCCGGGTCAGAATTGCCCAGCAACTGTACACCGTTGATCTTCCAGCCGTTTTCCTGCTGGATCATCTGGTAGTCCAGCAGATGCACCCGTCCGTCACCATCAGTGATCATGACCTTCTGCCACAGGGCTCCGCTAATCTCGCGCAGCTCCAGAAACCTCACATCCGCAGGCCGCCAAACCATAGGATAGCCGCGGCGCACCATGGTCCCGAAATTCTCGGGATCGCCGAACAGCCGCTGGATATTGGGGCTGGCAAAGGTGAAGGCGGTGGCAAAGTCATCCGCCTTGAAGGCCTGAATCTGCGCCGAGATATTGGCCTCAATCTCGTCACTCTGAGCAAAAGCTCCGGATGCCAGTCCGGCACTCAGGGATACAGCAAGCAATAGTCGACGCATGGGGCCACCTCCTGATGCAAGGGTAGCCCCACACTGGATCAGGTCAAATCAGACTAATTCCCCGGCCAGCGCCTTGTCGATCAGAGCAATCGTCTCTGGCACGCCATAAAGCGCGATGAACCCACCAAACCGAGGCCCCTGCGACGCCCCCAGCAGCACTTCGTAAAGTGCCGTGAACCAGCCGCGCATCGGATCGAACCGCTCACGCCCGATGGAATAGACCACCGATTGCAGTGCCTCGTCTTCCATCGGCCCGTCATAGACTTCCAAGGCCGCCCTCAATGCTTCCAGCGCCTCACGCTCCTGATCCGTCGGCGCGCGATGCTGGCGCGTCGGCTTGACGAAATCGTTGAAGTACCTCACTGCAAAGCCCGCCGCCTGATCCAGATCGGGATGGGTCTCGGCAGTGGCCTCGGGCGCATAACGGCGGATAAAGCCCCACAGCGCCTCCTTGTCCTCGGCCCCAGACACGGACGCCAGGTTCAACAGCATCGCAAACGGAACCATCAGGGTGGATTCCGGAACGTCGCCACCATGGATATGCCAGACGGGATTATTCAGCTGAGCCTTCAGGTCCTGTCCCGGATAGGCCCGCAACTGTTGATGATATTCATCATACGCCTTTGGGATCACATCGAAATGCATCCGCTTCGCGGTCTTGGGCTTTTGATACATGAAATAGGCCAGCGACTCGGTGGGCGCATAGGTCAGCCATTCATCGATCGAAACACCATTGCCCGACGACTTCGAAATCTTCTGCCCGTTCTCATCGAGGAACAGTTCATACGAGAAATGCTCAGGCGCACGACCTCCCAAAGCCCGGCAGATCGCGTCATAGATCTTCTCGTTGGTGGCATGTTCCTTGCCATACATTTCGAAATCAACGCCCAAAGCGGCCCAGCGCGCGCCAAAATCAGGCTTCCACTGCAGCTTCACATTGCCGCCAGTCACGGGCAGCGTCCATTCCTTGCCATCCTCGTCATCGAAGGTGACAGTGTAGGTATCGGCGCAAACCTTCTTCATCGGCACATACAGAACCCGCCCGGTCTCGGGATGGATCGGCAGGAAGATCGAGTAGGTCTGCTGACGTTCTTCGCGCAGGCTTTTCAGCATGATGGCCATCACGTCGTCATACTTCTCAACGGCGCGCTTCAGGATCTCGTCGAACTGGCCCGAGCGGTAAAACTCGCGCGCCGAATAGAACTCATACTCGAACCCGAAAGTATCGAGGAAACGGCGCAGCATCGCATTGTTATGCTCACCAAAGCTGTCATATTCACCAAACGGGTCCGGCACCGAGGTCAGCGGACATTGCAGATAATCCTGCAGCGCCTCGGGGTTCGGCACATTGCTGGGCACTTTCCGCATCCCATCCAGATCGTCCGAGAAACAGATCAGCTTGGTCGGGATATCCGACAGCGCCTCAAACGCGCGCTTGACCATCGTGGTCCTCGCGACCTCACCAAAGGTGCCGATATGCGGCAGACCTGAGGGGCCATAGCCCGTCTCAAACAGCACATATCCCTTTTCCGGAGCGCCCTGCTTATACCGTTTGAGCAACCGCCGCGCCTCTTCAAACGGCCACGCCTTGGACGTCATCGCGGTTTCACGCAGGTCAGACATTTGGATACTCCATCGGGAAACGTGCCAGACACCCCATGCGCCCGGACCGGCCCCTGTTATTGTGCAGGTGCAGTATGAGTCAATAAAGGGTGGTGATTTTCATGCCTCTATGAGCATGAACAGCGTGCAATCCATATCTGGTCTTGGTTACAAGTGTCCGCAGCACGGGGCATTGCGGCATTCTGAAAAACGTAGTCTGTTGATCGCTCTCGCGGATTTGCAAGCAAGGCAAAAGATTAAATCGACATAAGCCATTTCCTGAAAATTCTCACGGTGACCCGTTCCTGATCGCCGGGGCGGCAGACGAAGTAGAGCCCCCGATCCAATGGAACCCGGCTTTCATCGAGGCGGATCAAGCGACCAAGTTCCAAATCCCTCTCCGCCAAGAGATGTCTTGCCAACGCTACACCTTGCCCGTCAATCGCAGCCTCCAACAGAACCGCGCTGTCCACGTACTTGATGCTCTGTGAATTGATCCGGTCAGCGCCCAGCCCTACCTGCGCAGCCCAGCTTTCCCATCCGACATTGTAGGCATCATGCAAGAGTGGAAGATCAGCCAAATTCTCGGCGGGCATCGGCAGTCGGGTTTTACCAACAAGGGATGGCGCTGCTACAACAATCAGGTCCTCTTGTCTTATCTGCTCATGATAGAGCCCGTCCCAACCGGGTTCCCCGAACCGCAGGGCGACATCGACCTCAGACGCATCAAAATCCGCAAATCGATCATTTGTGTCCAGCAGCAACGCGATACCCGGATGTTCTTGCTGAAATGAACTGAGCAACGGGACAAGCCATTTAAGCGCCAACGATGTTGACAACGACACCGTAATCGACTGGCGGTGATGCAGCCGCTTCACCTCCATCACGCCCAGTTGCAACGCCGAAAATGCCCCGCGCGTCGATTGATGCAGAAGCTCCCCGGCACTGGTCAGTTCAACCCCATTTGGGCGGCGATGAAAAAGCGTTACGCCAAGATGCAGTTCCAGCAGCTTAATTTGCCGACTGATCGCCCCGTGGGTGACGTTCAGAACATCTGCTGCCTTGGACAGGCTGGAGTGGGTTGCGGTTTCATCAAAGGCCTGAAGGGCACGTAGATGTCTAAGGTTCTCCGGCATGTGAGAAAACCTAACAGCATTGCCCCAAAAACTCGATAGGTCTGCTTTGTTTCCGGCAGTTACACTGACCACAGATCAATAAACCTCACACACTGTGCGCCCAAAGAAAGGACATACCATGGCCGATACCAAAGTTGCTTTGATGACAGGTACAGGACAGGGAATTGGCCGGGGTTGTGCCATTGAAATGGCGAAAGCCGGCTATAAGGTTTCGCTTATGTCTCCGTCCAACCGCTCGGTTGAATTGGCGGAGGAACTTGAGGGCATTGGCCGTCGCGGCTCTGTATTAGATGTCGATGATTTGCAAGCGATGGTCGACGACACCATGAGCAAATATGGACGGATTGATGCAATCGTCAGTAATATGGGTCACGGTGGAACGGTGCCTGAAGCCATCAAAACCGTCGGTTTCGATCCTGATTTTGACGGACCGCTATTGGAACTCAGCGACGAGTTATGGCACGAAAGTCTGGACATGTATGTGCTAAATGTCGTCAAGATCGCCCGTATCGTCACGCCAATTCTGATCGAACAAGGCGGTGGCGCATTCGTAAATATCTCATCCATGAACACAATCGAACCACGTGCGCCCTATCCCATGAGCATGCTGCGTGGTGCATTGCATAGTTTCTCAAAGCTTTACGGGGACCGATATGCACGGCACAACATTCGCATGAACAACCTGCTGCCGGGGTTCTGCGAAAACGTGAACCTGTCCGAACAGGCTCGCCGGGAAATCCCCGCTCAGCGGCCCGCAACGTTCGAAGAAATTGGACAAGCTTGCGTGTTTCTCGCCAGCGATGCAGCCCGGTATATCAACGGTCAGAGTATACTGTCCGACGGCGGGATGAACCGGGCAGTGCGATAGCAAAGAGGCGGTGAAGCGTGATTTTCGCGGCCCTCGATGAAATCCTTGACACAGATCGGGAGGCAACAGGTGATGCCTCCCGAGGTTTGTTTTCTACTGCGACATCCCACCTTCGGTCGATATCTGCTCTTCGACATGGCCCTGGTTGGTTATGTCCGACCCCCGCGGAGGATAGTCAATGAAGGTAGACAGGTGGTTTTGGACGAATTTAGCAGCAGGGCCAAAGGCCCACATTTTGTTGCCCATCCAACGGGTATACATCCCCGACTCCTCAGCTGCCTTTTCATAGGGATCGCGGCGCAGGTTGAACAGCAGGGGCGCGTTCAGTTCCTCTTTTGGACCTGCCCATCCTTCGGTTTGTATCGTGAAATGTGCTTTCCAATCACCATGGCGTACAGCTTGCAGGTCCGGACCTTCGTAGTAGATAATCTCGTCCCGGTTGCTCTCACCCTCGCCAGTCAGGAAAGGCAGTTGGTTGTAACCATCCAGATGCACCTGATAGCCCTCATAGCCCTTCAGTAGTGATCCAGGCAGATCGTCAGGTCCTCCGGCGGCGGCGACGAGGGTAGGCATCCAATCAAGACCGGCAAAAATACCGTTGCTTACGGTCCCGGCGGAAACTCTTCCGGGCCAGCGAACGATAGCAGGAACGCGGAAGCCGCCTTCCCATGTCGTACCTTTTTCGCCTCGGAACGGTGTTGTTCCACCATCAGGCCAAGTCATGGTTTCGGGGCCGTTATCCGAGGTGAAGACTACAATAGTGTTGTCCGAGATGCCAAGTTCGTCCAGACGGGCCATGACCTTGCCCACGTTGTCGTCAAGCTCTTTCATTACGACATCCTGCAAACCGCGCCCGTCGCCCAGCATTGCCTCGTATTCGGGGCTCAGATGTGTCCAGACATGTGCTCGGGCCGGGGCCATCCAGACAAAGAAGGGCGTGTCGCTATCGACCGCGCGGTTGATGAAGTCCAGAGTATGGGCCGTCACCTCATCGTCGAGCGTTTTTTGCCGTTCGGGCGGAGCTGGGCCATCGTCTATTATACGCTGCTTTCCAACCAGCCCCCAGCGTGGATCTACGGTTTCATCAATTGTATCAGTGGCATAGGCGTGGATGATGTTCCGTGGGCCAAATGTGTCGTTGAATTTCTGATCTTTGGGCCAATCGGGGTCAGAGGTGTATTCCATCGCATTCAGGTGGTAGAGCCAGCCCCAATATTCATCGAAACCTTTCACAGTTGGCAGAAACTTGTTCATATCGCCCAAGTGATTTTTTCCGAATTGCCCGGTGGTGTAGCCTAGAGATTTAAGGATGTTGGCCAGAGTAGGGTCTTTTTCATTCAGACCTTTTTCCAGATCTCCGGGCAGCCCGACTGTGTGCATCCCCGTCCGAACAGGCAATTGTCCGGTGATAAAGGCAGATCGCCCGGCGGTGCAGCTTGGCTGTGCATAGTAATCCGTAAGGCGCATACCATCCGCAGCAAGCTGGTCAAGGTTGGGGGTTTTGATACTTTTCACACCCTGATGATAGCTGCCCAGACTGGCCCAGCCGACATCGTCGGCCATGATGACAAGGATATTGGGCTGGTCGGTTTCGGCCAAAACTGGCAGGGCACAGACCGAAGCTGTAGCCAGCGTGGCGGAAACCACAATAGATCGAAAAATGAACATTTTTACCTCTGCGAACGTAGAAGACGATACCGATGAAGGGAATATCGAAAGTCCGATCAGGGATAGCGGTCGAAACTTTCGCGTCGCAACAGAGCTTTACCGGAATTTCATATTGTGAAATCTAAAGAACAAAACCTGAAATGTGGTTGACGGCATGATGAACGAAAACTCTTTGACCGCTTTTCTTACATTGGCTGAAATCGGCAGTTTCCAAAATGCTGCCCGTGCGATGGGTGTGTCCAACGCATCATTGTCCCGCTATGTCGGGCAGGCCGAGGACTATACGGGGCTTGTTTTGTTTCATCGAAGCCGAAACAACAGCACTCTGACACGCGCAGGGCAGGAGTTCTTGCCAATCGCCCAGGCGCTGCGCGAAGACCTGAACCAGTATGCGACGCGCGTGGCCGCTTTGCGCGAAACCGGGCCGGGCACTTTGCTGATCGGTTGCGGGCCTCTGACCACGAGAACCCTGATCCTGCCCGCCCTGCGATCAGTGCGGCAAGTGATGCCTGATCTTCGTTTCCGAATTCTGGTAAGCGCCTACGCACGACCGCTTGATTTGTTGCAGGCGGGAAAGTTCGACATGTTCCTGGGTGACCTGACCTACACACCCGAAGCTGACAACGTCGAGATTATGGTGATGGAGAAACAACAAATCCAGTTTGTGGCACATCGCGACCATGAGATTCATCAGCGTGGCCCGCAAACGATGGCGGGCATATTCGATTTTCCCTTTGCATCTCCGCATCTCCACAAACACTGGAAAGCCGCTTTGACAAAAGCACTTGGTGGCGGTGCTGAAGCCGTCGAAAAGGTGAATGCACAGCCGCATATCGAATGCGACGACTACAACCTCCTGACCGGATTGTTGGCAGAACCGGACTACATCGTGGGAGGGATGGCGGACACATTTGCGGATCTGATCCATGCAAAGACGGTGAAACCCGTGTCTATGGCACAGAACCTTACGTGGAACATCTGCGCAGCGCGTAAGTCACAGAACACTTCGGATGCTGTAGAATTATTCTGGAGTGAGCTTGCTAAATATCGGGCATGACCGGCGGTGCAAGGCATAGAAAAACGCCCAACTGAAACGCATCTTAGCTAGTGCCTGGTCGTTTCCGTATGGCCAATTAACTTGGCGAAGTTCTGCTTTGGAATGCTGGCGGTGAAAGTCCGAAACGCTTGGTTCGCGACGCGCAGCACATGCAAAGAATAGAAGCCTGGTCGACGGCAGGTGTAAGCTCTCAACGGACGTTTACATCGCAGCCGAAATCACCCACCCTCATCGATCGCATTCATTGCACCCCAAAACTACCAGTTGAACCTCCTTGCACCCGCTCCTATCGTGCGGCAACAAACGTTTCATTCAGGACGACACCATGACCGAGCAAACCCCACATCCGATGTCCCCGCAGGATTGCCTTGTGGCGATCATGGTGGCGATTTCCGCTTCGGACGAGAACATCCGAACCGCAGAGCTGGTCAAGATCGAAGGCGCGGTCAACATGCTGCCGGTGTTTGCAGGCTACGACATCGACCGAACCCGCCGCGTCTCGCAGATCGTGTTTGATTTGTTTGAGCAGGTGGACGGGCTGGATGCCCTGTTCGGACTGATCCGTGACAACCTGCCCGAACGCCTGAACGAAACCGCCTACGCGCTGGCCTGTGATGTCGCCGCCGCTGACGGCACTCTGGCCGAAACCGAATTGCGACTGCTGGAAGAAATCCGATACGAGCTGAGCATCGACCGCCTGCACGCTGCCGCTATCGAACGCGGGGCACGGGCGCGGCATACGACCTAGCTGCCGTAGAGCGTACCCCACCGCTCAATCAGATTGCGCTGCAAAGTGCGAGACCGTCGGTTCCAGGCCCGCGCCCCGTCCGGGCGCTCGCGCGACGCACGCGGGATCGTGGCGCGGTGCGCGGTGTCGGCGGTGAAGATCGCAAAGGCCAGATCCACTCCATCTGCCGTTGTCATGTAACCGCCAAGACCCGAGACGAAGTTCAAAGTACCCGTTTTTGCGTCGACCTTGATCGGATGATCCTTGACCGGCTGCCCGTTTTTGTCGGCCAGCGTAAAGGACCGAAGCAACGGCCGCAGCTCCTCTGACTGCCCCGCCGCCACCAGCGTATTGACCAGACCGAAGGGGGCCATACGTGAGGAACCGCTAAGTCCGGAATGATCGACCATCGCGATCCCATCTGCGCCAAAACGCTCTGCCGCCCATAGGTTCATTTCTGCGGCCGAGTCCTCAAGGCTCTGCGGCGCAACCCCGCGCGCCTTGGTGGCCGCCAAACCCACCATTTCGGCGGTTATATTGGTCGAATATCTCAGCATCCCCTTCAGGATGCTTTCCAACGGATCGCTCTGATGCACCACCAGTTCGGTCCCTTGCGGTGCTTGCCGCGTCACCTGCACCCGGCCCAGCACGATCCCATTCACGCGTGCCAGCGTGCGGAACACATCTCCGGCATAAAGCGCAGGCTTGCGTACCGGCAGCCAGCGTGCCCCGCCATTGCCTAGCGCGCCTTTGGCCACGGTCCAGCGATCCTGCCGCGCGCTTGGCTGATAGGTGTAGATCGGCAGGCTGCGGTTCTCGACCCGCATTGATGCCATATCCACCGACGGCCTGTAACTTGCGCTGCGCGCATCCATGGTCACGTCATAGCCGGTGCCCTCGCGTTTCCACTCGAAATGCACACGGTTGAAATTCAGGGAAATCCCGCTGATCGACGGGCTATAGCCCAGATGATCCGGCTGCCCCGGATCAATGCTGAAGACGTAGGGCAGCGCACCATCATAGACCTTGAACGCGCCCTTCACCTCGGTGATCCCGGCCTTGCGCAGATTGGCTGCCATTGTGGCCAGCGCGTCTGTATCCAGCAGCGGATCACCGCCACCCGCAAGGATCAGGTCGCCTTTCAGAATACCATTTTCCACCGGTCCATCCGCGATCAAGCGGGTTTCGAACCGATACTCCGGACCCAGCACATCCAGCGCATAAAGCGCGGTCAGCGCCTTGGCGACGCTGGCTGGTGGTAGGCTTTGGCCCTCGCCGAACACCTCCAGCGGCGTTCCGGTTTCCACGTCGGCCACGGCAAAAACAACCTCGCCCTTCAACCCCGCCGCCTGAACCAGTCGCTCAGCCCCGCTGGGCTGCGGGCCACGCAGCACAGGGCGCAGAGACACCGAAGGCGCCTCGGCCAGACCTGTGCCCGGAACCAGAGACGCCCCTAATCCACCCAGAAACAAACGACGCGAAATTCGATCGACCATGGGTCTATTAGAATCCCAGAGCTTAAATGCAGACAATCACTTGATTAAGATTATGCGCCAAGTGGAGTCATTCGGGCAACACCCCATCGCTCCAATTCCCGCGATTGCGCAACTCGGTCGAACTGACGTCAACCATCTGCACGTTCACAAAACACCACGCCGGAGCATCCGCCCGCCCCAGCAAATGCCGCGCCTGCCCGTCGATACGGTACTTGGCATAAAGCCGAGCCGCCGGGGACATCCGAGCAGAAATCCGGTCCCCAGGCCGCGCCACAACGCCCACCGGCACGCTGTCCATGATCTGTCGCCAATCTTTCCAGCGGTGAAACTGCGCCAGATTGTCGGCCCCCATCAGCCATACAAACCGAACCTGCGGATAAAGTCGCCGCAGCGCCGCCAGTGTATCCGCCGTCGCCCGCGTCCCCGTCAGCGCCTCAATATCCGTCACATCAACGCGCGGATGCTGCATCACGTCCCGCGCCGCCGCAACCCGCCGCGCCAAAGGCGCAGGCCCCCGCTCCTTCAACGGATTGCCCGGCGACACCAGCCACCACACCCGATCCAGCCCGAACGCCTTCATCGCTTCGCGCGTCACATGCACATGACCTTGATGCGGAGGATCAAATGACCCTCCGAACAACCCCACGACCTGCCCGGGCCCCGCATATGGAATGGTACTGCGTTCCATCCTCTGCTGATGTTCAGAACTGAGAGGTGTTGTCAATCAATCGGCTGCACCACATCGCCAAGCCTGACTTGCCCCGGCTGCACTACTTCGGCACACCAACCCCCATGCCCCCGCACAGCAGAATAGCCGCCTTTGCCCAACGCCTCCTCCATCCGACTGCATGGAGCGCAGATCACGGTAAAGCGTAAAATGGCCTCCCCCACCTGCACCTCCCGCCCCTTTAGCGCCGCCAGATTGATCCCCGAAACCACCAGATTGCGCCGCAGGATCTCAGGCATAACCGATCCTTGCCCCAGATAAGAGCCAATCGCCGCCAGATGTTCCTGCTGGATCAAAGTCACCGCCCGCTTGCCCGCCCGGCTGCGGTCGCCGTCGAGCCCATCGGCTGAGACCCAAACCTCGTTGCGCCCATCCAATTCCGCTCTGCGGCCAGGACGTACACCGATCCATGTCACCCGGCCCGGTTGCGCCCAACCGGCAATCAGTTCCGCAAGTTCTGCCAAAACCCCACCACTCCTTGTCGTGTTGGTTCTACCGGATCAAACGACCACAGAAAATTCACAATACCACCAGCTTGCCCCGCCCGCTCGCCTCGGATATCCAGCGTTCCAACTTGATTTCCCCGACCCAGAGGACGCGACATGGCCGCCTATCAATATGTCTACCACATGCAGGGTGTCTCCAAGACCTATCCCGGTGGCAAGAAGTGCTTTGAAAACATCCACCTGAGCTTCCTGCCCGGCGTGAAAATCGGTATTGTCGGTGTCAACGGCGCGGGTAAATCGACGCTGATGAAGATCATGGCGGGCCTCGACACCGACTTCACCGGTGAGGCATGGGCCGCCGAGGGCGCCAAGGTCGGCTATCTGCCGCAGGAACCTCAACTGGATGAATCGCTGACCGTCCGCGAGAACGTCATGCTGGGCGTGGCCGCGAAAAAGGCCAAGGTCGACCGGTTCAACGAGATTGCCATGGAGATCGCCGAGAACTACTCGGATGAGCTGATGGAGGAAATGACCACCCTGCAGGACGCGATCGACGCGGAAAACCTGTGGGACCTCGACAGTCAGATCGATGTCTCGATGGAAGCGCTGCGCTGCCCGCCGGACGATGCCAACATCGCAAACCTATCGGGTGGTGAGAAACGCCGCGTGGCGCTCTGCAAGCTGCTGCTCGAAGCGCCCGATATGCTTCTGCTCGACGAACCAACCAACCACCTCGACGCCGAGACCATCGCCTGGTTGCAACAGCACCTGATCGACTACAAGGGCACCATCCTCATCGTCACCCACGACCGGTATTTCCTGGACGACATCACCGGCTGGATCCTCGAACTCGACCGCGGTCGCGGCATTCCGTACGAGGGGAACTATTCCGCATGGCTGGAACAAAAAGCCAAACGGCTGGAGCAGGAAGCCCGCGAAGACAAGTCCAAGCAGAAGACCCTGCAACGCGAACTGGAATGGATGCGTCAGGGCCAAAAGGCCCGTCAGGCCAAATCCAAGGCCCGGATCAACGCCTATAACGAACTGGCCGAGCAGTCCGAACGCGAAAAGCTGACCCGCGCCCAGATCGTCATTCCCAACGGCCAGCGCCTTGGCGGCAAGGTGATCGAGGTCGAGGGCCTGTCGAAACATATGGGCGACAAGCAACTGATCGAAGGGCTGGACTTTGCCCTGCCCCCCGGCGGCATCGTTGGCGTCATCGGCCCCAACGGTGCAGGTAAATCGACCCTGTTCAAGATGCTCACCGGTCAGGAACAGCCCGACAGCGGCACCATCACGCTGGGCGACACGGTCGAGCTGTCCTATGTCGACCAGTCCCGCGACGACCTGAAAGACAACGACACCGTGTGGGAGGCGATCACCGGCGGTGCCGAGATCATCCAACTGGGTGACGCGCAGATCAATTCCCGTGCCTATTGCTCGTCCTTCAACTTCAAGGGCGGCGACCAGCAGAAGAAGGTCTCGCTGCTATCGGGTGGTGAGCGCAACCGCGTCCACATGGCCCGCCTGCTGAAAGAGGGCGGCAACGTCCTGCTGCTCGACGAACCGACCAACGATCTCGACGTCGAAACCCTGCGCGCGCTGGAAGACGCGCTGGTCGATTTCGCCGGCTGCGCCGTTGTGATTTCCCACGACCGCTTCTTCCTCGACCGCATCTGCACGCATATTCTGGCCTTCGAGGGTGACGCCCATGTGGAATGGTTCGAGGGCAACTTCGAGGATTACGAAGAAGACAAAAAGCGCCGTCTGGGACCAGACGCGCTGGAGCCCAAGCGATTGAAGCATAAGAAGTTTGCGCGGTGAGGCTGGGTGGCAGCTGTATTGCTGAAAAAGCAGAATTGGGGATGCTTTCTTAATGATTAGGTTTGCGACGCGCTGCGCACAGATTTCTGCTTTCCTAGTTTGCGGCGCAAGTGGCGCATTGGCTGAAGCGCCAAAGAGGGTCACCACCTTTGCCGCGCCAGCGGATTTCACCTATTTCTTGCAGAAGCACGACGGTGAGCAGGAGAAGTTTGATTTCTCAGACAAATGGGTAGATCCAGAAATGTCTGATGTGATTGTTGCTTTCATCGAAAACCGCGAAGACATCGATTTTGTTCCGGCAAAACTGTACAGTTCATTCCAAACTGTCTTGTCAATTGTTGATACGCATTTCTATCAGTTATCGAGCAGGGTTTTCGGCGAAACGTTGGACTCTGACGTTTACATTGTGTCTGTTTCCAGATTGCACGACAAGTTGGTTGAGGACGGATTTTCGATAGAGCAGGCTCAAAAGGGTGCATTTGTTTCCTGCTTCGCAGCTGGCTTGGTCGAGGATTTTTATCGCCGAGGAAATCTAGATGCAAACCATCGCAAAATCGGTGACACATGTGCGGAACTTCTAGAAAAATAGCAAGTAGGCCGGGCTTCAGCCCGGCAAGCCGCGCAACAGCCGCGACTTCAAATTTATTTACTATTGAATGGAATCAAACCAGTTAATCCAAGGTTCATGGTGGATGCCGGGCTTCAGCAAGCGTAGGATGGGTGCTCGCACCCATCACTCCTCAATTCTCCAATATCCCACCACATAAATTGATGGGTGAAATCACCCATCCTACGCTTCCCCAAACGCTCCTTCGGTGACAACGCCACTCCATTCCGGATCAACCCGGCCTGCGCGGATATCACGATAAATCGACGAATACGGCCAATCGGTTGGATGCTCCACCAACCCATGTTTGACCGGATTGCCCCAACAATAAACCACATGATTGCGGTAATCTCGTTCGTCCCGAATGGTGTGCTCCCAAAATCGGCGTTGCCAAATCCCGCGTTCCTGTTTGACAACCTTGGACTCGCTTCGCGGACCGAATTCTCCGACGGCACGCACAAATCGGCTTTTGATTAACCGCCACCGCGTCGAATAATCCGCATCCCCTGGCGGCAAGGTCCACACCGCGTGCAAATGATCCGGCAACACAACAAACGCATCGCACCAGAACGGCCGCTCCCTCTGGGTCACTGCAAAGGCGGCCCGCAAATGCGCCACCTCTCGCACTAACAAATCCGACGACCGGTCGGCCAAAGACACGGTGAAAAAATACTTGGCTCCGGGAATGCGGACGCGTCGATAATCGCTCATGCTGCAACTTGATCATGACCAGGGTTAACGGATTCTGAATGCCACTCCGACGCGCCAGACAAATAACCGGGCCTTATCATTGGCACGCAAACCAATAACCAAAACCATCGGCGGATTCTTGTACAAGTCGGACGATTGCCCCTCAAACCCCTGTACAAACCGTACAATCCGCCCTTGCCACACCGCCTGACCGATGCCATATCCATGAGGCTTACGTTTTTCTATTTCGACCTGCAGTCTCCTTCTACGGCGCTCAGTCTATCGATACAGACAACGACGCCGGGCTGCCGCATCCACGTGGGCAGCACTAAACAGGAGACAACGGATATGCCCGCAGGCACCGTAAAATGGTTCAACACCACCAAAGGCTATGGCTTTATCGCACCCGAAGATGGCGGCAAAGACATCTTCGTACACATCTCGGCAGTCGAGCGTTCGGGCCTCACCGGTCTGGCCGACAACCAGAAAGTCACGTACGAGCTGCGCGCTGGTCGTGACGGCCGCGAAAGCGCCGACAATATCGAACTGGCCTAAGCCGTTCAAAGGGCGGGATTTTTCCCGCCCACTCCGCTATGCCCTTGTTGATTGTGTGGCATAGGGAATACATCACAATCGGGTTATTCCTCCCCGGTGATTGACCAAATCCGCTATCATTTCAAAACTAGCGTTATGATTTCTTTGGTCATTTGAGGGATGTCACCATGTTCACACGCCGCGTATTTCTGGCCGGTACTGCCGTCAGCCTGCTTCCGGGCGTTGTCAGCGCCAAGAAAGCGGTCGAATATGATCCCACGCCACAATTCGTGCGGGTCAAAAAGCAATTCCTACCCGGTCAGCTGCTGGTCGTTCCCCGTTCCTTCTACCTTTACTATATAACCGAACCCCGCAAAGCGATCCGTTATGGCTGCGGCGTCGGCAAGGCCGGACTGGAGTTCACAGGAACCGCAACTATCGACGTCAAGAAGGAATGGCCCACCTGGCGACCGACCGATGAGATGATCGAACGCGACCCGGTGGCCTATGGTCGGTTCAAGGACAACGACTATGTCCAACCCGGAGGGAGCGATAATCCACTGGGCGCGCGCGCTTTGTATCTGTTCCAAAACGGAGTCGACACCTATTTCCGCATCCATGGCACCACACAACCGCAAACCATCGGTCGCGCGGCCTCGAACGGCTGCATACGGATGCTGAATCAGCATGTAATCGATCTGTACAACCGGGTGCCGATTGGAACCGTGGTGACCGTGGTCTAAGCCGCCGACCAATCCACATCGTCGGCTTGTTCAATCCTCAGGCGACCTTCTGGCCATGGGCGCATCAGCTTCTGCGCCTCTTCTTCGGATCCATGTAACCAGCAATCCACATCCTGCGACCCCAGCAACACACCCATACGGTGGTGGATCGGCTTTACATCGGCATTTGGCTCGCAGGTGACTGCGGCGACCTGATCCACACGCTGCCCACCAGGGGCCTCCCAACTATCCGTAATTGCAGCAAATAACAGCGGTATGCCATCCTTCGCTGCGATACGCCATGCAGTTTTGCGCCGTTTCTCTCCGGTCCACTCGTACCAGCCATCAACTGGTATAACTGCGCGCCCAACACCTTCGAATGCGCTTTTGTCAAAAACCGTTTCAGAGCGAGCGTTGATAATGGTCTCCATCACCGGACGTCCGCGCGCATTGACCCTGCCGACCGGGATCATCCCCCAACGCATCATCTTCAAGCCTTCACCGGTCAATACCGTCACCTCCTGACCCGGTTGAATGTTCTTGCGCGGGGGTTGAGGCCCTACGTTATCTTTCACGTTCAGGAACTTAGCAATCTCGCCAATTGGTCGTGTGAGAAAAAACCGGCCTGGCATAGGACCCTCCTAATCGGCAGCGCGCTCCGCTAAAGCCAGTACAATAGGTCCTAGCGCGTCAACGATCAGCGCAACGCCTTGGGCATTTGGATGGATGCCATCAGATTGCATGAACTGGCGCGCGACTGCAGGATCGCCCTCGGTCGTGAGCCCGTCAAAGAAGCTTTCCGCATAGATCGCGCCATACTGCTGCGCCAGTTCCGGATACATGGCATCGAAACTTTGCTTGTAATCCGTCCCATAGTTCCCGGGGGCTTGCATGCCGATCAGCAGAACTTCGACATTCGCAGCTTCAGCGGTGTTCAGGATTGCCTCAAGATTGGCGCGCGACACATCCGGATCGATACCGCGTAACAGATCATTGCCGCCGAGGGCTACAATCATGCCATCGACCTCTGGCGTCAGAGTCCAATCAACGCGGGAGGCTCCTCCTGCGGTCGTATCCCCGGAAACGCCGGCGTTGATAAGCTGAATATCCGCCCCTTCCTCCTGCAACCAGCGTTGCAGTTGGGGCACAAACCCGTCTTGTTGCGGAAGTCCATATCCTTGTGTCAGGGAATCTCCGAGCGCCGCAATCACCACCGGCTCAGCCGTCGCGGCAAATCCGCAACAGATGAACACGCCTGACATCAAACCCTTGCGCAGCTTCTGTATCGCGCCATATCCCAATGGACTGTACCCCTCTTGATGGCCTGATCGATGACGACACCCGTTCTCACCCTCCAAGATGCCGCATTATCGCTGGATGGCAATGCCGGAAGAGTGGATATCCTGCACGACATCACTTTGACTGTGAGCAAGGGTGAAACTCTGGGGCTTATCGGTCCCTCTGGTTCCGGAAAGTCTTCGCTACTGATGCTGATGGGCGGCTTAGAACAGGCAACTGGTGGACGCGTTACCGCATTGGGCCAAGATTTGACGAAAATGAGCGAGGATGCGCTGGCACGGTTCAGAAGAGATGCCATGGGCGTAGTGTTTCAGAATTTCCACTTGATTCCGACGATGACCGCGCTTGAGAACGTGGCGACCCCGTTAGAACTCGCGGGACACAAAGATGCTTTCCAGCGCGCCGCGGCCGAGTTGGAGGCCGTGGGCCTTTCACATCGTATCGATCACTACCCGGCGCAGTTGTCAGGCGGCGAGCAACAGCGTGTGGCGCTGGCCCGCGCTTCGGCCCCGCGCCCGCATATATTACTGGCGGATGAACCAACGGGAAATCTGGATGAAACCAACGGTTCAGCAATCATTGATCTGTTATTCGGACTGCGGGACCGTCACGGGGCAACTCTGGTTCTGGTCACGCACAGCCATACACTGGCTCAGAAATGCGACCGCGTTGTGCGCTTGCGCGATGGGCGTATCGCCGAGGAATCCCAGCGTGAGGCCGCCGAATGAGCCTGCGTCTGGCCGGTCGCCTGGCCCGGCGCGAACTGCGCGGTGGGTTGCGCGGGTTTCGAGTGTTTCTGGCCTGCCTGGCTTTGGGTGTTGCAGCAATTGCTGCGGTTGGCATGGTGCGCCAAGCCATTCAGACCGGATTGCAACAAGAGGGCGCGTCGCTCTTAGGCGGCGATGCCCAGCTGGAGTTCACCTATCGCTTTGCAAACGATGAGGAACGTGACTGGATGGCGGACACCGCGCAAGCAGTGTCAGAGGTCGTCGATTTCAGGTCCATGGCCGTCACGGGTGATGGCGCAGGCGCGCAACGGGCGTTAACTCAGGTGAAGGCCGTGGACGGGGCCTATCCGCTGCTGGGATCGGTGGCTCTGGAACCCGCAGTTTCTTTGCCCGAGGCCTTGGCGGGCGCCGATGGGCTGCCCGGCGCCGTGATGGCTCCGTCCCTGATTGACCGCCTGAACCTTGCGATTGGGGACCAATTTGATCTCGGCACGCAGAGGTTCGTTTTGATGGCCTCGCTGGAACACGAACCGGATGGTGCGGCAGATGGGTTCTCGCTGGGACCGCGCACGTTGGTTCGAACCGAGGATTTGCAATCATCGGGCCTGCTGGCTCCGGGTACTTTGTTTTCCACCAAATACAGGATGAACTTGCCGCAAACCGCCGAGTTGGAGGCGCTGTCGCAGCAGGCCAGGCAGGCCTTCGAGGGAACCGGCATGCGCTGGACTGATGCCCGCAATGGTGCGCCGGGGATATCCGAGTTTGTAGGGCGCCTCAGCGCGTTTCTGGTGCTGGTTGGTCTATCCGGATTGGCGGTTGGGGGGATCGGCGTATCGGCTGCCGTGCGCGCCTATCTGTCCCAGAAAACGGAAACCATTGCGACATTGCGGACTTTGGGCGCTGATCGGGCCACAATCTTTCAGACATACATGATCCAGATCGCCGTTCTTTCAGGCGTTGGTATCGTCATGGGTTTGACCCTGGGCGCGGCGCTTCCAATGCTGCTGGCACCGGTTATCGAAACCCAACTGCCGATCCCTGCTGTATTCTCGCTATATCCGCAGCCCCTGTTCGAGGCCGCACTTTATGGTGTGCTAACCGCGTTCCTGTTTACGCTTTGGCCTCTGGCCAGAACCGAGGAGGTGCGTGCGGCAACATTGTTCCGGGATGCGCTGACTTCGGCAAGCAGCTTCCCGCGCTTGATTTATGTAATTGCGACCGCAATTGGCCTGGCCGTACTGATCGGAGCCGCCGCTTGGTTCAGCGGTTCAACCCGGTTGACTCTCTGGACAAGCGCAGGTCTGGCGGGGGCACTCACTTTGCTGACCCTTTCTGCCTTTGCCATTCGCAAATTGGCCCGCGCGGGCGCTCCTTGGGCCAGAGGGCGTCCAGCCCTGCGGTGGGCGTTGTCCGCCATCTCTGACCCACGCGAAGGCGCAGCGTCGGTGGTCCTGTCCCTTGGGCTCGGCCTTTCGGTCCTTGCGGCGGTGGGGCAGATCGACGGCACGCTACGCAATGCGATTTCGGGCAACTTGCCTGAGGTCGCACCCTCGTATTTCTTCGTCGATATCCAGAAGGATCAGATGCCCGGGTTCAGCGAACGTCTCGACACTGACCCTGCCGTCAGTCGGGTAGAAAGCGCTCCGATGCTGCGTGGGATCATTACCAAAATCAATGGGCGACCCGCGCGCGAGATTGCAGGCGATCACTGGGTTCTGGACGGCGACCGGGGCGTAACCTACTCTGCCCGCCCCCCACGGAATGCCCGCGTGACTGACGGGGTTTGGTGGCCAGAGGACTACAGCGGCCCACCGCAAGTCAGCTTTGCCGCAGAAGAGGCCGACGAGATGGGCCTGAAACTGGGCGATGAGCTGACCGTTAATATCCTGGGCCGCGATATCACAGCTGAACTCACATCGCTGCGCGAAGTTGATTTCTCCACTGCAGGAATGGGTTTTGTCATGTCGATGAACCCCTCTGCCTTGGCTGGTGCCCCGCATAGCTTCATCGCTACCGTCTACGCCGAAGAACAGGCCGAGGCCGCCATTCTGCGTGATTTGGCCGGTCAATTCCCCAACATCACGGCAGTCCGGGTCAGAGACGCCATCGACCGGATATCAGGCCTGCTGGCAGGGCTTGCGGCAGCCACGTCATATGGCGCAGGGGTTTCTCTGTTGACCGGGTTTTTAGTGTTGATCGGTGCGGCGGCAGCGGGCGAACCGGCGCGTAGGTACGAGGCAGCGATCCTCAAGACTCTGGGTGCCAACCGTGGGCGCATATTGCGCAGCTTTGCCCTGCGGGCAATCCTTTTGGGAGCAGCCGCAGGTTGCGTTGCTTTGCTGACCGGAATTCTGGGCGGTTGGGCCGTGGCTACTTATATATTCGACACAGAGTTCGCGGTCATCTGGCCATCCGCGCTTGGGATCGTCATCGCCGGTGTTGGCGTTACCTTAGGCGCGGGGATGGTCTTTGCCCTGCGCCCGCTTTCAGTACGCCCTGCGCGTATACTGCGCGCCAGCGACTGAGTTCAGCGCATACAAGCGACAGGCTGCAATATTTTCAGCAATTGGTCATTGTCGCAAACCAACGCATCGAGCGTGATTTCGTCCAGCGACGCATAAAACACCTCAGCCGCATCTTGCAGCGCCAACCGGAGGCGGCAGGCATCGGTCAGTGGGCAGGTGTTGTCAGCATCCGCAAAACACTCGGCAATCGGCAACCCGCCTTCGACATGGCGAAACACGGACCCGACCCGGATCTGATCCGCCGGGCGTGCCAGCGTCATGCCGCCATTGCGGCCGCGTTGTGTGCTGAGATAGTCTAGCTGGCTCAGTTGGTTGATCACCTGTGCCAGATGGTTTTCTGAAATATTACAGACATCGGCGATCTCGGCCTTCGTGACCAGCCGTTCCTGATGTGCGGCGCAATACATCAAAACACGCACCGCGATATTCGTCCGTTTGGTAATCCGCATTAGGGCCTCCCGAATCTCAAGGTGAAGCTTTATTGCATGTCTCGTAAAAAGACTGTTTGACATACATCAATCGTCAAAGAAGGACGCGACCCGCATGGCAGACCCTTATTTCTTCGGCTATGGCAGCCTCGTGAACCTGTCGACGCATGATTTCCCCGACCCGCGCCCAGCGCGACTGAAAGGTTGGCGACGCGCATGGCGGCACACGGATCTGCGCCCGGTGGCGTTTTTGACCGCTGTGCCGGATGCTGATTCCGAGATCGATGGTATGATCGCCCATGTTCCTAAAAACGACTGGGCCGCGTTGGATGAAAGAGAATGGGCCTATGACCGCGTTCCAGCCACACGGTCGATCACGCACACTCTGACGCAAGAGGTGGAAATCGCTGTCTACGCAGTCCCGCATGATCGACACACCGCGCCCAGCAATCACCATCCCCTATTGCTCAGCTATATTGATGTTGTCGTGCAAGGGTATCTGCGGGCTTTTGGACCAGAGGGCGCCGATCGCTTCTTTGCAACAACCGATGGTTGGGATGCTCCGATTTTGAACGACCGCGCCGAGCCCCGTTATCCTCGTCACCAACAATTGGAGCAGGCCGAGACCGAATTCGTGGATGACCGCCTGCAACGCGTTTCGGCGCAAGTTTTGCGACCCGGAGAACAAAGAAAGGCAGGTGATTTACCTGCCTCCTTCGTATTCTAAGCACTGACCCTGAAGTCAGCCGCGAGCGCGGATCACCTGCAATAGCGGCAGCAAGGTCGCCATTTCGGGCCCGCGCTCCATCCCCGTCAGCGCTTTGCGCAGTGGCATGAACAGGCCTTTGCCCTTGCGACCAGTTGCTTCTTTAACTGCCTTGGTCCATGTGCCCCAAGTTTCCCCATCGAAAGGGCCTTCGGGCAGCAACGAGACAGCCTGAGCGATGAACTCACGATCCTCGTCAGCGATCATGGGTTCGGCCCCATCACGGCACAATTCCCACCATCCCTCGAGATCGCTCAGCGTGGTGATATTTTCGCGCGCCATGGTCCAGAAAGGCTCGGCCAGTTCAGCGGGAACGCCTGCTTCAGCAACGGCATCGGTCACATCGGCCAGCGGCAGCGATTGTAGATGCTTCGCAGTCAGCGGGAACAGGTCCTGCACGTCGAACTTGGTTGGGGCCGCACCGAAGCGTGTAACATCAAAGCCGTCGATCAACTCTGACATATCCGAGCGCAACTCAACCGGATCTGACGACCCCAGACGCGCCATCAGGCTCAGTAAGGCCATTGGCTGCACGCCCTGCTCTCGCAGATCGCGCAGGGCCAGAGTGCCCAAGCGTTTCGACAACGCCTCTCCCTGCGGGCCAGTCAGCAACGAGTGGTGCGCAAAACGCGGACAGGTCCCGCCCAAGGCCTCGATGATCTGAATCTGCGTTGCGGTGTTGGTGACATGGTCCGAGCCGCGCACGACATCGGTTACGCCCATTTCGGTGTCATCGACCACAGAAGCAATCGTATAGAGAACCTGACCATCGCCCCGAATCAGCACCGGGTCGGATACTGAAGCTGCATCGATCGAGATGTCGCCCAAAATGCCATCGTTCCATTCGATACGCTCGTGGTTCAGTTTGAACCGCCAGACGCCATTGCCACGCTCAGCGCGCAGGGCTTCTTTCTCGGCATCGCTGAGGTTCAGCGCGGCACGGTCATAGACCGGCGGCTTGCCCATGTTCAGTTGCTTCTTGCGCTTAAGGTCGAGCTCGGTGGGCGTCTCGAACGCCTCGTAGAACCGGCCCATCTCGCGCAGCTTGTCGGCGGCCTCGGCGTAGCGGTCCAGACGCTCCGACTGTCGCTCGACCCGGTCCCAATGCAGGCCCAACCACTCCAGATCCTGCTTGATCGCGTCGACATATTCTTCCTTCGACCGCTCGGGATCGGTGTCATCAATGCGCAGAATGAACGTACCGCCAGCCTTGCGGGCGATCAAATAGTTCATCAGGGCGGTGCGCAGGTTGCCCACATGGATGTAACCGGTGGGCGACGGGGCAAAACGGGTCGTGGTCATGGAAGTCTCCTGTTGGCGCGGCTCATCTCACATGGGCGCGTTTTTGTCCAGAAGAGGCTTTCAGGTTGGTTCAACCGGCCAAATGCCATCTAGGCGTTCGAGCCCGGCTTTGATGAGTTCACCAAGCACGTCGAGATCGATATCCGGTAGCTTATTCACGTAGAGGCAGGATTTCCCCAGCTTGTGTTTGCCCAGTCGAGACAGGATATTTTCGAAATCAGCATAACCCGGCATGATGTAGATAGAATGCGCCGCCTTACGCGGAGAGAACCCAGTTGCGAGAAAGTCACCCTCACGCCCTGACGCATAGCAATAATGATATCGACCATAGCCAATGATCGACGGGCCCCACATTACGGGCGCATAACCTGTGGTTTCACGAAACAGCCTGTCCAGCACGTGCGCCTCTTCCGCCTTGCGGGTCGGCTGAATGCTCGCCAGTAAATCAGCAACGTTTTGCCCGGTGGGTACGGTTTTATTCGCAGATCGCGGCATGAACAAAAATTAACACGTAATGTTCAACCACGCAGCCCATATAACAGTGCCATAGTATGGCCACAGGCCCAGACTGACCTAATTCAGTCAAACATGCTCTGACAGGGAGAACGACCATGACCATCAGATTGACTCGCCGGGCGGCGCTTGGAACGGTTGCGGCTCTGCCGCTTGCGGCAGCTACTTCGCCTGTTCTGGCCGCAGGTACCGAGACCAAAGCCAACTCTACAATAGCAAAATCGTTTCAACTGGGCGATTTCACCGTCACCACCTTGTTGGATGGCAGCCTGCCTCGTGATGGTGCGCAGGACATTTTCGGCGGCGGCGCCTCGGATGAAGATTTCGCCCGTGTATCGGCTGACAACTTCATCTCGCCAGATGTTGCGCAGTTCTTCTTCACACCAACGCTGGTTAATACGGGGTCCGAGATGATCCTGTTTGATACTGGGCTTGGCCAAGGTGGAATTCAGGCCGCGTTGGCCGACGCCGGCGTAACGCCTGATCAGATCGATGTGGTGGTCATTACCCACATGCATCCCGATCATATCGGTGGTATGACAACCAATGATGCCGCGACTTTTGCCAATGCGCGTTATGTAACAGCAGCACCCGAATACGACTTTTGGTCAGCGCAAGACGCGGGCAACCGAGTGGGTGATATGGTTGCAGCCAAAGTCACCCCGATGGCAGAGAAGATGACTTTTATCGGGGATGGTGGTGAAGTCGCATCCGGCGTCACCGGTATGGCAGCGTTTGGGCATACTCCGGGCCATATGGTCTATCACCTAGAAAGCAACGGTCAGCGTCTGGTCCTGACGGCGGATCTTGCAAATCACTATGTCTGGTCTTTTGCACATCCTGAATGGGAAGTGCGATTCGACATGGACAAAGCCGCTGCCACGGAATCGCGCAGGAATGTGCTGGGCATGCTGGCTGCGGACAAAGTGCCTATGATCGGCTATCACATGCCTTTCCCAGCCGCTGGTTATGTCGAATCCCGTGGCGAAGGGTTCCGGTTCGTGCCGGTCAGCTATCAAATGATGGGCTAGGAGCTAAATACCAGCATCCGGCCGCACTTTTGACCCATCCGTGAAACGGGACAGGCGAAAGGCGGTCGGATCAACGCAAGGCGTGCTTTCCGTAACAAGGTCCGCCACCAATCGACCTGCGGCAGGACCGATGCCAAAACCGTGGCCGGAGAAACCGGTCGCAATATGCAGGCCCTGCACCGCGTCCACTTTCGAGATGACCGGGATCGCATCCGGGGTCACATCGATCAGGCCGGCCCAGCTTTGCACGATCTCCGCACTATCAAGCGCAGGCAACGCCTTGCGGGCGTTGGCCCACGCCCTTCGCAACACTTTCTGGGAAGGTTCCGGGTCGAGTACTCGGCAATGTTCAAACGGTGTCACATCGGTCGGCAGCCAGCTTCGATCCTCATTCGCCTCGACCATCCAGCGTCTCGAAAAGCGAAACCTTAAGGACCGCCACTCTTGCCGGAATGCGGGCAGAAACTGCAACCCGAGTCGGAAACTGTCAGGAACGATATCCACTGTATTCTCGTGACCCGAAGCTATAGTGTATCCCCCGTCCGAGCGCTTTCGAATGGCAAAATCATCACTCCAAAGCGACACCTCTGGCCCTGCTGCAACCGGAGAAGTCCGCATGACCGTATTGAGCACTTTGAGCTGTGGCAGAGCGATTCCAGCGTTCCCCGCAAACAGCCGAGACCAGGCTCCGCCTGCAAGTACGACTTGACTACACCTTACGCGGCCGCGTTCGGTGAAAACACCTGCGATCCGGCCCGCAGCAACATCGACACTTCGCACCGCGCATTGCGTCATGATCGCGGCACCACGGTCGCGCGCCGCCTCGGCGATTGCGGGGGCCGCCCATTGCGGCTCGGCGCGCCCGTCCTGCGGCATGTAAAGCGCTGAGCGCAGTTTCATACTGTTATCCGACAGCAACCCGTCCAGTTTAGGGCCGGATACCATGCGAGCACCTGTTTGCAGCCCTTCAACATGGTCCAGCCATCGCGTCAGGTTTTCATCGTCTCGTGCGCCAGACGCGCCAAACACGATTCCTGATTGAACATAGCCTGTGGCGCGTCCCAATCGCGCATCCAGCCCTTGCCAGATTCTAAGCGCCTCTTGTATCAGGGGGATCTCGCGCGGATCACGTGTCCCAAGGCGCACCCAGCCCCAATTGCGCGAGCTTTGCTCGCCCGCAATCCGGCCTTTCTCGCACAACAGAACGGAAACACCTCGCTCAGCAAGCTCGAAGGCAGCCGAAGCCCCGATGATTCCACCACCTATGACGACAACATCTACGTGTTTGGGAAGTGTGAGATCAGATTCGACGGGTGTCGGTGTGGGGCCTGGCATTAACCGCTCGGTGCTCGTTCATCGGAGCGACATCCAGCCTGAAGGCGATTTCACTGGCAATGTAGAAAACGATTGGTCCCGGGCAATTGCCGGAACCTGTGGCCAATTGGCCAATGCGCGGCGAATTACACCGCGCAGATGCGTTCAGATTACGCCGCCCCGGAAAGTTGCGCCCATTTCTGGCGCAGTACCGTGCTGAGCTTGGGATCGGACTTTGATGCAAGCGATTCCTGTGGCTGCAACACCGGAAATTCCGATCGCAACGGAACCGGGCCTGCCACCGCGTCGGGCGTCGGCTCTTCCTGGCTCATAATGTCTGCAATCGCAGCATCCAGCGCCTGTTCATCCAACTTGCGCGGCGCTGATTCCATAGGCTTCAACTGCAACGGAGAATGAAGCGGCTTATCGTATCCATTCGTCATTTGACCACCAATACCTTTACTGACATCCCAAACACGGATGCCTTTTCCCAGTTCCACAATCCCGGTCATCGGCTCTGAAAATGGCAGGACAACCTACCGGATTGCGTCACATCCGCCCCATATGAGGCAGACCCCTGTCGTAAATGTGGCAAAAAAAGGACGCGCGTACAAGCGAAACATAGTCTTTTCACCGCACAACTGGCTGAAATGGATAAACAAACTGCCGCAGAAATCCGCATTACCATGCACTTTCGAAACAATGGTAAATTCTTCAACCAGAGCGGTGCTTACGTTCTATCCCGCCAGCGATTTACAATCGGATAGCGACGATCCAGCCAGAAGGCCCGTGGCGTCAACCGTGTGCCAGGCGCGGACTGGAAGCGCTTGTATTCACTAATGTAAATCAGATGTTCGACCCGCCGGGCCTCGGCCTCGTCAAATCCGGCTGCAACGCAGTCGGCGATTGAGCCATCCTGATCCACCAAAATATCAAGAATCGCATCGAGAACGGGGTAGTCCGGCAGGCTGTCGCTGTCTTTCTGGTCTTCACGCAATTCAGCACTTGGCGGCTTGTCGATCACCGAAGGGCGTATGACCTCACCCTCGAGACCCATCATCCAATCGCGATGATTGGCGTTGCGCCAGCGGCAGGTCTCGAACACGCGGGTTTTGTACAGATCCTTGATCGGGTTATAGCCACCGTTCATGTCACCATAGATAGTGGCGTAGCCGACTGCGACCTCGGACTTGTTGCCGGTGGTCAGCAGCATCTCGCCAAACTTGTTCGAGATCGCCATTAGCAGAAGACCGCGCAGGCGAGACTGGACATTTTCTTCGGTCAGGTCCTCATTCCGCCCTGCAAAAAGCGGAGCCAAAGTGTTGGTTACCGCTGCGCGTCCCTCAGAGATCGGCACAAAGTCGTAGTGCACGCCCAGCGCCATGGCGACGGCTTCGGCATCATCCAAAGAACTTTGGCTTGTATATTCCGAAGGCAGCATTACGCAGCGTACATTTTCCGCACCGATCGCATCCACGGCTATTGCGGCCACCAGCGCCGAGTCGACGCCGCCCGACAACCCCAGCACAGCTTTGCCAAACCCCGTCTTGCCCATGTAATCGCGCAGAGATTGCACCATCGCGCGATAGTCCTGCTCCCATTCGTCGGGTTGCGGCACGACTTCACCAGCCACAATACGCCATCCGTCATCTTGGCGCGACAGATCGATATGGCTGACGGCCTCATCGAAGACGGGCATGCGGAACGCAAGCTCTCCACCCGGGTTCAATCCAAACGTAGCACCGTCGAAAACCTGATCATCCTGCCCGCCGACCATGTTCAGGTAGATTACCGGCAGACCCGTTTCGACCGTGCGAGCCACCATGTGGTTCAACCGGATATCGTATTTGTTTCGAAAATAGGGCGAGCCGTTGGGGATCAGCAGAAACTCGGCCCCGGTTTCTTCCAGTGTCTCGGCGACATCCTCGTGCCAGCCATCCTCGCAAATCGGGCTACCGATACGGACATTTCCAACGGCATAAGGGCCGCCCATAGGACCCGCATCATAAAGACGGACTTCATCAAAGACGGTTTCATTGGGCAAATGATGTTTAAGAACTTTGCTGACAATCCGCCCACCTTTGAGGATCAGGTAGGCGTTATAAAGCTTCCCATCTTCAACCCAAGGACCGCCGATGGCCAACGCCGGGCCGTCGGCACAGTCTTCAGCCAACGCCTGCACCGCATTCATCGCGGCCCGATGAAACGCGGGCTTCATCACCAGATCCTGGGTATTGTAGCCGGTTATGAACATCTCGGGCAGCGCCACAAGATCAGCCTGCGCCGCGCACCCTTGCTGCCAGGCTGCAGCAGCCTTGGCGGCATTACCGTCGATATCCCCAACCGTTGGGTTCAATTGCGCCAGAGTGATGCGGAAACGATCGGCCATTTTTGCCCTCTTGCCCTCATGTCTTTCAGGGATTTAGCAGATCACACCGCGAGTGAAAGGCAAATGCGCCAAAAGCCGTTGCTCTGCCCTCGGCGGTATCTTAGTTTTGCGCCAACACAAACACCGCAGGCAGGTACAAAAATGAAAGCGATCCGCACATCCCTTACCGCTGCAACGCTTACAATGCTGGCGTCTTTTGCGATCGCCCAACAGGACGGTCAGATTGTCATCGCTGATGATGATGTCGGAGGTGTCTACGAGGGCACGTTCGAAAACGGGCTGCGCCATGGCACCGGCACTTACCGCCTGCCGAACGGTTTTGAATATTCCGGTCAATGGGTCGAGGGCGAGATTCAAGGACAAGGCACCGCGCGCTACGCCAATGGCTCTGTCTATGAAGGGACATTCACCAAGGGCCAACCAGAAGGGCGCGGCAAAATCGTCTATTCTGATGGCCAGTCCTATGAGGGCGAGTGGGCCAACGGCACGATAAACGGTACCGGTATCGCGACATATTCCAACGGCTCGCGATACGAGGGCGGCTTCAAGGACGCCAGATATCACGGTCACGGCGTGCTGACCGGCCCGGATGGCTCGGTTTATGAGGGCGACTGGGTAAACGGCCAGAAAACCGGAAGCGCCAAGATCACCTACGCCGATGGAAGTACCTATGAGGGCGACTTGAATGGCGGGCAACGGCATGGTCAGGGTAGTCAAGTCTGGGTCGACGGCATGACTTATGCTGGGTCCTGGGCCAACGACCAGATGGCCGGAACAGGCCGTTTGGTTCAACCCAACGGAGATGTCTACGAAGGCGAAATGGTCGAAAATCGCCGACAGGGCAAAGGCAAGTCCATATACGCCAACGGTGCGACCTATGAAGGCGACTATGCTGACGACCAGCGCCATGGTCAGGGCACCTACAAGGGCAGCGACGGGTTTGCGTACACAGGTGCCTGGCAAAAGGGCCAGATTGAGGGCCTGGGCGAGATGCTCTATCCCGATGGTTCGGTTTATATCGGCGACTTTCTGGATGACCTGCCTCATGGCAAGGGGCAAACGACATACCCCGACGGATCAGTTTACGACGGCAACTGGATCGCCGGGATTTTTGAGGGCACCGGCACGGCAACCTATCCCAACGGAACGGCTTATACGGGCCGGTTCAAAAACGCCCGCTTCGACGGCAAAGGTATTCTGACCTTTGCAAATGGCTATCGCTATGATGGCGATTGGGTAGACGGCGTCCGACAGGGGAAGGGCAAGGCTACGTTTCCGGACGGGATCATTTACGAAGGCGATTTTCTGAATGGCAAGCGTCACGGCAAGGGAACACTGACCCGACCGGGCGGATACAGCTACACAGGCGACTGGGCCGACGGCAAGATCACTGGCTTTGGAACCGCCACCTATGAGACCGGGGATGTCTATGAGGGCAATTTCCTGGAAAACAAACGCCATGGTGACGGCACGATGCGTTTCGCAGGCGGCGAGGTTGAGACCGGCGTCTGGGAAAATGACACGCTGGCGACCGAAAAAGAGACTGCCCCCGAAACCCCCGCTGCGGGTGCTGAAACCACTGAGCCAGACTCTACCCCCGACGCGCCCGCCCCTGACGCGACAGACCCGGATATAAACGACGGCTAAATCAGCCCTACCAAGGCACGCGCTTGCCAGCCCAATCGTAAAAACTGCCCGAGTCAGCGGGGGTGAGTCCATTGATGACGGACAGCAGATTGGCTGCGGCCTCATTGGGTTCAACAGCCGGGTGGCGGGCAAGGTACTTTTCGGTAAAGGCCGTTTTGACTGTTCCGGGGTGCAAAGCGACACAAACGGCTTGTTTGTGAGTGCGCGCCAATTCGATGGCAGCCGTATGTACTATCTGATTCACAGCCGCCTTGGCCGCACGATAACTGACCCACCCACCCAGCCGGTTGTCCCCGATTGAACCAACTCGGGCCGACAGCACGGCGATCACCGATCTGCGGTCGCGTGGCAGCAGGCGGTGCACGTGCTTCAACACCAAGGCCGGGCCAACTGCGTTCAGTGCGAACTGGTCCATCATCGCCTTCGCGGACAAGGCGCGCATAGATTTTTCCGGACCCATACCGTTAATCTCAAGCGCCCCTGAGGCCACCATGATCAGATCAAACGGATCAGAAAGGGACGCCAGCATACGCTCTGCGCCATCCGGGTCGGTCAGGTCAAACCCATCCGTTGATCTGGCCAGTCGGGTGACTTTGACACCATCCGTTGTCAGGTGATCGTTCAAAGCGCGCCCGATACCGCCAGAAGCTCCGATGATTAATGCAGTTTTCATGCTCGAGAAGTTAGCCGAAAGCTTCATCGCTTCAACTCCACCGTCATTTTTGTTCCCCCTTAAATTTCCCGCTTTTCATTCGCCGCGCGCCCTGTATAAGCTGATCCCCATGATCAACCGCGCAGATATCGCTTTTGCAAACGCCGCACTCAGCGGCGCGTTGCTGCGTGGTCTACTGATCCTAATCCGCCTCTGAGCGTGCCATCCGGCGCGCCCGCTCAGAGGAGGACGCCCGCGCGCCAAGAGGCTTTAGGACAGAAGAAGAAAGAGAACCCCATGACAAACGTGACCGACCAAGACCGCGTCGTGATCTTCGACACCACCTTGCGCGACGGCGAGCAGAGCCCCGGCGCGACCATGACCCATAACGAAAAGCTCGAAATTGCCGAGCTTCTGGATGAGATGGGCGTCGACATCATCGAAGCCGGATTCCCCATTGCATCGGAAGGCGACTTCAAAGCGGTGTCCGAGATTGCCGAGCGCTCGAAGAACAGCCGCATCTGTGGTCTGGCCCGCGCCAATTTCGCCGATATCGATCGGTGTTGGGAGGCGGTGAAACACGCCGAGAAGAACCGGATCCACACCTTTATCGGAACCTCTCCGCTGCACCGGGCGATACCAAATCTGACGCAAGACGAGATGGCCGACAAGATCCACGAAACGGTCAGCCACGCGCGCAACCTTTGCGAAAACGTGCAGTGGTCGCCGATGGATGCGACCCGGACCGAATGGGATTATCTGTGCCGTGTGATCGAGATTGCAATCAAGGCTGGCGCCACCACGATCAATATCCCCGATACTGTCGGTTATACTGCCCCGGTCGAGTCTGCAGATCTGATCAAGCGCCTGATCGAGACGGTTCCCGGCGCGGATGAGGTAATCTTTGCCACCCACTGCCACAACGACCTTGGCATGGCGACAGCGAACTCTCTGGCAGCGGTCGCAGGTGGTGCGCGTCAGATCGAATGCACCATAAACGGGTTGGGTGAACGCGCAGGCAACACCGCGCTGGAAGAAGTTGTGATGGCGTTGCGCACACGCAACGACATCATGCCGTGGCATACTGGCATCGACACCACCAAGATCATGCATATTTCGCGCCGGGTCGCGACCGTGGCCGGATTTCCGGTGCAGTTCAACAAGGCCATCGTTGGAAAGAACGCATTTGCCCATGAAAGCGGCATCCATCAGGATGGCATGCTGAAGAACCGCGAAAACTTCGAGATCATGCGCCCTGAAGACATTGGGCTCTCTGGCACCTCTTTGCCGCTGGGCAAGCATTCGGGCCGCGCTGCACTGCGCGATAAGCTCGAAACGCTCGGGTATGAGGTTGGTGACAACCAGCTCAAAGACATTTTTGTGCGCTTCAAGGATCTGGCCGACCGCAAGAAAGAAGTCTTTGACGATGACCTCATCGCGTTAATGAGCGTCGACGACGAAGCGGACGATCATCTTCAGCTGGTGTCGATGAAAGTGACCTGCGGTACCGGAGGTCAGGCCGAAGCGACGGTCGAACTGGAGATAGAGGGTGCAGACAGGATCGCCACGGAAAACGGTGACGGCCCAGTCGACGCAACCTTCCGGGCGATCCGGGCGATCTATCCCAACACTGCGCGGCTGCAACTGTATCAGGTGCATGCGGTAACCGAAGGTACGGACGCGCAAGCCACGGTTTCGGTCCGTCTGGAAGAGGATGGTATGATCGCCACCGGTCAGTCTGCAAATACAGATACGGTGGTTGCGTCGGCCAAAGCCTATATCCACGCGCTGAACCGCCTGATCATGCGTCGTGAAAAGGCCGGTCCGGGGGCAGATACACGCGAGATCAGCTACAAAGACCTGACCTGATCGAAGGGTAAGGCGAATGGCTCCCGCGCCCGCTGCGGCCCGGCTTCGCCGACCCTTCTTGGGTTTTGGGCCCGGCAGCGCGCCACTGGCGCGCTGCCGGGCCCAACGCGTTTGACGGCATCGTTGATGCGGGCAAACCGGACGGGAGCTTTCCCTGTGTAATTCTTGCTTATCAAAGCTGAGCGAACAGCTCCGACAAGCGGCGCGTTTCGTCTTCGATCCCGAAGGGTGCATTCAACATGAACATACCTGATCCGACCATGCGATGACCTTCCCGCGCCGGAGGGAACGTGGCCTCATGGCAAATCGTTTTGGGATATCCAGCGGATTTCAGAGACGAAATCATAGCCTTGTGACGTGCATCCGTCAGGATTGGATACCAAAGTGCGATCACACCCACATTCCATTTGCGGTGCAGCTTCGCGATCACCCCAGGCAAACGGTCATACTCGGCTTTCACTTCATAACTGGGATCGATCAGCATCATGCCCCGCCTCGGGGTCGGAGGCAGCAACGATTGGGCCAACTCAAACCCATCCTGCCGATAGACCTTCGCCCCGAAAGGAGACAGCGCCAGTGAAAGTGCCGTATGTTCCTGCGGATGCAGCTCGGCGAAATGCAGGCTATCCTGTTTTCGCAGCAGGTTGGCCGCAATCAGAGGTGAACCGGGATACGCTTGCACGCCGTGACTGGCCTGTATGGTATCCAGCACCCGCGCCATTGGATGATCGGAATCAAACCAACCTTCGCGCCTGACGCGCCCGATCCCGGCGACAGCTTCACCCGTTCGAACCGCCTCAGCCGCGTCAAGGTGATATAGTCCACGCCCGGAGTGCGTTTCGATATAGCTGAGGGGTTTGTCCTTTTGGGTCAAATAACGCAGCGTCCACGCCAATAAAGCGTGCTTTTGTACATCAGCCAGATTTCCTGCGTGGTAAATGTGTTGATATGAGAGCATCTTGCCTTCTAAAGTCCCCATCAATAAGGCGGAAAGGTGCTGACTGTCGCGGAATCAGCCCTTTAACCGGGCGAGTTGGCACCCTATAAGGCATCCGTCCCGGAACCGTCGAGTCGCGGGCAGTGGAAATTCTGACAAACGGGATCAGGGAAATATGGGCATCTTTGGCAATCTGGGCGGCCTGTTCACAGCGGACATGGCTATCGACCTTGGAACAGCGAACACGCTGGTTTATGTCAAAGGGCGCGGAGTGATCCTGTCTGAGCCCTCGGTCGTTGCCTACCACGTCAAGGATGGGGTCAAGAAAGTCCTTGCTGTTGGCGAGGACGCCAAGCTGATGTTGGGCCGGACCCCGGGCTCCATTGAAGCCATCCGTCCGATGCGCGAGGGTGTCATCGCGGACTTCGACACCGCCGAAGAGATGATCAAGCATTTTATCCGCAAGGTGCATAAACGCTCGACATTCTCGAAACCCAAGATCATCGTTTGCGTCCCTCATGGCGCAACCCCGGTTGAAAAACGCGCAATCCGCCAGTCGGTTCTGTCCGCAGGCGCGCGCCGCGCGGGCCTGATTGCCGAACCAATTGCGGCTGCGATTGGCGCGGGGATGCCGATAACCGATCCGACCGGCAACATGGTTGTCGATATCGGCGGCGGGACCACCGAGGTTGCGGTTCTGTCGCTGGGCGATATCGTCTATGCCCGCTCGGTCCGCGTTGGTGGCGACCGGATGGATGAAGCGATCATATCGTATCTGCGGCGTCAACAGAACCTGCTGGTGGGTGAATCAACTGCGGAACGGATCAAGACCACCATCGGTACCGCACGGATGCCGGACGATGGCCGTGGCCAGTCGATGCATATCCGGGGTCGCGACCTGCTGAACGGTGTGCCCAAGGAAATCGAGATCAGCCAGGCTCAGGTGGCCGAAGCGCTGTCTGAACCCGTGCAGCAGATTTGCGAGGCGGTGATGACCGCGCTGGAAACCACGCCGCCCGATCTGGCGGCGGACATCGTGGACCGGGGCGTGATGCTGACCGGTGGCGGTGCGCTGCTGGGTGATCTGGATCTGGCGCTGCGCGAGCAAACCGGTTTGGCAGTTTCTATTGCTGATGAAAGCCTGAATTGTGTGGCTTTGGGCACGGGCAAAGCACTCGAATACGAAAAACAACTGCGCCACGCGATTGACTACGAAAGCTAAGGCGCGCACCCTTATGGGGTGAAAACTCGGGCACGAGCAGCACGGGAAGGTAACCTGTGGCAAAGGACCGATCACAGCGCGATGAATACACGACACCTCTGCGTCGACTGTTGCTGGGGATTGTTGTACTGTGCCTGCTTGGTATCTTTCTGGTCTGGCGCATCGACAGCCCGCGCGTCGAAAGGTTCCGCGCACAGGTGGTGGACAAGGTTGTCCCCTCGATGGAGTGGGCAATGGTCCCGGTCACTGCGCTGGTGAACCTGTCTCGTGATTTCCAAAGCTATCAGCGACTCAGCGAGCAGAACCAGGAATTGCGCAGCGAGCTGCGCCTGATGCGCGCCTGGAAAGAGGCCGCGCTGCAGCTGGAACAGGAAAACGCCCGCCTGCTGGACCTTAACAATGTTCGGCTCGATCCGCGCCTGACCTATGTCACCGGGGTGGTGATGGCGGATAGCGGCTCACCCTTCCGGCAATCTGTGCTGCTGAACGTGGGGGAGCGTGACGGGATCGTGGATGGTTGGGCAACAATGGACGGGATCGGAGTGGTCGGGCGCATATCGGGTGTTGGCCCGGATACCGCGCGCGTGATCCTGATGACCGATGCCTCAAGCGCGATCCCGGCGACGATCCAGCCTTCGGGGCAGACGGCGCTGATCGCAGGTGACAATACTTCGGCCCCTGCAGTGGAGTTTCTGGAAAACCGGGAACTCGTGCGCCCTGGTGACCGGGTTGTCACGTCGGGCGATGGCGGTGTGTTCCCCGGTGGCTTGCTGATCGGTCAAATTACGGTTGATCCCGGCGGCAGGCTGCGTGTGCGGCTGTCGGCAGATTTCGAGCGGCTCGAGTTTCTGCGCGTACTACGCTATCAGTCGGCCCCACCGATCACGGAATCCGGTGATATCGTCGGCCCCCGTCAACCCGAAGCATCCTTGACCCCATCCGAGGTCAATGATGGATAGGTCGGTCTCAGATCTGTGGGCCAAGCGCGGTCTCTATGTCGCTCTGGCGGTATTTGTGGTGTTTCTTCACCTGTTGCCGCTGGATACAAAACCTGATCGCCTGCCCTTTCCTGACATACTGATCGCTCTTACCTACGCATGGGTGCTGCGGCGGCCGGAATATATTCCGATCCTGATCATTGCCATGGTCATGTTCATGGCCGATTTGCTGTTGCAACGCCCACCCGGGTTGCTTGCTGCGTTAGTGGTTCTGGGTGCAGCCTATCTTCATTCCACTGCAGCTGGCATGAAAGACAGCGGGTTTGTGGGCGAATGGGCAACCGTCGGGGCCGTGATCACGGTTGTGTTTGTGCTCAATCGCCTCATTCTTGCTATCCTCTCGGTGCAACAGGCAACTCTGGGACCGGTAGTGGTGCAAGTTATTCTGACAATCGCAATCTATCCTGTGATGGTTTTGTTGAGCCAAACTGTGTTTGGCGTAAGGCGCAGATCTGTTGCCGACAGCACGATGCCACGGGTGCGGCCATGAAGCAGCGCAAACCAAAGCCCAAGGGCCTTGCTTACAAACGTTTGCCGCGCCGCGCCTTGATCCTCGGTGGGCTACAAGCGGCCTTTATCGGGGGGCTGGCAGCCCGGATGCGGTTCATGCAGGTGGATCAAGCGGATGAATACCGTCTGCTGGCCGAAGAAAACCGGATCAACATCCGTCTGATCCCACCAACCCGGGGCCGGATATATGACCGGAACGGGCAGATCATAGGATTAAACTCTCAGTCCTATCGCATCGTCATCGTGCGCGAGGATGCAGGCGATATCGACAAGGTCATCGCCAAGCTTTCGGAACTGATCCCGTTGACCGGGGATGAGATCGAGCGTGCCAAAACCGAAATGCGCCGATCGGCCCCGTTTCTGCCGGTCACGCTGGCCGATCAAGTAACGTGGGAGGATATCTCGAAAGTCGCGGTCAATGCCCCCGCACTGCCTGGTGTCACGCCCGAGGTCGGCATGACACGCCAGTATCCGCGCTATGAAGATTTCGCCCATGTAGTCGGCTATGTCGGCCCGGTCAGCGACTATGATCTGAGCCAGATTGAAGACCCCGAGCCGGTACTGCGCATCCCACGGTTCCAGATCGGCAAGGTCGGGCTGGAAGCCAAGCAAGAGATCACCTTGCGCGGCAAGGCCGGGGCCAAGCGGGTTGAGGTCAACGCCACAGGCCGGGTGATGCGCGAGCTGGACCGCCAGGTCGGCGAAGCCGGGGCAGATTTGCAATTGTCAATCGACGCCAATCTGCAGCAATACGCGCAGGCGCGATTGGCTGGGGAAAGCGCCGCTGCGGTCGTGATCGATTGCGAAACCGGCGACATTCGCGCCATCAGCTCGGCCCCCAGCTTCGATCCGAACCTGTTCGTGCGTGGGATCTCGGTGGCGGACTATCAGATGCTAACGCAGGACAAGTATCGCCCGCTTGCCAATAAGACGGTGCAGGGCACCTACCCTCCTGGATCGACTTTCAAAATGATTACCGCCATGGCTGCGCTCGAAGCCGGGGTGATCAGCCCTTCCAGCACAGTGTACTGTCCGGGTCACATGAAAGTGGGCAGCCGCCGCTTTCACTGCTGGAAACGCGGCGGGCACGGGACGGTTGACCTTGAAACCTCGCTGAAGCGCAGTTGCGACGTCTACTATTACGACGTGGCAATACGTGTCGGGATCGACAAGATTTCCGAGATGGCACGCACCTTCGGACTGGGTATCAAACATGACATTCCGATGTCTGCCGTTGCTGCCGGGCTTGCCCCCAATCAGGAATGGAAGCAGCGGGTTCACGGACAGGACTGGCTGGTGGGTGACACTGCAAACGCTTCGATCGGTCAGGGGTTCATGCTTGCCTCACCGCTTCAATTGGCCGTGATGACGGCGCGTTTGGCGACAGGTCGTGCCGTGCAACCACGCCTTGTTCGATCAATCAATGGGGTTGAGCAACCCACGGGCGCGGGTGAACCGCTGCAGGTCAATCGCAACAACCTTGAGCAAGTGCGCAAAGCCATGTTCACGGTCTCGAATAACAGGCGTGGCACCGCGTATCGCAGTCGCATCATTGCCGATGAGTTCCGCATGGCAGGCAAAACCGGCACCAGTCAGGTGCGCAATATTACCAAGGCAGAACGCGCCGCAGGTGTGATTCGAAACGAAGACCTGCCATGGGAGCGTCGAGACCATGCCCTGTTCGTCAGCTTCGCCCCCTATGACAATCCGAAATACGCTGTGGCTGTGGTGGTGGAACACGGCGGCGGCGGCTCCAAAGCCGCGGCCCCAGTGGCGCGCGATATCATGCTGCAGGCACTCTACGATGGCACGCCACCGCTCGAGGCGTATCCGGCCGGAGACCGAGAGCGCATCAAAGAACAACAGAAACGGCTGGAGGGTGACCGTCGCCCCAAAGCGCGTCCTGACGAGAAGGACCGCGCATGAGCTATCTTGAATATGCCGTCAAATCCACGCCGTCGGGGTTTCGCAAGTTCCTTTATATGAACTGGCCGCTCACCCTGTTGCTGATCAGCGTGGCAAGCGCGGGGTTCCTGATGCTCTACTCGGTCGCGGGTGGATCCTGGATGCCGTGGGCGGAACCACAAATGGAACGGTTCGGTCTGGGCTTGGCAGCCATGTTTATCATTGCGCTAGTGCCTATCTGGTTCTGGCGGAACATGTCGGTTGTGGCCTATCTGGGCGCGATCGGTCTACTGATCGTGGTCGAACTGTTTGGAACGATCGGCATGGGGGCGCAGCGCTGGATTGATCTGGGCTTCATGCGGCTGCAACCCTCAGAAGTAATGAAAGTGGCGTTGGTGATGGTGCTGGCCGCCTATTACGACTGGCTGCCGGCGCACAAAACCTCGCGCCCGCTCTGGGTGATTATCCCGGTCATTCTGATCCTGATCCCGACATTCATGGTGCTGCGCCAGCCCGACCTAGGCACATCGATCCTGTTATTGGCTGCTGGTGGTGGTCTGATGTTCCTTGCCGGGGTGCATTGGGCCTATTTCGCTGCCGTGATTGCAGCGGGGGTTGGCCTAATTGCTGCGGTGTTCAACAGCCGAGGGACTGAATGGCAGTTGCTCAAAGATTACCAGTTCCGACGCATCGATACGTTTCTGGATCCTTCAACCGATCCGTTGGGAGCGGGATATCACATCACGCAATCGAAGATCGCTCTGGGTTCGGGGGGCTGGAATGGGCGCGGTTTCATGCAGGGAACGCAATCACGTCTTAACTTCCTGCCCGAAAAACACACCGATTTCATCTTCACCACCTTGGCCGAAGAGTTCGGCTTTGTCGGCGGCATCACACTGTTGATCCTTTACGGTCTGATCCTGATCTTCTGCATGGTCACGGCGCTGTCGACCAAGGATCGTTTCTCGTCTCTGGTGACACTTGGGATCGCGCTGAATTTCTTCCTGTTCTTTGCCGTCAATATGTCGATGGTGATGGGGCTGGCCCCAGTGGTCGGAGTACCGCTGCCGATGGTCAGTTATGGCGGCTCGGCCATGCTGGTCCTGATGGCCGCCTTTGGCATCGTTCAAAGCGCCCATATACATCGTCCCCGCTGAAAGGTTTCCCATGCCTGTGAATGTCCTGTTTTCCGCGCGCCCTGAGTTGTGGCCCGAGTATGAAGCTCTGATGCATCAATACTTGTCGGACGCAGGGCTAGATTTTCATCTGGCCACGGACATCCCTGCAGATCAGGTCGACTACATCGTTTACGCCCCGAACGGAGGGGTACAGGATTTCACGCCCTTCACACGGCTCAAGGCGGTGCTGAGCCTCTGGGCGGGGGTTGAGAAAATCTCGGGCAATGAAACCTTGACCGTTCCGCTGGCGCGTATGGTTGACGGGGGGTTAACGCAAGGCATGACGGAATGGGTGGTGGGCCATGTGCTGCGCTATCACCTTGGGATGGACCAACACATTACGCTACAGGATGGGGTCTGGACACCTGATGCGCCACCACTGGCCCAGCAACGCACCGTCTGCATCTTGGGTTTGGGCGCATTGGGTGAGGCATCGGCCCACGCGTTGGCAGCGTTGAATTTCCATGTCATCGGTTGGAGCCGTACCGCCAAGACTATTCCCGGCGTGACCTGTCTGCATGGTAAGAACGGGCTGCGCGATGCACTGTCCCAGGCCGAGATAGTGGTTTTGCTGCTGCCAGATACTCCGGCGACCGAAAACACGCTCAACGCCGAAACACTGGCGCTGTTGCCGGAAGGGGCCAAGATCATCAATCCGGGTCGCGGGCCGCTTATCGATGATGAGGCCCTGCTGGCCGTGCTGAATTCAGGGCAGGTCGGGCACGCCACGCTGGATGTCTTCCGCACCGAACCCCTGCCGACCGAGCATCCCTATTGGGCACATCCCAATGTGACGGTGACGCCGCATATCGCCTCGGAAACTAGACCTGTTACCGCAGCTCAGGTGATCTGCGAGAACATTCGCCGAGGTGAAGCGGGTGAACCCTTTCTCCACCTCGTCGACCGAAAGCTTGGGTACTAGGCCGCGATCAGCCCGCGGCCTTTCAGCAAGGCTTCGACGCGAGGCAGACGTCCACGGAAGGCCAGATACAGCTCTTCCGCCTCGCGGGATCCGCCAGTTGACAGGATGTGTTCCTCCAGTGCCTTGGCGCGTTCGGGATCAAACGCACCGCCCGCTTCTTCAAAGGCAGCAAAGGCGTCGGCATCCATGACTTCGGACCACATATAACTGTAGTAACCCGCGCTATAACCGTCGCCTGCAAAGACATGGGCGAAATGCGGGGTGGCGTGGCGCATTCCAATGGCCCGAGGCATGCCGATTTCGGCCAGCACCTCGGCCTGTTTCTCCATCGGATCAGCGGGGGCAGCCCCCTCATGAAACGCCAGATCGACCAGGGCCGAGGCAACATATTCCACCGTCTGGAACCCCTGATCGAAATTGGTGACCTGTAGCACCTTCTGCAACATCTCCTGCGGCATCGGCGCGCCCGTTTCGGCATGAGTGGCGAACTCAGCCAATACCTCGGGCACTTCCAGCCAGTGTTCGTAAAGCTGGCTGGGCAGTTCAACGAAATCACGCGCCACCGAGGTGCCCGAGATACTCTCATAGGTCACATTGGACAGCATCTGGTGCAGGGCATGGCCGAACTCGTGAAACAACGTTCGGGCGTCATCATAGGACAAAAGCGCTGGTTCACCTTTGGCAAAGTTACAGACGTTGATCACGACCGGAGCCTGTTCTTTCGGGTATTTCGCCTGCCCGCGCATTGCGCTGCACCATGCACCCGACCGTTTCGATCCGCGCGCAAAGTAGTCACCGATGAACACCGCAATATGCTGCCCTTCACGGGTCACCTCCCATGCACGGCAATCGGGATGATAGAGCGGCACATCAAGCGGCGCGAACACCAGCCCGAACAGCCGTGTGGCGCAGGCGAAAGAAGCCTCGATCATCCGGTCCAGTTGCAGGTACGGCTTCAGCGCCGCTTCATCGAGATCATGTTCGGCCTTGCGGCGTTTCTCGGCATAGTAGCGCCAATCCCACGCCTCCAGCGGGCCATTTACGCCATCCTCTTGCATCATTGCCGTCAGCACCTCGGCATCTGCGTCGGCGCGGGATTTGGCGGGCCTCCACACATCCAGCAGCAGCTCTCGCACGCGATCTGGTGTGCGGGCCATCTCGGTCTCAAGCTTGTAGGCGGCGAAGCTGGCATACCCCAGCAGCTTGGCGCGTTCTTCGCGCAGGCGCAGGATGTCCGCCGCAATCTCGCGGTTGTCGGTCTCACCTCCATTTGCCCCCCGTGCAGTCCACGCGCGATAAGCCTTTGCACGCAAATCCCGGCGGGGCGAGAATTGCAGAAAGGGCACGATAATCGACCGAGAGAGGGTCACCACCGGGCCATCCGCCCCCTTTTCCTGACCCGCTGCGCGCGCTGCATCGATAACAAAATCCGGCAAGCCTTGCAGGTCTTCTTCGGTCAAATCCATGAACCAGTCGCGTTCATCCGCCAGCAAGTTCTGCGTGAAGGACGTGCCCAGAGACGCCAAACGGGCCTTGATCTCTTGCATTCTCGCATCGTCCTCGCCGGTCAACGCCGCCCCCGCCCGCACGAACCCGCGATGAGACAGCATCAAAACGCGCGCCTGTTCATCGGTCAGGTCCAGATTATCGCGCCGGTCCCATAAATCCGCCACGCGCTTAAACAGTGCTTTGTTTGATGAGATGCGCGAGTAGTGTGCCGCCAGCTTGGGCGAAAATTCGCGTTGCAGTTCCTCACGCTTGGGGTTGCTGTCCGCACCTGCAACGGTGAAAAAGACCGATAGAACCTTATCCATCTGCTCGCCTGCAGCCTCCAGCGCTTCGATCGTATTGGCGAATGTGGGCGTGTCCGGACTCGCTGCTATCGCCTCAATCTCGGCATCATGTGCGTGCATCGCCTGTTTCAGCGCGGGGGAAAAAACATCATCCGAGATTGTGTCAAACGGTGCGATTTCGAAGGGCGTGTTCCAGTCAGAAAGGATCGGGTTGGTCATTGAGGTCTCCTTTGACCTCATAGCTAAGACCGCCCGTCGAAATGATCCAGAGCTACCCGAAAATTTGAGCCCGCCTTAATGAGATGCCCCGCAGATCGGGCAATCGGTGCGACGCGCCAGGGTGATCTTGCGGCTTTCGCCGTATAGCGCATCGTAGATCAACATCTCACCTCGCAATGCCTGCCCGGCGCCGGTGATCACCTTGATCGCCTCAACCGCCATCATCGAGCCGACCACACCCGGCAGTGGGCCGATTACTCCAGCCTCGGCGCAAGAAGGCGCAAGGCCGGCGGCAGGCGCTTCGGGGAAAATGCACTGATAGCACGAGCCGGTTGTGGCGGGATCGAACACACTCAGCTGCCCTTCCCATTGCGAAAGCGCCCCCGAGATCAGCGGTTTGCCCAACGCAACGGCCGTTCGGTTGGCCAGGTAGCGGGTATCGAAATTGTCAGTGCCATCAAGGATCAAATCGAAATCAGCGAACAGATCTGTTGCAATCTCTTCGGTCAGACGGCGATGATAAGGCAAGACAATCACATTGGGATTCTGCGCCAACATAGACTGCTGGGCTGAAAACACCTTGGGCATACCGATATCAGCATCGCGGTGAATAACCTGCCGCTGCAGGTTCGCGTTCTCGACCTCGTCATCGTCGATTACGCCGATTGTTCCCACTCCGGCGGCGGCCAGATATTGCAGGGCGGGTGCGCCAAGGCCCCCGGCCCCGATCACAAGCACCCGCGCCTGTTTCATTCGCTTTTGGCCGGGACCGCCCAGTTCACGCAGAACGATGTGGCGGGCATAGCGTTCAAGCTCGGTCTCGCTGAACTGATCGGATGGCTTGGCGGGCTCCGACGTCTGGCCGGACGCGGCGCGATTTCGCAACGCCTTCAAACCCCGCCCATAAAGCAGCACCAGCACAGCCGCTCCAGCGAGGATCAGCCACATCGCTGCCGACCCGCCGGTTGCCTGACGCAACGGGTTACCCTCGGGCAGCAGAAGTTGAGCAATAATCACGCCTGTCAGGAGCGCGCCAACAGAAACCAGCCGCGCGCTGCGCGACACCCCGGCAATATAGCCAACACCCCAAAGCCCGGCAGCAAGGATCAGAACCAGCAGCATCAGCCCCGCCCGGTTGAACCGAACCCGCCCGCGCCGCGATCAGTCTCGGTCAGTGCCTCAACGTCCTGGAACATGGCCTGCACCACCGGTGCGACGATCAGTTGCGCGATACGTTCGCCATGCGTAATCTCGAACGGTTCCTGACCCGCATTCATCACGATCACGCCCAATGGCCCGCGATAGTCGCTGTCGATTGTACCCGGAGTGTTGGGCAAGGTGATCCCGTGTTTCAAGGCAAGGCCCGATCGTGGACGCACCTGAACCTCGAACCCCTGCGGAATTTCGATCCTAAGGCCTGTCGGTATCAGCGCACGACGGCCCGGTTCAAGAATAACAGACTCACCATCCGGCAGATTGGCGCGCACATCCGCCCCGGCAGCACCCGCGGTTTCGTATGAAGGCAATGGCACCAACGGGTCAGCCCCCTCCTCTCGGATCACGCGAATTGCCACCATACCTATACCTCTTGTCGTTATGGCTGTTATCTGGTCAGCGCGCCGGCGATCTTGGCTGCTAACCGCTTTGCCACATCATCCTTGCCCATACGCGGCCATTCTTCGGCACCTTGCTCTGAGATCAGGATCACCGCATTCTCAGAACCGCCCATGATACCTGTCGCGGGACTGACATCATTCGCAACGATCCAGTCACAGCCCTTGCGGGCACGTTTGGCCGTAGCATGTTCGATCACGTTGTCTGTTTCGGCGGCAAAACCCACCACCAAAACGGGCCTGCCACTTCCCATTCGCGCGATGCGCTTCAAAATGTCGGGATTCTCGGCAAACTCTAGCGCGGGCACCCCGTCGCGGCTTTTCTTCAGCTTCCGGTCCGAGGCACTGGATACCCGCCAATCGGCCACTGCAGCTGCAAATACCCCCGCATCCACCGGAAGCGCTGCGTCGACCGCATCCGACATTTGCAGCGCGGTCTCTACACGCACGACCTTTACGCCGTCTGGAGGAGGCACGTCAGCCGGACCCGTGATAAATGTAACATCGGCCCCCAGCGCAGATAGCGCGCGTGCAACAGCTGTTCCCTGAGCGCCCGACGATCGGTTGGCGATGTATCGTACCGGATCAATTGGTTCATGTGTCGGGCCCGAGGTCACCAGAATACGTTTGCCAGCCAAAGGCCCATCCCCGAACTGCGCCTCGATCGCCGCGACAATTTCAAGTGGCTCCGACATGCGGCCCGGACCGTATTCACCGCAAGCCATATCGCCTTCGTTCGGGCCGACAAATCGCACCCCGTCTGCTTCCAGTTGCGCATGGTTGCGCCGGGTTGCGGGATGCTCCCACATGCGGACATTCATCGCAGGCGCACACAGAACCGGCGCATCGGTCGCCATCAAAAGGGTCGAGGCCAGATCATTAGCCAACCCGCCTGCCATCTTACCCATCAGATCGGCCGTTGCCGGAGCAACCACGATCAGATCAGCCGAACGGGAAAGCTGAATATGACCCATCTCAGCTTCATCGGTCAGATCAAAGAGATCTCGATAGACCTTTTCACCGGCCAGGGCAGACACGGATAACGGAGTTACGAATTCTTCGGCAGCACGCGTCAAAACCGGCGTGACCGCCGCACCACGTTCCCGCAACCGCCGGATCAGGTCCAGCGACTTGTAGGCCGCAATCCCACCGCCGATAATCAGCAGAATACGTTTCGATGACAGCATGGCTCGCCCTTCCCGTCCCGGTCGGCCCTGACCTTAGGCAACGCTGGCGGGCAGTTCCAGCAGTTAATTCTGCACCTCAAAGGCTTTGCAGGGGTCTTCTCGCTCGACTGTGGGGCTATCGATAACAGCATCAAAATCCCCGCTCACGACCCCATCTTCGGATTGTCCAAGCACAAAGACCTTCAAACCGGGGCGCAGTCGCGACAGAAAAGTCGGAATTCCGCGATCCTTACGGGCATGGCCATTGCCAGTGATGACCGCGACAGGCCCACCAGTTTCGTCGGTGGCGCGCAGAATGGCTCGGGTCAACACAGCGTCCCTCAGACGTTGAATGGCTACCATCTGCGGTAGAACTTCAGCGGGCAATGCGTCGCAATGTGCCGCCAGTTGATCAGCCTCGCGTGCGGCTTGATCTTCATCCGACAGAGGTACAGTCAATCCATATCTGGCCGCATCAGCCCCCAACGCTGTGGCCGCCCCGCGTTCCATAGCAGCGCGGGCCGCTTCACGCGGAACCATCGCGCCATACACCGGCACATCCGCGGCCTGAAAAATGGGGTAGTACATTCTGAGAGGCGGCCAGCCGGATTCTGCCCAGCGCAGAATTCGGGACAGCTCCTCGGGATTGGTTGCCGCTTTTTGAGCCAACCGCTGAGCACCTTCTTCGGTCACCATCTCCCAGACAACCGCCGTGGGCGTGATTGCCTCAACTGCTTCGGCTTGGACCAGATGATGCTGAGGGTTGTCATGTATCTCGCCCAGAATGACGACATCCGCGGCCCGCATGTCGGCCAACACGTCCTGAGGGATAAATTCAGCAGCTCGAACCGTTTGAGGCAAAGTGGCGAGCAACACAAAAGCTGTAAGAATCGCAAGAGGTTTCATGCGAAGAAGTGTTGCACCTCGCGCGATTGCGCTTCAAGGTTCTTGCGCATCTTTGTGAATGCTGCCGCCTCGAGCTGGCGCACACGCTCTTTCGACAGGCCAAGCTCTTTCCCAAGACTTTCCAGCGTCCGGGCAGGCTCACGCAGTTTTCTTTCGCGAACGATAAACCGCTCGCGATCGTTCAAAGCTTGCATCGCCGCCACCAGCCATTCGCGCAGTTGCTGGTTGTCGTGGCTGTTCTCTACTACCTCAGCGGCTTGTTCGCTGTCATCTTCCAGCGCATCAATCCACTCGCGCCCGTCCTCATCTGCAGACTGCACCGCATTCAGCGAGAAATCGGACCCTGTCAGACGGCCTTCCATCATCTCGACATCACGCAGCGGGACTCCGATTTCGGCGGCAATCTTCTGATGCAACTGATGGCGATCCAGCTCCAGCCCCTCAGTCGCGGCTTCGCGCTCCAGACGCGCCTGTACCCGACGCATGTTGAAGAACAGCGATTTCTGGGAAGAGGTCGAACCAGTGCGCACCATCGACCAATTGCGCATCACGTAATCCTGAATGCTGGCCTTGATCCACCACACTGCATACGTTGAAAACCGCACACCCCGATCCGGATCGAACTTGTCGGCGGCTTTCATCAAGCCCAGTCCCGCCTCCTGAATCAGATCATTCATCGGCGCGCCGTAGCGTTTGAATTTCGCCGCCATTGATATCGCCAGCCGCATATAAGCCGTAATGAGGCGATGCAGCGCCTGTTCATCGCGTTCATCGCGCCAGGCATAGGCCAGTTTCAGTTCTGTCTCGGCATCCAGCAACTCGGCCTTCATTGCCTTACGGGACATCGAAAAATCATGTGCGTTGTCGAGTGCCATGCAATTCTCCCCTTTTATCACAGGCGATGGGCCGGGCTTGCCTTGCCGACTTGTGGTCGATACGCAGGACAAAACCGGGTGGATCACCAGAAAGGTAATAAAAGTGCATGCCGATTTAACCTTTATCCTAGGCGGCGCTGCATCCGGAAAATCTGCTTTTGCGGAGCAACTTGCTGTTTCAACTGGGAAAAGTCGCGTTTACCTTGCGACATCACAAGTGTTTGATGACGAGATGCGCCTAAAAATCAGGCAACATATTGCACAACGCGGCAGCGGGTGGACGACGATCGAAGCGCCATTTGATCTATCGCCGGAACTCGCCAAGCTGACAAATGATCAGATTTGCCTGATCGATTGTGCAACCATGTGGCTGACAAATCACCTGCTGGCAGAGAATAACCTAGAGGAAGCACAGGCCGGGCTGCTTGAGGCGATGAAGACCTGTGCCGCCCAGATCGTCGTGGTATCAAACGAAGTCGGCCACGGGATCGTCCCCGACAACGCCTTGTCCCGTCGATTCCGCGAGGCGCAGGGACGGCTGAACATCGCTTTGGCTGCGCAGGCAGATCGGGTGGTGCAGGTTACGGCCGGGCTGCCGCTGGTTCTCAAAGGGCAACCCCTATGACGCGCCTGCATTTGGTACGGCACGGCCCCACCCATGCTAAAACTATGGTAGGCTGGTCCGACCTTCCTGCCGACTTGAGTGATAAGGCCGCGATTGCACGGCTTGATGCGCATCTGCCTTCCAATGCCGTCGTAATCTCATCAGACTTGTCACGCGCCAGCGATACGGCCAGCGCCATTCAAGGCACGCGACTCCGCCTTCCGCACCACCGCGATCTGCGCGAAATTAATTTCGGCAACTGGGAGATGCGCCCCTTCGCCGAGATCGAGGCGGAAGACCCCGAGCTTTGCTTTGCCTACTGGGATAATCCGGGCGAGGTCAGGCCTCCAAACGGGGAAAGCTGGAATGAGGTCCGCGCGCGTGTCGATAGGGTCGTCGACACCCTGATCGCGGCCCATACCGGATGTGACCTAGTCCTGGTCGCCCATTTCGGAGTGATCCTGACTCAGGTCCAACGCGCTCTGGACGTGGACGCCCAACACGCGTTTGGTCACCGCATCGACAACCTGTCCGTCACCGAGATCACGCGCCATAACGATGGTTGGACTGTAGGTCGGATTAATCACCGACCGTGATAAGGTTGCGCACAAATCTCTGATTTACCGACGCGTCTCTGTCCGACATCGTTGCCGCATGACATATGATCTCTTTATCGGTGACCGGTTGTTCTCGAGCTGGTCCATGCGCGGATGGCTGATGCTTGAGAAATTCGGCCTGCCATACCGCACCCACATGATTGGCCTTTATTCCGGCACAATGGCGGCGGATATGGAACCACTGGCCCCGGCGCGCCTTGTTCCTGCGCTGCGTCTACCAGATGGAACCGTGGTCGGCGAAAGCCTCGCGATGGCAGAGACATTGGCCGAACGCCACCCCGAAGCAGGGCTTTGGCCGTCAGACCCCGCCGCGCGCGCCACAGCCCGGTGGCTTTGTGCTGAAATGGTTGCCGGTTTCACAGCGCTGCGGGGGCAATGCCCCATGCAGTTGAAACGTTGCTGGGAAGGGTTCAAACCTTCACCTGAAACGATGACTGATTTGCAGCGGATCGAAACCCTCTGGGCCCATGCACGGAAGGTCTCTGGCGCCGCGTCGGGCCCGCTGTTTGGTGCCTATTCTCTGGCTGATATTTTCTACACGCCGGTCGCTGCGCGGATTGTCGGCTATGGCCTGCCCGTGTCCGAGGTCAATCGTGCATACTGCATGCACCTGCTCTCTGATATCGCAGTTCGGCAATGGCGCGCCATGGGCATGACGGTCGCGTATGAGCCCTTCCCGTATCCGCAAGACCTTCCCGCACACAGTTGGCCAATTGGCGGGGGTTCAGGGGCATTGGCAGTCAGCACAGGCCCCTCGGTCAACACAGCCTGCCCCTATTCCGGCAAGCCTGTACAAGACTATCTGGAACTCGATGGCAAGATTTGGGGCTTTTGTAATCCGTTTTGCCGAGACCAGACCATTGCCGACCCTGAGGCGTGGCCGAAATTTACGGCGATGGTTGCTGACGTTAACGATTCTTAAACTGCAGCCATGGCAGCAACGTCCTGTTAACCAAGAACAGGATTGCCATGGTCGCCCGCGCCCACACCGTTGCCTTTCAAGGGGTCGATGCCCGCCCGGTCGAGGTGCAATGCGCCGTCTCACCGGGCCTTCCGGCCTTTTCCATCGTGGGATTGCCGGACAAGGCAGTCTCCGAAGCACGGGACCGTGTTCGTAGTGCGCTAAGTTCGATGGCGATCGCGCTGCCGTCGAAACGGATCACGATTAACCTTTCGCCTGCAGATCTGCCCAAAGAGGGCAGCCATTTCGACCTGCCTATCGCCGTCGCTTTGTTGACTGCGTTGGAAATCATTCCAGCGGATGCTGCCGAGGGCGCTGTCGCGTTGGGCGAGTTGTCTTTGGATGGTTCTCTGGTACCCGTCGTCGGCGCGCTGCCCGCAGCCATGACAGCAGCCGCCGATGATCGCAGCTTGCTTTGTCCCAGCGCCTCTAGCGCCGAAGCCGCGTGGGTGGATGCCACGCAGGTAATCGGAGCGGGCTCGTTGGGGGATGTGGTGCGGCACTTTACCGGTCAGTCTGCGCTGCCCGCTGCGACACCGGGCGAAGTGAAACTATCACCCAACGCACGGGACCTGCGGGACGTGAAGGGGCAAGAGCGCGCCAAACGCGCCTTGGAAATCGCCGCAGCCGGGCGGCATCATTTGATCATGATCGGGACACCGGGTTCCGGCAAATCCATGCTGGCGGCGCGTCTGCCGAGTATTTTGCCGCCTCTGAGCCCGGTCGAAGCTTTAGAGACATCGATGATCCAGTCGCTTTGCGGCTTACTGGACGAAGGTGGCATCAGCCGCGCCAGACCGTTTCGCGAGCCGCACCATACCGCTTCGATGGCCGCGATCGTGGGCGGTGGCAAAGGCGCGAAACCCGGTGAGATTTCACTGGCGCATAACGGCGTCCTGTTCATGGACGAGTTTCCCGAATTTCCGCGCACAGTTTTGGAAACCCTGCGCCAACCTATTGAAACCGGAGAGGTAATGGTCGCCCGCGCCAACGCCCATTTGAAATACCCATGCCGCTTTATGCTGGTAGCCGCCGCGAACCCGTGCAAATGCGGATACCTGACGGACCCATCCCGCGCCTGTTCACGCGCGCCGGTCTGTGGTGAGGATTACTTGGGGCGTATCTCAGGGCCGTTGATGGACCGGTTCGATTTGCGCATCGAAGTCCCTCCGGTCGGATTTACCGATCTCGATCTGCCGCCTACCGGCGACAGCTCTGCGACCGTCGCAGAGCGGGTCGAAGCGGCGCGCGCCATACAAGCAGATCGCTTTCGCGACACGCCAAATACCCGTCAAAACGCAGATGTCGAAGGCAATGTGCTGGAAGAAATCGCCGCCCCTGATGCCCAGGGCAAAGAACTATTACTGAAAGCCGCGGAACGCTTTGGCCTGTCGGCCCGCGCCTTTCACCGCATCCTACGCGTGGCCCGCACCATTGCCGACCTCGAAGGTGAGCCGGATGTGCGCCGCCCCCATGTCGCCGAGGCGCTGAGCTTTCGCATCAGCGCCAAAGCAGGAGCTTAAAGTTTCGCCTCAATCGCTTGCCAGATTTTCTCGGCGATGTTCACGCCATTGAACCGCTCAAGCTCCTGAATACCAGTGGGTGAGGTCACGTTGATCTCGGTCAGGTAGTCGCCAATTACATCGATCCCCACAAAGATCTGACCACGTTCCTTCAATAACGGTCCGATCGCAGCGCAGATTTCCATATCTCGCTCGGACAGGCCGATTTTCTCGGGGCGCCCGCCCACATGCATGTTCGAGCGGGTCTCGCCCTCAGCCGGAACCCGGTTGATGGCGCCCACTGGCTCTCCATCGACAAGTATGACCCGCTTGTCGCCATTGCGCACATCGGGCAGGAATTTCTGCGCGATCAGAGGCTCACGAGAAAAGCCGGTGAACAGCTCATGTAGCGATGTCAGGTTGCGGTCATTCGCATCAAGACGGAATACGCCAGCACCTCCGTTGCCGTAAAGCGGCTTGAGGATGATATCGCCATGCTTTTCCTTGAACGCCTTGATGGTTCGCAAATCCCGCGCAATCGCGGTGGGCGGAGTCAGTTCAGGGAAATCCAGAACCAGCAGCTTTTCGGGATAGTTTCGCACCCAAAACGGATCGTTAACCACCAGGGCCTGCCCCTTTAGCCGGTCAAGCAAATGGGTCGAGGTGATGTAGTGCATGTCAAACGGGGGGTCTTGGCGCAGCCAGACGACATCAAATTCAGCAAGGTCCACTTCACGCTCAGGGCCCAACACTGCCGGGTTGCCAGCGACTCGTTGCACCGTCATGTCATGGCCGCGCGCCGTGATCTTGCCTTCCTGGTAAGCCAGTTGATCCGGGCCATAAAAAAACAGCTGGTGGCCGCGCACCTGAGCCTCTTCTGCCAGACGGAAAGAGCTGTCGGCGTTGATATCCACGGCCCCGATTGGGTCCATCTGAAAGGCGATCTTCATGGTGTATCCCTCAATTCCACGCTCGATACATGGCGCAGAGGCTTGACGGGTTCAATGGGGGTCAGTCCAAACCAAAGGCGTTTTCGATGATTTGAACAGTTCCAGTGTCATCAACCAGTGCCGCATCAAACCGAGTATTCGTCAGCTGACCAGCAGGCTCCTGTTCAAGATACTGGGCAGCGGATGCACAAATTCGATCCATCTGTCGGCGACTAATCCGGGCGGCTGCGCGGTCAAAACTACGGCTTTTCTTAACCTCAATGAAGACCAACCCATCTGCGTTGCGCGCGATCAGATCTATTTCACCGCCAGCACCGCGCCACCTGCGTCTTGCGATTGAATAACCCCGTCGCTCGTATTCGGCGGCCACGCAAAGTTCGGCGGATTGTCCAGCGTGATAAGATACAGAACCCCGAACGGATCTCTGTGCCATATCATCCCTTTCCCAGCTTCAGAGCCATCTGATAGACCGGGCGGCGCGGCAGGCTGAACATCTCTGACACCAGATCTGCCGCATCACGCACCGAATGCGTTTGCAATGCTTTTATCAATGCCTCTTCTACGTCAGAGTCCTTAACAGATTGCGAATGGGCGCGATCCACAAGCAGAACCACCTCGCCCTTAACCGATAAGCCCTCGTACTCTGTTGCCAGATCAGCGAGCGTGCCACGACGCGTTTCTTCGAACTTCTTCGTGAGTTCACGGCACAGGGCCGCCTGTCGGTCTCCACCCAAAATATCCGCGAGATCAGAGAGGCAGGCAGCCACACGCTTCGGCGATTCATAGAAGACAAGCGTTCCGGGGACGCTGCGCAGGGATTCGATTCGTGAACGCCGTGCGCCTGAGGCATTGGGCAAGAACCCGGCGAAGAAAAATGCATCCGTGGGAAGCCCCGCCAACGTCAGCGCCGTCAAAACAGCAGACGGTCCCGGTGCACATGTCACGTTGTGCCCAGCCTCAGCCGCCTGGCGGCCTAAATCATAGCCGGGATCGGCGATCAGCGGCATTCCCGCCTCGGACGCGTAAGCCACCGATTGCCCTTGTTCCAGCGCCTCAAGTATTTTGCCCCGCGCGCCCACGCCGCTGTGATCATGGTAGGCCAATATGCGGCGCCCTTTGAGCGGCACGCCATGGATTTCCATCAAACGTCGCAAGCTGCGTGTATCTTCGGCAGCAATCATGTCTGCCGAGGCCAAAACATCGAGCGCCCTGAGCGTAATATCGCGTGCCGTCCCGATTGGGGTGGCAATAAAGTACAGCCCAGCGGCCAATCTGATCTTTTGGAAATTCAAAGCTGGACCCTCACAGCGTGACGTTTATTATCGCGGTTCAATAGACCAAGGTGCCCTCAGACGCCGGATCAGGGAGTTTTCTTTTAGATGTTTACCGTTTGCAAGCCCGCACGCAAACTGGCGAAATCCGCCATTGTACTGGCCACGGCCGCTTTTCTGGCCGCCTGTGAAGTCGGCGGCATCAGCGGAGGCCCCTCGATCGACACCTCTGACCCGGTTCCGGTGGCCCTGTTGGTCCCAAGCGGATCACCTCAGTCTGGCGATGCGGCCCTTGCCCGTAGCCTTGAGAACGCGGCACGGCTGGCTATAGCGGATTTGCCGAACGTCAAGATTGATCTGCGCGTCTACGACACGGCCGGCAATGCCGGAACGGCCTCGGCGGTTGCACAGCAAGCTGTAGCGGACGGGGCCAAGATCATTCTTGGGCCAGTGTATGCACAAGCCGCAAACGCGGCAGGACTTGCGGTGCTAAACAACAATGTGAACGTGCTGTCCTTCTCGAACAACACCAGCATTGCGGGCGGCAATGTCTATGTGCTTGGCCCCACTTTCCAGAACACGGCCAACAGGCTGGTGAACTACGCCGGACAGCAGGGCAAAAACAGTACTGTCATTGTGCACAGCAATGACTCAGCGGGCCAGCTAGGCCAGTCTGCCATCGCTGCCGCGCTCAGCAACAGCCGCGTCAACAATGCGGGCACAGTTGGATATGACCGGTCTCAGCAGGGCGTGATCGATTCGGTTTCGGCGATCAAAGCAACGGTCGATTCGACCGGCGCGGATTCAATTTTCCTGACCGCGACGACGGCGGGCGCGCTCCCCCTTTACAGCCAGTTGTTGCCCGAGGCCGGTGTATCTCCTGCGACAACTCAGTATATCGGCCTGACACGCTGGGACATTCCGGCCCAAACGCTGGAATTGCCTGGCGTACAAGGTGGCTGGTTCGCACTTCCCGATCCGGCAAAGGCACAGGCTTATCGCCAGCGTTACAACAACACCTACGGTGAGGCACCACACCCGATCAGCGGGCTTGCCTATGACGGAATCGCTGCGATCGGAGCCTTGGTTAGCCAGGGCAAATCGAACGCGTTGACAGGTGCAGCATTAACCCAGAACGCCGGTTTTCAGGGTGTCGGCGGTATTTTCCGCCTGCGACCGAACGGTACGAACGAACGCGGTCTGGCTGTTGCCACGATCCAGAACAAACAGGTGGTTGTGATTGACCCTGCCCCACAAAGCTTCTCTGGCGCCGGATTCTAATCGACCGGCGCAGGGCTCTGCGCCCGATGTCAATCTGATCTGCGCGGCTGACGAGATTTTTAACAACGCCGAGGTCAATGCCAACCTGTCCGCCGCTGTTGAAAACAGTTCGGACAACGCAGCCTTGCGCGCCGAGACGGTGCGCATTCTGCGAGAGGCGCAAAAGACAGGCCGCAAGGCGATTGCGGACGCCTTTGCCGAGCGCCCATTTGATGCACTGCCGCTGACGCATTCCTATACCTATCTGACGGATCAGATGGTCGGGACAGCAATGCGCATCGCCAGCGAGCATCTGCATCCGCTGGCAAATCCAACGCAAGGCGAGAAAATCGCTGTGCTGGCAGTGGGAGGTTATGGCCGGGGTGAGATGGCCCCGTCATCCGATGTAGATCTGCTTTTTCTGACGCCGTACAAAATCACCGCCTGGGCCGAGAGCGTGATCGAATCCATGCTCTATATTCTCTGGGATCTGCGGCTGAAGGTCGGTCACTCTTCACGCACGATCAAAGATTGCCTGCGTCTGGGGGCCGATGATTTCACCATCCGTACCGCCATGCTGGAACAACGGTATCTCGTCGGGGATCAGCCCCTTGCGCAAGAACTTGAAGCGCGCCTGAAGACCGATCTTTTCAAAGGCACCGAGCGGGAATTTATCGAAGCCAAGCTGAAAGAGCGCGATGAGCGGCACCTGAAGCAGGGTGAACGCTATATGGTCGAACCCAATGTCAAAGAGGGCAAGGGCGGCTTGCGCGACCTGCAATCGCTCTACTGGATCGCAAAATATATCTATGGCGTAACGGATGTGGCCGAACTGGTCCCTATGGGCCTCTTTACGCCCGAAGAGTTTGACGAGTTCGCGCAAGCCGAAGAATTCCTCTGGGCCGTCAGGTCTCATTTGCATCTGGTGACGGGCCGCGCGACGGAACAACTGACCTTCGATCTGCAGGTCGAGGTGGCCGATCGTATGGGATATCAAGACCGCGCCGGTCGGCGCGCCGTCGAGGTGTTCATGCAACGCTATTTCCGCGAAGCCACCCGTGTGGGCGAATTGACACGGATTTTCCTGACCAAACTGGAAGCCTCGCACATGAAGGGCGCGGCCTTGCTGGAACGTATTTTCCGCCGTCGCCCCCGCGTCAAGGCCGGTTACCGCGTGGTCCATGGCCGCCTGGATATCGCGGACCCTGACACGTTCCTGTCAGACAAGGTCAACCTGTTACGGTTGTTCGAAGAGGGTTTGCGCACGGGTATGCTGATCCATCCCGACGCAATGCGGTTGGTAACGGCCAACCTGAACCTGATCGACGATGAGATGCGCAACGACAAAGAGGCGCGGCGCATCTTTCTTGATCTGATGCTGAAACACGGCAACCCCGAACGTGCCCTGCGACGCATGAACGAGTTGGGGGTTCTGTCAGCCTTTTTGCCCGAGTTTGAGCACATCGTGGCGATGATGCAGTTCAATATGTATCACAGCTATACGGTGGACGAGCATACGATCCAGTGCATTGTCAATTTGGCGCAGATCGAGCGAGGAGAGTTAATCGAGGAACTGCCCTTGGCGTCATCCATCCTGGAGGGTGGTGTTAGCCGAAAGGTTCTATACGTGGCTCTGTTGCTGCACGACATCGGCAAAGGACGCCCCGAAGATCATTCGATTCTGGGTGCGCAAATCGCGCGCAAAGTGGCACCACGATTGGGGCTGAGCAAGGCGGATTCTGAAACCGTCGAATGGCTTGTACGCTATCACTTGCTGATGTCCGATATGGCGCAAAAACGCGACATCTCAGACCCGCGCACAATCCGCGATTTCGCGAAAGCTGTTGCAACCGTCAAACGGCTGGACTTGCTGACGGTGCTGACAGTCTGTGACATCCGCGGTGTCGGACCAACGACCTGGAACAACTGGAAGGCTACATTGCTGCGCGCTTTGCATGCTGACACCAAACACGCACTGGAATCCGGGATGGAGGCGCTTAACCGAGCCAATCGTGGAGATGGGGCGAAAAAGCGGTTGCGGGCCGAATTGGAAAACTGGTCCAAATCTGACCTGAAAACCGAAACCGGGCGGCATTATGATCCGTATTGGCAGGGACTGAACCTTTCGACACATGTCGAATTCGCGGAAATGTTGAAATCGCTGGAGGACAGCGGCGATCCGGGTGCCGTAGAAATCCGTCTGCATCCGGATGAGGATCGCGACGCCACCCGCGCGTGTTTTGCCATGGGTGATCATCCGGGTATTTTTTCTCGCATAGCGGGGGCACTTGCCCTTGTAGGAGCCAACGTGGTTGATGCCCGCAGCTATACGACGAAAGACGGATATGTAACTGATGCGTTCTGGGTTCAGGACGCCGAGGGCCATCCCTTCGAGGCCACGCGCCTGCCTCGGCTGACCCAGATGATTCACAAGACACTCAGGGGTGAGGTTGTCGCACGGGACGCATTGAAATCCCGCGACAAGATCAAGAAGCGCGAACGCGCCTTCAACGTCCCGACCCATATCACCTTCGACAACGAAGGTTCAGAGATTTACACGATCATCGAAGTCGACACCCGCGACCGGCCCGGACTGCTATATGATTTGACGCGCACGATGGCAGCCGCCAATGTCTATATCGCGAACGCAGTGATCGCCACCTATGGAGAACAGGTGGTCGACACGTTCTATGTCAAGGATATGTTCGGCCTGAAATACCACTCTGAGGCCAAGCAACGCGGGTTGGAAGCCAAGCTGCGCGCGGCCATCACCGAAGGTGCCGAGCGGGCCGCATCATGAAGCCGATCCGCCTGATTTCGGGCTTTTTCACCGTTGGGTTCTGGACCTTGGCAAGCCGCATTCTGGGCTTTTTGCGGGAAATCCTGCTGACCGCTTATATCGGGCCCGGACCGGTGATGGACGCTTTCGTCGCAGCCTTCCGACTACCCAATATGTTCCGCCGCTTCTTTGCCGAGGGCGCATTCAACGCAGCCTTTGTTCCAATGTTTTCAAAACGCCTTGAAGGCGGCGAAGACGCCGAAGGTTTCGCACAGGATGCGTTTAACCTGTTGGCGGTGGCGGTGTTGGCGCTAGTCGGTCTGGCGATGGTCTTCATGCCCGCGTTGGTTTGGATAACCGCCGAAGGATTCTATGGTGATGAACGCTTCGATCTGGCGGTGGATTATGGTTACGTCGTGTTCCCCTACATCCTGTTTATGTCCCTCGCTGCGCTGTTTTCCGGAGTATTGAACGCAACCGGACGCTTCGCCGCTGCAGCCGCCGCTCCTGTGCTGCTGAACATATTCGCCTGCTCCGCGTTAATCTTTGGCGCGATATCTGGTGGAGAAATCGTACGCTGGCTCATCGCGGTCATCCCAGTCGCAGGCATCGCGCAATTGGCGCTTGTCTGGATTGCGACTGAACGCGCCGGAATTCGCATTCGGCTCGGTCGGCCAAAGCTCAGCCCGGAAATGCGCCGCATGGTGCGGATCGCGGTTCCTGCGGCGCTGGCCATGGGCGTAACGCAAGTCAATCTTGTAGTCGGACAGCTTGTGGCATCAAAAACCGAAAAGGCAGTCAGTTGGTTGTTTGCCGCAGATCGTTTGTATCAACTGCCGCTCGGAGTGGTTGGCATTGCCGTCGGCATCGTGCTGTTACCCGACCTGTCGCGCCGCCTGCGCGCAGACGACAAAGATGGAGCACGCAACGCCTTTTCAAGAGCCGGAGAGTTTACTCTGCTTCTGACCTTGCCTTCAACGGTTGCCTTTATGATCATCCCCGGCCCGTTGGTCTCGGTCCTGTTCCAACGCGGCCAGTTCAGCGCCGAAGATACAGCGGCGACCGCCTTGGCCGTGGCCATCTATGGTATCGGGCTGCCCGCATTCATGCTGCAGAAGCTGCTGCAACCGTTGTTCTTCGCCCGCGAGGATACCAAATCACCGTTTCGATACGCTGTGGTTGCAATGGTGGTGAATGCCGGGCTTGCCTTTGGGCTTTATCCCATTTTCGGGTGGATTGCGCCCGCAATCGCAGCGTCGACTGCTGGCTGGGCCATGGTTGCGCTGCTTGCAATCGGCGCGCGCAGAATGGGCGACGAAGCCCGATTTGATGACCGGTTCAAACAGCGGATCTGGCGGGTCGTGGCGGCATCGGCTGGCATGGGGGTGGTGTTGATTGCGGCCATTAACCTCTTCGGCTGGACGTTCGAAGTACCAGGCTGGCGTTACCTTGCGCTGCTCGTGCTCATTGTAACTGCGGCGGTGGCCTACTTCCTGTTGGGGCACATCTTTGGCGCCTTCCGGATTTCGGAGTTCCGCACAGCGCTGCGCCGAAGCTAATGCGCATCAATCGCGTCGCGTTTTGCTGAGGATGCGTGCCCAGCCACCCGGAGCCAGAAAGAAAGACAAACCAAAACCGGTGGCAAAACCGCCCAGATCGGCGACCCAATCCGAGGTCCCACCGAAGATCAGACCGAACAGCAACTGAATGCCCATAAGAACCGCGATCAGGCTGAATGCGCGCGATTGGTTTTCACCCACCAGAGAAAGCTTGCGCCACAGCAGCCAAGTGAACGCGCCGATCAGCCCGTAAACCGGAGGAAACCCGCCAACCAGAGGATAAGGCGGGTTCAGCAGCACCGCGTAGGCCAGCGCTCCGCCTACGCCAGACAGCACGAAAATGATCAGCATGGCGACACTGCCAAAGACCTCGGCAACCATCTTACCCATCGCCAGCACAAACACGCAGACAAACACTGCTTGCGTGAAATTGGCCTGAACAAAGGGATAGGTGACAAAGCGGATCGCATGTTCGAACGGCCAGCGCCCGTTCTGAACCATCCAATCGAAGATATCGGGCGAAAACGTATATTGCTGCAGCGCATCCAGCCGCCAACCAACGGCGGTTGGCCCACCGACCAAGCCCCTGCTGCCAAGCAAGAAGATCAGTTCAATCCCGATGATGAACAGAACCAGCGCCACCACGACCGGCGGCAGAGGGTTCACGGGCGGTGTATAATGCTCACTGCTCATTGGGCTGGCCTTTCGCGGCTGTTGACGTCCCTTGGCCTCATGGGTAAGCGACGGGGGCTGATTTTTCCAGACAGGAGTTTCCTTCGATGACCGAGACCCAATTCACGCCGCGCGTGTTTTCCGGCATCCAGCCTTCAGGAAACCTGCACTTGGGTAATTACCTGGGTGCACTTAAACGTTTCGTGGATATGCAGGGGCCGGAATACGAGACCGTCTACTGCATGGTCGACCTCCACGCGATTACTGTCTGGCAAGATCCGGATCGTCTGCGTGAAAAGACCCGCGAAGTTTGCGCGGGGTTCATTGCCGCTGGTCTGGATCCCGAGAAATCCATCCTGTTCAATCAGAGCCAGGTGCCCGAGCACACACAGCTGGCATGGATCTTCAACTGCATCGCCCGTATCGGCTGGATGCAGCGAATGACACAGTTCAAGGACAAGGCCGGTAAGAATGCGCAGAATGCTTCGCTGGGTCTGTTCGCCTATCCTGCCCTGATGGCGGCAGACATTCTGGTCTATCACGCGACCCATGTGCCTGTTGGTGAAGACCAGAAGCAACATCTGGAACTGACGCGCGACATCGCAATCAAGTTCAACCATGACTATGGCGTCGATTTCTTTCCGGTAACCGAACCGGTCATCGGTGGGCCTGCGCCCCGTGTGATGAACCTGCGTGACGGGTCCCGGAAGATGTCGTCGTCAGACCCGTCTGATATGACGCGGATCAACATGACCGATGATGCCGACGCCATCGCCAAGAAGATCCGTAAAGCCAAGACCGATCCGGACGCTTTGCCATCGGAGGTCGATGGCCTTGAAGACCGTCCCGAGGCGCGCAATCTGGTGAATATCTATGCCGCGCTTAGCGACCAGACGGCCGCACAAGTGCTGGCTGAGGTCGGCGGGAAGCAATTCGGTGAGTTCAAGCCATTGTTGGCAGAACTTGCGGTCTCGAAACTCTCGCCCATTTCAACCGAAATGGCGCGCCTGATGGGCGAAGAGGCCGAGATTGATCAGATTCTCGCCCGAGGTGCTGAACGGGCACGTGCAATCGCGGCCCCGATTCTGCAGCAGACCTACGAGATTGTAGGGATGGTCGGTGCGGGCAAGTCCTGACCACGCGATCGCAATCCAAAAAGAACGCCGCCCTTTCTCGGGCGGCGTTTTTCGTTCCGTCGGCTCTTATGCCGCCTGCAGGCTCAGCATCTCGTGCACGATGGATTCCGCAACTTCGTGCGGGCTGACCGCTTCGGCTTTGGCCCGTGTCAGGATGCGATCCATCGTCTGCTCCAGCGCCTGCAACCTACCGGCGACCCAAGCTTCACGCTCTGCGACACGGAGGATTTCCGTCGCCACATTCACGATACCACCGCCATTGGCGACGAAGTCAGGGGCGTAAAGAATGCCACGCTCGTGGAGCAACTGCGCGTCTCGATCGCTGGACAACTGATTATTTGCCCCTCCGGCCACAGCGCCGACTTTCAGTAATGGAATACTCGTTTCGTTCAGGATGCCGCCGATCGCACAAGGCGCAAAGATATCCGCTTCAACGCCGTAGATCGCATCGGGTGCAACGACCCGTGCCGCAAACCGTTCGGCCACGCGGGCCGCTTGCCGGGTGTCGATGTCAGTTACGATTAACTGCGTACCAGAATCGTGCAACAACTGGCACAAATGCTCGCCTACATGGCCAAGGCCCTGAACCGATACCGTCTGGCCTTTAAGGCCAGAAAGCCTGAACCGGTGCTGCGCTGTCACCCGGATAGCATTGAATATCCCGCGCGCCGTTATCGGAGACGGATCACCGCTGGCGAACTCACCTTCCGCCAGCCCAGCCACAAATTCGGTTTCAGACCCGATATGCGCCATATCTGCAGGCGTCATACCCATATCTTCTGCCGTCCAGTACAGACCGTTCAAACCTTGAATCACGCGCCCAAAGGCCTGCAAAAGTTCAGGTGATTTATCCTCATGAGGATCCCCGATAATGACAGCCTTGCCTCCCCCGAGCGGCAGATCTGCCGCGGCGTTCTTGAACGTCATGCCCCTTGCCAGTCGCAAAGCATCGTCCAGGGCCTCGGCTGGGTGGCCATAAGGGCGCATGCGCACACCGCCCGCAGCGGGGCCACGTTGCGTTGAGTGGATCGCGATGTAGCCCAATAGACCAAGTGAGTTATCTTTGAATTCAACCACGCGCTCGTGCTCTGGCGCGTCTACGATGGTGATGTCCATTCTTCTCCTCCGGAATGCTTCCGAGAGTTTGCCACCTATCGTCGAGTGATTTTCACCCTTTTGTCACTATATTAGGGAAATTTTTGGTGCTAACATCTAAAATTGAAAACTTTTGTGGAGTTTTTCGCCATGGATGATATCGATTCCAAGATAGTCCGCGCCCTTCAAAACGATGGCCGTATGACTGTCATTGATTTGGCGGAGCATGTCGGGCTGTCCCCGACACCCTGCGCACGGCGTTTGGATCGGCTGCAGCGGGACGGGATTATCACCGGCTACGCCGCACAGGTCGACCCCGAGCGGCTTGGATTCGGCGTCACAATCTTTGTGTCTGTCGAGTTGGAGAAACAGGATCGCAACGCCATCGATTCCTTCGAAAAGGCCATTCGTCGCTGCGACGAGGTGATGGAATGCTACCTCATGACCGGATCACGCGACATTCTGCTGCGCGTGGTTGCCAAAGACCTCAATGCGTTTGATGCATTTCTGGAAAACCGGCTTATGAAAATTTCGGGCATTCGAAACCTACGATCAAACTTCGCTTTGCGCACAATGGTCAAACGCGAAGCGCTGCCCCAGCATCACGGATAATCTGCTGGACCTTGCGTCAGCCCCAACCTAGGTTTCCCCGAAGCTTGAGGGAGGGCGCAATGGCAGTCGGCAAAAACATCCGCACCTATTTCAACGCCCAATGGCATGACGGGGACGCACCGATCATGCGCGCTGCTGACCATGGCGCATGGCTGGGCTCATCGGTGTTTGACGGTGCCCGGTACTTTGATGGAATGACCCCGGATCTGGATGCCCATTGTGCCCGCGTGAACCGTTCAGCCGAGGCGCTGATGCTGACACCTTCTGTAACAACCGAACAGATGGTCGATCTGGTTTACGAAGGGTTACAGAGTTACGCACCAGACACCGCCGTTTACATTCGCCCCATGTATTGGGGCATCGACGGGGATCACACCGCCATCGTCCCTCAGGAAAACAGCACTGGCTTTGCCATCTGTCTTGAAGAAATCCCAATGGCACCCGAAACCGCCTCGGCGACGCTGACAACCACTCGGTTCCGCCGTCCTGTCCTGGAATCCGCTGTGGTCAATGCAAAGGCAGGGTGCCTGTATCCGAACAATGCCCGGATGTTGCAGGAGGCACGCAGCAAGGGCTTTTCGAACGCCCTTGTGGCCGACGCGATGGGGCATGTGGCCGAGACTGCGACCGCAAATATCTTCATGGCGCGCGATGGTGAGGTTTTTACTCCAATCCCCAATGGGACATTCTTGGCCGGGATTACACGCGCGCGGCATATTAAAAACCTGCGCGCCGACGGGGTAACCGTGCATGAAACCGTGCTGAGTTTCGATGACTTTCACGACGCGGACGAAGTGTTCATGAGCGGTAACATGAGCAAAGTGACGCCAATCACCGCGCTGGATGACACCCAGTATCAGGTGGGCCCAATCGCCCGTCGCACACGCGAGATGTACTGGGATTGGGCTGCAAGCAATTGCTGATCTGCTCCCTTTCTGTTTCAGTTGCCACTGCTTACCCTGTGGGGCATGATCCCGAAAACAAACGAGGACAAACATGCGCAAGTTCCTAGTCGTTCTGGACGACAGCCGTGAATGCCTGAACGCCATGCGCTTTGCCGCTATGCGTGCGGCACATACTGGCGGCGGGGTTACGGTTCTTTCGGTAATTCCACCGGACGAATTCAACCACTGGATCGGTGTTGCCGAGGTGATGCGCGAAGAAGCGCGTGAACGTATTCACGCCCATTTCGAGGTGTTCGCCAAATGGATGCGCGACAAACAGGGTGTCGAGCCCGAATTGGCAATCCGTGAAGGCGATCCGGTGGCCGAAATCATTGAACATGTCCAATCCGATCCCGAGATCGGCGTATTGGTTCTGGGTGCAGGTACTGACAAAAAAGGCCCCGGACCGTTGGTGACACAACTGACCCGGAACTCTGGAAGCTTGCCCATTCCTATTACTATCGTGCCCGGCGATCTGAGCAAAGAGAAGCTGGAAGCCATCACCTGAGGTGAATTTATGTCCGCGAAGCTGCAGTTCTGGTTCGACTTCGCATCGACCTATTCTTATCTCAGCGCGATGCGTATTCAGCAGGCGGCTTCGGAATATGGAGTTGCCGTAGAATGGCACCCATTCCTTCTGGGGCCGATCTTTGCTGAACAGGGATGGAACAACTCGCCGTTCAACCTCTACCCAGCAAAAGGTCGGTACATGTGGCGAGACATGGAACGGCTTTGCGCCGCGCGCGATTTACCTTTTCGGCGGCCTGAGCCATTTCCGCAAAACAGCTTGAAAGCAGCAAGGCTAGCGCTGGCGATCGAACCAGCTGATCAACGGGCAGCCTTTGTACGCACTGTCTATTCTGCGCAGTTTGGTTCCGGTCGTGATATATCGAATCCGGCGGTTCTGGTTGAGTGCCTTACCAAATCTGGCGTTTCGACTGATCTGATGGATCGGATAAGCGACCCCGCGATCAAGGCTGCCTTGTTCGAGCAAGTTACTCAGGCCAAGGCTAAACACATCTTTGGTGCGCCGAGTTTCGTTATTGGGGACGAGCTGTTCTGGGGTGATGATCGTCTGGATGATGCGATTTCTTACGCCGCCACAATTTAGAACGGTTCCAAATCTTGACTTCCCCCGCACGGACGCGCATATCAGGTGCATCTTAGACGGAGCCGCGCCATGTTCATTCAAACCGAATCCACACCCAACCCGGCCACACTAAAATTCCTACCCGGCCAGACGGTTCTGGAAGCAGGCACCGCTGATTTTCCAAGCGCCGACGCTGCAGAAAAATCACCGCTCGCCAAACGCATATTCGGTGTAAACGGCGTAACAGGCGTGTTCTTCGGCAACGATTTTGTCACGGTAACCAAATCTGATGACGTGCAGTGGGATCACATCAAGCCCGCAATTCTCGGTGCTGTGATGGAGCATTACCAGTCCGGCCAACCGGTTATGGGCGCAGGTGCAGAGACCGCCTCGGGCCACGCTGAACACACCGGTGAAGATGCAGAGATTGTCAACCAGATCAAAGATCTGCTGGATAGCCGCGTGCGTCCTGCTGTGGCTCAGGACGGCGGTGACATCACCTTCCACGGCTTCGACCGCGGCGTTGTTTATCTGCACATGCAGGGAGCCTGCGCGGGCTGTCCGTCCTCGACCCTAACGCTGAAAATGGGGATCGAGAACCTGTTGCGTCACTACATCCCCGAAGTGACCGAGGTTCGCCCTGTTGCCGTCTGATCCGACGATTTTGGCATTCGATACATCGGCCGCGCATTGCGCGGCCGCTTTGCTGCGAGGGGGCAAGATTATCGCATCGCACGCCGAGGCGATGACTCGTGGGCAGGCGGAACGGTTGATGCCCTTGCTTGAAGAAATCCTGACCCGGAACAATTGCACATGGCGGCACCTTGACGCGATCGGCGTCGGAATCGGCCCCGGGAATTTCACCGGCATCCGAATCTCGGTATCCGCAGCGCGCGGGTTGGCGCTTGGGCTTGGTGTGCCGGCGGTTGGGGTGTCGGGGTTTGATGCAGTTGCGAAAATTGCGCCCGACGGGCATCTCCCGGCGATAGCTGCACCGCGCGATCAGGTTTATGTGCAGCCTAAGGGGCGCGCGCCTTACCTAACCTTACGTCATGCCGCTGACGATATTGGTCCCTTGTATTTCTGCGAGGACCCAGAACAGCAGGCCCGTGCGATCGCCCAGGTGGCTGCTGGTCGTTGGACGACAGTTCAAGCGCCACCTGCTCCGCTTTATGTCCGCCCTGCAGATGCGGCCCCTTCCAGCGATGTACCACCGGTGCTTTTGGACGAATGACACCACAGGACATGGCAGAAACCCACGCCGCAGCCTTCACACAGTCACGTCCGTGGAGCGCTGAAGAATTCAGCAATCTGATCGCCAATCGCTTTACCCATGTTGTTGGCGACAAACGGTCTTTCGCCCTCATTCAAGTGATCGGCGAAGAGGCCGAGCTGCTGACCATCGCGACACACCCAAACTATCAAAGACGCGGGCTGGCGCGGCGCATCATGGCAGACTGGCACGCCAAGGCACGAGAACTCGGTGCAATGCGTGCATTTCTGGACGTTGCCTCAGATAACCATTCGGCGATCTCTCTGTACCAAACCTGCGGATACACGCCATGCGGCAATCGCGCAGCCTATTATCATCGCAAAAGTGGCCTAAACGCCGATGCGATCGTCATGGAACGCCCCCTGAGCGAAAAATATTCGCTTTTTTAGACCATATGGTCAAAAATGTGTTGACCGAAGCTGTTGCAAACAGCTTCAATTCCCGCCATCACAACAGGTATGCTCGCTCTGAGTGGGTACCGGGCGATTAAGCCCCGGACCGATAACAGCCAACGGGAGTAACAAATGACATTTATGAAATCCTTGATGGGCGCAGCCGCTGCGGTTGCACTAACAGCAGGTGCTGCTATGGCAGAACCGGCCCTTATCTTTGATCTGGGTGGCAAGTTCGACAAATCGTTCAACGAAGCCGCGCATAATGGCGCTCAGCGTTGGGCGGAACAGACCGGCAAAAGCTATCGCGAGATCGAGCTTCAGTCGGAAGCGCAACGCGAACAAGCGCTTCGCCGCTTTGCCGAAGCGGGCGCAAACCCGATTATCACAATGGGCTTCGCCATGGCCGATCCATTGGCTGCAGTGGCAGGTGACTATCCGGATACCAAATTCGTTGCGGTCGACGTGACCTGGCTGGAAGCCCCGAACATTCGCCAGATAGGATTTGCCGAACATGAAGGATCATACCTGGTCGGCATGATGGCGGCGATGGCGTCACAATCCGGCACAGTGGGCTTTATCGGTGGTATGGATATCCCTCTGATCCGTCACTTTGGTTGTGGTTATGCACAAGGCGCGAAGTCCGTGAACCCGGACATCAACGTTGTTGCTAATATGACAGGCACCACCCCTGCAGCATGGAACGACCCGGTGAAGGGCTCGGAGTTGACCAAAGCACAGATCAGCCAGGGTGCTGACGTGATTTACGCCGCTGCGGGCGGTACCGGTGTTGGCGTTCTGCAAACCGCAGCCGACGAAGGCATCCTGTCAATCGGTGTCGATAGCAACCAGAACCACCTGCACCCGGGCAAGGTCCTGACCTCGATGCTCAAGCGTGTGGACGTTGCTGTATATGACGCCATGAAAGCTGGCGAAGACGTCCAGACCGGTGTTTACACCATGGGTCTTGCACAAGATGGCGTTGGCGTTGCGATGGATGAAAACAACGCGGAACTGGTGAGCGAAGAAATGAGCTCGGCCATTGAAAGTGCCCGTCGCGACATCATCGATGGCAACGTAAGCGTTGTCAGCTACTACGAGAACGACAGCTGCCCTGCACTGCAGTTCTGATGTAACTGGGGGCGGGGGCCATGGCCTCCGCCCTGCACCACTCTGCCGCATGCGGCCCTTTCGGCAACCCAAGGACAAGATATGACCGTCCCCGCCATTGAACTCAAAGGGATTTCCAAAGCCTTTGGGCCGGTTCAGGCTAATAAAGATATTTCCATCAGCGTCGCCCGCGGAGCGATCCACGGGATCATCGGTGAAAACGGAGCGGGCAAATCCACGCTGATGAGCATCCTCTACGGATTTTACAAAGCCGACAAAGGCGAAATCTGGATCAACGGTACCAAGACCGACATCCCTGACAGCCAGGCGGCGATCGCCTCGGGCATCGGGATGGTGTTTCAGCATTTCAAACTGGTCGAGAATTTCACCGTTCTGGAAAACATCGTTCTGGGTGCGGAAGACGGTGGGCTGTTGGCTCCGTCGCTGGCGAAAGCCCGGAAAGAGCTGAAAGACCTAGAAGAAGAATACGAACTGTTCGTCGACCCTGACAAACGCATCGATGAGATCGGTGTGGGCATGCAGCAGCGGGTTGAGATTCTCAAGGCGCTCTACCGCAAGGCCGAAATTCTGATTCTGGACGAACCCACGGGCGTTCTTACCCCTGCCGAGGCGGACCAGCTGTTTCGCATTCTCGACCGGCTGCGGTCCGAGGGTAAAACAATCATCGTGATCACGCACAAGCTGCGCGAAATCATGGAGAACACCGATACGGTTTCGGTTATGCGCCGTGGTGAGATGACCGCCACCGTAAAAACAGCTGACACCAATCCGCAGGCCCTGGCCGAATTGATGGTTGGTCGCAAGGTCTTGCTACAGGTTGATAAGGTGCCTGCACAGCCGGGCAAACCGGTTCTGGAAATCGAAAACCTCAGTGTCACCGATTCGGCCGGTGTCGAGCGTGTCAAAGGCATCGACCTAACCGTTCGCGCAGGTGAGATCGTTGGCATCGCGGGCGTTGCTGGCAACGGGCAGTCCGAGCTGCTTGAAGTTTTGGGTGGTATGCGACCCGGGGTAGGCTCGATCAAACTGAACGGCGAACCTCTGGCGTTGCACGGCCCCGGATCGGACGGGCAAGCGCGGCGCGCCCGACATATCGCTCATGTCCCCGAGGATCGGCAGCGCGAAGGTCTGATCATGGATTTTCACGCGTGGGAGAACGTGGCGTTCGGCTACCACCGCGACCCTGCTTACAAACGCGGGCTGTTCATGGACAACGCTGCCCTGCGTGCCGACACCGAAGCCAAGATCGAGAAGTTCGATGTGCGCCCGCCCAATGGCTGGCTGACGGCAAAAAGCTTCTCGGGCGGCAATCAACAGAAAATCGTCGTTGCACGAGAAATCGAACGCAATCCCGATCTGCTGCTGGTGGGTCAGCCCACACGCGGCGTGGATATCGGTGCCATCGAGTTCATTCACAAACAGATCGTCGCCTTGAGGGATCAGGGCAAAGCAATCTTGCTGGTCTCGGTCGAGCTGGAAGAGATCTTCTCACTCTCGGACCGGATCGCGGTCATGTTTGACGGACATATCATGGGCGAGCGTCTGCCCGCCGAGACGGATGAAAAAGAACTAGGCCTGCTGATGGCCGGTGTTGCAGGAGAGGCCGCCTGAACCATGGAAAAAATGCCCAAATGGGCCGATGTGGTACTGATCCCGCTAATCAGTCTGCTTCTAGCCACAATCCTTTCGGCAATCGTGATCCTGGCCATCGGGGAAGATCCGCTTGAGGCGGTAAATCTGATGGTCACTGGGGCCCTAGGGTCAACCTACGGCTGGGGCTATACACTTTATTACGCAACGAACTTCATCTTCACCGGGCTCGCGGTTGCAGTTGCCTTTCACGCGCGCTTGTTCAACATCGGCGGCGAGGGTCAGGCCATGCTGGGCGGACTGGGCGTTGCCATCGTCTGCCTATCGGTTCCTTGGCCGCATTGGACAATAGCTTTGCTGGCCGCCTGTGCTGCTTCGATGATCTTCGGTGCAGCCTGGGCCGCGATCCCGGCCTATCTGCAGGCGAAGCGGGGCAGCCATATCGTGATCACCACGATCATGTTCAATTTCATCGCTGCCGCTTTCCTGAATTACATGCTGGTCAACGTCATGCGCCCGCAAGGGTCGCAAGATCCAGCAACGGCTCGTTTCCCCGAGGCAGTGCATCTCCCGACTTTCCAGTCGATGTTCTCGAGCGCCGAAAACATCGTTTTCCGAGGTGCGCCTGCCAACATCTCGTTCTTCGTCGCAATCCTTGCGTGTTTTGTTGTCTGGGCGCTGATCTGGCGAACTCGGCTGGGCTATGAAATCCGCGCCTACGGTCATTCGGAAACCGGTGCCGTCTACGCCGGTATCTCGCCTGTACGCATCACGATTATTGCCATGCTGATCTCGGGCGCTCTGGCGGGCCTGATGGCAGTCAACAACGTGATGGGCGAAGCCGAGCGGTTGGTGCTGAACGCAACCGAAGGCGCGGGTTTCATTGGAATTGCCGTGGCACTGATGGGTCGGTCGCATCCATTCGGGGTATTTCTAGCCGCTATTCTGTTTGGGTTTCTGTATCAGGGCGGGGCCGAACTGGCGCTTTGGACATCGATTCCGCGCGAACTGATCGTGGTCATCCAAGCGCTGGTCATTCTGTTTACCGGAGCACTGGACAACATGGTGCGCATGCCGCTTGAAAAGCTGTTCATGGCGCTTCGGAAGGGGTCGGCCTGATGGATTTCTTCCTGACACTCATCCAGGTTCTGGATTCGACCATCCGACTGGCTACGCCTTTGCTGCTTGCCTGCCTGGCCGGACTATACTCCGAGCGCGCGGGCATCTTCGACATCGGCCTTGAAGGCAAGATGCTGATGTCAGCATTCTTCTCGGCTGCCGTCGCTGCCGTAACCGGTTCGGTGTGGCTGGGATTGCTGGCCGGGATCGCGGCATCTCTGGTCCTTTCGGCGCTACACGGGTTTGCGTCGATCACGTTCCGGGGCAATCAGCTGATCTCGGGGGTTGCGATCAACTTTCTCGCTTCAGGTATGACCGTTCTTGTCGCCCAAAGCTGGTTCAAGCAGGGTGGTCGTACGCCATCATTGTTCGGTGAAGGGCGGTTTGAATCTGCAGAATTCCCTTATGCGATCGGTCCGGCTGACGCCGAACTGACAGGCCGTCCGGTTTCCGAGCTGATGTCTGAAACCAATCCCCTGCATATGGCCTATTCCGAGCTTCTGTCTGGCCATTCCATTCTGGTGTACGTGGCTTTCCTTATGGTGCCACTGACTTGGTGGATTCTGTTCCGCACCCGGTTCGGGCTGCGTCTGCGTGCGGTCGGAGAGAATCCTGCGGCGGTGGATACTGCTGGAGTTTCGGTTGTAGGTCTCCGCTACGCAGCGGTTGCGATTTGCGGCGTACTTTGCGGCATCGCAGGTGCCTACCTGGCCACCGCGCTGCAAGCAGGCTTTGTGAAAGAGATGACCGCTGGGCGCGGATTTATCGCACTGGCTGCTCTGATCTTTGCAAAATGGCGTCCGTGGCACGCGATGTGGGCATGCCTCTTGTTCGGGCTGTTGCAGGCCATTGCCTTGCGGTTCCAGAACATCGATTTGGGCGGGGTCGTGATCCCGGTGCAGGTCATGGACGCTCTGCCCTATATCCTGACCGTGGTGATTCTTGCCGGGTTCGTCGGCAAGGCCATACCGCCACGCGCAGGCGGCGAACCATATGTAAAGGAACGCTGATAGAGCCAGTTCAGGACTGCCCCTCAGTCCTGTTTGCTGCAAAGCGGCATACAGAGTTGATTTTGTATGCCGCAACCGCTCTAAGGGGGTATGGACGTGTCCCGCATCAGTTCCGCAGCCATGCTATCGACTATTTTCAGGTTGAGCCACGGAAACAACTAGATGGCCCCACCTGGCACGCGCGCTTCGTCTGTTGAGATTTATGTTACCAATGGCTTTGCCACACCGCGTGGTACGGCCTCTCCTGTCTAGAAGAAGCCATGCAGATTTACCTCCCGATTGCCGAAGTATCCGTAAACGCGTTTCTACTGTTTGGACTGGGTGGAATGGTGGGCATTCTGTCTGGAATGTTTGGCGTTGGCGGTGGGTTTTTGATGACTCCACTGCTGTTCTTCATCGGCATTCCGCCTGCGGTTGCGGTCGCAACCGAGGCAAACCAGATTGTTGCTTCATCATTTTCTGGGGTGCTGGCGCATTTCAGGCGCCGAACCGTGGACCTTAAAATGGGTACAGTCCTTTTGGTCGGAGGGCTGACAGGCGCTGCGTTGGGTGTTGTTGTCTTCAACTATCTCAAGAGCCTCGGTCAGGTCGATCTGCTGGTCAAACTTTGCTATGTCGTATTTCTGGGCATCATCGGCAGTCTGATGTTTGTCGAAAGCCTGAACGCGATTAGAAAAACGCGGAAAGGCGGCACGCCGCCTCCGAAACGACGCCAGCGCGGTTGGGTGCACGCCATGCCGTTCAAGATGCGGTTTCGGACGTCGGGCCTGTACATCTCGGTCATTCCACCGCTTGTCGTAGGCCTGTTTGTCGGTGTCCTGTCTGCTATCATGGGTGTCGGCGGCGGGTTTATCATGGTGCCCGCGATGATCTATCTATTGGGCATGCCGACCAAGGTTGTTGTCGGAACTTCGCTGTTTCAGATCATCTTTGTAACCGCCTTCACCACGATGCTGCACGCCACCACCAACTATACCGTTGATGTCGTGTTGGCGGTTCTTCTGCTCGTCGGTGGCGTAGTTGGCGCCCAAATCGGAACAGTCATAGGCGCCCGAATGCCGGCAGAACAACTGCGCGTTTTGTTGGCGGCTTTGGTACTTGTTGTCTGCGGCAAGCTGGCGCTTGATCTTCTTCTTCAACCCGCCGAGTTGTATTCGCTTGGCGATGCGGGAGGGCACTAAGATGCTGCGTCTGATTGCTCTTCTTTGTCTGATCTACATGCCAGCCTACGCTGCCGAAGAACAGGTTGTTCTGGGCCTAAGTCAGGATCGGGTGTCGATTACCGCCAATTTTGACGGGTCCGAAATACTGGTTTTCGGCGCGGTAAAGCGCGAAGCCCCAATCCCGGACGGTCCACCGCTTGAGGTCATCGTATCGGTGGTCGGCCCATCCGAACCTGTCACCGTACGCCGCAAAGAGAAACGGTTCGGTATCTGGGTGAACACCGACAGCCTTGTTGTTGATCTGGCACCAAGCTTCTACGCCGTTGCCACCAGCGCCCCGTTTTCCGAGGTTCTGACCCAGACCGAAGACCTACGCTATAAGGTTTCGATCGAGCGTGCCATCCGGTCGGTCGGTGCGGACATGAGCATTCAGGGCGCACAGGATTTTTCCGAGGCGGTCATCCGCATCCGCGAAGATGAAGGGCTGTACTCGATCCGGGAAAACACAGTGGCTGTGGACGAACAGACGTTGTTCCGCACATCAATCGACATGCCGTCGGACCTGACCGAAGGCGACTACAGCGCCCGTATCTTCCTGACACGAGACGGAAAGGTGGTCTCGACCTTTGAAACCTCGATCGGAGTACGCAAAGTCGGGCTTGAGCGATTCTTGTACGCGATGTCGCGTGAACAACCCATTTGGTACGGGCTCATGTCACTGGCCATCGCGATTGCCGCCGGTTGGGGCGCTTCGACAGCCTTCCGCCTACTGCGCGAGAACTGATCGTCACCCGCGACCGATATAGGGCATGGTCGTGGCCATAACGGTCATGAACTGCACATTCGCCTCAAGCGGCAGTTCGGCCATATGCAGTACCGAGCGGGCGGCATCCCCGACATCCATGGTGGGATCAGGATCGCGGCCTTCGGCAAGTGCCTCATCGACCAGCCCTTGCACCATCGGGGTGCGCGCATTTCCGATGTCGATCTGACCACAGGCAATTCCAAAACTCCGCCCGTCCAGAGACAGGCTGCGCGTCAGACCGGTAATCGCGTGTTTCGTCGCAGAATAATGCACCGAGTTCGGGCGCGGCACATGAGCAGCGATTGAACCGTTGTTTATGATACGCCCCCCCTGCGGCGCCTGAGCCCGCATCGCAGCAAATGCAGCCCGTGCACACAGGAACATGCCGTTCAGGTTCACATTGACCGAGCCGTACCAATCCTCAAGCGCGATCTCGTCGATGGTGCCACCAGGGGCAAAAATCCCGGCATTGTTGAACAGCACGTCCAGTCGCCCGGTCTGTCGGGTGAATGCAGTAAAGGCGTTTGCAACGGCATCCGGGTCAGTCACATCGGCAACCAGCGGGATCGCCGAGGCGTTATGCTGTGCTATAGCATGAAGTTTGTCAGCGCTGCGGGCCAGAAGCCCGACAGTCCATCCTTCAGACAGAAACAGCTCGGCGGTGGCGCGGCCTATGCCCGAGCTTGCGCCGGTCACGATGATCGTCTTCATGTCTCTTCCGCCTCCAATGTCAGGGATGGTGCCGCAACCGCACGCAGGTCATCCACACGCAACGGGTGGGTCGGTTTCGACAAGCGGTTCCGCACTACCCAGATTAGCCTCTCCTGTGCGCGGGTTATGGCCACATAAGCTAAGCGCTTCCACGACGGTTGCCCGGCCTCAGTACGGCCCATGCGGGCGGCTGCGTAGATGTCTGGCGCAAAGACCTGAACCGTGTCCCATTGCGACCCTTGCGCCTTATGGATCGTCACAGCGGCACCATGCAGGAACGTTGCCCCCATACGGGCAGCATAGGGAATGAACGGCTCCTCCTCATCGGGCTTTTCAATCTGCACGATCGACGCCGCCGAGACCTGAGGGTCTTCGGCCCCCATCACATGCAACCGCGAAAAACCCGGCTTGCGACCAGGGCCAAGATAGATGACCTGTGCGCCTTTGATCAGCCCGCGCGCCTCAAGGTCCAGCCGCTTTTTGCGGTGCTTCAACGGCAGCTCAATGCCGTCACAAATCAACGGTTCCCCTTCCAGTAGTTCAGTTTCCGGCGCGCCATGTACGGTGCGGAACGCCTGAATCAGCCGGATTCGGGTCGTATTGCGCCAGACAAGAACCGGGCTGCGCGCCATCAGATCAACTTCTACCCGCTGTCCCCAGACAACGCGGTCATCCTTTCGGGCAGTGTCCTCGATCAGACGTTCGAAATCCTCAAACCCCATGACCGGATCGGACAGAGCATGGGCGAGGTCTAGGATCGGGTTGTCCGCAGTTTGCCGATGCACTCGATGCAGGATTTGTTTGCGCGGCTCTGGCAACCCGTCGAACACCATCGAGCCCGATTGATTGACCGGCGCCAACTGCGCCGGGTCACCAAATAGCAACAAGGTTGGAAAGATTTCCTTTAGATCCTCGAATTGCCGGTCGTCTAGCATCGAGGCTTCGTCCACAAAACCGATATCCAGCGGCTCTTCCCGACGTTTCCAGCCGGTGATGAAATCCGAACCGCGCAACCCAGCAGCGGCCAGCGCACCGGGGATGGATTTGTTGTTGGCATAGAACGCGGCTGCGCGGTCCAGCGCTTCGTCTGTCAGCCCTTCGATCTCGGGCCGTTCGTCATTACCCGCTAGCCATTCGGCGATCCGCTCGTATTCAGGGTCGTAAACAGGCGTATAGAGGATACGGTGGATCGTGGTCGCGGGCACCCCACGCAGCCGCAATACGCTGGCGGCCTTGTTCGTCGGCGCGAGGATCGCAAGGCTGCGCTTGTCGCGGGATTTGCGGCTTTCGAAATCACCCGAGATCAGGTTGACCCCCGTCTCGGCCAAAGCTTCGTAAAGCTCTGCCAGCAACAGGGTTTTGCCCGATCCAGCCTTGCCAATAACAGCCATCACACCAGACTTTCCGTTGCCGGGCAGTTTCAGCAGAGCGTCGTCTTCAAGGTCTACTCCGGCACCTCGCAACATCTCGGCAATGTTGTCAAAAGCGGCAGCCTGATCTTCGGAAAATGTGACTTGGGGCAAGGACATGGCGCGACCCTACAGGGACGCGCCGCGCGCTGCCAGATGCCGATTGGTTTTTCCGTATGCTTATGCCGACAAAGCGAACCGGTGCTGTGCGCCATGGCCAAATACTGTCTTGAACCACAGGCGCGACAACTCTCGCGGGATGCCTGCGCGGGCTGCTACACGGTTGCAATCATCCGCTGAATAAGGCCACAGGCCGACCGAGATCTGATCGCGCCCTTTCCCTTCGGTGCCCAAAACCACCGGAGACGATCCGATCATACGGTAGATCCGGATCATGCGGGCATCAAAAACGCCCGCTATGTGGGTCAGGCCAAACCCTTCCATCACCTCACCGCCGCTCAGCATGATGGCCCCGGCGGTATGAGCGCTGGCGTTGCGCGAGAGGCAAAAGCGAGTGACCTCCCAGATTAGTGGGCTTCGGATCGGACTGCCCCCGGTGAGATGTCCGAATATGTCGTTCACCATGACCGGACCGGTCGTCGGTAGGATCCGCATGGACCCGCCATGGCTGCCATCTGCCTCTTCCCAAATCACATAGAGCGGGTTCAGGTCATCGTACTGATCCCGCTCTTCCCCCTTTTCATTAACCTTGACATCCCAGCCAAGGCGGGTTTTGAACTGATCCGCGCGATCCCTGAACATCCCCCTGGCCAATTCCGGAAATTTATGCAGCTCATCGGCATACAAATAACGCAACATGACGTGTTCCCCTTATCGTCCATAGTTGGAACAAAGGGGGTACGAACACGTGGTTAATTTAAGGTGAGACCACCGTACGGTCGTTAAACGACTATTAATCCTCTACTGAGTGCAGTGGCGATTGCATGAGTCGTATTTTGCGCACCGAGTTTTGATCGTGCGCTTTCGATATAGGCCCTGAGCGTATGCTCAGAAATGGAAAGCGAGTGCGCCACATGCGCTCGGCTATACCCCAGCGCCAGCAATGTCATTGCATCGATTTCGCGGGGCGAGAGCCCCCGCATGTTGTCCGGCTGCCGTTCTTTTGCAAATTCCAGCGCTTTTCGATTGAGGAAATGCGCCACCAATATGAGATCGCGGCCATACGTTTCGACAAATGCCTGCCATGCGATGTCATCGCAGCTGTTGTTGACCGTAAACAGCGCGAATTGCCCGCCTGGCCCCCGCAGCGGGATCGAATAGCCCTGATTGCCGACGCCATGTTCCTGCGCGTCCTGCAGGAAGGCCTTTACTGCTTTGCCCGACCAATTCAGCTGTTTCCAGTCCACAGCGTGAAATCGCTGAAAACAACCCAGAATAACCGGATCAATACGATGATAATTCCTGTCTCGATACCGTTCATCCCAGGCATCCGAATAAGTCGTGAACCCGTATTGATCCCCGGCCCCATCAACCCAATGATATGTCATGTGGTCAATTTGCAGCTTGTCCCGCAACTGGACTGCTACGCTGGTCAGCTCGTCAAGCGTGCTGGTGCTTTCCAAATCCCCTAGGATCTGGCTCAAATCGAATTTTCTTCCCATTCGCGGGCGCGCAAGCCTCATCCTTTGAGGACGCAATCTCGGCCGCGGCGATCAGTCTTGTGTCGTCAAGCTGCTCGGCCAGCGCGCTCAACCCATTCGCCACAGCAAAGGCGTTGAGGTCCGACAGAACGTCCAAAATCCACTCATTTTGCGCCATCAGGGTGTCCCCGAAATAGTTAACGAAGGGTTAACACAACCATAACATGTGCAGACTAATTCGGCCTACTCGCTGCTTTCTACTCCCCAGAAATAGCGGGGGGCGATTTCTTAAAGCATTGAAAATACATAATCATCGATAGAAACGATGAACACCCGCAAGGCGTGTGTGCGCCCTGCGGGTGTTGCAGCTGCTGTTCGCCTGAGACCGTTAGTCGCGGGCAGCCAATACTTCTTCAAGGGTGCGCATGCCTGTATGCGGAGCCTGAACCAGCACCGACATGTTGCCCGGCTTGTGTTCGTTGCGCATCATCTTCATGTGCGCCTCAGGCAGATCCTGCCAAGTGAACACTTCGGACATGCACGGATCCAAGCGGCGCTCGACCATTAGCTGGTTTGCAGCCGAGGCCTGTTTGAGATGCGCAAAATGCGAGCCCTGCAAGCGTTTCTGGTGCATCCACATGTAACGCACGTCGAAGGTCAGATTGTAGCCAGTGGTCCCGGCGCAGATCACAACCATACCTCCCTTTTTCACGACAAAAGTGGACACCGGGAACGTGCTTTCGCCGGGGTGCTCGAACACCATGTCGACGTTCACACCTTTGCCGGTAATATCCCAGATGGCCTTGCCAAACTTGCGGGCTTCTTTGAACCATTCAGCATATTCCGGAGTATTCACCGTGGGCAGCTGGCCCCAGCAGTTGAAATCCTTGCGGTTGATGACGCCTTTGGCGCCAAGGTCCATCACAAACTCACGCTTGCTTTCATCCGAAATCACGCCGATCGCATTGGCACCCGCAGTGTTGATCAGCTGTATCGCGTAAGAGCCCAGACCGCCCGATGCGCCCCAAACCAGGACGTTCTGGCCCGGCTTCAGATCGTGCGGCTCGTGCCCAAAAAGCATCCGATAGGCTGTTGCCAAGGTCAGCGTGTAGCAGGCGCTTTCTTCCCAGGTCAGGTGCTTGGGACGCGGCATCAGCTGCTGTGCCTGAACATTTGTAAACTGCGCGAACGAGCCATCAGGTGTCTCATATCCCCAGATGCGCTGGCTGGGCGAATACATCGGATCACCACCATTGCAGTGTTCGTCATCGCCATCGTCCTGGTTGCAGTGAATCACGACTTCATCGCCGACTTTCCAGCGCTTCACTTTGTCACCAACCGCCCAGACGATGCCCGACGCATCTGAACCTGCGATGTGAAAGGGTTGGCCGTGGCCATCAAACGGGCTGATCGGCTTGCCAAGCGATGCCCAGACGCCGTTGTAGTTTACACCCGCCGCCATAACGAGAACCAGCACTTCGTGGCTGTCCAGCTTCGGGACATCAACGACTTCCAACTGCATCGCTGTGTCTGGCTCACCGTGGCGCTCTTTCCGGATGGCCCAGGCATACATTTGCTTAGGAACATACCCCATCGGGGGGATTTCACCCATCTCGTAGAGGTCCTTTTCCGGCGCCTCATACGACGCGATACCGCTGTCGACATCCAAAGCCATGCTGGCCTCCTTTTTCCAACTGTTGCCGCGCCGCAGAATCGCGGCTTTCCAAAGACGAAATATTAGCCCCTGAGTAATATTGCAACCGTTTTTGGTATCTATTTTGTAATTTTATGACCCAGCAGTTGCAGAAATACTTTCTGCACTTGCATCATTCTCAGCCCGAACAACGGGTTCTGATGCTGCCGCGTAATAAGCAAGCAGCTCTGATCGCTCGCCTGATGGGCGCAACACTCCAGCCTCACGACGCAGAATCCGTCGCTCGACCAACTGATTGATGGCATCGTCAACAGCCTCTCCATCATCCTGGGCAACCGCGTCGCCGCCCAACGTCAGCAAACGCGCCTTCAACTCCTGCTCTGACATCTCACCTTCTTCCTGAACCAGCCGACACGCAGCAGGCACTGGAACAAAGGGAATTGCGGCGCCGATCCTGCGCATCAACTCGCGGGCCAGATCGGTTGTTAGGTCCCGTTCGTGCGCGTCTCGAAATTCCTTCAGGGAAATCGGTGTCGCATACCGCACCGAGGCAATCCCGAATCTCTTGTAGCGCCCGACGAGCTTGCGCCAAATCTGCTTGAGCGACCAGCGGGTGATAACCCCGATCCGCGCGCGGAAGCGGCGTTCACTATCCTTCGCTGCCGCTGTTAATACGGTATCTTCAAGCACCCGATCATAGTTCAAAGCAACCGGAACAAACACCACATCCCGCCCCTGCGGTTCGACTCCGTCAAGGATATACTTCAACAATCCCAGCTTGGGGCGCCCCAGTTTGCCAGTCAGACTCAGCCCGCCCTCAGGGAACATGGCCTGCGTCACGCCCGCTTCGGTCGCGTGTCTTACATAGCTTGCAAGGACCTGTCGATATAGGTCGCTACCCGACTTGCGGCGAATGAAATAAGCCCCCATCGCGCGAATCAATCGACTTAGTGGCCAGACACGGGCCCACTCGCCCACAGCATAGGATAAGGTCGAATGGTCTGCCGCCAGATAGGTGACCAGTACGTAATCCATATTGCTGCGGTGGTTCATGACATAAACGACCGTCGCATCGGGATCGATATTGTCCAGCGCGGCTTTGTCCTCGTAACCCAACTGCACCTTGTAAAAGGCGTTGCTCAGCATGCGGGCAAAACGGATCGCGATGCTGAAATAGGCCACTGTCGAGAATGAGGGCGCAATCTCGCGCGCATATCGCCGTGCCAATTCTGAGGCAACAGCGTCAGGCACACCTTCTTCTTTGGCATGCTGCTGCACCGCCCGGCTAACCTGCGGGTCATAGATAAGCCGTTGAATCATGTCATGCCGCCCCGCCAATTTGAACGGTTGGATCGGGCGCTGAAGGCGCTTGTTCAACCGTGCGACGGCGCGCTCAAGGCGGCGGCGGAAAAACCAGCGCACCGACGGAAACAAAAAATGCGAGGCAAATGTGACCGCGGCAAACAGCACGATCAGCACAAACAGCCAAAGCGGGATTTCCACAGTCTGCATCATTCGGGCACAGTGCCATCAAACGCGACCACCCACAATCTGCAGAAACCGTCGATGCCGCAACGCAGCGAATTGACATGTACTGAAAATTACTATTTACCACCATAGAACGTAATTTTGTTACCCACCGATCCGCGAGGCACGACCCATGACGCAGTTGCAGAAAGATCGCCCCTGGCTCATCCGTACATATGCCGGTCACTCAACGGCCAAAGCGTCAAATGCGCTTTATCGTGCGAACCTGGCCAAAGGTCAGACCGGCCTGTCCGTGGCCTTCGATCTGCCAACCCAAACAGGGTATGACAGCGATCACACTTTGGCGCGCGGCGAAGTTGGAAAAGTTGGGGTTCCGATCTGCCATCTGGGGGACATGCGGGTTCTGTTCGATCAAATTCCGCTGGAACAGATGAATACCTCGATGACGATCAATGCGACTGCTCCTTGGCTTTTGGCGCTTTATATCGCAGTTGCCGAGGAACAGGGCGCGGATGTCTCGAAATTGCAGGGGACCGTCCAGAACGACCTGATCAAGGAATACCTGAGCCGCGGCACTTATGTGTGCCCACCAAAGCCATCGCTGAAGATGATCGCGGACGTGGCCGAATATTGCTACGATAACGTGCCCAAATGGAACCCGATGAATGTGTGTTCGTACCACCTGCAAGAAGCAGGCGCGACGCCTGAGCAAGAGCTGGCCTATGCTCTGGCGACTGCCATTGCAGTGCTGGACGAACTTCGCCCGCGCGTTCCAGCTGAAGACTTCCCGGCACTCTGCGGGCGGATTTCGTTTTTTGTGAATGCGGGCATCCGGTTTGTCACCGAAATGTGCAAAATGCGCGCCTTTGTGGATCTTTGGGACGAAATTCTGCAGCAGCGCTATGGCATTGAAGACCCCAAGTTCCGCCGATTCCGTTATGGCGTTCAGGTAAACTCGCTGGGGCTGACCGAACAGCAGCCGGAAAACAACGTTTATCGCATACTGATTGAAATGCTTGCGGTGACGCTATCCAAACGTGCCCGCGCACGTGCGGTGCAGTTGCCTGCATGGAACGAAGCGCTCGGCCTGCCTCGTCCCTGGGATCAGCAATGGTCGATGCGGATGCAACAAATCCTCGCCTATGAAACCGATCTGCTGGAATATGGCGATTTGTTCGACGGCAATCCGGTTGTCGACGCCAAAGTCGAAGAACTTAAAAATGGCGCACGAGCCGAATTGGCTAATCTCGAATCAATGGGCGGCGCAGTAGCCTCGATCGAATACATGAAATCGCGGCTGGTCGAGTCCAATGCCGAGCGCCTGAACCGTATTGAACGCAATGAAACCGTCGTCGTTGGCGTAAACAAATGGACCGAGGGCGAAGCCTCGCCTTTGCAGACCGAGGATGGCGGCATCATGGTCGTCGACCCGGCGGTTGAACAGGAACAAATCGGGCGCTTGAACGACTGGCGTGCGGATCGGGATGACGCAGCAGTGGCCGCGGCGCTACAAGCATTGCGCGAAGCAGCGCGATCCGGTGCCAACGTGATGGCACCTTCAATCGCTGCGGCCAAGGCCGGTATCACAACTGGCGAATGGGCCGAGGAAATGCGCAAGGCCTACGGTACATATCGTGGACCAACCGGCGTCTCGGGATCTGTTTCGAACAAAACCGAAGGACTGGAAGACCTGCGCGCAGCCGTAGATGCGGTAAGCGACCGACTGGGGCGCAGGCTGAAGTTTCTTGTTGGCAAACCTGGTCTGGACGGACACTCGAACGGAGCCGAACAGATCGCCTTCCGCGCACGCGACTGTGGCATGGACATCAGTTACGAAGGTATTCGTCTTACGCCCGAAGAAATCGTAACTGCGGCACAAGAAGACAAAGCGCATGTGATTGGTCTATCGATCCTCTCTGGCAGCCACCTGCCTTTGGTGAAGGACGTGATGACGCGGCTGAAAGCAGCAGGGCTAAGCGATATTCCCGTCATTGTAGGTGGGATCATCCCCGATGAGGACGCGGATCAATTGCGTTCCATGGGTGTATCGAAAATCTATACGCCGAAAAATTTCGAATTGAATGCAATCATGGGCGATATCGTCACATTGGTTGACCCAACGGAAATTGCGGCTGAATAGAAAATCATATTACAGAAATCTCCATTTCTATTTCCGGTAAAATGGGAATAGATAGGTTCGGGTTTATTCAATTTCCCCTGCAATAAGTAGGGGAATAGCCGAAATGGAGAAGATTATGGCAATCGATCTTGAAAAAATGTCGCGCAAAGAACTGCTCGAATTGCGCAATCGGGTCGAAAAGGCGCTAAAAACCGCCGAAGTGCGTGAGCGAAAAGAAGCGTTGAAAGCCGCCGAAAAGGCGGCGGCGGAATATGGGTTTTCGTTGTCTGAATTGTCAGGAGACAGCACTAAGTCGGTAAAATCATCTAAAGCGAAATATCAAAATCCGAACAATCCGTCGCAAACCTGGACCGGGCGGGGCCGCAAACCGCAGTGGGTTCATGACGCCATAAAAGCCGGTGCCGATATTACTGATCTGGAAATCTGATCGGGGGAAAGTGGCAAAATGACTATCCATATTGGAGCCCAAAAAGGCGAGATTGCCGAAACCGTTCTTTTGCCCGGCGACCCGTATCGTGCAAAATGGGCGGCCGAAACGTTTCTTGAAGACGTAAAGATGGTAAACGAAGTGCGTGGCATGCTGGGGTTCACCGGCACTTGGAAAGGAAATCGTGTTACCATTCAGGGTAGTGGCATGGGGATGCCGTCTCTGTCGATCTACGTGAACGAATTGATCCGTGACTACGGCGCCAAAACTCTGATCCGGATCGGGTCATGTGGCGGGATGCAAGACAGTGTGAATGTGCGTGATGTTATTCTGGCGATGACGTCGACCACACTCAGCACCCCTTCGCGCGGGATCATGAGAGAAATGAACTTCGCCCCTTGCGCGGATTGGGGTCTTTTGCAGTCTGCAGCATTGGCTGCACAAGCCAAAGGTACGCCAACCCATGTTGGCGGCATCTATTCATCCGATGTCTTTTATGACGAACGCCCGGACCTGAACGAACAAATGGTTCGGCACGGTATTTTGGGTGTCGAGATGGAAGCGGCAGAGCTTTACATCCTTGCCGCGCGTCACAAATGCCGCGCATTGGCGGTACTGACAGTCTCGGACCACCTGCTGACCGGCGAAGCCCTGCCCTCCTCGGACCGAGAAAGCAGTTTTGGCGACATGGTCGAAATCGCGCTGCAGGCGGCGTTCCCGGACAGCTGAATTGCGCGATATCTAGCGCCCGTGCGTGCGGTCATATCCGTTGCGCGCGGGGCTGCGCCATCCCTCAAGCGCACCTTCAGCCGGGGCAAAGGTTTCTACCAGCAGGGGATAACAGGCTGCGGTATCCGATGAATGCTCGGACGAGCAATCACCGCCCGGGCACGCGCTTAGATTTCCCAGCAGGTCAATCTCGGCGAAAAACTCAAGATAGTCTCCCGGACGGACAGGTGAGGCTTTCATGAAATACTGCCCGGTATCACGCGTGAAACCGGTGCACATGAACACGTTCAATACATCATGTACCGCAGGCTCGGCTTCGGCCAAAGAGACGCCCAAATGATCCGCCAGCGCGCGTGTCAGATTCGAATGGCAACAGTGATGGTACTGGGATCCAGCTAGCAGATTACCGGTATAGGGATCACATCGGGTCCCGATCACATCGTGCACCGACCCGCCGAAATCATCGATTCCGTACCACCCCAGCGTATCTGCAATGATTGTCGCCATCGGTCGCATATGTGGAAAGCTCGACCACATGCGCTCACCCACGGTGATATGTGTGCCATGCAACGCGCGCGTCTTGCCGGAATAAAACCGCTCGGAAAGGTCGTTGAGGTTCCACAGGTTTAGATCGCCAACTTGCGATCCTTCAACAGAAGTGATCCGAAAGAAATGCCCTGCAGGCACCTCAAAGCATCGCGCATCTCGCGGTGGCACCAACACCTCACCCGTTTTGTGCGCTGTATCACGCCCGGTTTGATAGAGCCCTAGATCGGGTTTTGGTAGCCCTTCATTCGGGTAGCAAATAACGGGCGCAATTGCGCGGCGCGCATCTGCATCCATGGGTGGGCGGGGAGTATTCCGAGATTCTGACATAGGCCGAGAGTGGCGCAGTTCGGCCCGGTGGGAAACCCCCAACAGCAGCTACTGTCCTTTCAGACACTGCGTGGGCTCAACATCAGATTTTGACACCGCGCCACAGTAAGCACAGCGCCACTGGCCCTCGCTTCGATGTTGCCGCCACCTGCAGTCGCGCGTCAGAGACGACGTGCGGGACCGCCAGAAAAAATAGGCAAATACGACAGCGGCGAGCAGAAGCAATAGAACGGGCATAGCTCTGCATTGCCTATTGTGTCGTAATATTCAAGCCCGCGCGACACGGTCAGGCCGCGTTCGCATATTCAAACAACTCTGGTGTTTCGTCTTTGGCCGGAACTTTGGGCTCGGGCGTATAATAGGCCCAGGCTTGTTCCAGAAATTCCAACGCTTTGGCCGCGTCGTGTCTTTGGTTTTGCATGTTCATCGGAGTGACCTCTTTTCGAACTCATCACTCCTCCCTGCGCCAACTTTAGATCCGCGCTCGTACAAGCGCATCGCATAGTTTTGCAGAGGCGGCATGCACTTGCCGCAACCCGGCAAGTGCTTTGTTTTGGTGCGTGATCAGACCGCGCGGTCCACCATCATCTTCTTGATTTCTGCAATCGCTTTGGCCGGATTCAGACCCTTGGGGCAGGTCTTGGCGCAGTTCATGATGGTGTGGCAGCGATACAGCTTGAACGGATCTTCCAACTCGTCCAAGCGCTCACCGGTGGCCTCATCCCGACTGTCGATGATCCAGCGGTAAGCATGCAACAGCGCGGCAGGGCCGAGATAGCGGTCGCCGTTCCACCAGTAGCTGGGGCACGAGGTCGAGCAACTGGCACACATCACACATTCATAGAGACCATCCAATTTCTTGCGGTCTTCGATGGATTGCTTCCACTCTTTTGCAGGACGATTGGTCTTAGTCTCCAACCACGGCATGATCGAGGCGTGTTGGGCGTAGAAATGAGTCAGATCAGGGATCAGGTCCTTGACCACCGGCATATGGGGCAGCGGGTAGATCTTCACGTCGCCCTTGATCTCATCCATCCCATAGATACAGGCCAGCGTGTTAATCCCGTCGATGTTCATCGCGCAGGACCCGCAGATTCCTTCGCGGCACGAACGGCGGAAGGTCAGGGTTGGATCAATCTCATTCTTGATCTTGATCAGAGCGTCCAGAACCATCGGGCCGCAAGTATCCATATCGACGAAATAAGTATCGACGCGCGGGTTCTGGCCATCATCCGGGTTCCAGCGATAGATCTGGAATTTGCGCACATTGGTCGCGCCGTCGGGCTTGGGCCAGGTTTTACCGGTGGTGATCCGGGAATTCTTGGGGAGGGTCAGTTGTACCATAAGTTCCTCTCCTTAGAACGTCCGCGCCTTGGGCGCGATTCTTTTCATGCTGATGCCGCCTTCGTCTTCGGTCGTCAGCGGATCAACGATAACCGGACGGTAGCTAAGCTCTACTTTATTGCCATCGACACGGCTGACCGTGTGGACGCGCCAGTTCTCATCGTCACGCTCGGTGAAATCTTCATGGGCGTGTGCACCGCGGGACTCCTTACGCGCCTCAGCACCAACGATGGTGGCGAGCGCGCTTGGCATCAAGTTGGTGAGCTCCAGCGTCTCCATCAGATCGCTGTTCCAGACCAACGATCTGTCAGAAACCTTCAGATCATCCATCTTGGCGGCGATCGCGGTCATCTTCTCGACGCCCTCAGCCATCGTCTTCGAGGTGCGGAAAACCGCCGCGTCCTCTTGCATGGTGCGCTGCATCTCAAGCCGCAGATCTGCGGTTGGAATCGCGCCGCTGGCGTTGCGCGCCGCATCGAACCTGTCAAACGCCTTATCGACAGAGGCCTGGTTCAGAACCGGGTTCGATGCGTCGGCATCCACAACTTTGCCCGCCCGGATCGCCGCCGCGCGGCCAAAGACCACAAGGTCAATCAGAGAGTTCGAACCAAGGCGGTTCGCACCGTGGACCGAGGCACAACCGGCCTCACCCACAGCCATCAGGCCAGGAACCACAGCGGTCGGATTGTCGGCAGTGGGGTTCAGCACCTCACCCCAATAGTTGGTCGGGATACCGCCCATGTTGTAGTGCACCGTCGGTAGAACCGGGATCGGCTCCTTGGTCACATCGACTCCCGCAAACACACGTGCCGATTCCGAGATCCCTGGCAAACGTTCCGCCAGAGCCTCGGCCGGCAGGTGGCTGAGGTTCAGGTGAATATGGTCGCCATTGTCGCCATGACCACGACCCTCGCGGATTTCCATGGTCATCGAGCGGCTGACATAATCGCGCGGCGCAAGGTCTTTATACTGGGGCGCGTAACGCTCCATGAACCGTTCGCCTTCCGAGTTGGTCAGATACCCGCCTTCGCCACGCGCACCTTCGGTAATCAGGCAGCCTGATCCGTAGATGCCGGTTGGGTGGAACTGAACGAACTCCATATCCTGCAGCGCAAGACCCGCACGGGCCACCATACCACCGCCATCACCGGTGCAGGTATGGGCAGAGGTCGCGCTGAAATAGGCGCGGCCATAGCCGCCGGTTGCCAGAACAACCATCTTGGCGTTGAAGACATGCATCGTACCATCGTCCAGCTTCCAGCAGACAACGCCTTGACATTGCCCATCATCGGACATGACCAGATCGATGGCGAAATATTCGATGTAGAACTCGGCATTGTTCTTTAGCGACTGACCATAGAGGGTGTGCAGGATTGCGTGGCCGGTCCGGTCGGCAGCGGCACAGGTGCGCTGCACGGCGGGACCTTCACCAAACTCGGTGGTGTGGCCCCCGAACGGGCGCTGATAGATCTTGCCTTCTTCAGTCCGGCTGAATGGCACTCCGTAATGTTCTAGCTCATATACGGCTTTGGGTGCTTCACGCGCGAGGTATTCCATCGCATCGGTGTCACCCAGCCAGTCCGAGCCCTTTACGGTGTCATACATGTGCCACTGCCAATGGTCTGGCCCCATATTCGACAAGGATGCCGCAATGCCGCCTTGGGCGGCGACTGTGTGTGAACGGGTCGGGAATACCTTCGTCACGCAAGCGGTGCGCAAACCCTGCTCGGCCATGCCCAATGTTGCACGCAGCCCCGCACCACCGGCACCGACAACCACCACGTCATATTCGTGGGTTTCGTATTCATATGCTGCTGTCATTGTTCTTGTTCCTTACTGCGCATATCCGAGGGCCAGACGCGCGAGCGCAAACAGACCCGCAGCAATGAGTGTGTATGCAAAAGCTTGCGCGGCCATCAGCGCCAGCTTTTCCGCGACGCCATGCACGTAGTCCTCAATCGCTTCCTGGGCTTCGCGCAACAAATGCGGGACGACAACAACCAGTGTCAGACCCATGATAATCGCCGGGAACGGGCGGCTGTAATAGGCCAGAGCCTCTTCGTAGGTTCCGCCTAGGGCGTGCCCGAAGGTAAATACAAACAGCGGAACAAGGATAACCAATGCCGCCGAGCTGAGCATCATTTGCCAGTGGTGATGTGTACCTGCACGTCCGGCCCCCATGCCCTGCGCGCGTTTACGGTCTGTGAGAAACTGCATCGCGAACCTCCCCTTAAAGCGCTACGGCTGTGATCAGAGCCAGAACAGTTGCCAGCACGAACATGCCAATGCCCATCTTCTCGGACACTTCAACATGCACGCAATATCCCAGATCCCAGATGACGTGCCGCAAACGGCCCAGCATGTGATAAAAAATGGCCCAAGCCGCGCCGAACATGACCAGATCACCCAGGAAACTGGTCATCAATCCATTGATCAGCTCAAAGGCGCTTTCCGATGTGGCCGCAGCAAGTAACCACCAGACGACCAACAAAGCCAAACCAAAAGAAGCAAGACCCGTGATGCGCACCATAATCGAAGATATGGACGTCATCTGTGGACGATAGATCGTCAAATGTGGAGAAAGCGGGCGGTTGCCTCGATTTACATCGGCCATGTTGGCTCCTTTTCGGTTGGCTACCGAACGTTTTACTGTTTTTTACGACTCTGTCACGCGCTGCAGGTGCAAAATCCAATAAATTTAACGCAAAATCGCTGATAAGCCGTGTTTGTGATCACACAAAATATTCTCGTGATCACAAATTACATTCGATACCGCCAATGTTAGCGTTTTCAATGAAAAAGCAATGTGATCACGAATCTATTATTGGAGCGGCGTCAGCCCTGCAGTCTGCTGTGTCACCTCGCGTAAAAGCTTCTTGCGAATACGTTCGGGATAATCCGCGAAGCCTGCTGCAGAGACGACAAAGGCCCCCTCGCCAACGATGACGTTCTCGAAGAAATAGGCTGTCAGATCGGGTTCACTTTCTTCAATCGCGATCGCGTTCACGGTGATGCCGCGATCCCGCAGTTTGGCGTGGATGGTCGACGGCTCGATTCCTTCATTCGAAATTCCGTCGCCCGAAAGATCAATAAGATGCCTTTCGCATTCGGGCACGTCTTCAAAGCTGGCAACCGTCATATCGAGCGCCTCACCTATCGCAGTTGAGAAGTTACGCCAGACACGAGGATCAGCTGCGACCTGATCAGCAAAACTGTCCAAGGTGTTAAAACTATCGATCCGGGTCCAGGGGATCGTGATCCTCTGGCGAGAACTGCCAGTCCATTGCACAAGCATCAGCCGAGCCTGTCCGCGCACCAAGGCCTCGGATACGATCGGGTCCCGCAGACCTGCGGCAAGACCGTCCATTTGGATACGATATTCCTCGGAATCAACCGAGCCTGAAACGTCTACGGCCAAGGCCAGAGCCAAATCACAAGCATAGGCCTGAGATGCCAGATACAGGCTGGCGGCGAGCGCACGAAACATCATCATGCGCCAAGCGTAGCATGGATTTCGCGGACCGCGATCACTTGAATGTCAGCCGCCAGAAGGCATTGGCTACATTGGCATAATAGCCCAATAATCCAAATCTAACAAAACGTTAGACAGGTACTTGCCTTCATGATTGCGCAAAGTGAAAGGCTCGCCGCCTTTGGTCGCAACAAGGCGCAGGCGGATGGCACCGATTCCGGGAGTTCCGGTCTCGGCCTTGTCCAAAACTTCGGACCAGGCTTTGATCGTATCGCCCGAGAAACAAGGGTTGGCATGGGCACCGCCGTTCAGGCCAACGATCATCTGCGCATTCGCCAGGCCATTAAACGACAAGGCACGCGCCATTGAGATAACGTGGCCGCCATAGATCAACCGTCCCTCTGGACGGAAGGTGAGGTCGAAATGCACTTTGGCGGTGTTCTGCCACAGGCGGGTGGCCAGCATGTGCTCGGCCTCTTCGACGGTCACGCCATCGACGTGATCAATCGTTTCTTCCGTGTTGTACGCATCCCAGCGGTGGTTTTCGCCGGATTGTACAAAATTGTATTTCGAGAAATCGAGCCCCGGTGGTACCACCAGATCGCTGACATCAAGCGCCTTTTTCAGATTGGGCACCACCGTCTCTGGTGCAGGCGCGTCGAGGTTTGATTTGCGCACCATGACCCAGCGAACATACTCGATCACCACTTCGTCGCGCTGGTTCAGCCCGCGGGTGCGGACCCAGACGACGCCGGTTTTGCCGTTTGAGTTTTGCTTGAGGCCGATCACCTCGGATTCGGCGCGCAAGGTATCGCCGGGATAGACCGGTTTCAGCCAGCGACCCTCGGCATAGCCCAGATTGGCGACCGCGTTCAGCGAGATATCGGGAACCGTTTTGCCGAATACCACATGGAACGCCGCCAGATCATCAATCGGGCTTTGCGGCAGGCCACAATTCCGGGCGAACTCATCCGAGGAATAGAGCGCATGTCGTGCAGGGTAGAGCGCGTGGTACAACGCGCGCTCGCCTTCGGTCACCGTGCGCGGCACGGCGTGATGCAGGATCTGCCCGACTGAATAATCCTCGAAAAAGTTACCCGGATTGGTTTTTGCCATTATTGCTGTCCCAGTTTCATGTCGGGGGTGTAATCAGCGGCGACCTCTTTGGTCACAGCCTGCGCGCAACGCATCACGTTATTTGCGGCGTCAAAGGCATAGGACGGGTCGCCATAAAGCTCCCATCCCTTTGCCAACGCGTCCGAGACCTTGTGGCAGAAGGCTGATGTGTCTTCCTCGGTCAACAAACGATAAAGTTTCGCCATTGATTAGGCCCCTTATCCACCAAACGGAGACGGACCAACCAGCCCGTGAATATAGCCCACAACGCCCAGCAGCACGATGGAGCCCACAAAGAACATGGCATCTTTGCCGTATGTGCCGGGTTCGCCCGGCGCCCAGTCTGGTTCGGATTTGTTGATCACGATCACTTCGACAATTGCCCAGGCCAGCAAGCCACCAAACAGGATGATCGAGGCCAGATCACCGTTCACCAACAGGTGCGCAAAGGCCCAGAGTTTAAAGCCACCCAGCATGGGGTGACGGACTTTGTTCAACAGGCGACCTTTGGTTCCCGCAGGGCTGGCCAGATAGAACGCGATCAACACCAGCAGGTTGTTGACGTGAATCAGAAAGGTTGGCGGCGCCCAGACATATATGAAATCGGTCATGCGATAACCGAAGATCATCAACAATACCGAGGCCACCAAGGCGAGCGCCACGACGCCCTTGCCCGCGTCGCCCATGGCGGCACGTCGTTCCGGCATCGCGCGCTTAAAAAGATGTGCGGCCCACCAAAGTGCCACACCAAGGATCAGAAGAACAAAGCCCATACTGGCTTACCCCGCTTGCAAAGCTACTATCGCCTCTGCTTTTGCCAGAGTTTCGCGGGCAGTTACAACGTGTAGGTTTTCAACAATCTTGCCATCGACAACGGCGACCCCCTGCCCCTGCGACTCGGTTTCCTCGAAAGCGGCAATCTGACGGCGAGCCAGATCAATCTCATCCTCGGAAGGGGCAAAGGCGGAGTTTGCGATGTCGACCTGGGCCGGGTGGATCAGGGTTTTGCCATCAAAGCCCATGTCGCGGCCCTGGGCACACTCGGCGGCCAGACCGTCGGTGTCCTTGAAGGCATTGTAGACGCCATCGACGATGATCAGCCCCTCTGCCTTGGCCGCCAACAGGCACAGGCCAAGCGAGGTCATCATCGGCAAACGGTCGGGGCGGAAGCGCGTCTGAAGCTCTTTCGCAAGATCGTTGGTCCCCATGACAAAGCCTGCCATCAGCGGATGTGCGGCAATTTCGGCTGCGTTCAGCATCCCGCGCGGCGTCTCCATCATCGCCCAGATCGGCAGGTCTCCGGTGATTGAGGTCAGCGCATCCACATGCGCAGCAGAACTCACCTTTGGCAACAGAACGGCATCTGCATCCATCTCGCGCACGGCTTCGGCATCCGCGCGCCCCCATTCGGTATCAAGCCCGTTGATCCGCACGATCTTGACCCGAGCGCCATAGCCTCCGGCGGCCAAAGCCGCCTTGAGGGTCTCGCGCGCGTTCTCTTTCTCATCAGCCGCAACCGCGTCTTCAAGATCAAAGATGATGGCGTCCACCGGCAATGTGCGGGCCTTATCAAGCGCGCGTTCACGCGAGCCGGGGATGTATAGTACCGAGCGATAGGGGCGTTGGCGCGGGTCCACTGGACTCTCCCATTGAAATAATGTTGCGCGGAATGGGGCATTTTTTGACGGAAAGTTCAAGAACAAAATCGCCGCAGCGCAGCATTTCCTGCGCTGCGCAACGTGCGTTGCCTTAACGCGATGTCCTTTTGCCTACGGCACGCTGCTTTGAGGAAGAGCTTGAAAGGGGTGACCAATGAAAACGATTATGCTGAAAATGACGATTGGCTTGGGCATCATGGTACTGGCAGCGCAACAAGTCAGCGCACAGAATTGTGCGCCACGCGAAGACGTGATCAAGCGATTGACAAAGTCATATGGCGAAACCCGACGAGGCATCGGTATTGCGCGTCGGGGAGCGGTGATGGAGGTTTTTGCCTCGGACCAAACCGGCAGCTGGACCATTGTTGTGACCTTGCCGGAAGGTGTGACCTGCCTGATCGCCTCAGGCCAGTCTTATGAAACACTGGCCGAAGCATTGCCGCCCAACGCCTAAACCAGCGCATCCCAAATAAGTTTGCTTCCCGTCAGGGTCAGCAAGACGTAGGCAATGTTGAAAAACAATCGTTCGGAGAGCATGAAATGCGCCCGGACGCCCAGCCAGGCCCCGAGGATCGCAAACGGGGTCAGCAAGAGGTCTGCCAAGGCTGTGTGCCAGGTGAAGAGGCCCAGATAGGCGAAGGGCACGAATTTGACGGCGTTGATTACCCAGAAGACCAGCACGGTCGAGGCTTGAAATTCGGTTTTCGTCAGGCGTTGTGACAGCAGGTACACGGCGGCGGGTGGGCCGCCCGCATGGCTGACAAAGCTGGTGAATCCGGCGATAAGCCCGGCAAACAGGCCCGCCGATGGAGGCAACCGGTTGGCAAAACCCCGCACCCAGCCTCTGGTCTGGGCAACGTGCCAGATCACGAAACCGACCGATATTCCGCCAATCAACAGACGTAGCAGATCGTCATCCGTCGCACGATAAAGCCACGCGCCCAGCGCGATACCGGGTACTGCGCCCAACATCAGAAGGCGCGAATCCGGCCAGCTCCAGCGTTTCCAATACGGCTTTAACGTCGCCAGATCGATCACCATCAGTATCGGCAGCATTAGCGCTAGCGCCTGTCCTGGCGTCAGTATCAGAGCCAGAATCGACGAAGATGCAAACGCCACTCCCGAGCCGAACCCACCTTTCGAGATGCCCGCGAAGATCACCGCCGGGATCGCCACTGCAAAAAACATCAGGTTCATGTCGAGCATCAGGCACCCCGGAAATATGCATGATTCACAGGCGGTTTAGCGCAATCGGCGGGGTGTGTGCAAACGGTATGCGGTGGCATGCCGCGCCGCAGAAGGCTTGCGTGACGCCGTTTTTGCGACTAGCACAACCGCGATTTCAAAACCGACCGGAGATATTCCAAATGGCCAGACCCAAGATCGCGCTGATCGGCGCAGGTCAGATCGGCGGCACGCTCGCCCACCTCGCTGCAATGAAAGAACTTGGTGACGTCGTGCTGTTCGACATCGCCGAAGGCACCCCGGAAGGAAAGGCGCTGGACATCGCCGAATCCGGCCCCTCGGAAGGCTTCGACGCCAAACTGAAGGGCACCCAGTCCTATGAGGACATCGCCGGTGCCGACGTCTGCATCGTCACCGCCGGCGTGCCGCGCAAGCCGGGCATGAGCCGCGACGACTTGCTGGGCATCAACCTGAAGGTCATGAAATCGGTCGGTGAAGGCATCGCCGCAAACGCTCCGGATGCGTTCGTCATCTGCATCACCAACCCGCTGGACGCGATGGTTTGGGCGCTGCGTGAATTCTCGGGCCTGCCGCACAACAAAGTCTGCGGCATGGCGGGCGTTCTGGACTCGGGCCGTTTCGCACACTTCTTGTCAGAAGAGTTCAATGTGTCCATGCGCGACGTCACCGCCTTTGTTCTGGGAGGCCATGGCGACACAATGGTGCCTTCGGTGCGCTACTCGACCGTTGCCGGTATCCCGTTGCCCGATCTGGTTGAGATGGGCTGGACCACGCAGGAAAAACTGGACGCCATCGTTCAGCGCACCCGTGACGGCGGCGCAGAAATCGTTGGCCTGCTGAAGACCGGCTCGGCTTTCTATGCACCGGCGACTTCAGCGATCGAAATGGCCGAAGCCTATTTGAAAGATCAGAAACGCGTTCTGCCTTGTGCTGCCTATTGCAACGGCGAACTGGGTGTCGACGGCATGTATGTCGGCGTGCCTACCGTAATCGGTGCAGGTGGCATCGAGCGCGTCGTCGACATCAAGCTGAACGAAGAAGAACAGGCCGGTTTCGACAATTCGGTCAATGCCGTTAAGGGCCTGATCGAAGCATGCAAGGGCATCGACAGCTCGCTGGCCTAAGTCACGAACCCTAGAATCAATGAACCGGCCCTCTTCACGGGCCGGTTTTCTTTTACACGGTGCCAAGCTGGCTAAAAGATGTTCGCGCAAACGTCGCAAAACTCATCTATGAATGTGTTTTGTGGGCATGATCCCGGATCATCGAATCAATTTCCACGCCCCGCAATTTTTGTGATCACACCCCAAAAACCTGTGATCACAAATACTGAAAATCTTCGACAATTTCCCGTGACCCGTCAAAAAACTCTTTAATTTTGGCGCTTAGACACCCCTATAACGGTGTAATCGTAGTCAGACGGGACAATTTCGATGAACATTCACGAATATCAAGCCAAAGCGCTTCTTCGCAGCTATGGCGCTCCGGTCTCCGATGGTCGCGCAGTTCTGCGCGCCGAGGAAGCCAAAACCGCAGCCGGTGAATTGGACGGGCCGCTTTGGGTCGTCAAGGCGCAAATCCACGCGGGTGGTCGCGGCAAGGGTTCCTTTAAAGAGGCCGACGCCGGTGAAAAAGGCGGTGTCCGTCTGACCAAATCGGTGGAAGAAGCCGCCGAAGAAGCCAAGAAGATGCTTGGCCGCACGCTGGTCACCCATCAGACCGGCCCCGCAGGCAAGCAGGTGAACCGCATCTACATCGAAGCCGGTTCGGGCATCGAACGTGAACTTTACCTGGCCCTGCTGGTGGACCGCCAGACCAGCCGTATCTCATTCGTATGCTCGACCGAAGGCGGCATGGACATCGAAGAGGTGGCCGCTGCGACGCCTGAGAAAATCCTGTCCTTCTCGGTTGATCCCGCCACTGGTTATCAGCCCTATCACGGCCGCCGCATCGCGTTCTCGTTGGGACTGGAAGGCGCGCAGGTCAAACAATGCGTCAAGCTGATGAACCAGCTCTACAATGCCTTCGTCGAGAAGGACATGGAGATGCTGGAGATCAACCCGCTGATCGTCTCGGACAAGGGCGACCTGAAAGTACTGGACGCAAAAGTCGGCTTTGATGGTAACGCGGTATACCGCCACCCGGATATTGCCGAGTTGCGCGACACGACCGAGGAAGACCCCAAGGAACTGGAAGCGTCCAAATACGACCTGAACTACATCGCGCTGGACGGTGAGATCGGCTGCATGGTCAACGGTGCCGGTCTGGCGATGGCGACGATGGACATCATCAAGCTTTACGGTGCCGAGCCTGCCAACTTCCTGGATGTGGGCGGTGGCGCGACCAAAGAGAAAGTGACCGAGGCGTTCAAGATCATCACCTCGGACCCCAACGTCAAAGGCATTCTGGTCAACATCTTTGGCGGCATCATGCGCTGTGACGTCATCGCCGAGGGCGTTGTCGCCGCAGTGAAAGAGGTCGGGCTGCAGGTCCCGCTGGTCGTGCGTCTGGAAGGCACGAATGTCGAGAAAGGCAAAGAGATCATCAACACCTCTGGCCTAGACGTGATCGCGGCGGACAACCTGAAAGACGGTGCCGAGAAGATCGTGAAGGCGGTTAAAGGCTGAGTGTCATCCCGTAGGGTGGGCTTCAGCCCGCCTTTCCCAAGATTTTGGCGGGCAGAAGCCTGCCGTATAAAGGAGAACGCCAGATGGCAGTCCTCATCGACGAAAATACCAAAGTGATCTGTCAGGGCTTTACCGGCTCGCAGGGCACATTCCACTCTGAACAGGCCATCGCCTATGGCACCAAGATGGTCGGCGGCGTGACCCCGGGCAAAGGTGGGATGGAGCACTTGGGTCTACCAGTGTTCAACTCAGTCCACGAGGCCAAGCATGTGACCGAAGCCAACGCCTCGGTGATCTATGTTCCGCCACCCTTTGCGGCTGACTCGATCCTCGAAGCGATTGATGCCGAGATGGAGGTGATCGTCTGTATCACCGAAGGCATTCCGGTTCTGGACATGATGAAGGTGAAGCGCGCGCTGGAAGGTTCAAAATCGCGCCTGATCGGCCCGAACTGCCCCGGTGTCATCACGCCGGATGCCTGCAAGATCGGCATCATGCCCGGCCACATCCACAAGCGCGGCTCGGTCGGTGTAGTGTCGCGTTCGGGCACCCTGACCTACGAAGCCGTCAAGCAGACCACAGATGTGGGTCTGGGCCAGTCCACCTGCGTTGGCATCGGCGGCGACCCAATCAAAGGCACCGAGCATATCGACGTGCTGGAATGGTTCCTGGCGGATGACGAAACCGAGTCGATCATCATGATCGGTGAGATCGGTGGCTCTGCCGAAGAAGAAGCTGCACAGTTCCTGGCGGATGAGGCCAAGAAAGGCCGCAAGAAGCCCACGGCAGGGTTCATCGCGGGCCGCACGGCCCCTCCTGGCCGCCGCATGGGCCACGCGGGCGCCATCGTCGCCGGCGGCAAAGGCGGCGCCGAGGACAAGATCGAAGCCATGCGCTCGGCTGGTATTGTCGTGGCCGAAAGCCCGGCGCAGCTGGGTGAGGCTGTGCTGGAAGCCATCGGTTGACCAGAATTTGACTGCTTTGGGAGGAGCGGTAAACATGACTTTCGGCGAAGCCATTAAAACCTGTTTCTCCAAGTTTTTCACCTTTTCGGGCCGTGCCTCGCGGCCCGAATACTGGTTTTTTTTCCTGTTCATCGTGATCTGGAGCATCATTGCCGGGATCATCGACTGGCAGTTCTTCACTCGGGTCGCAGTGACTGAAACCGAAACATCCAAATCCGTCACGGCCACCTCAACAGGCCCGGTCCAAAGCATCGTCAGCCTGATCGTCTTTTTCCCGCATCTGGCCGTCGCGTGGCGGCGGATGCATGATACGGGGCGCAGCGGGCTTTATGCTCTGCTGCCAATCCTGCTGATCCTCGGTGCGCTGGCGGTTCTGATCTTTGGCATCGGCCTTGCCAGCCAGTTCCATGGCGGCACGTTGGATATCCTGTTCACCCGCGCAACTCTTCTTATTGTCATTCCGACACTTCTTGTCCTGTTTGTGTCGCCCCTCCTGGTTCTGTGGTGGCTGACCCGCCCCAGCGAACCAGGCACCAACCAATACGGTCCCAACCCATATGAGGTAGCCCAATGACCGAACACTCGCCCAACACCGCCTTTCATGCCTCAAGCTTCATGCAGGGGCATAATGCCGAATATCTGGAGCAGCTTTATGCCCAGTACACCAAGAACCCCGGTGCGGTCGACGCAGCCTGGGTCGAGTTCTTCAAGGCCATGGGCGATGACGCGCCGGATGTGCAGCGCGAGGCCGAGGGGCCTTCGTGGGCACGCAGCGATTGGCCTCCGATGCCTGCGGATGATCTGACCGGTGCGTTGACTGGCGAGTGGGCCGAGATCGACGCCAAGGCGGCAGGCAAGAAGATCAAGGGCAAGGCCGAAGCCAAGGGGGTCGAGGTCAGCGATGACCAGATCAAGCGCGCGGTGCTGGACAGCCTGCGGGCGCTGATGCTGATCAGGGCCTATCGTATCCGGGGCCATCTGGCAGCTGATCTGGACCCGCTGGGCATGCGCGCCGCCAGTACGCATCCCGAGCTGGACCCGAAGACTTACGGGTTCACCGATGCTGACATGGATCGACCGATCTTTATTGACAACGTGCTGGGCCTGCAGATGGCCAGCATGCGCCAAATCGTCGAGATCGTGAAGAGGACCTATTGCGGCACCTTCGCGCTGCAATACATGCATATCTCGAACCCGGAAGAGGCCGCGTGGCTGAAGGAACGCATCGAGGGGTTCGGTAAGGAAATCGCCTTCACCAAGGAAGGCCGCAAGGCGATCCTGAACAAGATGGTCGAGGCCGAGGGGTTCGAGAAATTCCTGCATGTGAAATACATGGGCACCAAGCGGTTTGGTCTGGATGGTGGCGAGGCGCTGATCCCTGCGATGGAACAGATCATCAAGCGCGGCGGCGCCTTAGGCCTCAGCGATATCGTGATCGGCATGCCCCACCGGGGCCGGCTGAACATTCTGGCCAATGTGATGGGCAAGCCCTATCGCGCGATCTTCAACGAGTTTCAGGGCGGCAGCTTCAAGCCCGAAGACGTGGATGGATCAGGCGACGTGAAATATCACCTCGGCGCGTCAAGCGACCGGGAGTTCGATGGCAATAGCGTTCACCTGTCGCTGACCGCAAACCCAAGCCACCTTGAGGCAGTGAACCCGGTGGTTCTGGGCAAGGTCCGTGCCAAGCAGGACCAGTTGAACGACGAAGACCGCACCAAAGTGATGGGCATTCTGCTGCACGGCGACGCAGCCTTTGCCGGACAGGGTGTTGTGGCCGAAGGCTTCGGCCTGTCGGGTCTGAAAGGGCATAAGACCGGCGGCACCATGCATATCGTGGTGAACAACCAGATCGGTTTCACCACCGCGCCGCATTTCAGCCGTTCCAGCCCTTATCCCACGGATATCGCGCTGATGGTTGAAGCTCCCATCTTCCACGTGAATGGCGACGACCCCGAGGCGGTGGTGCATGCCGCCAAGGTGGCGACCGAGTTCCGCCAGAAGTTCCACAAGGACGTGGTGCTGGATATCTTCTGCTACCGCCGGTTTGGTCATAACGAGGGTGACGAACCCATGTTCACCAACCCGATCATGTACAAGAAGATCAAGACGCATAAGACCACGTTGTCGTTGTATACCGAGCGCCTTGTCAGGGACGGGCTTATCCCCGAAGGCGAGATTGAAGACATGAAGGCGGCCTTTCAGGCACATCTGAATGAAGAGTTCGATGCCGGGAAAGACTACAAGCCAAACAAAGCCGACTGGCTGGATGGGCGCTGGTCGCATCTGGACAAGCACAAAGACGAATACATGCGCGGTGAAACCGCAATTACACCAGAGACGCTGGCCGAGATCGGCACTGCTCTGACCAGCGCCCCCGAAGGTTTTGCGATGCACAAAACCGTGGGCCGGTTGCTGGACCACAAGAAACAGATGTTCGAAAACGGAACCGGCTTTGACTGGGCAACGGGCGAGGCTCTGGCGTTTGGCTCTCTGCTGACTGAAGGCTACCCTGTACGTTTGGCCGGACAGGACGCGACGCGTGGCACATTCAGCCAACGCCATTCCGGATTTGTCCATCAGGAAACCGAGGAACGGTATTACCCGCTGAACAATATCCGCAAGGGCCAATCACATTATGACGTGATTGACTCGATGCTGTCCGAATACGCGGTGCTTGGGTTCGAATATGGCTATTCACTGGCCGAGCCCAACGCGCTTGTTCTCTGGGAGGCACAGTTTGGCGATTTCGCCAATGGGGCACAGATAATGTTCGATCAGTTCATCAGTTCGGGTGAATCGAAGTGGCTGCGGATGTCTGGTCTGGTCACGCTGCTGCCGCATGGGTTCGAAGGGCAAGGCCCAGAGCACTCATCTGCACGGCTTGAGCGGTTTCTGCAAATGTGCGGTCAGGACAACTGGATCGTGGCGAACTGCACAACGCCTGCGAACTATTTCCACATCCTGCGCCGTCAATTGCACCGGACCTTCCGCAAGCCGCTTATCCTGGTGACGCCGAAGTCGCTGCTGCGCCATAAGCTGGCGGTCAGCAAGGCCGAGGAATTCACCACAGGCTCGAGCTTCCATAGGGTGCTGTGGGATGATGCTCAACAGGGCAACTCGGACACTAAACTGGTGGCAGATGACAAGATCAAGCGGGTCGTCATGTGCTCGGGCAAGGTCTATTTTGATCTGCTTGAGGAACGCGACGCGCGTGGCATCGACGACATCTACCTGATGCGGATCGAACAGTATTATCCTTTCCCTGCGCATTCGCTAATCAACGAGCTTGAGCGCTTCAAGGGGGCTGAGATGGTCTGGTGTCAGGAAGAACCCAAGAACCAGGGGGCCTGGACCTTTATTGAGCCCAATATCGAATGGGTTCTGACCCGCATTGGCGCAAAACACACCCGTCCGGTCTATGCCGGTCGCGCAACTTCGGCCTCGCCCGCGACGGGTCTGGCCAGCCAACACAAAGCCCAACAAGAAGCGCTGGTGAACGAAGCGCTGAGCATTGAAGGAAAGTAAACGATGACGATTGAAGTTCGTGTTCCCACGCTGGGCGAGTCTGTCACCGAAGCCACCGTTGCGACTTGGTTCAAAAAACCCGGCGATGCAGTCGCCGTAGATGAGATGCTATGTGAACTTGAGACCGACAAGGTCACGGTCGAGGTGCCCTCACCCGCTGCTGGCGTGATGGGTGAGATCGTTGCAGCCGAAGGTGAGACCGTGGGCGTCGATGCCCTGCTTGCCACGATAGCGGCGGGCGAAGGGGCTGCGCCTGCTCCGGCAGCGGCGGCCCCGGCCCCGGCCCCGGCGGCAGCGGCACCCGCAGCATCAGGCGGCAGTGTAGATGTGATGGTGCCGACATTGGGTGAATCCGTCACCGAGGCTACAGTCTCGACATGGTTCAAACAGGTCGGCGACAGCGTTGCACAGGATGAAATGCTGTGCGAATTGGAAACCGACAAGGTCTCGGTCGAGGTCCCTGCCCCGGCGGCAGGCGTTCTGGCTGAAATCGTTGCGCCTGAAGGCAGCACGGTCGATGCTTCTGCCAAATTGGCGGTGATCTCGGGCGCAGCCGCAGGTGCAGCAGCGGCTCCGGTGGCGGCCGTCGCCGCTCCGGCTGCAGCCAGCACAGGTAAAGACGTGTCCAACGCTCCATCGGCTGAGAAAGCGATGGCCGAAGCCGGTCTGTCTGCGGATCAGGTCACTGGCACCGGACGCGATGGTCGTATCATGAAAGAAGACGTGGCAAAGGCAGTTGCAGCAGCTACGGCCCCAGCGCCTGCGGCGGCTGTGCCCGCCCCCGCTGCCCAAACTCCGCGCGCGCCTGTGGCTGCCGAGGATGCGAGCCGCGAAGAGCGCGTGCGCATGACCCGTCTGCGCCAGACCATCGCCAAGCGCCTGAAGGACGCGCAGAACACCGCCGCGATCCTGACCACCTATAACGAGGTGGACATGACCGAGGTGATGGCCCTGCGCAACCAGTACAAGGACCAGTTCGAGAAGAAGCATGGCGTACGTCTGGGCTTTATGTCCTTTTTCACCAAGGCCTGCTGTCATGCGCTGAAAGAAGTGCCCGAAGTGAATGCCGAGATCGACGGCAATGACATCGTCTACAAGAACTTCGTGCATATGGGTGTGGCCGCAGGTACGCCGCAAGGGCTGGTGGTTCCAGTCATCCGGGATGCGGACTCGATGTCTTTCGCAGCGATCGAGAAAGCCATCGCCGAAAAGGGCAAGCGCGCCCGTGATGGTAAACTCTCGATGGCGGAAATGCAGGGCGGCACTTTCACGATCTCGAACGGAGGCGTCTACGGCTCGCTGATGTCTTCACCGATCCTGAACCCGCCGCAATCGGGCATTCTGGGCATGCACAAGATCCAGGATCGTCCCATGGTCATCAATGGTGAGATCAAAATCCGCCCGATGATGTATCTGGCGCTGTCCTATGATCACCGTATTGTGGACGGCAAGGGTGCTGTGACATTCCTTGTCCGCGTAAAAGAGGCGCTGGAAGACCCGCGTCGCCTGCTGATGGATCTTTAAGATGGCGACTCATGTACTGTGGCAAGCCGATGTGGCCGATTTCGATGCCTGGCTGAAAGTGTTCCGCGAGGATCAACCGATGCGCAAGGCCGCGGGTATCCGCGACCTGCATGTCTGGCGCGATCCAGATCAGCGGGATCATGCGATAGCGATGTTCGAGGTTATGAATCTGGATAAGGCCAAAGCCTTTTTTGGGTCCGAAGAACTGGCGATGCACCACGAACGCGGCGGCATTGCGCATATATCAATCAAGCTGCTGGAACCCGTTTGAAATATAGGTACCCGACCCACCACACCGGATCGGGACGCTGCCGGATCACCCGGTCGATTTAGGAGAATGTAATGGCAAATTATGACGTCATCGTAATCGGCGCCGGACCCGGCGGCTATGTCTGCGCCATCCGTTGCGCCCAACTGGGCCTTAAAACCGCAGTTGTCGAGGGGCGCGAGACGCTGGGTGGGACTTGCCTGAACGTGGGCTGCATCCCCTCGAAAGCATTGTTGCATGCCAGCCATCAGTTGCACGAAGCCGAACACAACTTTGCAAAGATGGGTTTGAAGGGGAAGTCACCTTCGGTCGATTGGAAGCAGATGCAGGCCTACAAGGACGAGGTCATCGATGGCAACACCAAGGGCATCGAGTTTCTGTTCAAGAAGAACAAGATCGATTGGCTGAAAGGCTGGGGCTCAATCCCTGCTGCGGGCAAGGTCAAGGTTGGTGATGAGGTCCATGAGACCAAGAACATCATTATCGCGTCGGGTTCTGAGCCGTCAGCGCTGCCCGGCGTCGAGGTTGACGAAAAGGTCGTAGTGACTTCGACTGGCGCGTTGTCTCTGGGCAAAGTTCCCAAGAAAATGATTGTGATCGGTGCCGGTGTGATCGGGCTTGAATTGGGCTCAGTCTACAGCCGTTTGGGCGCAGAGGTGACGGTGATCGAATTCCTCAAGGAAATCACGCCGGGTATGGACCCCGAGGTTCAGAAGACTTTCCAGCGCATCCTGAAGAAACAGGGTTTGAAGTTCGTCATGGGCGCTGCGGTGCAAAAGACCGAAGCCACCAAGACCAAAGCCAAGGTAACGTACAAGCTGCTCAAGGATGACAGCGAGCACGTCATCGATGCTGATGCCGTGCTGGTGGCCACCGGGCGCAAGCCCTATTCGGAGGGTCTGGGGCTGGATGCTTTAGGCGTCGAGATGACCCCGCGCGGCCAGATCAAGGTCGGCAGTGATTGGCAGACCAACGTGCCGGGCATCTACGCCATCGGCGACGTGACCGAAGGCCCGATGCTGGCCCACAAGGCTGAAGACGAGGGCATGGCCGCAGCCGAGCAGGTTGCAGGCAAGCATGGTCATGTGAACTATGGTGTTATTCCTGGGGTCATCTACACTTGGCCCGAGGTGGCCAATGTGGGTGAGACCGAAGCGACACTCAAAGAACAGGGCCGCGCCTACAAGGTCGGCAAGTTCATGTTCATGGGCAATGGCCGGGCCAAGGCGAATTTCGCAGCCGACGGGTTCGTCAAGATTCTGGCAGACAAAGAAACCGATCGCATTCTGGGCGCGCATATCATCGGCCCCGCGGCCGGAGACCTGATCCACGAGGTTTGCGTCGCCATGGAATTCGGCGCATCAGCCGAAGATCTGGCCCTGACCTGTCACGCTCACCCGACCTATTCCGAAGCAGTGCGCGAGGCGGCGCTCGCCTGTGGTGACGGGCCAATTCACAGCTGACCCAACCTGAGCAGGTCCTCTACCTAGTCTCCTTGAGCGGCACCCCGTGTCGCTCAAAACCATTTGCGGCAGGTGATCAGACGCGGTTTACTGACTCCATTGCTTTTGGAAAGGAAGTCAGATGAGCGTCAGTTTACAGGTGATCTATCCCATAGGTACAGAAACACATTTCGATTTCGACTATTATGTCGGCACACATCTTCCGCTTGTCGGCGAGCACATGGGGTCACATATCGAACGTACGGTCGTAACCAAAGGCATTGCGGGAGGCCCGGATGAGGCGGCGGGTCACTACGCGATCGCAACGATCATATTTGAAGATCAGGAAGCGATGAACGACGCTATGTCAAAGGCAGGCCCTGTCCTGGCCGATCTGCCAAACTTCACCAATGTCAAACCGCAGATGCTGATCGGTGAGGTGATCGGCTGAATCAGAGCCATGTTTACCTACCACATGGTTTTTGCGGCGCGGGCACCCCATTCCTGATCATATTGCGCGCCGCCTTCCTCTCCTGACGTCATTTCCGACAATATCTCGCCAGCCGTCGGCAGGCCCTCGCTTTCATCGTGGCCACTCCAGGTTCTGGCCCGGATCAGGGCGCGCGCGCATTGTGTGTAAATCTCGGATATCTCGATTACGATGACGGTTGCGGGGCGTTTTCCGTGTTTTTCGAACCGGGCGCGCAGGGCTTCATCATCAGTCAGTTGAGCGTTCCCATTTACCCGAACCACATTGTTCGAACCGGGCACCATGAACAACAATGAGACGCGCGGGTCGAGTACGATATTTCGCAGGGAATCCAAGCGGTTGTTTCCCCGCCAATCCGGCAGTGCCAGGGTACCTTGGTCCAGTTCCAACACAACTGGCCCTTCATCTCCACGCGGGCTGCCATCGACACCTTCGGAGCCGACGGTGCTGAGGATACACAAGCGTGAGGCCATAATCCATTTGCGGTAGAGCGGTGTTAGCCGCCGCGCCACTTTGCGGATCGAGGCTGCTCCGGGCGTGCCATACAGCGCTTCCAGAGCGGTAATGTCCTCAATGAATTCCATCCGGATCAAACCCCACTTCTCGCATCAGTTCGTTGGACCGTGTCTCAATCACGTTTTCCAGCCGTTCCAGAAAGGCATTCCGCGCAACGCCGGGTTCGATCGGATTAAGGAAATCAACAATCGCCGTGCCGGGCTTGCGCATGATACCGGTTCTGGGCCAGAAGACGCCCGCATTGGTGGCAACTGGCACGCACGTGAACCCAAGCCCTTCATACAGAACCGCCGTTCCAACCTTGTAAGGCTTGTGCACCCCAGGCGCGACGCGTGTACCTTGCGGGTAGATCACCAACTGACCGGGTTCGCTGAACTCGCGCGCGACATCCTTGACCATCTTCGCAACCGCCGCCCCGCGTTTGCCGCGATTGACCGGGATACATCCCAGACGGCGCGCATACATTCCGATGACCGGCGTCCACAGAAGCTCTCGTTTCATGATGAATTTGCCGTGTGGGATGGCGTCGAAGATTATGATGATGTCCAGAAACGACTGGTGCTTGGCGCCGATCACAACCTCGCCATGTGGGACTTCCCCGCGCACTTCGCAGCGAATACCAACCATCCAGCGGGCCAACCACTTGGTTGTGCGCGCATAGGTTTTGCATGCTCGCAATGCGCCACGCTTGGCAAATAGCGCATAGGGGGCAAAGACAAGCCCCAGCACCAGCATCCAGGCATAGATGGTGATCATGAAGATCAGCGACCGGACCCATTGAATGGCCATGAACATCACGAAAGCTCCTTCAACTTGCGCTGCGCGGCTGACCATGTTGCCAGAAACGCAACGGCCGCGCCCAATACCGGGATCAGCACGGGCAGGATCCAACCGATACCCTGAAACCCAAGGCCAGTGAGAAAACCACCCGCATCCGAGGCTTCGGGGAGCAACAATACACCCGTCATACCCAGCAAGGTGCCAACCGCTGCCCCAAACAGCGCCCGGAACGTAAAGCGGCGCACGAACGCTCCGGCGATGAACCGGTCCCGCGCGCCGACCTGACGCAGAACCTCAATTATCTGCGCGTTGGCGGCAAGCGAGGCGTTGGCGGCAAGCGTGATCATGGCGGCAGTGGCGCCACCGATCAGCAGGATCGAAATCCAGCCCAGACGCCGCAGCGAATTGGCCGCATCAACCAATGGCTCGCGCCAGCGAGTGTGATCATCCAGCACTGCGCCCGGCACCTCAGCCCCTAGCCGCAGCCGCAGGCCAGCCGCATCAAGACCCGGCTCACCTTCGATAATCTCTATCAGCTGCGGGATTGGTAAAGTGTCCAGAGGCAAGTCCGGTCCGAACCAGGGTGACAGCAGTGTGGCCTGCTCTTCGCTCGTCAACGCGCGAGCCGAAGCCACACCCGGCGTTTGCTGGAGGACATTCAAAGCAGCCTCGGTTTGCGCCGCACGTTGATCTGCAGGGGCATTGATCCGCAAGGTCGCTGCCCCCGCCAACTCTGAAGCCCAACGATCCGCCACACGGCCCGAGGCTAACGAAAGAGCCAGCGCAAAAACCGCCAGAAAGGCCATTGCACCAGACACGAACAGGGTCAATTGCGCCGTAAAGCCCGTGGGTGGCACCACCCGGTCGGCGCGGCTATCACGGCGCAGCAAATTGCGGATCGTGCCCTTGCTCATAGATCCGCCCCTGCAAGCTGCACCCGGCGCTGCGCGATACGCAGAACGCGAGCCTGAACCTGGCTTTTGGCGGCGCGGATCAGGCTTAGGTCATGGGTGGCGATCAGCACGGTTTTTCCCATCCTGTTCAATTCGACCAACAGGTGCAGAAGTCGTTGCGACATCTCCCAGTCCACGTTGCCGGTGGGTTCATCCGCAAGCACCACATCGGGCGATAGGATGACTGCGCGGGCCAATGCGGCACGCTGGCGTTCGCCCCCCGATAGTTCAGGCGGGTGCGCCTCAAGCCTGCTGCCAAGCCCGACCCAGCCAAGCAGTTCGGTCAGATCGTCCTGCTGCCCATTTTCAGAGCGCCCCGAGACCATCAGCGGCAACGCGACATTCTCGGCCAGCGTCATGTGATCCAAAAACCGGCAATCCTGATGCACCACGCCAATTCGGCGGCGCAGCAGCGCCATCTGATCACGGTCCATGCGGGCGATATCCTCGCCAAAGGCCATCAACCTGCCCGAGGTTGGCAACAACGCGCCATAACAGAGTTTCAGCAATGTGGTCTTGCCCGCACCCGAAGGCCCGGTCAGAAAGTGGAACGATCCGGGCTGCAATTGCAGCGAAACATCGCTTAGCAACTCACCACCGCCGTAGGTATAGCTGATATTCTCCAGCTCGATCACGCCTGCCCCCTTTATTCTGCTCACCTCTTGCCCGAGCGCAGCGGTGGATTCAATGCCTCGGGCGGGGCCAATTGGCGACACTTGGCCCGCGAAACCGAAAACACGCTTTGCTGTTGGGTCTTAACGGAATATCATCCCTGAAAAAACTATTATCAGGCCAGCCTTGAAGGCCAGGAGGCAGAATGCGTTTAACGTGTCCGAATTGCAGCGCCCAGTACGAAGTCCCGGACGAAGTGATCCCCGAGGACGGGCGCGAAGTTCAATGCTCGGCTTGCGAAGAGACCTGGTTTCAGGAAAAGTATCGAGTCGCCAGCAAAGCAGAGCCGGAAGCGAAATCTGCGACTGCAATCCAGGCAGCCTTTGCCGAACCGGAAGATGTTAAGTCAGAGGATGCGCCAGAACCCGATGCGGCCAAGGCCGAGCCAGAAAAGGTTAAGGCAGAAGACACACCAGAACCCGATGCGCCCGAGGAATTGAGTGTTGGAAACGTAGACCCAGCGGTATCCAGCATCCTCAAGGAAGAGGCTGCACGCGAGGCAGAGCTGCGCGAGCGTGAAGGCAGCAATCTGGAAAGCCAACCTGATCTGGCATTGGATCCGCCTGAAGAGCCCAAAGTCAAACCGAAACGGCCCTCGGCCACTGAAACCGCCGCTGACGCAGGTCAGAAAGATGAGCTGCCGGATGTTGAGGCGATCAACTCGGGTCTGCGCAGCGACTTGACATCGGACGAAGCTGAAGCCGTTGCTCCGGCCCGCAAATCCGGTGGGTTTCTGCGTGGCTTTGCCTTGATCATTATCATCGGCGTCATTCTGTTTCTGATATATGGAAACGCCAATCAGATCAGCGAGGCGGTTCCTCAGGCTGATCCGATGCTGAAATCATATGTCTCACTGGTCGATCAAGCGCGCCTTTGGCTTGAGACACAGACCGGGGGCGCAGGGCAGAACTAGAACCTTTCGAGCAATCGCTTGAGGTATTCCAACTCGATCTGAGGCCGATCCTGTTCACCGGTCCTACGGCGGATTTCATCCAGCAACTCGCGCGCACGGCGATATACATCTTCGCCTTGCAGCAGGTTGTCGTCGGTCGAGATTGATCCCGCGGAACCTGGCGTACGACCCAATGGATCGCGGTTATTGGCCTGCATGTCGCCGGCCTCGGTCCCTTGACCCGGCTGGTTCTGCTGGTTCTGCGCCAGGGCTTCGCCCAGTGAACGCATGCCTTCGCGCAAGGCTTCCATCGCCTCGGATTGACGGTCAATCGCCTCGGCCAGATCATCGCTGCGCAAGGCGTCTTCGGCGTCGTCCATGGCCCGGCCCGCACGGCCCAATGCTTCGCGCGCAGCGTCGCCTTCGGGTGTACCACCGCCGGGCAGACCTTGTTGTTGCCGACTCAACTCATCCCGCAGCGCCTGCTGCCGATCCGCCAGTGACCCCTGACCTTGCTGGCCTTCACCAGCCTCATCCTGCCCCTGGCCCTGGCCGCCCTGGCCTTCATGGCTCTGGCCGCGTCCCAGACCACCGTTGCGACCCTCATTGCCCTGACTTTCGCCCGCTTGCGCACCGGGGTTGAACTGTTCCTGCAGGTCGCGGAATGCCTGATCGCTGAGGCCCTGTTGTTCGCGCAGGGTTTCTGCCAGCCCTTCCATGGCCTGCTGTCCTTCGGACTGGCCACCTTGGCCCTGCCCTTGTGTGACGCGCATGTTTTCCATCATTTGCTGGAACTCTTCCAATGCCTGCTGCGCCTCGGCCATGCGGCCTTGTTCCATGAGCTCCTGAATGCGGTCCATCATTCGCTGCAGGTCATCCTGCGTCATCTGCAGGGTTTCGCCGTTCTGGCCCTGCTGTCCTTGCTGCGTCTCACCGTTTTCCTGCGCCAGACGCTGGAGTTGCCGCATGTAATCCTGTGTCGCTTCGCGCAGCTCCTGCATCAGTTCGGCAATCTCTTCGTCGCTGGCACCGTTCTGCATCGCTTCGGTCAGACGCTCCTGCGCACGGCGCATCCGTTCCAGTGCGTCGGCCAGCGTGCCATCCTCGATCAGAACCGCCAGATCCCACAGTGCTTGCGCAATTTCTTCCTGCTGTTTGACGTTCAGTGCGCTGTATTTGTCGAAGGTCTCCAGCCGCCGCAGGATCACACGCAGACGCAGATACGCTGTATCTGAGCGGAACAGGTCCTCGGGTAGGTGCGAAACCGCGCGCAGCAATTGCGATACACGCAGCGCGTTTTCGCGCGACCAGAGCAGATCGCGCCGCTGTTCGATCACCGCAGCAGCCAATGGGTCAAAGAACCTACGGGCGGGCAGTTCTGTCAGATAAGGTTCTGCCACCGTCTCTTGATCCGCCGCATCGATGGCCATGAGGGTTATTTTCACCGGCAAATGTGCCCAAGGGTGCTGCGAGAAATCCTCGATCAAGTCTTCGGTGAAATCGGTCCGATCGCCTGTAATCGGCATTGGCAACTCGACCGTAATGATCTCGCGCGGTTCTGGCTCGGTCGCAAGACCGAATTGACGGTTGACCGCAGGCAGGTCCAATTCGATCCGGGCGGTGCCGGAGACGATTCCATAGTCATCCGCAGCAGCGAAGGGTAGCTTCATCTGTCCGCCAGCCTCTGATTGCGCCACTCCTGCCGTCGCGATCCTGGGGGCAGTGTCCGGAAGGATCTCAAGCGCCCAATCGCGCCCGGCCGGGCCATCGATCCGCATCTGACCCGAGCGTTCCGCAACAAATTCCTGTTCCGGTTCTGTCGCGGCTTCGGTGCCCAGAGGTGTCGAAGATTCTGTCAGGCTGTGCGCGCCGATCTCGCCGTAGAACCGAAGTGTGATGCGGCTGCCTTCAGGCACCGTCAACGTCGGATCGGTCTGATCTGCAAGGTAGAGCGTTGGCAGCCCGGTGTAGCGCGGCGGTTCAATCCAACCCTCCCAAGTCGGGCCCTGCCCCGCCTGAGCGGTCCCCGGCGTCATGTCAGCGACTGAGCCTATCCGCCAGAACGAGCCGAACAGAGCCGCAACGACGAGTGCCAATAAGGCAGCATAGCGAAGCGCATAGGGATCGCGAGACGCCAGCCGCAAGTCGGGTTTCACCGGATCGGCCTTTGATGCACGATCTGCCATGCGCGTCTGGTGCGCATGCCACAGTGCCACCGAATCCGCATCCATCGCACCGATTGCCTGATCGTCCATCAGTGCTTGTATCGGGCGTCCGGGCAGGGTTTCATCCAGCCGAACCAGCGCCTCGGCCCGGGTTGGCAGGTGGAACCGTCTGATTCCCAAAACCGCTGTCGCAATCAAAGCAATCAATCCGATCGCTGCAGAAATCCAAACGGCTTCAATGCGCACAAGATCGTGCAGACCCAGCATCAGGGCGGCCAGCAGCGCCATAAGAATAGAAAAGAACGGCCAGAAGGCGCGCATCACCTGCTCAGCCAGCATACCCCCGTGCGTCAGCCACAGGGACAGTCTTGGAATTGGCAAGGTCTGGTTGTCGCGCAAGGCAGGCCTCCTGATCGGCCCGACGCGCCTATCGCGTCAAAGCCACTCAGGTATGGTATCGCGGTTTATGATTTCGTCAAAGCTTGGGCGTTCACGAATTACGGCAAATTGATCCCCGTTCACCAGAACCTCAGGGATCAGGGGCCGCGTATTGTATTCGCTAGACATGACTGCACCGTAGGCACCTGCACTGCGGAATGCGATAAGATCGCCCGATTTCAAAGCCGGCATGTTGCGTTGTTTTGCAAAGGTATCCCCGGATTCACAGACCGGACCAACGATATCATACGGGCGCTGTTCGACCCCTGCGGCAGGTTCTTCGACCGCCACTATATCATGATACGCCTCATACATCGCGGGGCGGATCAGGTCGTTCATTGCGCCATCGAGGATCAGGAAATCGCGGTCTTCGCCGGATTTAACATAGATGACCTTGGACACCATCAGACCCGCATTGCCAGCGATCAGCCGACCGGGCTCAATCTCGATCTCGCAGCCCAGATGGCCCAGTGTTTTCTTGACCATCGCACCATATTCAACCGGCAGCGGAGGCGCGTCGTTGGAACGGGCATAAGGAATACCCAAACCACCGCCCAGATCGAGGCGGCGGATGTTATGCCCCTCTGCGCGTAGGCGCTCTGTCAGTTCCGCAACCTTCATATAAGCCAGTTCAAACGGCTCAAGCTCGGTTAGTTGTGAGCCGATATGGACATCGATCCCAATCACCTCCAGTCCCGGAAGGCTTGCGGCCAGTGCATAAACCTCGGACGCACGCGAGATTGGGATACCGAACTTGTTCTCGGACTTGCCGGTGGCGATCTTGGCGTGGGTTTTTGCATCCACGTCCGGATTCACCCGAACAGTGATCGGCGCAACCTTGCCCAATTCCAGTGCAACCGCATTGATCACCTGCATTTCGGGCTCGGATTCGACGTTGAACTGACGAATGCCACCGGTCAGAGCGGTACGAATCTCATCCGCTGTCTTGCCGACGCCCGAAAAGACAATCTTGTCTCCGGGCACGCCCGCGGCTTTGGCGCGCAGATATTCCCCGCCCGAAACCACATCCATTCCCGCACCTGCCTGCGCCAGCGTCTTCAGGATGGCTTGATTGCTGGCCGCTTTCATCGCATAGCAGACTAGGTGATCAGTGCCCTCAAGCGCGTCATCGAACAGCTTGAAATGCCGCTGCAGCGTCGCCGTCGAATAGACATAGAACGGGGTTCCGACCGCGGCTGCGATTTCGGAGATTGGCACATCCTCGGCGAAAAGCGCGCCGTCGCGGTAGAGAAAATGATCCATGCCTGCGCGCTTAGACCAAAAGAGGTATGTGGATCAAATGATTCCGGTAGGGTTGTGGTCACCGTCGCGGTTCAGAACGTCTTTGACGCGCCAACCCTCGCATATCCTGAAACCGAGACCCCGGACCCGCTAGGTGCGGCCGTTGGTTCCGTTCGGGGTGCGCCTGACGGGTCGCAAGCTGCAAGTACGGCGAGGCAGAGGATCAGGCCGACAGGTCTCATGCATTTTCTCTTTGTCATTCAGGACGTGTCAGATGCAGATGGGTGTGCGATCAGCAAATTGCAATTTTGGAGTTCAGAGCCCCAGATAAACGCCCAGCCCACCGCGTCTGAGACCAACGCCAACACCGCCATAGGTGCCGCTGCTGCCTACGCCGACGCTTGCGCTCATGGTGGGCTGTATGGGTTCGCCATCGGCACCACACCCGGCCAAGGCCGCTGCGACCGCAATCAATAGCACCACCCGTCGTATCTGCATTACACCAGCGCCTTCCATCGCTTGATCTGGGCCCGCACCTGATCCGGTGCGGTGCCGCCATAGGATTGGCGAGAGTTTACCGAATTTTCGACGGTAAGAACAGAATAGACGTCGTCGGTGATGTCCGCGTGGACCGATTGCATGTCCTCCAGCGTCAGATCCGGTAGGTCGCAGCCCTTGCTTTCAGCCATGGCCACCAGCGATCCAGTGACATGGTGCGCGTCGCGGAAGGGCAGGCCCAGCACGCGGACCAACCAGTCGGCCAGGTCGGTCGCAGTTGAAAAGCCAGACCCGGCAGCGGCAGCCAGGCTTTCGCGATTGGCGGTCATGTCCTTGACCATGCCTTCCATCGCGGCAAGTGCCAGCATCCAGTTATCTGCCGCATCAAATACCTGTTCTTTGTCTTCCTGCATGTCCTTGGAATAGGTCAGCGGCAGCCCCTTCATCACCATCATCAGGCCAGTATTCGCACCAAATATGCGGCCAACCTTGGCACGGATGAGCTCAGCTGCATCGGGGTTCTTCTTTTGCGGCATGATTGATGAACCAGTCGAGAAGCGATCAGACAGTGATACAAACCGGAATTGGGCCGAGGACCAGATTACCAATTCCTCGGCAAAGCGCGACAAGTGCATGGCGCAAATCGAGGCGGTCGACAGGAACTCCAACGCGAAGTCGCGGTCGCTGACAGCGTCCAATGAGTTGGCTGCGGGGCGGTCGAAGCCCAGCGCCTCAGCTGTCATCTGGCGGTCGATTGGGAAAGAGGTCCCGGCCAACGCGGCTGCGCCCAAGGGGGATTCGTTCATCCGGGCACGGGCGTCGCGCACGCGGGACAGATCGCGGCCAAACATCTCGACATAGGCCATCATGTGGTGACCCCAGGTTACTGGCTGCGCGGTTTGCAGGTGGGTGAAACCGGGCATGACCCAGTCTGCCCCGGCCTCGGCCTGCGCCAAAAGCGCGCGGATCAGGGCCAGAAGACCGGATTCTGCGGCATCTAGCTGGTCGCGAACCCAGAGTTTGAAATCGGTCGCCACCTGGTCGTTTCGCGACCGGCCCGTGTGCAGACGGCCTGCGGGTTCTCCGATCACCTCTTTCAGTCGCGCCTCGACATTCATGTGAATGTCTTCCAGCGCAGTCGAGAACTGAAATTCTCCGTTCTGAATTTCTGACAAAACGGTGAGCAGGCCTTCCCGAATGGCGTGCGCATCACTATCAGTAATAACGCCTGTGGCAGCCAGCATGGCGGCATGGGCGCGCGAGCCTGCGATGTCCTGGGCTGCCATCCGCTGATCGAACCCGATCGAGGCATTTATCGCCTCCATGATCGCGTCTGGACCAGCGGCAAAGCGGCCGCCCCACATCTGGTTCGAAGATTGATCGGTCATGAAAGAAAACCCGGAGTTGATATGCGCCTGTTACGTCTGATCCCCCTTTATATGGCCCTAGCGCTGGGTGCAAACGCCGCTTTGGCAACAGATGCGGCAACGCTTGGCCCATTGCGTGAGGGCAGCCTGAAGCGGCTGATCCTGCATAGTGAGCCCAAGCCGGTCAAAGTGGTCGATTTTGAACTAGAAGATGATGGCGGCACCGGATCGCTGGCCGACTACAAAGGCAAGTATGTGCTGCTGAACTTCTGGGCCACATGGTGTGCGCCGTGCCGCAAAGAAATGCCTCAGATCGCTGAACTGCAACAGGAGTTTGGCGGTGACAAATTCGAGGTTCTGACCCTGGCGACCGGTCGCAACACACCTGCCGGGATCAAGAAGTTCTTTGACGAAAACGGCATCGACAACTTGCCGCGTCATCAGGATCCGAAACAGGCGGTTGCACGCGAAATGGGAGTGATTGGCCTGCCGATCACTGTGATCATCGACCCCGATGGCAATGAGATCGCACGCCTGATCGGTGATGCAGAATGGAACTCGGACAGTGCCAAGGCGATAATTTCAGCGCTTGTCGAAGGCAATAGCTGAGGTCCCGCGCGCTCTTGCAGAAAATCTGTGTTAGAATGAGACCGGCCCCAACGGGCCGGTTTTCGTTTGCGACCGGAAGAAAGGGAGACTCCGATGAAACCGGTAGTTCTGTTGATTGGGCGGTTGCCGAATGTAATCGGCAACGTGGCACAACAACTGGATCACCTGCCGATTCAGTGGCTGGGCGCGCATGATCAGGATGAGGTGCGGCGGCAGCTGGACGCGGAACCGCGCATCGCCTGTGCGATCATGGGCGCGGGTCTTGATGACAAGATACGCGGAGAAATGGTTGGCATCATCGCCGCGCGCAGGCCCGATATCTGCATCCATCTCAAAGATCGGGCCTCTGGCCCTGACGGGTTAATGCCGTTTATCGCACGCATCGTCCAGCATGAGATTCTGGAAAGCCTGGAAAGCGGCTGACGCCACGCCACCTTTGACAGACAAATCGCCCGCTTGCAGGTTATCTGCAGGAGGATGGAATGCCGCTGGAAATACTATTGATCCTCGTCGTCGGCGGCATTGCCGGGGTCGCCTTGCTACTGCATCTGACGGGCAAGTCACGCTTGCAAGTGCTGACGCCTGAGACAGCGCACGAACAGTGGCTGCGTCACTTTCCAGATGATTCCATCATTGACGTAACCGTTGCCCATGATGGTCACGCCGCCCTTATCCGAACCGAAACCGGAGCCGGTCTGCTGTGGTCCTTTGGTGCCGATACCGTGGCCCGCCATTTACGGGATTTCGATTGGCTGGATCATCCCGAAGGCTTTGAAGTCCTGTTCCACGATTTCAGCACTCCTCGGGTCATCGTCCACCTTGATGAGACCGAACGCCAGCACTGGCAAAATCTGATGGATCCCGCATGACCGATCACGTGAGTTTTCCCGACGCGGTGCAATGGGCCGTGCCCTTCTTCATCGCGGCCATTTTGGCCGAATTCCTTTGGATCGCGATCAAAGGCCGGGGCGGTAGGTACGAAACCCGCGATGCCTTGACCTCGCTAATCATGGGGGCAGGCAATATCGCCTCGGGCTTTTTGCTGGGCTTCATCGCATATGCGTTTTTCATGTGGCTGTGGCAGATCACACCGCTCAACCTAGGGACCTCGATCCCGGTCATCATCTTGTGCTTTGTACTGGACGATCTGCGGTATTACTGGGTGCACCGCTTTGGGCACCGCATTCGCTGGGTCTGGGCCAGTCATGTGAACCACCACAGCTCACAGCATTACAACCTGACAACGGCGCTGCGGCAGACCTGGACCTATACATTCACCTTCATGATGGCGGTACGTGCGCCGCTAATCTTACTAGGCTTTCACCCGGCGATGGTGCTGTTCGTCGGAGGTCTGAACCTGATCTACCAATTCTGGATCCATACCGAAGCGATCGGCAAAATGCCGCGCTGGTTCGAAGCCGTCATGAATACGCCCAGTCACCACCGCGCCCATCATGGGCGAAATGCGCGATATCTTGATTGCAACTATGCGGGTGTCTTTATCATCTGGGACAAGATGTTCGGCACATTTGTCCCCGAGCAAGAAGATGACAAGGTCGACTATGGGCTTGTCCACAATATCGGCACGTTCAATCCGCTGCGCGTGGCGTTTCATGAATGGGTTGGAATCTGGCGGGACGCCACCCAACCGGGCCTGACCTTGCGCCAACGTCTGGCTTATTGTTTTGCCCCTCCGGGCTATAGCCACGATGGCAGCCGCGACAATTCCCAACAGATCAAGGCCAAGCACCTTGTCCGCCATCCGCAAGATCACGGCACACCGGGATTCGAACAGTTCGGCACCAAATCACCTGCTTCCACAGCCAAGCGGGCCTAGGTCTCAAAAAGACCTTTTCTTTGCTTGAAATTTGGCACAAGCGCTCCATATCCCCTGAGATGTTTTAAGAGTGCATTTCCGGAGGTCCGCATGTCAAAGCTGATGAGAATTTCTACGATCACAGGTTTGCTGGGCCTCGTCATCACAATGACCGCCGCACTCAACGGAGCAATGCCCGCGCTATTGGGGTTGGGATTTGTCATGGCCGCGCTGGGACTTTTAGGAGCGCTTATCGGTGCGGCTGCTTCGCTGCGACATGCTTGGCAATCAACACACTGATCTTCCGCCCCGCCACCTGCGATAAAACTTTGAGCGTTAACCCCGGTTTTACCTGTCTTCCCTGAAACTGGCCCCGGCCAAAATCATCGGGATCAGGGGAACGGTACGTCATGGGAAACAGGAAACGCGCAGACCTGCCCGAGGGATCGGACGACCCTTTGAGCGCCGCCGTCACTTCACGGGATCGATCGGTGGTACAGATGGCGACCGAAGCCGTGAAGCATAGACAATGCAGGCTGGCGTTCCAGCCTGTTGTTCAAGCACATCCTCCTCAGGGAATCGCGTTCTACGAGGGGTTCATCCGTGTATTGGATGAAACCTGCCGCGTCATCCCCGCGCGCGAGTTCATGCCACAGGTTGAGAACACGCCAATTGGCCGGGACCTTGATTGCGTCGCGCTTGAAATGGGGCTGCGCACTCTGATCCGCAACCCTGGCATCCGCCTGTCAATCAACATGTCCGCGCGGTCCATCGGTTATTCCAACTGGTCGCGTGTGCTGGATAGGTTTCTGAAAAAAGACGCAAGCTTGGGCGAAAGGTTGATTCTGGAAATCTCAGAATCTTCGGCGATGCAGGTGCCCGAACTGGTGGTAGATTTCATGGATCGCCAACAAGCCCGCGGTATCGCCTTTGCGCTGGATGATTTTGGGGCCAGTAACTTTGGCTTTCGCCACTTTCGTGAATTTCTGTTCGATGCCGCCAAGATCGATGGGCAGTTCATCAGGGGCATCAGCAGCAATCCCGACAATCAATCGCTGGTGCGCGCACTGATTGCAGTTGCGCGGGAATTCGAAATTCTTGTCACCGCCGAATCGGTCGAAAGTGACGAAGATGCTCATTTCCTGATCGCAAACGGTGTCGATTGTCTGCAGGGCTTTCTGTATGGAGCGCCTTCAGTCACTCCGCCCTGGAGCTCGGAAAAAGCTGCAAAAACGGGCAGTTGATAGCAGCTGGTCGCGCGGAACACCGCCAAGGCTCACTCTGAGACAAGCTGTCCGTTGCTGCAGATGCAGCATTGCGCTATTGCAGAAGATGCTTGAGCGGGGGATCACGAGGCGCTCTTGCACCCGGAGAAGACTTCTCCTTACACCGCGCCGTCAGATTTCCCACAGGACCATGACGGTAAAGGATTGACTTTATGACCAACGTAGTAATCGCATCCGCCGCACGTACGGGCGTCGGTAGCTTTAGCGGTTCGTTTGCGAACACCCCCGCACATGATCTGGGCGCTGCCGTCCTTGAAGCAGTTGTCGAACGTGCCGGGATCGACAAGGGCGAAGTAAGCGAAACCATCATGGGCCAGGTCCTGACTGCCGCCCAAGGTCAGAACCCAGCGCGCCAGGCGCATATAAATGCGGGCCTGCCGCAGGAAAGCGCGGCTTGGGGCATCAACCAGGTCTGCGGTTCGGGTCTGCGTGCTGTTGCTCTGGGTGCACAGCATATCCAATTGGGCGATGCCGACATCGTTGCGGCTGGTGGACAAGAAAACATGACCCTGTCGCCCCATGCCGCCGCCCTGCGCGCCGGTCATAAAATGGGTGACATGAAATACATCGACACGATGATCCGCGATGGTCTGTGGGATGCCTTCAACGGCTATCACATGGGTCAAACGGCTGAGAACGTCGCCGAGAAATGGCAGATCAGCCGCGATATGCAGGATGAATTTGCGGTCGCCTCGCAAAACAAAGCCGAAGCGGCCCAGAACGCTGGCAAGTTCGCCGATGAAATCGTGCCCTTCACCATCAAGACCCGCAAGGGCGACATCGTGATGGACAAGGACGAATACATCCGCCACGGCGCGACAATCGAAGCCATGGGCAAACTGCGCCCCGCCTTCGCCAAGGACGGTTCTGTCACGGCCGCAAACGCTTCGGGCCTGAATGACGGTGCCGCTGCCACCCTGCTGATGTCGGCTGAGAATGCCGAAAAGCGTGGGATTGAGCCCTTGGCCCGAATTGCATCCTACGCGACCGCCGGACTTGACCCGTCGATCATGGGCGTTGGCCCGATCTACGCTTCGCGCAAGGCGCTGGAGAAAGCTGGATGGTCGGTCGATGATCTGGATCTGGTCGAAGCAAACGAAGCCTTCGCAGCGCAAGCCTGCGCTGTAAACAAAGACATGGGTTGGGATCCGTCGATCGTAAACGTCAATGGTGGTGCAATTGCCATCGGACACCCAATCGGCGCGTCCGGCTGCCGGGTTCTGAACACCCTGCTGTTCGAAATGAAGCGCCGGGATGCCAAGAAAGGTCTCGCGACCCTCTGCATCGGCGGCGGCATGGGTGTCGCCCTGTGTGTGGAGCGTGACTAAGTGCGCTGAAAACTAAATACAAAAGGGCGTCTACTGGGCGCCCTTTTTTGTTACAATCGGATCATACCCCTTAGATGCGACAATATCGCCGGACAGAAAGACAAGATCGATCACGAAACGATATTGCGCACCCTTAACTCTCAGAGTAACAGAATTACCAAGACGACTAAATTTGGAGGAGTCCTAAATGGCACGTACAGCACTCGTAACCGGCGGTTCCCGCGGCATCGGCGCAGCAATTTCCAAGGCGCTGAAGGCCGAAGGATACAATGTTGCCGCCACTTATGCAGGCAATGACGAAGCCGCCGCAAAGTTCACCGACGAAACCGGTATCAAAACCTATAAATGGAATGTTGCGGATTACGACGAATCCAAAGCGGGCATCGAAAAAGTCGAGGCCGAGGTTGGCCCGATCGACATCGTGGTCGCCAACGCAGGTATCACCCGCGACGCTCCGTTCCACAAGATGACACCTGAACAGTGGCATCAGGTCATCGACACCAACCTGACTGGTGTGTTCAACACCGTGCACCCGGTATGGCCGGGTATGCGCGAGCGTAAATTTGGTCGTATCATCGTGATCAGCTCGATCAACGGTCAGAAAGGCCAGTTTGCGCAGGTCAACTATGCCGCAACCAAAGCGGGCGATCTGGGCATCGTGAAATCTCTGGCGCAGGAAGGTGCGCGGGCCGGTATCACGGCCAACGCGATCTGCCCCGGCTACATCGCGACCGAAATGGTCATGGCCGTGCCGGAAAAAGTGCGCGAATCGATCATCGGTCAAATCCCGGCTGGTCGTCTGGGTGAACCGGAAGAAATCGCGCGTTGCGTCGCCTTCCTGGCATCGGACGATTCGCAGTTCATCAACGGCTCGACCATTTCCGCAAACGGTGCACAGTTCTTCGTCTAAACCGGCGACCTGAGAATGAAAACGGGCCGGTCCATCAAGGACCGGCCCTTCTTTTATCCCGTAAGATCACGCGCGCTGCGATCAGCGGGAACCGAATAGCCAGGACCAGAATCCTACAACCACCTTGCCGCGCTCTTCATGAGCGCGGTGAATGGCGTTCTGAATGGCTGGGTTTGTTGTCATCTCGATCATGCTGAACCCCTCTCAATCAAGTTGGATTTGTCTTGCCATCAACATGGCCTTTGATTTTAAATTGCACAAACGAGAGTTTTCGATCCTTCAGTTCAGAAAAACTTAACCGACATGACCGACCGCCTGCCTCCGCTGACTGCTTTGCGCGCCTTCGATGCCGCCGCACGAAATATGTCGTTTGCCAAGGCGGCGGAGGAGCTGAACGTGACCCCGGCTGCCCTGTCCTTTCAAATCAAGTCGTTAGAAGAGCATCTGGGCCACCCCGTGTTTCGCCGGCTCAATCGCGCCGTCGAACTGACCGAAGCCGGGCGCACATTGGCACCCGGAACCGCAGATGGCTTTGCCGCCCTGCAAGCCGCGTGGCAAGCGACGCGGAGGCTGCAGGATGAAACCAGCCTAACGGTTACAGCAGGCCCTGCCCTGACAGCGAAATGGCTGGCACCGCGCCTTTATGAGTTTGCCCGTGCAAATCCGGGGATTGACCTGAAATTCTCGGCCACTCTGCGCAACATGGACCTTGAACGGGATGACGTGGACGTGGCGATCCGCTTTGGTTATGGGCCGGATGAGGGGCTCTATTCGGTTCCCGTCCGCAAGGAGTGGCTGACACCGGTTATGACCCCGGAGCTGGCCGAACAATTCCCCACGCCTGCGTCGTTGCGCGACGCCCCCCTGATCCACGACGATTCGATCAGTTTCCTCAAGCCGCGTTGCGACTGGCCTGCATGGTTCCGCGCGGTGGGATTGGACTTCACACCGACCCATGGGGCGCATTTTTCAAACGCCGATCACGCCATCGATGCTGCCGTGGCCGGGGTGGGCGTGGTTCTGGGGCGGCGCGCCATGATCCTGAAAGACCTGACCGAAGGGCGACTGGTCGCGCCGTTCAAAGTGGCACTGGAGACCGCCGGGCGATTTCGTTTCCTCTGCCTGCAAGGGGCAGAGAAGCGACCGCAGATCGCAGCGTTCCGCGACTGGTTCATATCCGAGATTGAAAAGACCGCGCATATATCGGATGAGTTTGAAATCATCCCTGTTGAGAAGGTAGCTGGTGAATGAGCAGAATGGGCGCGACCGCGATTGGTTTTGTCGCCGTTTTGCTATGGTCTCTGCTGGCGCTGTTCACTGTGGGTTCGGCCCCGACGCCGCCTTTGTTGTTGAACGCGATCTGTTTTACCATCGGCGGTACGCTGGGTCTGATTTGGACATTCGCCAGCGGCGGGCTGGGTCAACTGCGCCAGGTCGCGTGGACGACATACCTGCTTGGATCAATTGGCCTTTTTGGCTACCACGCGCTGTACTTTTCAGCCCTTCGCATGGCCCCTGCAGCCGAGGCTGGGCTTATCGCTTATCTCTGGCCTTTGCTGATCGTTCTTCTGTCAGGTCTGCTGCCCGGAGAACATCTGAAACCTGGTCACCTTATCGGAGCCTGCCTTGGCTTTGCTGGAGCCGCCGTCATCATCACGGGTGGTGGCAGCGCAGGGTTTCAGGTCCAGCATCTGCCCGGCTACGGGCTGGCCTTGCTGTGCGCGCTTACATGGTCCAGCTACTCGGTTCTATCGCGACGGCTGGGTGATGTGCCGACAAGTTCGGTCGCGGTGTTCTGCATTTTGACGGCGATCGCCTCATGGGCCTTGCATTTCACGGTGGAAGAAACGATCTGGCCGCAAGGCACATTTGGCTTGGCCTCGACCTTTGCACTTGGCCTGGGACCGGTTGGGCTGGCGTTCTATGTCTGGGATATCGGCGTCAAGCGCGGGGACATTCAAATACTGGGCACCGCCTCATACGCGGCACCTTTGCTATCGACGCTTGTGTTGGTTCTGGCCGGGATCGCCGCCCCGTCCTGGGGCCTGGCGATCGCGGCCTTGTTTGTCACCGGTGGCGCTGCCATCGCGGCCCGCGCCAGCCTGAAGGCCTAGAACCTTAGGTCGACAGGCGCTCGATCTCTTCTTTTAGCTTCAGCTTTTGCTTCTTCAGCTGTGCGATATGGAGATCGTCAATACCAGGCGAGCGTTGCGCTTCTTCCACTTCAAGACCGAGAATTTCGTGTTTTTTCTTCAACTCCGTCAGATGTGCGCTCACGCTCATGGCGGTCCTCCTTCTCTGGTTTGTAAGTGTCACGTAAGAAGTTGATCACATCATTTCCAGCCTGTCACGCTGCAGACGCACGAAATCTATAATAAATCCGACAAATTCGGCTGGTCATTGCCGATCAGGCAAAGTGCCCTGTCAAATCCGCCGCATCGCGCAACACCGCCGAAACCACAGGAGTATAGCTTTCACCGTCTTCTACGTGCTGTTCACCGAGGTGCAGAATCAGCGGAGCGTGCAGCCGAAATGCGGCGCGTCCGCCCTTTCTGGCGCGCAAAACCACTAGCTCAGCCCCGCGATCCACACGGGGGGCCAGAGGTAGCACCTGAATCGAGCCCAAGCGGCCCGCGCACCCCGCAAGCATATCGGGCAGCCGGTCTGCCCTCTGGATCATGTGAAGATAACCGCGCGGCGCCAGACGTCGGGCGGCGACATTGATCCAGTCCTCAAGCGGCGTGTCTTCACCCAGTGCGATCTGCCGACCCGCGTCGGTGGCAGGGCTATGCGCGCCTGCCCGGTAGTAGGGCGGATTGGCGATCACATGATCGAACTGTTCTTGTCGCAGATCATTCGGTAGTGCGTTCAAATCCGCCTCAACCACGGTGATCGCTGCGTTTTGTTCCGAATTGCGGCGGGCCAGATCTGCATAGCCAGCCTGCAGTTCAACCCCAGTTGCCTTCAGGTGCGGCACTCGCGCCATTAGGCACTGAATAGCAGCCCCTGCCCCGCAGCCCAATTCCAGCACCGACTGGCCAGCTTGTGCCGGGACCGATGCCGCCAGTAAGACCGGATCGACCCCTGCACGATATCCTGAGCGCGGCTGCCACAGACGCACACGCCCGCCCAGAAAATCATTGCAGGTCAGATCACTGTCGGAAAAGCTGCTCATCGCCCCAGCGGGATCTCGTTATCGCGCATGACCCGTTCGGCGCGGGTCAGATCATCTGCCCGCACCATCAGGCGACGTGGAAAGATTCCGATGCCGCCTTCTAGGATGCTCATATTTACGTCCATCTGAAAGCAGTCTATATCCTCGCCCTCAAGGAGAGCCGTTGCAAAGGCTAGGATTGTCGGATCGGTGCTGCGCAATAGTTCTTTCATGGGGATGGATGTAAGGGCAAGGTGACAGGGATGTCGAGCCTTGTATCAGGAGAGTGATGAACGTCAGCACGATCTCGAAACCGCATGAGCGTCTGGCAGAGATGCTTGCGGGCGAAATGGCAGCAGTAAATACGCTGATTCGGACGCGTATGGCGTCGGAACATGCCCCGCGCATTCCCGAAGTGACCGCGCACCTGGTCGAGGCGGGCGGCAAGCGTCTACGCCCGATGCTGACCCTGGCGGCGGCGCAGCTGTTCGGCTATTCAGGCGACCATCACGTCAAGCTGGCTGCAACGGTCGAGTTCATTCATACCGCAACCCTGCTGCATGACGATGTCGTCGATGAAAGCGGGCAGCGGCGCGGGCGACCCACGGCAAACCTGCTATGGGACAATAAATCCAGTGTTCTGGTTGGCGATTACCTGTTTTCCCGCAGCTTCCAGTTGATGGTCGAAACCGGTTCGTTGCGGGTTCTGGATATCCTTGCAAATGCATCGGCCACAATCGCCGAAGGCGAGGTGCTGCAGATGACAGCGGCCACCGATCTGGGCACGGATGAAAGTGTCTACCTGCAGGTCGTGCGCGGCAAGACAGCGGCGCTGTTTTCTGCCGCAACCGAAGTGGGTGGTGTGATCGCAGGCGCGACCGAGGCGCAGGTCAAGGCGCTGTATGACTATGGCGATGCGCTTGGAATCGCGTTCCAGATCGCAGATGATCTTTTGGATTATCAGGGCGATAGTGCGGCCACAGGCAAAAACGTCGGCGACGACTTCCGTGAACGCAAATTGACCCTGCCAGTGATCAAAGCCGTGGCTCAGGCAACTGCCGAGGAACACGCGTTTTGGGAACGGACGATCGGTCGCGGACGGCAGGAAGAGGGCGATCTGGATCACGCTTTGTCACTGATGGCCAAATACAGCACGCTGGACGCAACCCGCACGGATGCGTTTGGTTGGGCGGCCAAGGCCAAGGCTGCGCTGGCGCCTCTTCCGGATCACGAAATCCGCACCCTGTTAGGCGATCTGGCCGATTACGTCGTATCGCGCCTTAACTGAGCGTCGTTGCGCGGCACCACCAGCCGGGTTTGGCCGCGCCGATCTCATAGGCGGCAAAATGGGCTGCTTTGAGCGTTGGATAAAGTGCGAAACAGGTTGAGCCTGAACCCGACATACGAACCATCAACGCATCTTGGGTGTCTTCCAACGCCGCTATGACCTCCGCAATGCCCGGCGCTACAGATATTGCAGGTGCCTCTAAATCATTCCGCTGAACCTGCAACCACGTGGCGCAGTCTTCCGCTGTTTTGAATGCAGGGATCTCAGCAGGCATCGGTGCGTTGTCTCTGCTCTGCAAAGCGGAAAACACCGGGCCGGTGGGAACTTCAATACCCGGATTGACCAAAAGCGCCGGGAGGGGCGGCAACGCCATCGGCTCAATCTGTTCACCAATCCCGCGCATACGCGCTGCAGCAGCATGTATGCATACCGGGACATCCGCGCCAAGCGACAGCGGCACGCTATCGGGCCACTCTCCCCCCTTCGTCGCAGTGCGCAATACCGCCGCAGCATCCGATGAGCCGCCCCCGACACCGCCACCGTGCGGCAGTTGTTTGTTCAGATGAATGCGACCGGTCCAGCCTGCGGCCTCGGCGGCCTGCCAGACCAGATTGCGATCATCGGTCGGTACGCCATCCGAAAACTCACCCGTGACCGACAGAGACAGCTCGGGGCCGGAACTGAGGCTCAACTGATCCCCAACATCGGCAAAGGCAACCAACGAATCAAGCAGATGATATCCATCCGCGCGTTGGCCGGTCACATGCAGGGTCAGGTTGATCTTGGCGGGGGCAAATGCCTCAGCCTTCATTGGCGACCTTCAGGGGTTCGGCGCCTTCCTCGGCCAGAACCGCATCCAATCCGACTTCGATCTTGCGGCGGATGCGTTCAGGATCGGCTTCGCCGTCGGTATCTTCAGGATCAATGAAAGACAGTGCTCGTTTCCACTGGAACTCGGCTTCACGCCCGCGACCTACGGCCCAGTAAACATCGCCCAGATGGTCATTTACCACCGGATCGACCGGCATCAGTTCAACGGCGCGCTCCATGTGGTCAACTGCTTCGTCGTACCGGCCCAGGCGGAACAACACCCAGCCCAAGCTGTCAACGATATAGCCGCTGTCAGGGCGCGCTGCGACGGCGCGTTCGATCATATTCAACGCTTCGTCCAATTTCTCGCGCCGCTCGACCAGCGAATACCCGAGATAGTTCAGCACCTGTGGTTGGTCCGGGTTCAACTCAAGCGCGCGGCGGAAATCGGCCTCGGCCTCGTCCCAGTTCTTCAGCCGTTCATGCGATATCCCGCGGGCATAATGCAGGAACCAGTTTCCGCCTGCACCCTCTTCCGTCAGGCCAATCGCCTTGTCGTAAGAGGTGACCGCTGCCGCGTAATCCTCTTGCTGGCGCCGCAGGTCGGCCAGGGCTACATGCACACCGGGCAAATCGGGGCTTTGAGCGGCAAGGTTTTGCAGGACCTCGGCGGCAGCTTCTTTTCTGTCAGAGCGACTTAGGACCTCGGCGCGCCCCAGCTCGGCGGCATGATAATCGCTGCTGTTCGGAGGCACCTGCCGATAGACATCAACCGCCAGATCATATTGTTCCAGCCCATCCAACAACTCAGCGCTTAGCAAAAGCGCATCAATATGGTCAGGCCGCAGAAAGGCCGCGACGCGGGCATATAGCAGAACATAATCCTGCGCGGCCTCGGCACTCAGCGCAGCGCCAACGGTGAAGAAAACCTCGGCCATGCCATCCTGTGCAGAACGGACATGGGTAAAGGGCAGCGTTTCGCCATCAGACAGCCGGGTGACGTAACCTTCGATGGTCGGATCACTGCCGGCGGCAAAGACGTTATCCAGAAATTCCAGCGCATCGTCGTTGCGATCCAGCTGCGACAACACTTCGGCACGCGCCAGCGCAGCCCGGCGTGAAAAACGGGCGACCAGGCCATCATCTGCGGCAAGGATCGCTTCGGCCCCCTCAAAGTCTCCGACTGACGCCAACGCCATGGCCTTGTGATAAAGTGCAAATTCTTTCAGACCTTCCTGCGTGGTAACAACGTCAAATTGTTCCATCGCTTTGGTCATGGCGCCTTGCCCCATATGAGCCCAAGCAATCATCAGGCCATCAACGAGCGGTCCAACCCCTTGCGTTTCGGGATCGCGGGCCAGAAATTCATCCAGCTTGCCATCTGCCACCAGATTGGCGGCGATCACCATCCGAGCGGCCTGGCTGGGCAGTTCATTTTCCTCGATAACTTCGGCGACGGTCAGGGCCCGCTCAATCTCACCCAAGGCGAGCCGGGCGACGACCACGTTTTCCAGCAGTTTCGGATTTTGGGGATCAGCGCGAAGCGCCTGCGCATAGTAACGCTCGGCAGCGGGATAGTCGCTCTCATAAATCGCCTGACGCCCGGCCAGATACGACCCCGATCCGGTATCCGATACCGCAGGAAACGCGATTGAAGAACTGAGGATCACGGCCAGAGCCGCGCGTCGAACCAGGGAAACCACTGATAATCTGCCTTGCTGTCGTTGACTGACCGACAAGCTAGGGCTTTGCTGGGCGAGAGGCAATGGCAGAGCCTTCACGACCCTGCCAACGCCCGTGTTCTTGCCTACATATTGGGGTAGTTCGGCCCGTCGCCGCCCTGCGGTGTAGTCCAGGTGATGTTCTGGCTGGGATCCTTGATGTCACAGGTCTTGCAGTGAACACAGTTCTGGAAGTTGATCACGAATCGCGGCCCGTCTTCATCCTCGACCATCTCATAGACGCCTGCGGGGCAGTAACGCTGTGCTGGCTCGTCGAATTTGGGCAGGTTGACCTTAACCGGGATGTCCGGGTCGGCCAGTTTCAGATGGCAAGGCTGGCTTTCCTCGTGGTTGGTGGCCGCAAACGATACGTTCGTCAGGCGGTCAAAGGACAGTGTGCCATCGGGTTTCGGGTAGTCGATGGGTTGATGCTTGCTGGCATCTTCGGTCGATTCCGCGTCGTTCTTGCCGTGGCCCAGCGTGCCCAGCAGCGAGAAGCCCAGCGTATTGGTCCACATGTCCATACCGCCCAGTACCAGGCTGGCGGTCAGGCCGTATTTCGACCACAGCGGTTTGACGTTTCGCACCTTCTTCAGATCCGAGCCGATTGCACCATCGCGAACGTCGGCCTCATAGGCGGTCAGCTCATCACCCGAACGCTCGGCCTTGATGGCATCATAGGCGGCCTCGGCCGCGGCCTTGCCTGACAGCATCGCGTTGTGGTTGCCCTTGATGCGCGGCACGTTGACCATGCCCGCCGAGCAACCCAACAGCGCAACACCCGGTGCGACCAGTTTCGGCATCGACTGGTAGCCACCCTCGGTGATCGCGCGGGCACCATAAGCCACACGCTTGCCGCCCTTAAGCAGTTCAGCCACCATCGGGTGATGCTTGAAGCGCTGGAATTCCATGTAGGGGTACAGGTGCGGGTTTTTGTAGTTCAGGTGAACCACAAAGCCGACATAGACCTGATTGTTTTCAAGGTGATAGATGAACGACCCGCCACCCGCGTTGCTGCCCAGCGGCCAGCCCATGGTGTGCGTGACCGAGCCTTCTTTGTGCTTGGCTGGATCAATCTCCCAGATCTCTTTCATGCCAACGCCGTATTTCTGCGGCTCTTTACCGGCAGACAGGTCGTATTTGGCGATGACTTCCTTGGACAGTGAGCCGCGCACGCCTTCCGACAGAAAGACATATTTACCATGCAGTTCCATGCCCGGCTCGGTGTTGGGGCCGTAGGATCCGTCTGGCTCCAGACCAAATACACCGGCAACAACGCCTTTGACTTCGCCGTTCTCACCGTAGACCAGCTCGGAACAGGCCATGCCGGGGAAGATTTCAACGCCCAGCTCTTCGGCCTGTTCGGCCATCCAGCGGCAGACATTGCCCATCGAGACGATGTAGTTGCCGTGGTTGTTCATCAGCGGCGGCATGGGCGCGTTGGGGATGCGGATCTGACCGGCCTCACCCAGCATATAGAAGTTGTCTTCGTTCACCGGCGTGTTCAGCGGCGCGCCCTTGTCCTTCCAGTCGGGGATCAGCGCGTCCAGCCCGCAGGGGTCCAGCACCGCGCCCGACAGGATGTGCGCGCCCACTTCCGAGCCCTTCTCAAGCACCACGACATTCAGGTCGGCATCCAGCTGTTTCAGACGGATGGCCGCAGACAGGCCCGCAGGGCCAGCGCCCACGATCACCACGTCATATTCCATCGCTTCGCGTTCAATCTCGGCCATCGCGGGCTCCTTAGCTAACTTTCCGAATTGGCGCTTTCTTCATGCGGTCGGCGCAATATTGTTTCACGGCTGATTACATGGTCATAAAGACTTTGGTCAATCGAAACACGGCGTAACAACGCCGCTATTCGACACTTCAGGCTTCGGGTGCGTCCCCCATGAGGTATCTGGGACCGCTACCATGGGATTTGGCCCTGTCATCGGGGTTGTAAAGCTTGCATTTCGGCAGGCTGAGGCAGCCGCAACCGATACATCCATCCAGATTGTCGCGCAGTCGCATCAGCGTATCGATTCGCTGATCCAGATGCGTGCGCAGCCGTTCGCTGATACTCTTCCAGTCCTGAGGCGTCGGTGTGCGGTTTCCTGGCAAGCCCGACAATACCTCGCGGATCTCGGGCAAAGTCAGACCGAATTGCTGCGCGATCATCACAAAGCTTAACCGTCGGATATCGGCGCGCTGATAACGCCGCTGCCCACCCGCGTTACGCCATGGAGATATCAAACCTTGCGCCTCGTAGTATCGGATCGCCGACACCGCCAACCCGGTGCGCCGGGCCAATGCTCCAATCGCCAGACCTTCCGAAACAACCATTACATCCTCCCAAAGAAACCTCTTGACCTAAAGTTAGGTTTAGAAATTACGGTGAGTCGGGACAAGCCTCAAATTGGAAGGAGAATCCCATGATGGCGACGCTGGAACATACTAATTTCACGGTCCGCGACCCAAAGGCATCTGCGGCGTGGATGCAGAAAGTCTTCGACTGGAAAACACGCTGGGAAGGCCCTGCCATTGCCGGTGGCTACACGGTGCATGTGGGCAGCCCGCATACCTATCTGGCACTCTACGCCCCCGGCGATCCCAAGCCATCAGGCGAAAACAGCTATGATTTCGTGGGCGGCTTGAACCATGTAGGTGTGCTGGTCGAGGATATCGACGCCACCGAGGAAAAGGTCCGCAAAGCGGGATTTGAACCGCACAACCACGCAGACTATGAGCCAGGCAAGCGGTTCTATTTCGAAGATGACAATGGCATCGAATTCGAAGTAGTTCAGTATGATTGAGATGCTGTGGCTTGGGCACGAAGCCAGCCGTTGGCGAAGTGGAGAATTGTTGGGACAGCGCCACAGGCGCGCCCGCCCCCCTGAACGGCGGCGCTAAGTTGCGAGTTTACTGACAACGCACACCTCCCCTCTTGCAATTCACGCCTCATTTGGGTCAGGTAATTGCCAACCCATCCTTCGCCCCGACGCTATTGTGCGGCGGGGCGTAACAATTTCTGCGTGGACGACAAGACAATGGAAAAGATCCCCATGACGCCTTCGGGCAATGCCGCGCTCGAGGCAGAGCTGAAGAATCTGAAATCCGTCGAGCGCCCGGCGATCATCGAGGCGATTGCCTCAGCCCGCGAACTGGGCGACCTGAAAGAAAACGCCGAATACCACTCGGCGCGCGAAAAGCAGGGCTTTATCGAAGGCCGCATCAAAGAGCTTGAAGGCATCCTGTCGCTGGCAGATGTCATTGATCCGGCCAAACTGTCAGGGGCCATCAAGTTCGGCGCGAAGGTCACGTTGGTGGATGAAGATACCGACGAAGAAAAGACCTGGCAGATCGTGGGTGAGTATGAGGCCAATATCGAAGCGGGCCTTCTGAACATCAAATCCCCCATCGCCCGCGCCCTGATTGGCAAAGAAGAAGGCGACAGTGTCGAGGTCCGCACCCCCGGAGGCGTGCGCTCTTATGAAGTTCTGAATATCGAATACGCCTGACCGGAGCGTTTGTCATGTCAGGGTCTGAACCTGAGCAAGAACCCGAGAAACCCACCTCGCTGGGTATCTACGACCGTCCGGCGCACCGTTCGGTCACCGAGATCGAGATTGCAGCAGTTGTTCTCAGCCTGATCTGGCTGGTGGTGTCGGTCGTGTTTCTGGTACTGCCCGGCGGGCAACAAGGAGGGTTCATCGTCACCTTCCTGGCGGTGTTCATGCCGGTCGCAATGATCTGGGTCGCAGCCCTTGCGATGCGCGCCAGCCGAGTGATGCGCGAAGAAAGCGCCCGCCTGCAGACAGCCATCGATGCGATCCGCAACAGCTATGTCGTTCAGCAACAACGCGCGGCCAGCACGTATGAGCCGACGGTCGGCAAGAAACTGGATGAAATCGCCGAAAGCGCAAAAAAGACCGAGAGCGCGCTGGCGACATTCTCGACCAATCGCGGTGAACCCGGGCGCACCCAAAGGCCCGCGCCGGACATGGCCAATCAGACTTCGTTGGAACTTGGCACCTCAGCGGAAGAAATTGCGCCCCCGTTGCCCACCGACATCTTTATCCGCGCCCTGAACTTCCCCGAGACGCAAAGCGATGCCGAGGGATTTAACGCGCTGCGGCTTGCATTGAAAGATCGCAAGACATCGAAACTTGTGCAGGCCTCACAAGATGTTCTGACCCTTCTCAGCCAGGAAGGCATCTATATGGATGACCTGCGCCCCGATATGGCCCGACCCGAAGTCTGGCGGCAATTTGCCCAAGGCGCGCGCGGGCGGTCGGTGGCTGCCTTGGGTGGCATTCGGGACCGTTCGTCACTGGCGCTGACTGCGGCGCGGATGAAACAGGATCCGATCTTTCGCGATGCCGCACACCATTTCCTGCGCCGCTTTGACCATATGATCGTCGAGTTCGAACCTAATGCCAGCGATGCCGAGCTTACAGCTCTGGGCGAAACCCGCACAGCGCGTGCCTTCATGCTGGTGGGACGTGTCGCAGGGACGTTCGATTAAAGCCCAAAACTCCCGTAGGGTATGAACCTCACCAGATCGCCGGGCTTGATATCGCGGGCACCGTCCTCGATTTCGACCAAGCCTTCGGCCCAGCTCAGCCCGCTGATCCGGCCAGATCCTTCCGAATGGAATACCTCGGCCTGTCCTTCACGGATGCGCGCCCGCAGGTATTCCCGGCGACCCGGTTTCTTGTGCTTTTTGAACGCGGCGGGCACGTCGAAGCCTTGCGGCTCTTGCCAGCCTGCACCGGCCAGCAGGTTCAGTGCTGGGCAGGCAAAGATCAACGTGCAAACCAGTGCTGCCACCGGATTGCCCGGCAAGCCAAACACCGGCGTCTGATCCCACATGCCCAGCGCCAAAGGCCGCCCGGGTTTTAGTGCGATGCGCCATTCCTGCATCGCCCCGGCCTCTCGCAACAATGCCGAGACGTGATCTTCATCGCCGGCGGAGGCGCCGCCACTGGTAAGGATTACATCCACTTGCTGAGCTGCGCGATCCAAATGCTGTTTCAGCGCCGCGCGATCATCCTCGGCGCGCCCAAGATCAACCGATTTGAATCCAATCCGCTCGGCCAGTGACAGCAGCATCGGACGATTGGCATCATAAATCTGCCCCAGTCCGGCGCTGTCACCCGGCTCGACCAGCTCATCCCCGGTCGATAGCACTCCGACCCGCAAAACCTTGCGGACAGAAACTTCAGTCAGACCAACCGCCGACAAAAGCGCCAGATCCGTTGGTGTTAAACGCCGCCCAACTGGCAAGGTCAGCGCGCCTTCAACCACGTCTTCGCCTGCCTTTCGCGTGTTCGCGCCCTGTTTTAACGGACCTCGGAATGCAATGTGCCCCTGATCAAAGGTCACATCCTCTTCCAATATGACCGTATTAACACCCTTTGGCAGTGCAGCTCCGGTAAGAATGCGTATCGCATGGCCCTCTGGGACCTCACCGTCAAAGGGTACACCCGCGGCCGCCCGGCCCTCTACCAAAGGCATGACACAGGGTCCGTCCGGCACCGGACCGGCAAATCCGTACCCATCGACAGCGGTGTTGGGCTGAGGCGGGTTTGATCGTTTGGCCGACACGTCCACCGCCAGAACTCGGCCCGCCGCCCGCATCACGGGCACGTTTTCAACCCCAGCTACAACCGACAATCTGTCTCGCAAAAGCGCCAGAGCCTCATCAACGGGTGTCCAGTTCACCCCTGCAGGCAAGGCGAAACAATCATTGCGCAAGGGCGGAGGTGAGATATCCGGCGTGCTCATAATCCGACCTCTTCCAGGATAAAATCTGCAATGGCCGCCGTATCATCCAGATCAAACACCGGGCAATCCAATTCCAAAGGCGTATCACTTGCAACCGCGCGAACCGTATCATCATCCGTGGCGATCAGCGGATTTTCGGGTTCTGCGCGAAACGCTTCGATCTTGGGGTGACGCTCGCGCTTGAAGCCTTCGATCAACACCAGATCGACCGGAGACAAACGCGGCAGCAAGGTGTCCAGCTTCGGCTCGGGCGCACCGCGCAACTCCTGCATCAGTGCGATCCGCTGGCCGGATGCCAACAGCACTTCGGACGCACCCGCCGCGCGATGCCGCTGGCTGTCGGTACCCGGCTGGTCGACGTCGACGGAATGATGCGCATGTTTAACGGTGGAAACGGTATACCCACGTCCGGTGATTTCAGCCACCAGCCGTTCCACTAGGCCGGTTTTGCCCGCGTTTTTCCAACCGGTGACGCCGTAGACCCTCATACCTGCTCCAACAAGGTTTCAGCGCGGGCCAGATCATCGGGAGTGTTGACGTTGAAGAACGGATCAAACGGCTGGGCCGAAAACAGCGCCTCTCGCCCATCATGCTGGTCGGTCCACAGGACAACCTTGCGCAGTCCACCGTTCAACGCCGCCCTCAGATCATCGCGCAATGCCACCGGCCAGAGCCCAAAGGTCGGATGCCGATTGATCCGCTTGCCGCCGCCGGATTTTAAAGCCTCGTCACTCGTGCGCGGGGTGGTTGCCAGAACAAGGGGGTATTTCTGCCCTTCGGATGCGTGCACCAGCCGCCTCACCAGATCATGCGGAAAGAACGGCGTATCCGCCGCAACCGTCACGATAGATTGAGCGCCCTGTTCAGCGGCCCAATCAAGCCCGGCCAAAACGCCGGCCAGCGGTCCTGCAAAGCCCTCGATCGAGTCCGAAACAACCGGCAAGTTCAAGCGGGCAAACCGTTCGGCATCGCCGTTGGCGTTCAAAGCCAGCCCGCCGACCTGAGGGCGCAGCCTGTCTATCACCCGATCCAGCAGGCTCTGCCCGCCGATCTGCAACAGCCCTTTATCGCCGCCTCCCATTCGCGTTGCGAGGCCGCCTGCCAGAATAACCCCCAGCGGTTTTTGCGACTGTTCAGCCATCGGCACTTTTCCTGCGATGTTTTTTGTCCTCAATCGCCACGCTCGACGGATCAACATCGCGCACCAATCGGTCTTCGCCCGACAAACACACGAACCGCTGCCCGCGCATCCGGCCGATCAGAGTCAAACCGACCTCGCGCGCGATCTCGACACCCCAGGCGGTGAATCCCGATCGCGAAGCGAGAACAGGGATGCCCATCATCGCCGTTTTGATCACCATTTCCGAGGTCAAACGACCGGTCGTATAGAGGATCTTGTCAGACGCAGTCGCACCCTCGGAGAGCATCCAGCCTGCGATCTTGTCGACCGCGTTATGGCGGCCCACGTCTTCCATATAAACCAACGGGTGGCTTTCATGACAAAGCACCGTGCCATGGATGGCACCCGCCTCGAGGTACAGAGACGGGGTGCGGTTGATCTTCGACGCCAACTCATACAGCCATGAGGTGCGCACCGAGACCTGTGGCAGGCGCACGTCCTCTAGCCCCTCCATCATGTCTCCGAACACAGTGCCTACTGCGCAACCGCTGGTGCGAGTCTTCTTCTTCAGCTTGTCCTCGTATGAGGTCTCACGCGCTGTACGCACGACCACGGTTTCCAGATCGTCGTCATAGTCGACCCGAGTAATTTCATCATCTGCAAGCAGCATCCCCTGATTACGCAGAAACCCGAGCGCAAGGTATTCGGGATAGTCGCCGATGGTCATTGCCGTCACGATTTCCTGTGAGTTGAGGAAAATGGTCAGCGGGCGTTCCTCGACCACCGAGATCTGACTGATCTCACCATTCTGGTCCACACCCTCGACACCGCGCATCAGGCGGGCAGCCCCCGGATCGGGCGCAATGAGGTAGTCTGACAGGTCGATCTCCGTGGCCAATTGCAACCCCTTCCCAAGACGGCTACTGCTGCTCGCGTCACCATAGGATTTAGCCATGGCCTCTGCCACATCCAAGTCATACTTCTGGAAAGGTTTTCTCGACGGGACGCCGTTTATCTTCGTCGCCATGCCCTTTGGCCTTCTGTTTGGTGTTTTTGCCACAGAAGCAGGGCTGGATATCATCCAGACGATGGCCTTTTCCGCCACGGTGTTTGCCGGCGCTGCTCAGTTCACCGCATTGCAATTGCTGCAGGACAATACACCAACGGTTATCGTTCTGATCTCGGCCCTGGCTGTGAACCTGCGGGTGGCCATGTATTCGGCTTCACTGACCCCTTATCTGGGGGCGGCTCCGCTGTGGCAACGGGCCCTTGGAGCCTATCTTATTGTTGATCAGTCTTACGCCTGTTCGATTGTCCGATTCGAGAAAGAACCGGATATGTCCGTGCCTCAGCGCATGGCGTATTTTGTCGGCTCGGTCACGCCGATCACGCCGCTTTGGATACTCGCCACTTATCTGGGTGCTGTTCTGGGGGCGCAGATTCCGGAAAGCTGGGCTCTGGATTTTGCGCTGCCGATCACGTTCTTGTCCATGATCGGACCGATGATGCGCACCATGGCGCATGTTGTAGCCGCGCTGGTGGCGATTGTTGTCGCCCTGCTGTGCGTGGCAGTGCCGTTCAATCTTGGACTGTTGATCGCAGGGATAGCCGGGATGATGGCAGGTGCACGGGCTGAATTGATGTTAGAGCGGAAAAAGTCATGACGCAGATCGACCCGACAACCATGTGGATCATCATCGTAGGTCTGGCGATAGGCAGCTACCTTCTGCGCTTTACCTTTATCGGGCTGGTTGGCGACCGCCCGATGCCGCCCTGGCTTCTGCGGCACCTGAGGTACACAGCAGTGGCGATTCTGCCTGCCCTGATCGCACCTTTGGTAGTCTGGCCCACGGCCACCGAAGGACAACCGGATATGCCGCGCATGGCGGCTGCGGCAGTTGCGTTGACGGTGGGAATTGTGACGAAGAACGTCATAGCGGCCATCATTTCAGGGGCCGCCACGCTTTACGGTCTGCTGTACCTAGTTGGTTGAGACCGCTTCAAGCTGATTGAGGCGCGCATTGTTTTCCGCCAGCCCCTGCTGAAGATCAGCCGAGTCATTCTCACGATAGTCCGTGCTGACAACGCCTGGAATCTGACCAAACTGATCGGATAGCTTCACCGGGTAGAATGTTGTTTTGATTTGCTCGAACCCCGGGACCTGTTGCAGCAATTGCGAGGTCGAATTTGCACAAAAAGCCTGCGAAACCGGGCCCATCTGCTTGGCCAATTGCAGCGCGATCTCGGCCTGCTGTGGCGTCACTTCGATCGTCTGAATACGGGCATAATGCGTCTCGCGCGCATGACTGCTACGATAAGCGCGTTCGACATTTGGCGTGATGCCATAAAGGACATCATTCTTGATCGGCACCACATCCGCCCGGAACGATCCGGCGGGGTCAAATATGACCCGCTCGCTGCCGCTGATCATCAGCGACGTGTGTGCCCCCGACCCGGTGCGCGTGCTGATCATCGTATAGAGCGTCAGTGTCGATGGCCCCGGATCACGATAGGACCGGGCCACGATTTCCGAGGGATCAGCCTGCGGGCGCTGCGATCCCGCGCAACCCGCAACTGTCACTGCCAGCAGGCAGGCAATCAGAATCCTGAACAAGAGATGCGCCTCGTGTACCGTTTAGGCCGCAAAGACCGCCAGGAACAGGCAAAGGAGTACAATTGCCACCACGCACCACGTGGTGAATTTGATGAAACCGTCAAAGGTTTTTGTTTGAACGGTGATGTCCATCTCGCCGTGCTTGTGATCAGCCATGTTTATTAGAATCCCAATTCGCGTATTTGAAATGTTGGATAATGCAAAACTCAGGGCCTGTCACGACGTCATTCGCGCGCAGTTGGTCCAAAAATCGTGCAGCCTGGATAACCAAACCCCCAGCGCCAGGGCAACCCGCTGCAGGGACCACCCCCAAAACGCACGGCCAGAAACATCGCCTCGGAGGTGATCGAATGAACCGAGCGGATTTGATCCGGCGTCATATCATAGCGTTCGGCATATTCATCAGCATGGCTTTCGCCGTGGGTTTTGACACAGGTGCGCAGCGCGTCATCGGCAGCGAGCCGGGCGTCAAAGCTGGCCTCGGCCTGCGATGCGCCGCCTGCGTTGTAATAGGCGCGATCGTGAGTAACGCAGCAGTACTCCCATGGCGGGTGTTCTTCATAAAGCAGACTGAACTTCGGAAAGGTCTCGGCAACCATACGCCAGCTGGAAGATAATCCGCCCGAACAGCCATCCGTTTCAAACGGGGTCAGTTCAGCGCCTTCTATCGTGTCGGCCAACGCCCGGTGAGCGGGCATTTCCACGCTACGCATCAGGTCCTGCGCAGCTGCAGGCAGCGCGCAACAGACCAGAAGGGCGGCCAGTCTATGGTTCCGCATCACGCATCTCGGCAGTATCAATGGACAATCCGAATGTCGTCGCCAACCAAAGCATCAGGCGTTCGCCCGGTCCCATCTCGGCACGAACACGCAGCACTTCGCGGGCCATGGCAGGACGATCGGTGATCAGCCCGTCGACCCCCATCGATGCCATCGCCGACATCTGCAACGGGTCATTCACCGTCCAGACATAGATGTCCTTGCCCGCCTCATGGACCGAGCGGATCAGACCCGGTGACACCGTTGCTGCGTTTACGGCCACAAAATCGCCCTCAAGCCCCGACAGATTGCCGATGGCGGTCGCGGCCAGAACGCCTGCCCGCCAATCGGGGCGCAGCGCTTTCATCTTCTGCACGGCCGGATATTTCAATGACATGGTGGCGATGTCATCCTGCATATCCAGCTCCTCGACAATCGTGGCAACTTGGTTTTCCAGGTCGACGTCATGGCCATAGTATTTCAGCTCGATGATGACCTTGGACTTGCCCTTCGCAGCTTCCAGAACATCCCGCAGCGTGGGCGTCCGTTCCGAAGCATATTCAGGGCCGAACCAGCTGCCGATATCGATCTCGGCTATATCCTCCATGGTCGCGTCCCAGACCTTGAGCGGCACACCCGCCAATTTCATGAAATCACTGTCATGCGCGATGATGACCACACCATCCGCAGTCTCCTGAACGTCGATCTCAACCCAATCGGCGCCATCTTCGATAGCCTTCAACACCGCCGCCATGGTATTTTCCGGCCTTATCGCCGCCGCGCCTCGATGGCCAATGACATCCGCATGATCGGGGGCCTGAATGCGGACTAGCAACTCCTGCCCGGACCAGAGCCCGATCAGCAGGGCGATTGCCGCGCCACCGACCACAGCGTAAAGCGGCGCGCGCAGGTTGCCTGGTTCGGGATGAGGGACCTCTCGGCCCTGTGTGTCGAAGAACCCATCCAGCAGAACCGCCAATGCTCCCAGAGCGACGGCTGCAAGCACAAGCCCAGCCAGCGACCAGAGGCCCGCTACGATCATACTGAAGATCAGCGCAAAGCGCAGGTTCGTGCTTTCCTGCAACGGCACCAGATCGAACAACAGTCCGGCCACAAAGGCAATCAGTGCGGCGATCACGAGACGCATCGCAAGCCAAAGGCCAAGCTCGATCTTGAGGCGACCGCGTTTGCCTTCCATTCGATCCGTGCTGGCGGAGAAGGCCTCGGCGGGTTTGCAGCCCTCAAATAATACAAGATGCAGCGACAGCGCCCAGGCCGAGAGCCTGCGGATCAGAACCCAAGCCAGACACAGCACCACAAATCCGATCAGCACTACCGCCACCCAGAATGAAGGCGGGTGGAAGGTGAGGTAATAGTTGATGTCGTATTCAGTCAGCATCCACCAGGCGATCAGGCCAGCCACGGCGACAAAAGGCAGCGCAAGTACCAGCACACGCAAAATGAACCGTGCGGCAAAGCCGAAAAGCGCAGGTAAACGCGTCAGGATCAACCGGATGGAAGCACTGCCCGCGCGCCAAGGGTCACGCTCACCCATCCGCAATGATCCGGCCATGACCGAGAAGACAAAGACCTCGGCCAGTAAGAACAGGCTGAGAACTACAACCGCCGCGATGAAGCCTGCTGGTGACAGCAGGAACATCGCAATGTCCTGATCCGTCAGCGCCGATTGATCAGACAATGAGACAGCAAGATTGACGGCGATGGCAACGCCCGGAGCGATCAGTGCAACCAGCAGCAACCGGACGGCGACATAAACAGGCACAAACACGCGCCGCCGCGCCCATGCGCCCCGGTAGGCAGTTGTAACGGCTGAGAAATTGGTCACGCGGTTGCCTCCTGAATGGTCTATCCATTCAAGGCTGCGTAAGTGTGAATTGCAAGAGTGGGCGTCAGCTTTCTTCCAGATCAGCCGCCAGCCGGAAACCAATGCGGTTGGCTGGTTTATCCTCGATCGATTTCGGCAAGGCACGTAGCATCACATTCAACTGGCTGACATGCTGGACGAGCTGCGTTTTGGCGCCGCCTCCGTCCGAGCCATAAAAGGTAATCACATCCGGATCGAAATAGCCCATGCCCTCGATCCGCATTACACCGGCATCACCACCGGTAAATCCCATGGCAACCTCGTGATCGCCATCCAGAGTCTTCTCGAAATTCTGAATATACATGATCAGCCGCTCATAGGCCCATTGAGCAGGGCTTTTGCTTTCGACCGGCTTTTGCAATGGCTTGGGCAAATCCTTGTTCCCCGATGCCGCTTCAGGGTTGGCGTGCACCTCATAGCACCGCGGCAACGCCGCAGATTCCGCTGCCTCGGCTGAGGTTTCGATCTTGTCCATTGCTCTACCCTTTGCGCTGATATTCCCAAGCTCCGTCCGCGCGCCGCGTCCGGGCGACAGCTCCAATGTGGTAGAGATGGTTCATATGTGCAACCGCCTCGACCAGCGCGAGACCGTATTCCCCGCCCCTGATCTGGCGCTTGAACAGCGGGGCAAAGCACTCGGCGGCGGTTTTGGGTTGATCGAGATCGTTCAGCAGACGCTCCAGCGCGCCGTGGTGGTTATCGATCAACTGCCGCATGCGGATCGGCAACCCGGTGAACGGCAGTTTGTGCCCGCCCAAAACCAAATGATCGGGCCGGGCCAGCGGTTGCAGGCGTTCGCAAGCCTCCAACCAGTCGGCCACCGGATCGGCCATCGGCTCGGTGGCATAGACGCCCAAGTTGGAACTGATCGAACTGAGGATCTGATCGCCGGTCAGCACCAGATTGCCCTCGCGGCTCCAGAAGGTGCAATGCTCAGGCGCATGGCCGTTGCCCATGTGAACATCCCAGTCGCGGCCACCCATGCGGATCACGTCGCCCTGTTTGACACGGGTAAATCCCAGCGGCATAGGGTACACGGCGTCTGCAAAGTTGAACGGACGCTCGGCCATCCGACCGGCCAGCACGTCCGGATCCATCCCCGCGCTGCGGTAATAATCCAACGTTTCCTTCGGCCAATTCTCTTGCACATCCAGCGTCAGCATACGCGCGAACAACCATGCGGTACGACTGGTGACCAGTTCTGCACCATGCTCGGACTGGAACCAGCCCGCATTGCCGACATGGTCAGGATGGTGATGAGTCACGACAACGCGACGGACGGGTTTGCCAGCCAATGGCCCTTCCATCAGGGCCTGCCAGATTCCCCGTGTTTTCTTTGAAGAAAGCCCTGTGTCGACGATGGTCCAGCCGTCGCCATCATCAAGTGCATAGACATTCACATGATCCAGCGCCATCGGCAAAGGCAGCCTGATCCACAGAACTCCTTCTGCAACTTCGACCCATTCGCAAGGAGCGGGTGGTTCCTCCCACGGATATCGCATCACTTGCGGAGCCTCGTCATCCATTAAACCGCCAGTTCCTCTGGGCTGAGGGCATAGAGGTCATCCGCCCCGTTCTGCGCCTGCGCAAGCAAGCCCGTATGTTCAGGCAGCAGCACATTGATATAATAACGTGCCAACTTGGCGCGCGGTCCATCGGGATCGGCTAGCGCCGCTGACAAATGGTAATGCCCGCCCAGAACCCGCGCGAACGCTTTTAGATACGAAGCCGCGCCAGCAAACCGGTTGTTCATATCCGATTGAGCAACGAGCCACTCCGTCGCTTCCCGCAACGACTCGGAAGCTTCCCAAACAGGACCAGCAAGTTCAGGCATCGTGGCGCGCGCCTTCTCAGCTTGATCCTCGATCTCATCCAGAAGGTTCGAGGCCGCCTCACCCCCATCCATCATCTTGCGCGCTACGAGGTCCATGGCCTGAATACCATTGGTGCCCTCGTAGATCGCGGTCACACGGACATCGCGATAATATTGTGCAGCACCAGTTTCTTCGATGAAGCCCATGCCACCATGCACTTGAACGCCGGTCTCGGAAACGCGCATGCCGGTCTCGGTGCCAAAAGCCTTGCAGATCGGCGTCAGCAGCGCCGCACGTGCCGCCCAATCGGCCTCACCCGTGGCCTGCGCCATGTCGATTGCAGCTGCATTGGCCAGCATGATCGCCCGCGCCGCAAACACATCCGCGCGCATCGACATCAGCATCCGCCGCACATCCGCATGGTCGATGATCGTGCCCGAGGGCGTCTTGCCCTGCTTACGCTCCAACGCATAGGCCAACGCGTGTTGATAAGCGCCCTCGGCGACGCCCACACCTTCGCCACCAACGCCCAAACGCGCGTTGTTCATCATGGTGAACATCGCGGCCATCCCGCCATGTTCCTTGCCGACCAGCCAGCCTCTGGCCCCGTCATATTGCATCACGCAGGTCGGCGAGCCGTGCAGGCCCATCTTGTGTTCCAGCGAAACCACCTTGAGGTCATTGGCCACGCCGGGGTTGCCGTTCTCGTCGGGGATGTATTTCGGCACCAGAAACAGCGAAATCCCTTTGGTTCCCGGAACACCGTCTGGCAGGCGGGCCAGAACAAGATGGCAGACATTCTCGGCAAAGTCGTTGTCGCCCCAAGAGATATAGATCTTCTGCCCGGTCACCGAATAGGTGCCGTCGCCATTGTCTTCGGCTTTCGAGGTCAGCGCGCCCACATCCGATCCGGCCTGCGGTTCGGTCAGGTTCATGGTGCCTGACCATTCACCCGCCATCATCTTGGGCAGATAGAGCGCCTTCAACGCATCGCTTGCGTGATGCTCCAGCGCCTCGATCTGGCCTTGGGTCATCAACGGAGCGAGCTGCAGGGACAGGCAGGCCGCGCTCATCATCTCATTCACGGCAGTGGTCATGGTCATGGGCAGACCCATACCACCATATTCGGGATCGCCGCTCATCCCGATCCAGCCGCCCTCGGCAATCGCCTTCCAGCCCTCGGCATAGCCCGGAGAGGTGCGCAATACGCCATTCTCCAGCCGCGCGGGTTCCAGATCGCCGGGGCGTTGCAGCGGGGCCATGACCTCTTCGCACAGCTTTCCGGCCTCGGTCAGAATGGCGCTAACCACGTCCTCGCTGGCGTCCGAGAACTTCTCGGTCGCGGCGATCTGGTCAAAACCGATCACGTTGCGGAACAGGAATTCATAGTCTGAGATCGGGGCACGATAGGGCATGGTTTCCCTCTGGTTCTGGCAAGTTGTCAGCGTGGGGTTGGAATCCCGGCCCCACGCCGGTATTCATCTGGGCTGGCACGATTACCTACCGTTACCTGAACTGCAAGCAACCAAAACGCGGCGTCACGATCCATGACCCTTCTCGGTACTCAAGACTTACCAGCAAACGCCGACGGGCTCGCCAAGGCCGCTGACCTGTTGCGACAGGGGCTGCTGGTCGCTTTCCCGACCGAGACCGTCTATGGACTGGGTGGCGATGCACGGAACGGCGAGGCTGTGGCCGCGATCTATGAAGCCAAGGGGCGACCCAGTTTTAACCCACTGATCGCCCATGTCGCCTCAACCGAGACCGCGAAACGCTTCGTCGAATGGACCGATCAGGCTGATTTGTTGGCTGATGCCTTCTGGCCCGGACCGTTAACTCTGGTTCTTCCTCTGCGCCCCGATCACGGGATTTCGTCGCTGGTCACAGCTGGCTTGGATACTCTGGCCGTTCGGGTGCCTGCGCAACCCACAGCGCAGGCTTTACTGGCCGCTTTTGACGGTCCTGTGGCAGCGCCATCGGCCAACCCCTCTGGTCAGATCAGCCCAACGACGGCGGCCCATGTCCGAGCGGGGCTGGAGGGACGCATAGCCGCAGTTCTGGACGATGGGCCGTGCGGTGTCGGGCTTGAGTCCACTATTGTGGGTCTGGCCGGCACCCCTGCCCTGTTGCGTCCAGGTGGTGTCGCATTGGAACAAATCGAAGAGGTTCTAAAGGCAGAACTGCATCACCACCAACCCGGCGATCTGCTTACTGCGCCGGGCCAGTTGCAATCCCATTACGCGCCGGACGCGCCGGTGCGGCTGAACGCCCGGTCACGGCAGGGGGACGAGGTGCTGCTGGGTTTTGGCTCCGTTGATTGTGATCTGAACCTCTCCAGCACCGGCAACCTGCCCGAGGCCGCCGCCAACCTGTTTGCCGCCCTTCACAAACTTAACGATACCGGTCGGCCAATCGCCGTATCACCAATTCCCCATCACGGATTAGGTGCGGCCATCAACGACCGTCTACGCCGCGCAGCAGCCCCTCGCGATTAGGCGCGGCCTGCGCTGGCTGAAAGGGTCAGCGGATCAACACCAAGCGTGGCCAAAGCCGCCTCCCATTTCTCGTCATCGGGGACATCAAAGACCAGTTTCGACGACGCATCAGTCGTTAACCAACCATTCATCGCGATCTCATCTTCCAACTGACCCGGCCCCCAGCCGGAATAACCTAAAGTCAGCATCGAATTCAGCGGCCCCTTGCCCGAGGCCAGATCCTCGAGCACATCCAGCGTTGCGGTCATGCTGAAATCTTCGGAAATCTGCATTGAATGCAGATTCGCCTCATAATCTGCGCTATGCAGGACAAAGCCACGCGACATCTCGACCGGGCCGCCAAACTGCACCAGCCGTTCGCCAATTACGGGTATCCGACACGGGATGTTGAGCTGTTCCAGCAAGGTCTTGATCCGCAAGTCCGAAGGCTTATTCACGATCAATCCCATCGCGCCGTCATCACCATGGCTGCAGATATAGACGACCGAATGCTCGAATCGCGGGTCGCCCATTCCGGGCATCGCAATCAACAGTTTTCCCGTAAGGTCCATCAGCAGATATCTCTTGCGCCATAGGATATCCCTAGAATGACCCTGTGAACCGGGGAATGGCAAGGGATCAGCCGGGATTTCCGTGCATTTCACAGAAGTGACCGGAACGTGACTTGGCAATCACGACCGGAATGCGCATGTTCTGCATATGAAAGCGCTTTGCAAATCTGCTGCAGCCGTGTTGGCCGTCAGCCTTTGTTTTGGTGCCCCCGCCACTGCGCAGGGGGTTGATAATCTGGTTCAGCTTGAGGTGTTGGACGGCGGCAAAACCGCCGAAGGTAACTATCAGGGGGCCTTGCGTCTAAAGCTCAAGGACGGGTGGAAGACCTATTGGCGCGCACCCGGCGATGCGGGCATTCCGCCGCAGTTTGATTGGAAAGGCTCTCGCAATATTGCAGACATAGCCTTCACATGGCCCGCGCCGCATGTGTTTGATCAGAACGGGCTGCGCTCGGTCGGGTATGAGGATCAACTTGTACTGCCCGTCGAAATCACGCCTAAGAACCCTGCCAAACCCGTGCGTTTGCGCGGCGAGATGGACTTGGGCGTGTGTAAGGATGTCTGCGTGCCGGGTCGGTTGCAATTCGATCACACAATGGATGCCGACGCTGCACGCAATCCGGCCATCGCCGCAGCCCTCGCCCAGCGCCCGTTTTCCGAACGCGAAGCAGGCGTGGCGGATGCGACGTGCCAATTGACTCCCACTGCAGACGGAATGCGGATCGAGGCGCGTATCACCATGCCTTCAGCGGGCGGGTCCGAATTCGCCGTCATTGAACCAGGAAACCCGGCACTCTGGGCATCGCAGCCCGATACACGCCGTCAGGGCAACACCCTGATCGCAAGCTCGGAGATTATCGGTGCCTCCGGCGGGCCATTTGCGCTGGATCGGTCCGAAGTGCGCATCACGGTTCTGGGGGCAAACCACGCTGTCGATATCCAAGGATGCAGCGCAGGCTGACCGGATGAGCCAGACCCCAAAGATCGGTGCCTTGGCTGTCGTGCTGAACGATGGCCAGGTACTTTTGGTGCAACGCAGCAAGCAACCCGATCAGGGGTTGTGGGGCTTTCCAGGCGGCCATGTGGAATGGGGTGAAACGGTTCTGGACGCCGCCACCCGCGAGCTGCGGGAAGAGACCGGTGTGATTGCTGAGCCTTTGGTCTATCTCGACAATCTCGACCTTTTGCTGCGCGATGATAGCGGGCAGACCCGGGCGCACTACCTGCTGGTCGGAGTTGCGTGTCGCTATGTAACCGGCACGCCTGTCGCTGCAGACGACGCGCAGGACGCTCAGTGGTTTCCGGTGGACCAGATCACCAGCGGCGACCTGCCAATGAGCGACCGCGTTCCCGATCTTTTGCGGCGTGCTTTAGAGATGGATCAAGCCTCAACCCGATCCGACAAGCGTGCATAAAGCACGCTGGACAGCACGACACCCACCAGCAGGATCACGGTCGCACCCGCTACGAAAACGCCAAAGCCCATTTGCAGCACACTTGGACCTTCGGCGGCGGGGTAGAGACCCGAGAGCAGCACCAACGGCGCACCTGTCACTACGGGCCAGATCATCGAGGCACCCAGCCAGATCGCCAACGCTGCGCCCGTTGCGCGCACGGCATTGCGTACCACCCTGTCCGGCGCGCGCAAGGCCCGTCTCATCGATGTCATCGGGCGTGAGATGTCGTTCAGGATGGCCAGCAACGCAGGCACTAGCAGCAGGATCAGGGCCATGCCAAAGCCCAGCCCATAGACCAGTGTGATCACCGTCGGTTTCAAAAACTGCGCCTGCTGCGAACTTTCGTACATCAAGGGCGTCAGCCCCAGTACCGTGGTCAGCGTGGTCAGCATCACAGGCCGCAAACGATCTGCCGTACCTTCTACGATTGACGGCACCAACCCGCGCTCTTTCCGGTATCCGTCGATTGTGGTCACCAGAACAATCGAGTCGTTGATGATGATCCCGGTCATGCCCAACAGGCCGACGACGGTGAACATGCTTAACGGCACGCCCCACAGGTAATGCCCCCAGATCGCGCCCACGAGGCCAAAGGGAATGATCGCCATGACCACCAAGGGCCTTGTCCAACTGGCAAAGACCCAAGCCAATACCAGATAAATTCCGGTCAGACACAGGATCAGGCCTGTGCGGGCCTCGGACAGGAATTCATCCTCCTGCTCACTCAGGCCAGCCATGCGCCATTCGACCTGCCGTTCGGCGGCGATGTTTGGCAATATCTCTTCGCGCATGGCGCGGGCGATTTCGGCAGCCTGCGCCGGGTCGTCCTCGGAAATATCACCATTCACCGAGATGACCCGCAGACCATTTTCGCGCCGGACGGTCGAGAAACCCGATTTACGCTCGACCGAGACGATATCGGCGAGCGGGACATAAACGCCATCCGGAGTCCGCATCAATGTGCGTTCGAGGAAATCTGCAGTCAGTTCGCCCTCGGGCAGTTCGATCCGAATCTCGGTGCTACGCGGACCATCCGGGAAGGTCGCGGCCTCAATCCCGTTCAGCCGGTTTCGCAACACGCGGCCCAGTGTTTCGATGCGGAAACCCAGCGCCTGACCCTGCGCGGTGAGGTCCAGAATGAACTCTTCCTTGTCATAGGCGAGGTTATCCTCGAGCGCTGAAACTTCAGGGTATTTCGCGAGTTCCGCCTGGAGGTCCTCGGATGCAGATTTCAATGTGTTCACATCCGCACCGTAGAACTGCACGTCAATCGCATCGCCACCGGGCCCTGAACGCCAGCCACGGAAGCTAAGCAGCTCAACCTTCGGGTGGCGCGGCACGAAATCCTGCAGCTCGCCCACAAATTCAAAGCTGGAATAGGGGCGCAAGTCGGCATCAATCAGCTCGATCGAGATGCCGCCCAGTAGATCGTCATCCTTGCCATCCGCCGCGCGCAGCCCCCATCCGGCCGAACCGCCAACCTCGGCTAGAACGTATTCGATTGGATTGCGGCCATGGCGTTCTTCGTAAACTTGACCCAGTTCTTCCGTGGCTTTCTGGACCATGCGCATCATTTCCAGCGTCTCAGCGCGCGTCGCCCCTTCGACCATGATGAAATTGCCAGTGACCGAGCCGCGTTCCGGTGCGTTGAAGAACCGCCAATTCACATCGCCCCGAATGAACAGAGCAATCTGGCTGGCCAGTATCACCACCATCAGTGCAACAACCACATACCGTGCCCAGACCACCCAAGCGACCAGCGGGCGGAACAGGTGGTCGCGCACCCAGCGGAAGCCCTTGTTCACAACCCGGTTGGGCCAGTCATACCAATGCTCCTTAGCCGAATGCGCGATGGCATGGGCCATATGGTTCGGCAGGATCAGGAAGCATTCGATCAGTGAGGCAATCAGGACAGCGATAACGGTGAACGGGATGTCTCGGATCAGCTCTCCGAAGCGGCCACCGATGGCGGTGAGACCAAAGAAGGCGATGACCGTGGTCACTGTTGCAGCAAACACCGGCATCGCCATACGGCGGGCAGCGCGTTCTGCAGCTACGATTGGCGCTTCGCCCAAACGGCGGGCACGGAAATCGGCGTGCTCTCCCACGACGATGGCGTCATCAACCACGATGCCCAAGGTAATAATCAAACCGAACAGAGACACCATGTTCAGCGACAACCCGCCCAGATACATCAGCGCAATCGCCGCAGACATTGCCACCGGAATACCGGCAGCCACCCAGAAAGCGATGCGGGCGTTCAGAAACAGGAAGAGTAGACAAACCACCAGCCCAAGCCCGACCAGCCCATTGTCGACCAGAATATCCAGTCGGTCGGTGATCGCTTGTGCGCGGGTGCGGATCAGCTCAACCGTGATACCTTCGGGCAGGCTGGCCTGCATCTCGGCCACGACGTCCTCGACATCGCGCTGAATTCCGATGGCATCGCCCAAATTGGACCGGTCGACGCGGATCGACATCGCCGGATTGTCACCGACGAAATAGCTGCGGTTGCGCGTGACCCCTTCGACCCGAATTTCAGCCACATCGCCCACAACCAGCTTTGAGCCATCGGCAAAGTTGCGCAGGGCGATGCCTTCGATCTCTTCCGGGGTGCGTTTCTCAACACCTGTCCGAATACGCGCATTGGCACCTGTGACATCGCCCGCGGGGTTCGCGGTGACTTCTGCCGCAATGGCCTCGGCAATATCCGAAAGCGAGATATCATTGGCGATCAACTGTGCGGTGGGGACTTCGACCACCACACGCGGCGCGGCCAGTCCCCGGATCGTTGTCCGCGTGACACCAACCGCAAACAGGCGGCTTATCAATTCATCGGTGAATTTGGCCAGTTGTTCAGCTTCGATGGGCCCCGTGATGACCACATCCGTGACACGATCCCGCCAAGCGCCGCGCCTGATGGTTGGTTCCTCGGCGTCTTCGGGCAGGTTGGTGACGCTATCGACGGCGGTCCGGACCTCCTCAACCGCGCGAGACATGTCCCAGTTCGGCTCAAACTCCAGCCGGACCTGCGCAGTTCCCTCACGTGAGGTCGATTCAGTACTGGCAACACCCTCAACCGCCAGTAACGCAGGTTCCAGCAATTGGACGATGCCATTGTCGACATCCTCGGGGCCTGCGCCGTCCCATTGAACGTTCACATCGACGCGTTCGAGAATCACATCAGGAAAGAACTGTGCCCGCATGTTGGGGATCGCGGCGGCCCCCAGCACCAGCATGATCAGCAGCAACAGATTGGCCGCAGTCCGGTGCCGGGTGAAATAGCTGAGGATACCGCCCGCCGCGTTGGGAATGTCGCGGATCATCGCGCTTAGCCCCCGGCCCGATTGTCATCAAGACGGCGTATTAGGGTGGCGGGCACTTTGGCCTCGCTCAACTGGCCCAATACTTGGGCTTTGTCTTCCTGAGACATCGCATCACTGGCCTCGACCTGAGCCACAAGCTGAGCGCGCTTTTCGTCCGAAAGCTCGACCATGCCCGGATCAGTTTCAGCGTTCGCCTCAATCCGTAGGGGCCGCACACGTACACCCGAACCCAGCAGAGGCGTCCGGCCAATCACAACCTCGCGGCCTTCCAGGCCTTCACCACGCAAAAGCACCTCATCGCCCTGACGACGGATCAATTGCACAGCCAACGGTTCCAGCCGGTCATCGGGGCCGAGAACAAGCACGTTGCCCGTGGCGTCCAGAACCGAGGATGGCAGACGGACCACATTATCGAGCGGCTGTTCTTCAATCGAAACGGTGACAAAATCCCCCGGCTTGAATCCCGGCGCGTCGTCGAGACGCGCATAGATCAGACGCCCGGTTTGCCCTTCACCCGCCGCGCCGCTATCGCGACTGATCCGGCCGGTGGCAGTGAGATCGGTCCCCGTGACCTCAAGCGATACAGTCACCGGGGCTGAGATCAGATCACCCTGCGCGTCCAGCAACCGCACGAATTGCGCGGTGGAAACCCGAAACGCGACCTCAAGCGCATTGGGGTCGACGAGTTCGGCCAGCTTTTCGTTGGCCGCGACCAAGCGGCCTTCAACCAAAGTAACCTCGGTCAGCGTCCCATCAAACCCGGCATGGATCGTCATATCCTCAAGGTCACGCTCGGCCCCTTCCAACGCGATACGCGCCCGCGCAAACAGAGTTGTCGCCTGGTCCACCCGGGATTCGGCCTGCGCCAACGCGATCCTGCGCGCGAGAACTGCCTGATGAGCCGATGTTGCGGCCAGTTCCGCTTCTTCGACGCTTGCAGCAGCCCCGACACCTCGCGTCTGCAGGTCCTGCTGACGCTGCAAAGCCCGGTCACGCAGTTCGGCCTGTGCCTCGGCTGATTTCAACTCATCCTGCGCCAACAGCAGCGAGCGTTCGGCGTCGCGCTCTTCAAACTGGGCATCCAGAAGATCGGATTTGGCACGGTCCAGAGCCGATTGCATATCGGCTGGGTCCAGTTCGACCAGCAATTCTCCCGCCGTTACGGTACCGCCATCTTCAAAATCTTCGGCCAGTGATACAACGCGCCCACCCAAGGCCGCGCGCAGCTCTAACCGGCGGCGGCTTTGAATCTGGCCAAACGCTTCCAGATAAGGAGTGACGGTTTCCGGCTCGGCGGTTCGCACGGTAACGGCGAATATGCGTTCCCGCGCCTCAGGTGCCTGATTGTCCCGCGTCAGCACATCCTGAACCGCGCCCGAGATCATCTGTGCGGCAACGATCAGCAGGCCCAGCGTCAGGAACGCCAGGAAGACCCCAACAAGGCTTTGCCGCAGAAATCGCATCGGTCACTCACCTTTGGTCGCACATGCTGCCTTCCGCAAAGGTAGCCGGGTCGCAAAAAATGCCAAGCCACAAAGCGGTTATGATCCATTAAACGCAGAACCAGTCTACTTCCGTCGCAGGTGTTCGTCCAATCTGGGCATTATTTCAACGAAATTGCAGGGCCGGTGGCGATAATCGAACTGCTTCTCCAGAATCGCATCCCAAGCGTCTTTGCAGGCACCCGGGCTGCCCGGCAACGCGAACAGATAGGTTCCGCCTGCAACTCCGCCTGTGGCGCGTGACTGCACGGCAGAAGTACCTATCTTTTCCATGGACACGATGGTGAAAACGGTGCCAAACGCTTCGATCTCTTTTTCATAAACATCCCGATGTGCCTCGACTGTCACATCGCGACCCGTCAGACCTGTGCCGCCGGTCGAGATCACGACGTCGATTTCAGGATCCGCAATCCAACTGCGCAATTGCTCGGCAATCTGGGCGCGTTCGTCCTGAATGATCTTGCGGTCCGCCACTGAATGTCCAGCCGTTTCGATCCGGTCGACAAGCGTCTGGCCCGAGCGGTCGTCATCCAGTGAGCGTGTATCCGACACGGTCAGAACCGCAATACGGACGGGGATGAACTCAATGCTTTCGTCAATGCGCGACATATGTCGTCAAGCCCTTTCCATAATGGCAAGCCGGATGGCAAGAGCCGCGAATATCCCGCCCGTGACCAATCCAATGATACGTGAAGCGCGTGGGTTTGAGATCAAAATGCGTCCTGCTCCGCCCGCAAAGATACCGACCATCCCATTCACTAGAATGCTGCCCAAAGTAATGATTGCACCAAAGGTTAGGAATTGCAGCAGAACCGGGCCGTTTGCTGGGTCCACGAACTGAGGGATAAAGGCCAAAACAAACAGAATGACCTTGGGATTGGTCAGGTTCACCAGCAACCCCTCGCGAAACGCGAAATGAGCAGGCTTGACTGCTGCATCGTCCGACACTGCCCCTTTCCGGATTGCGCCCCATGCAAGAACTAACAGATAAGCAACGCCCATCCACCGGATAACGTCAAACAGCCAAGGCACGGCTGATACCAACGCCCCAAGTCCAAGCCCCGCCAGCAAAACTTGCACCATCAAACCCGTCGAAACACCGAGGCTGGCCATCATCGCTGGGCGTGACCCGGACCGTAACCCTTGCCCGAAACAGAACATCATGTCAGCGCCGGGTGTGAAATTCAGCACCAGTGCGGCTGGGACGAAGGCCATCAATGTAACTGTCTCGATCACGTTGTTACCTCGAACCAATGTGATTTTGGGCCCAGATTGGCGATCTGAGACCGCCCGAGCATGCCGCGGTATCCCCAACTGTCGTGGATATGACCGCAAAAGACAAAATCGGGTTGGATGCGTTCAACCGCGTCCCGAACTGCGGTCGAGCCGACCGACACATCTTGCGATGTCACATCCCCATATCCTTTTGGCGGAGAGTGCGCGATCAGAACATCCGCAGCCTCGCACCGGTCCAGCAGTTCCGATGCTTCAGCTTCAGTAAGATCGCAGGACCAGTCTCCGATAGGCGTCACCGGCACACCGTAACCCAGCCCGAACAGGCGCAGACCATCCAATGTCATGCCCGTCCCGTGCAGAACATGCGCGCCTTCGGGCGCAGCGGCTGTCAGTTCCTCGGCGCTCTCAGCGTTGCCCGGCACCAGGATCAGCGGCGCTGCAATGCCCGACAGCATCTGCATCGCTTCATTCAGGCCCCGCCGCGCATTGCAAAAATCCCCCGCTCCGATGACAAGATCAGCCTCGGCGCTGGCGACCACCAGATCAGCGGCCCGGTTGCGCGCCATATGAAGATCGGAAAACGCCAGAACTCTCATCCCGCGCCTCTCAGCCGTGCTTGCAAATCCAGCAGATCGGCCCAGGCCTGTCGCTTCATCTGCGGTTGACGCAGCAGGTAGGCCGGGTGGAACATCGGGATGACCGGCAGGTTCAGCGCCTGATCCCATTTCCCGCGCAGCCGCGTGATACCGCGTTTGCCCAGCAGGGCCTGACAGCTGATATTGCCCATCACTACCAGCACCTCGGGCTTGGCCAACGCCACATGCCGTTCCAGAAACGGCTTCATCATGCCAATCTCTTCCGGCTTGGGATCGCGATTCTGCGGGGGCCGCCACGGCAACACGTTGGTAATGTAGACATTCTCGCGCCGATCCAGATCAATCGCGGCCAGCATCCGGTCCAGCAATTGCCCAGCGCGCCCGACAAAGGGCTTACCTTCGCGATCCTCATCACGGCCGGGCGCTTCGCCGATGATCATTACCCGTGCACCGGGGGTGCCATCGGCAAACACCAACTGCCGCGCGCCGCGTTTGAGGTCGCAAAAATCAAACGCCTCCATCGCCGCACGCAAATCGACGAGCGATGCAGCGGTTTTCGCCGCCTGTTTTGCAACAGCTGCGGCATCGACCGGCTCTGGTTTTTTCGCAGGTTCAACCGCAGCTGGTTTCTTAGCCTTGGCCGCTTTGTCCGGCAACGCATAGCGATCTACCGGCGCGTCGCCGATCGCCTCGGTTGCGCCCAGCTCGATCTGCCATTCCAGCAGCGCCCGCGCGGTATGATGGTCCAAGCCCGATTCCATAACCCTCAATCTAACCAGCTTTTGACCGAGGGAAAGCGAATAGACCTTGCCATGGCACAGGGTCGCACCGACCATGGCAGGGTCATGCTGTCATTTCTGCGATTCCTTCTGATTGCTCTATTGCTGGCAACCTCTGGCGGTTCGGCGAGTGCGCAGCTGTTTGATCGGAATACACAATGCCGCGCCGGACAGTTGCAATGCGGGCGCGGTTGTTGCCCCGCAGGCCAGCGCTGCAGCTTTGATGGCCGCTGTATCCCGCCGGGACACACCTATTGTGGAGGTGGGCGCACCTGCGGCCCGTTCGAGCGCTGCGTGGCAGGAGGAACCCGTTGCGCCCCGGCGGGGGCGAACAAGTGCACCTCGCGCCTGGATTGCCCCGGTGGCAGCTTCTGCAACGGGCGCGGGGAATGCGAGCGCAGCCGACCGGATTTGGTCCCAGCTCCACCCACAACCTGCGCAGATGGTAGGAGTTGCGGAGCCGGTTCATCCTGCTTGCCGGGCGGCGGATGTTCGCGCCCCGGCTGGTTTCTGTGTGAAGAAACCGGTTCGCAATGCCGACCCGGATTTAAATGCTCGGCTTATCAGGGCTGTGTTCCGATCAAGGCCATTGATTGTGGCTATGGCAAGTGGTGCAAACCAGGGGAACAATGCCTGCCCGAAGGTGGATGCGAGAAACTGCCCGAAGGGTCGGAACCTTAGGTTGCCTTGGCCTGCATGGCTTCCTATAAGCGGTCCGATTGTCAGACAGGAGCCCGCCCATGCGTTTCGCCCATCGTCACCTTCTTGGCATCGAGCATCTGTCGCAATCCGATATCACCGCTATCCTTGATCTGGCCGAAACCTATGTCGATCTGAACCGGCAATCGGCTAAGCATTCGGACGTGCTGTCGGGCCTGACTCAAATCAACATGTTCTTTGAAAACTCGACCCGCACGCAGGCCAGTTTTGAACTGGCGGGCAAGCGGTTGGGGGCTGATGTGATGAACATGGCGATGCAGGCCAGTTCGATCAAAAAGGGCGAGACTCTGATTGATACGGCTATGACGCTGAACGCGATGCATCCCGATCTGCTGGTGGTACGGCATCCTCATTCTGGCGCGGTCGACCTGCTGGCGCAGAAGGTAAACTGCGCCGTTTTGAACGCAGGTGACGGGCGGCACGAACACCCGACGCAAGCGCTGCTGGACGCGCTGACCATCCGCCGTGCCAAAGGCCGCCTACACCGGCTGAACATCGCGATTTGCGGAGACGTGGCGCATTCGCGCGTGGCGCGTTCGAACCTGATCCTGCTGGGCAAGATGGAAAACCGCATCCGTCTGATCGGCCCGCCGACGCTGGTGCCGTCGCAATTCGCGGAATTCGGGGCCGAGATCTATGATGATATAAATGAGGGTCTGAAAGACGTCGACGTTGTGATGATGCTGCGCCTTCAGAAGGAACGGATGGACGGCGGCTTTATCCCCTCGGAACGCGAATATTATCACCGCTACGGTCTGAACGCTGAAAAGCTGGCGCTGGCCAAGCCAGACGCCATCGTGATGCACCCCGGTCCAATGAACCGCGGGGTCGAGATCGACGGCACTCTGGCCGATGACATCAACCGATCCGTCATTCAGGAACAGGTCGAGATGGGCGTTGCCGTCCGCATGGCCGCCATGGACCTGCTGGCGCGCAACGTGCGAGAAGCCGCATGAACGATCTGATCATCGCCCCCCATGAGCGCGGTGTGATCCGCCTGTTCTCGCTGGACATGCGCCCGGAAGAAGCGAAATTCCTGCGCGAACCGGGGGCTGTTGATCAGGTGTTGGGTGTCGAGGGGCTGGATCCAGAACAGATCGACATTTTTCCGGTATCCGACCTCGAAGATCTCGGGCTTTATGGCTATCTCAGCGAAGGCTGCGGTGTCTCGGAAGACCAGTTGGACCGCACGAAATTGGAGGCCATCGAAGGCTGGGTGATGGTCCTGCGCAGTGCGGCGCTGGGTGGTCGATCTGCAACCCTTTCCCTCGATCCCCGCCTGCATCTGATTGGCCTGTTCACCGAAGAGGCTACCAACTGGTCCGGCGGCACGATTGAGACCGAAAGCGCAAAACCGTTCTCGGCCGCGCAAAGCCCGCCAGTGGATAATAAACCAAGCCGCATCGGTTCAGCCGTCATTGCCTTGCTGATTCTGATCGCCGTCGGAGGTGCCTTGTGGCTGATCCTGTGACCTTCTCCTCAGACAAGGGCGCTTATGTCCGCACCAACGCATGGCTCGCCGCCTTTGCAATGGCGGCCGCAATGGTCGTGCTATGGTTGATCGGCAATCCTTACGTCTGGACCGGCGCACCCGCAGGGTTGGCCGCCATCACCATCCGCGCTTGGTATTTGGCTTCGGAAGAACTGGTCGCCAAGTGGGAAATGACGGGCACCACTCTCACTGGTCCTGGTCCGCGCAAGGTGGCGCTGAACCAAATTCAGGCGGTCAATACCATTGGCAGCTTTGTCCAGATCTTCACAAAAGGCGGCGACAAGCACCTGATCAAATATCAGGCGGACCCCGCCGCCACCAAAGCTGCAATCGAAAGGGCCATGGCATGAGCAATCTGATTTTTACTAACGCTCGCCTGATCGACCCCGAAGCTGGCACAGATAGCATCGGCTGGCTGCAGATTGCCGATGGTCGGATCGCAGCGCTTGGTGAAGGCACGGCCCCAGACGCTGACACGCAGGTGGTCGATTGCGGTGGGCAGTGCCTCGCCCCCGGCATTGTCGACATTGGCGTCAAGGTCTGTGAGCCCGGTGAGCGGCACAAAGAAAGCTATAAATCCGCAGGTCTGGCTGCGGCTGCAGGGGGTGTGACAACCATCGTCACCCGTCCCGATACTCTGCCTGCCGTCGACACACCCGAGACGCTGGAGTTCGCCACCCGCCGCGCGCAAGCGGACGCTCCGGTCAACGTTTTGCCAATGGCCGCCCTGACCAAAGAACGCGAAGGGCGTGAGATGACCGAGATCGGGTTCCTGCAAGACGCAGGGGCCGTGGCGTTTACCGATTGCGATCATGTCGTGACCAATACCAAGGTCTTCTCACGCGCGCTGACCTACGCCAAATCCTGCAGCGCTCTTGTGATTGCCCACCCGCAGGAGCCGGGCCTGAGCAGCGGTGCCGCGGCTACCAGCGGCAAATTCGCCGCACTGCGAGGCTTGCCTGCCGTATCGCCTATGGCCGAGCGTATGGGGTTGGACCGCGACATCGCCCTGCTTGAAATGACCGGGGCCGCCTATCACGCCGATCAGATCACCACGGCCCGCGCCCTGCCTGCACTGGAGCGCGCCAAGCGCAACGGGCTGGACATCACAGCAGGCACCTCGATCCACCATCTGACGTTGAACGAATTGGACGTGTCCGATTATCGCACCTTCTTCAAGATTAAGCCTCCACTGCGATCCGAAAATGACCGGCAAGCCGTGATCGAAGCGGTGCGAACCGGTCTGATCGATACGATCAGCTCCATGCACACGCCGCAGGATGAGGAAAGCAAGCGACTGCCGTTTGAAGAGGCAGCCTCGGGCGCGGTGGCGCTGGAAACACTGCTGCCTGCTGCGCTTCGGCTATATCATTCCGAACAGCTGGACTTGCCGACCCTGTTCCGCGCCATGGCCCTCAATCCGGCCAAACGGCTGGGGTTGGAGAGCGGTCGCCTGGCCCTAGGCGCGCCTGCCGATCTGGTGCAGTTCGACCCGGATGTTCCCTTTGTTCTGGACCGATTTACGCTGAAATCGAAATCGCAGAACACACCGTTTGACGGTCAGCGGATGCAGGGTAAGGTCACCGCAACCTTTGTCGCTGGACAAGAAGTGTACCGGAGAGCCTGATGCCCCTGATCGACAGCACAATGATTCAGCTCATACTGTGGGCCGCGTTGGGATACCTGCTTGGGTCCATACCCTTTGGCATGATCGTCGCGCGCGTGATGGGTCTGGGAAATCTGCGGCAAATCGGGTCGGGCAATATCGGCGCAACCAACGTCCTGCGAACCGGCAATAAGGCAGCGGCAGCGCTGACATTGCTGTTTGATGCAGCCAAGGGTGCCGTTGCTGTTCTGCTGGCACGCGCTTTGGCTGGTGAAGATGCCGCGCAGATCGCCGCATTGGCCGCGTTCCTCGGGCATTGCTTTCCGGTCTGGTTGGGTTTCAAAGGCGGCAAAGGCGTTGCGACCTTTCTGGGCCTTTGGCTGGCACTTGACTGGCGCGTGGGTGTCGCCTGCTGTTTGACATGGCTGGTCGCGGCGCTGATCTGGCGTATTTCGTCCGTTGGTGCGCTGGCCGCCGCCGCCCTATCCACCACTTGGATCATGGTGCTGACAGATGGCAGTACTTTCATTCTTGGAATTGCTCTGACCCTACTGCTTTACTGGCGGCACAGCGCCAACCTTGCGCGGATCAAGGCAGGGACAGAGCCGAGAATCGGTAAATCGTGACCGCGCCCAGCGCGTTGCTGAAAGCGTTCCATGATCTGCCTGTCGGCACGTTCACCGGAACGGCTGGCCCACATAGATATGTGGTTTCACATCAAATCATGGCCTGCGGGAAATCTCACAAACTGGTGGCTCACCAATTGTGCGGGCCGGATTACATCAGCCTGAACCTTTATCTCACACAGAAAAGCGGCGCATTGCTTCGCCTCTGCGAAATGCCTGCGGAAAAGGTGGTCGATTTTGTCCTGGCGCTGGTGCCTAACGTGCAGGAATGAACAACCGGTCTTTGTGATTGCACAATCACAATTGATTGCTTTGAACGTGATCGGGCCATTCCCCAACTGGGATTTTGTGACGGCCAATTACAGGCGTCGCGACAATCAAATCCGGTTCGCCCGGGCAAAATTACAGTGCTCTTCAGCGAGCCTATTCACGAAAGGTGAAGTCATGAACACGTTCAAATCCATCATCAGCGGAGTCGCGCTGTCTGTTGCGATCGCAAGCTCAGCAATGGCGGCTGGCGTCGAAATCAACGCAAGCTCGACCGGATTGGCAATGCAGGGCTATGACCCGGTCGCCTATTTCACCGTTGGCGAAGCAACCAAGGGTGATTACAAAATCACCACGCTGCACAACGACGCCCTGTACCGTTTTGCAACAGAAGAGAACAAAGCCGCTTTTGAGGCGAACCCAGAGGCCTATCTGCCTGCCTACGGCGGCTACTGCGCATTTGGCACCGCAATGGGCTTCAAGTTCGATGGTGACCCGAACTACTGGAAAATCGTCGACAACAAGCTGTATCTGAACCTGTCACAAGACATTCAGGAGCGTTGGGAAGGCGACATTCCGGGCTTTGTTGAGAAAGCCAGCGCGAACTGGGAAGACATCGCCGACAAAGACCCGGCTGAACTACAGCAATAATTCGCTGACAAGACCTTTGTGCATCGGCGGCAGATCGTATCTGCCGCCGATCTTCGTTTGAAGGCATCATGTTTCACCCTATCTAGCATATGAGAAAAGAGCCCAACCTGAGTGGGCCCACGCCGGGGCACCGGCCAGAATAAAGTTGTTCGGGACAGTCAAAACATCACTGATCCGGCCTAAGGGCCGGAACGTAGATTCAATCATAACGCTGCCATTAGATTTGATTGGCAGCAGGTTTCGAGCGAAAGGAATGAGACGATGACAGGAAGATTGGCACTGATCACCTCGGTCGCCGTATTGGCTGCGGGATCCGCCATGGCGCAATCCTCAGGCAACTGGACTGGATTCTACGGCGGTGCGCAGTTTGGTTATGCGGACATCGACACAAACGTATCAGGCGTCGACGGCGATGGTGCGATCGGCGGTATCATCCTTGGATATGATTACGATCTGGGCGATTGGGTCGTCGGAGGTGGCTTCGACTATGACTGGAGCGACGTAGACCTTTCCGGCGCTGCCACGGTCGAGAATGTCTGGCGGCTCAAAGCGCGCGCGGGCTACAAGGTGAACCCGCAGGGCCTGCTTTATGGCACCGCCGGTTATGCCGATGCGGATACCGATAATCTGGGCAGTGACGATGGCTGGTTCATCGGCGCAGGCTATGAGCAGATCGTAGCCCCCAATATCAGCGTTGGAGGCGAGATTCTGTATCATGAGTTCGACGACTTCAACTCATCGGGCGTCGATGTTGACGCAACTACAGTTCAACTGCGTGTAGCATATCGGTTTTGATGAGAAAGTAGGGCCCGGCTATTTGCGCCGGGCCCGTGCCGCTAGGGCACCAAGACTGTGCTGCCGGTGGTTTGTCGTGCTTCCAAAGCACGATGCGCATCAGCAACTTGATCCAACGGAAACTCCTGATCGACATGGATCTTGATCTCGCGCCCGTCCACTTTGCCAAACAAGCGTCGCGCCATCGCCTGACAGGTGGCGTGATCCGAGATATGCGTGAACAAGGTTGGCCGCGTCACCTTCAGAGATCCCCGCTGCGCAAGCATTCCCAGATCGACAGGCGGCACTGGCCCCGAAGCGTTTCCGAATGAGATCATCATGCCCAAGGGTTTCAGGCAATCTAGCGATCCCTCAAACGTGTCCGCACCAATGGAGTCCATCACCACATCAACCCCTTTGCCTCCGGTGATCTCGGCGACACGCTCGACAAAATTCTCGGTCCGGTAGTTGATGCAATGTGACGCGCCATTGAATTGCGCCAGGCTGCATTTCTCATCCGTTCCCGCTGTCCCGATCAGTTTGATGCCTTCGGATTTCGCCCATTGGCAGGCGATCAGTCCCACACCTCCGGCAGCCGCGTGGAACAACACGGTATCTCCGCGCCTCAGCGGCGTTGTTCGGTGAAACAAGTATTCGACCGTCATGCCCTTTAGCATCATGGCCGCTGCGGTGCGGAACGAGATACTCTCGGGCAGCGGACAAACCTGTGCTGCAGGCATCACGCGCGCTTCGGAATATGCTCCCGATGGGCCTGCGGCATAGGCCGCGCGTTGGCCGGGGGCAAGATGCGTAACGCCTTCGCCTACCGCCTCAACGACTCCGGCCGCTTCCATTCCCAACGCATGAGGCAACTCCAGCGGATAAAGGCCGGTACGCTGGTACACATCGATGAAATTCAATCCGCAGGCATGATGGCGAATGCGCACCTCACCCGGGCCGGGATCGCCAAGCGGGCGATCCTCAATCCGAAGAACCTCGGGGCCGCCGGATTCGTGTATGACGACTGTGCGTGCTGTCTGCTGCATGAATGCCTCCCTTGCCTGTGGAAACAAAGCTAACACGCCTGTGCGGCAGAGCAATCCTTCCGGCTCTGCAAGGGTGATCAGGCAAAATTTCGCAATATGTGCTATAATGCAACGAGACGTTGTAATTGGGCAGACGTTGCCGGCTGATCCGGTCACGCGAATTGCCACGCCGGATGCATCCCGCGGCGCACCCACGCCAGAAAAGGGGATGAACATGGACAAGACAATCGGTAACCCAATCACCTGGGTCGCCCGAAATCTGCGGGCAACCAGCGATCATGTCACTGAATCCGTGACCGAGATCGGCAGCGCGGATGTTCAGGCTCTGCCGACGGTGCATACGCTGACCCTGCAGGATCTGCGCGAATGCCTGAAAGCTGGATATAACGATTTTCTCGAAACCCGGGCCGATGCGATCTTTGTCGTTCTGATCTATCCAATCGCAGGTCTGCTGATGTTCGGTATTGGGCTCAACAAAGACATGGTGCCCCTGCTGGCCCCGCTTGTCATGGGTTTTGCCCTGATCGGGCCGGTCGCCGCCGTCGGGCTTTATGAGATCAGTCGCAAGAGGGAACAGGGCGGAGACGTTCATTGGCTGGACGCGTTCGGCGTATTCCGTTCGCCTTCCTTCGGAGCCATACTGGCATTGGGCTTCTATCTGGTCATGCTATTGATGATCTGGCTGATGGTCGCGCAAGGCATCTACGCGCAAACCCTAGGGCCAGAACCTCCGGCCTCGGCCATGGCATTCGTGACAGAAGTGTTCACCACCGGAGCAGGCTGGAGCATGATCATCATCGGCACCGCCACCGGTTTCCTGTTTGCACTGGTCGCATTGGCGCTAAGCGTGGTCAGCTTTCCGCTGTTGCTGGATCGCAAAGTGGGCGTTCCCGTGGCCGTCGTAACCTCGGTCCGGGTCTTGCGTCAGAACCCGGGTGTGATCTTAACCTGGGGGGCCATCGTGGCCGCGATGTTGGTACTGGGCGCGATCCCGATGTTGCTGGGGCTGATCGTCGTCATGCCCGTTCTAGGCCACGCCACATGGCACCTGTATCGCCGGGCGGTCGCCTGACTACATGGCAGCAGCTTAACCAGAGACCTTCAGAACGATCTTGCCAATGTGGCCCGATGCTTCCATCCGCGCATGTGCAACGGCGGCATCAGAAAGATCGAATTCTGAATCCATCACCGGTGCGACCTTCCCGGCCTCAAGCAATGGCCACACGGCTTCACGCAAGTCTTGCGCGATGCGCGCCTTGGCCAAATCGCTTTGTGGGCGCAAGGTGCTGCCAGTCAGGGTGAGGCGTTTCACCATCATCAGCGCAAAATTCAGTTCGACTACCGGACCTTGCAGGAAAGCGATCTGAACCAGCCGCCCGTCTTCCGCCAAAGCCTTGATGTTGCGCGGGATATAATCACCACCGACCATGTCCAGGATCAGGTTCGCCCCGCCCTCGGCGCGCATCGCAGCCACGAAATCTTCGTCGCGATAGTTGATCGCCTTTTCGGCACCTAGCTTGATACAAGCCTCACATTTCTCAGCCGACCCGGCGGTTGCAAAGACGCGGGCGCCAAACGCATTGGCCAGCTGAATGGCCGTCGTGCCGATCCCGCTGGAACCGCCATGGACCAGAAACCGCTCCCCCGGCTTCAAGCCGCCACGGGTGAAGACATTGGACCAAACAGTAAAGAAGGTTTCGGGCAGGCAGGCAGCTTCTTTCAAACCCATACCCGCAGGCACAGGCAGGCAATGGGCGGCGGGCGTTGCGACATATTCAGCATAACCGCCGCCGGGCAACAGGGCGCAAACCTGATCGCCAACAACCAGACCTTCGACACCCGAGCCGATGGCGACGACCTCGCCCGAGGCCTCTAGCCCCGGCAAATCGCTTGCACCGGGAGGTGGATCATACGCCCCCGCCCGCTGCAGCGCATCAGGACGGTTCACCCCGGCGTACGCGACTTTCAGAACCACTTGACCCTCTGCCGGTTCCGGCATCGGGCGTTCCGTCAGTTGCAGAACGTCCGGGCCACCAGCTTCGGTGATCTCGACAGCGCGCATTGTCTGGGTCATGGGCATATCTCCTTTGCCCAATGCCTAGCAGGCGAAAACGCAGAGGCCCAGCGGCAAGTGGAAACGCTGCGACTATTTTCCCGATGACAGCGAACCGGGCAGGTTGTTGGACAACTTCGTCGGAGCCTTCACCTGACCCGCAAGCCAGTTGGGGACGGCCAGAAACGGTTTCAGCAGCGGGTTGCCATTCACCTGCGCCTTGAACTTTTCAAACTGCATTACGCCCTCGATCCGCCGATCCAGGAATTCCCATGTCGCCTGATAATCCGGGCTGTCATCACCCAGCCAATACAACAGTGTCGAAGAATAGACGCCCGACAGAGTGGCACGTTTGGTGTACCAGTTCACGTCGTCCGAAGTATCGCCAAGCGCTATCCAGATCTGGTCACAGGTGCCCCAGACCGCCTTGGCCCCATCCGCGGCATGGATCGGCAACGCGAACAAAGTCATACCTCGGCGCACTGCTTCTTTGTCTTCGACCGCCTGCAGGCGGAAACGGACGGCAGCGGCGATCTTTTCACGGAATTTCAGCCCGCTCAGGTCTTCGGATTTCAACCGCTCCAACATCGCGGCATCCCCGCGCGCATGAAAGGCCAGTGCCAGATCGACGGCACCACGCGGACAGATCGCTCGGGCCAGCGCGGGCTCCAGATCGCAATCGCTGATGGCCGCACGAAAGCTGGTTTCCGACCAGCCGTCGAACGGCACATGGTTCAGAATCGCATCGAGAAGCTGCTCTTTGGTGTCTTCATAGGTTGCTGTCATGTCGGGTCTCCGAGGCTGCGGGTCCAGTACTAGACAAGTTAGGCGTGCTTTGCTATACGGCCACTTCCTGCAATTTCCTTGCAACTCTATCTAGAAAGGTGGTGACAACCACATGCAGGTTAGTGTTCGCGACAATAACGTCGATCAGGCGCTTCGTGCCCTGAAGAAAAAGCTGCAGCGCGAAGGCGTGTTCCGTGAAATGAAGCTGAAGCAACATTTCGAGAAACCGTCCGAGAAAAAAGCGCGCGAGAAAGCTGAAGCGATCCGCCGTGCCCGTAAACTGGCACGCAAGAAAGCACAGCGCGAAGGTTTGCTCTAAGAGCTTCCTGCGACTCGTCCAGCTTTGGATGACACTATTTGACGACCCCTGAGGCCCTGCCCGGGGGTTTGTCGTTTTTAGGGCGGATGATCCCGCCAATTCCCGGCTTTACCCTCGCGGCAACCTGCCGATTTTGATGCAATCGCCGCAGTCGGCATTTTACAGCGCAGCGAATCGCCGTTCGGTTGCATTCTGCCGCCGAAAAACGCCCATCGCCGTACCCGCCCTATTCAGCGTTCTTTGATCGTCTGTAAGTGAGGCCGTCCACTCAGACATAACCAAAAACGGAGGCACTGATGTCGACAGCAAGTACGGTCGAGCGCGAAATGCTCGCGCTGATCAACCAAGAGCGCACATCCCGCGGTCTTGATCCCCTGGAACTTGAACGCAACCTGAACGAATCTTCCGAGGACCACAGCAGCTGGATGTTGGATACCGACCGGTTCAGCCACACCGGTCAGGGTGGTTCATCCGCGACCCAACGGATGCAAGCCGCAGGGTTCGACCTGTCCGGGAGCTGGCGCACCGGAGAAAACATCGCCTGGCAATCCGAGCGTGGCGCACCCGGTATCAGCGATGATATCGCCCAGTTGCACCAGAACCTGATGAATAGCCCCGGCCACCGCGCCAACATTCTGAACCCCGATTTCAAATATATCGGCATCGGGATCGAAGAAGGCGACATGCAGGGGTACGACGCTGTCATGGTGACGCAGAACTTTGCGGCGACTCAGGGCGATGTCGATCTTGATAACGGCGGCACCACCCCGCCAGTGACGCCTCCGGTTGAAGAAGTTGTGGAGCCAGAGGAGGAAGAGGTTACCACCCCGACCGAACCAGAAGTGCCGGAAACCGATGTGACCGAGACTGAGGAACCAGTTGACGAAACACCGGTAGCGGAAGTTCCCGATGCCGAAGAACCGGCAGAGGAGACCCCGGAGGAAGACGTCACCGAAGAACCATCGGACGAAACACCCGACACCGATGTGACGGAAACCGAGCAACCGGCAGACGAAACGCCAGAAACTGACGTTACCGAGACCGAGGACCCGGTTGAGGAGACTCCGGAAACAGACGTGACCGAAACTGAAGAGCCGGAAACGCCTGATACCGATGTGACTGAAGTTGAAGACCCGGAATCCGATGTGCCGGATACTGACGTCGTCGAGGTCGAGGAACCCGAAACTCCGGAGACCGACGTCACCGAGGTCGAAGAACCCGAGCCAGAAACACCTGAAGTTGTCGTTGACAATGGTGCACCGGGCGCGGACTGCTTTGACGTTCAGGCCTTCCTTGCCGGGATCGAAGCGTTTGTTAATGCGCTGCAAGCCCAATTTGACCAGTTCGAATGGTCTCCGGTGCAGCAGGCTGACACGACCCCGGAGATGGATGATTTCGATCTGGTGTTCGACACCGACTTCGCTGACGACATGATCGAAACCGTTGAAGCCACAGTCGAAGACATGAATGACGACATGTGCGGCGTGTTTGTTTTCGAAACGAACTGCGGATTTGATTGGGGTTAATCAAACCGTTCAGGTGCGGGGATCCTTTTCCCGCACCACTTTCCTGCCAAATCAATATATCTTAGGCACGTGTAGCTCATCCGGCAAAATGCGCCGTTCGTATTCGGGGTTATAGCGCCGATCCGGCAGATTGACCTTTTCCTGCGGCACATCCTCATAGGGGATCTTGGTCAGCAGGTGCTCGATACAATTGAGCCGTTCGCGTTTCTTGTCGTTGCCTTCAACAATATACCAAGGCGCCTCGGATATGTTGGTGCGAAAGAACATATCCTCTTTGGCCTTGGTGTATGCCTCCCACCGGATGCGGGATTCCAGATCCATCGGTGACAGTTTCCACTGCTTCATCGGATCGTGAATACGCATCAGGAATCGCAATTGCTGTTCTTCGTCTGTAATCGAGAACCAGTATTTCAGCAGGATAATCCCCGACCGCACCAGCATCCGTTCGAATTCAGGAACGTCCTGAAAGAACTGTTCGACCTGATCCTCGTTGGCAAATCCCATCACGCGTTCAACACCAGCGCGGTTGTACCAGGACCGATCGAAGAACACGATCTCACCGGCCGCAGGCAAATGGGGCACGTAGCGCTGAAAATACCACTGGCTTTGTTCGCGTCGGCTGGGTGCAGGCAAGGCGACCACACGCGCTACACGAGGGTTCAAACGCTGCGTGATCCGCTTGATCACGCCCCCTTTACCGGCGCTGTCGCGCCCTTCAAATAGAATACAGACCTTGGCCCCTGTATGGACCACCCAATCCTGAACTTTGATAAGTTCAGCCTGCAGCCGCAAAAGGTTGCGAAAATAGACCTTGCGATCCAGCATGTCAGGATGCTGGTCCTTGTAAATCTTGCGCACTTCCATCGAAAGCATGGGTTCGCTGAATTCGATCTCGAAATCTTCGTCCAGCGTGTCTTCCAGTTCAGCTTCCAGCCAATCTTTCGGCGTGCTGTTGTTTTCGTAAGCCAAGGTCTGCTCCTTATCGTTCATCGGGTTCGGACCGTACACGGCCAGTGTAACCACGGAGTGTCAGCGCAAAGTGCCGAGGTCGTACATAAGGTCGGAAACATGGATTTTGGCCCGACCGCACGACAGATACAAGCGGCAGAATTGACGCAAGGCTAACCCCCAATAGTTGGTTTCAGACAGGCAAAGCCGTGGTTTTGAACACCGTGCGCAAAGCAAATGAGCTTTGCATCTGCGCCACCCCAGGCAAGCGAGACAGGTATTGCCGATGAATGCGAGCAAAATCCTCGGTATTTTCTGCGACGACCTTCAGAATGTAGTCCGCCGTGCCCGCCATCAAATGGCATTCCAGCACATCCGGAATCCGTGCTACGGCTTTTTCAAACGCCTCCAGCACTTCTTCCGCCTGACCCTGCAACGTGATCTCGACAAACACGGTGGTTGGAACGTTCAACTTCCGTGCGTCCAACAGGGCGACGTAGTCCTTGATATAACCCTCAGCCTCAAGTCGCTGCACGCGCCGGTGGCAGGCCGAAGGGGATAGATTCACCTGTTCGGACAATTCCGAATTTGACATCCGCCCTTTGCGCTGCAGGGCAGCCAGAATCTTCCTATCTGTTGCGTCAATCGTCATTTGCGCACATCCATTGCGTCAAGTTGTCTATATGCTGAATATTTTCCCGCAGATTGTGTGTTTAGCAAGTGGGGTTTCACAAAAATTGCGCCAATTTATGCCCATAATTTAGGCAGTTTATGAATGGAGTCTCACATGAAAATCGGCTGCCCCAAGGAAATCAAACCTCAGGAATTCCGCGTCGGGATGACCCCGAACGCTGCTGGCGAAGCTGTGGCCCGCGGTCACGAAGTCATCATCGAAACCGGTGCCGGGATGGGCTCGGGCTTTGATAACGATGCTTATGTAGCGGCAGGTGCCCGCATCGTCGACACTGCAGAAGAAGTGTTCGCCACGGCTGATATGATCGTCAAGGTCAAGGAGCCTCAGGCGGTCGAGCGTAAAATGCTGCGCGAAGGTCAGTTGCTGTTCACCTATCTGCACCTGGCACCCGATCCAGACCAGACTCACGATCTGCTGGAATCCGGCTGCACCGCGATTGCCTATGAGACCGTGACTGACTCCAATGGCGGCCTGCCGCTGCTGGCGCCGATGTCCGAGGTTGCCGGTCGCTTGGCTCCGCAAGTTGGATCCTGGTCTCTGCAGAAGGCCAACGGTGGCCGCGGCGTTCTGATGGGTGGTGTACCGGGTGTAGGCCCTGCCAAAGTGATCGTCATCGGCGGAGGCGTCGTAGGCACCCACGCAGCGAAGATTGCCGCAGGCATGGGTGCGGATGTGACCGTACTGGACCGTTCGCTGCCGCGTCTCCGCTATCTGGACGATGTGTTCGGCGGAACCTTCAAGAACCAGTATTCAACCGCTGGTGCGACAGCCGAGCTGATCCAGGATGCCGACCTGGTCATCGGTGCGGTCCTGATCCCGGGCGCAGCTGCTCCCAAACTGATCTCGCGCGAACAGCTGTCGACCATGAAGCCCGGCGCGGCTCTGGTAGACGTTGCGATCGATCAGGGCGGCTGTTTTGAAACCTCGAAAGCCACCACCCACGCCAATCCGGTTTACGAAGTTGACGGCATCATGCACTACTGCGTCGCCAACATGCCCGGTGCGGTTGCCCGGACTTCGACCATCGCACTGGGCAACGCAACCATGCCGTTCCTGTTATCGCTGGCAAGCAAGGGCTGGAAGCAGGCCTGTAAGGACGACGCACACCTGCTGGCAGGTTTGAACGTCCACGCCGGCAAGCTGACTTACGAAGCGGTGGGCACCGCCCTCAACATCGACTCTGTCGATCCAACAACTCTGTTGAACTAAGAGCGCTCCCGCCTCTGAAAGCGTCCTTTTTCAAAGGACGCTTTACAGACTTGGGCCCAGCGCCGCGCCAATAGCGCGGCGCTGTTGTTTTCTGGACCAAGGGTCGCACAAAAAAGCACCGCGCCTTAGCGCGGTGCCCGGCCCAACCAGAGGAGGGCATTTCAATGCCCGATCGACGGGCGGGAGGCTTACGCCTCTTTGTGAATCTCCACAGAATGCGGATACGGGATGGATACGCCTTTGGCGTCAAACGCTTCTTTGATCGCTTTGGTAAGTTCAAACTTCACATCCCAATAGTCAGCCGCTGCGCACCACAGGCGCGCGGTCAGATCAACCGAACTATCCCCAAGATTTGTCACCCGCACCCAGGGCTCAGGATCAGCCATGATACGATCGTCAGCTTTGGCCACATCCAGGATGATGTTCATAGCCTCATCCGCGCTATCGCCGTAGTCGATGCCAAACACCAGATCGACCCGGCGGGTGTCATGGGCGGAATAGTTGGTGATCACCGAACCCCAAGCCTGACCGTTTGGCACGATGATCTGCACGTTGTCCGGCGTCACCAGCTCGGTCGTGAACAGGTTCAGGTCTTTCACAGTACCCGCTGTGCCACCAATATCGACATATTGGCCCAGCTTATAGGGCCGGAACACCACCAGCATCACGCCCGCGGCCAGATCGCTGAGTGTTCCCTGCAGCGCCAAACCGATGGCCAGGGATGCGGCACCCAGTATGGCCACGATGCTGGTCGCCTCGATTCCGAAAATGCCCAGAACGGCGACAAAGACAATCGCCAGCAGCACCCATTTCACGAGGCTCGCAACGAAATTCCCCAAAGTCGGGTCGATATGTGGCGTGGCGTTGATCCGCCGCCGCACCAGACCGCTAATGGCTCCGGCAACGATCCAACCCAATACCAGAACGATCAACGCTTTGATCGCGCTCATGATCAGCGGACCAAATGCGCCCACCTGTGTTACGACATCTTCCACACGCTTCTCCTTTGCGCCGACAGCAAACCCGCGCCTTTTGGCGCGGGATCGCTGAAAAGTCTGGGCTAATTTTGCGCGCAGGTCTAGGTGCGGGATTTCCGAGTTTTCCCCCCTGCTGTTCCCCAGCAAACATCGACTGACCGATCACGCACAGAATTGGACCTTACAAAAGCGCCACAAATTACCAGATTGACCGAGACAGGCGCGATAAAAGGAGCCCATCATGCTGGACACAATCCAATTCCCGATCATGAATAAATGGTCCCCACAGTTCCCCGAGCGGATTCAGCTTTATTCCTTCCCCACACCCAACGGGGTAAAGGCGTCGATCATGCTGGAAGAAACCGGCCTGCCTTACGAGGCACATCGTGTCACACTGGCCGATGCAGATGTCAAAAGCCCGGAGTTTCTTTCTCTGAACCCGAACAACAAGATCCCGGCGATCATTGATCCGAACGGGCCCGACGATGCTCCGTTGGCTTTGTTCGAAAGCGGTGCAATCCTTCTGTACCTCGCTGAAAAGAGCGGTAAGCTGCTGGGTCAGAACAAAAGCGACAAGCACCGGGTCACCCAATGGGTTATGTTTCAGATGGGCGGTATCGGACCAATGTTTGGCCAGCTTGGGTATTTCCACAAATTCGCAGGGGCTGAAATCGAAGACCCCCGCCCGCGCGAACGCTACGTGTCCGAGGCCAAACGCCTGCTGAACGTTCTCGACCGGCAACTGGACGGCCAAGATTGGATCGCCGGAGAATTCTCGATCGCGGATATCGCAATCGCGCCCTGGCTGCGCGGTTTAGATTATTACGGCGTCAAGGATGTCATAGGCTGGGAAAGCTATGGCAACGTTACGCGCTATCTGGATAGGTTCCTGGATCGACCCGCAGTGCAAAGAGGACTGAACATCCCCTCACGGGATTGATACACAAGGCCTGTGCGGCGGGATCCAAATCCGCCGCCACGGGCCATCGGGTTACCCAGGCAGCGCGCCTGTTAGAACGTAGCGCAAGATCTCAACAACTTGCGCGGGTTCTTCAGCGACGGCGAGTGCTGCTGCATCTACTTCTTTCAGCGCGTGCTGATGATCAGCCCCGTGCAGAACAATGATCGACTTGCCCAGTGCTGCCGCATAGCCCGCGTCAAATGCCGCGTTCCACTGCTTGTATTTGTCCCCAAAGCGTACAACCACAACATCCGCGTCTGATATGCCCTTGCGGGTCCGGATCGCGTTGACCATGGCACCCTTGTGATCGTGCCAGTACTTGTTCGGCTCGGCCCCCAAGATCGTGACACCGCAATCGTCCGAAGCACCGTGATCGGTGACCGGGCTACTGAACTCAACATCCAACCCATCGGCGCCCGCAATGATCTGCTCGCGCCAATCCGTGTGAATCTCACCGGACAAATAGACCTTCAGCATTTTTCTCTCCTCCCGTGAAAAAGGGGCGCAATGGCCCCTTTATCATTTCAAAAATACTCCCGCCGGAGGCGAAAACCAACTCATCCCCGCAAGACGCCGCCAGTGGCTTTCATCACTTTTTCGACAATCTTGGTGCTGACCGCCTCGATATCCTTTTCCTTCAGGGTCGCGTCCGACGGCTGGAGCCTTACGGTAATGGCCAGAGACTTCTTGCCCTCGCCGACGCTACCGCCAATGAATTCGTCAAAGACGCGCACGTCCTCGATCAGAGCCTTATCAGCACCCGCTGCCGCATTGACCAACGTCAGAGCTTCGATATCCGCATTTACAACAAAGGCGAAATCGCGCTCGACCGCCTGCAGGTCGCGCAATTCCAAGGCAGAACGGGTCGCACCGGATTTACGTGGCATCGGCACCTGATCCGGCCAGATGGTGAACGCCATTGCCGGACCCTTGATATCCAACGCCTGCAACACGCGCGGATGCAATTCACCAAAAACGCCCAGAACCTTTTTGGGGCCCAGACAAATCTTGCCGTGCCGACCCGGGTGCCACCAGGCATCGCCGCCACGAAGGATCTGAACCTTGGCAGGCGCACCAATGGCGGCAAGCACCGCCTCTGCGTCGGCTTTGGCAGCAAACAGGTCAACGGGACGGGAAGCACCATGCACGTCCTTGGGACCGCTACGCCCAACCAACAGGCCGGTAATCTGTGTCTGTTGATCCCCCGGCTCACCATCGTGGAACACTGGCCCGACCTCGAACAAGGCCAGATCGGCATAACCCCGCGCCTGATTGCGCGCCGCCGCTTGCAGCAGACCAGGCAGCAGATCAGGGCGCATATGGCTCATCTCGGACGAGATCGGGTTTTCCAACATGGTTGCTGCGTCACCGCCCCCGAACAAGGCTGCCGAGGCCTGATCGATGAAGGTATAAGACACACATTCATTGTACCCCAGCGCTGCACAGGTCCGGCGCGCCATCGACTGGCGACGCTGCGTGGGTGTCATGACCGGTTTGGGGATACCTGCTGTCGTACGCGGCAGCGGAATACCCTGCAACTTGGTCAGAGAAGCGATCCGCGCAACCTCTTCCACCAGATCGGCCTCCCCCATGATATCGGGTCGCCAGCTGGGCACATGCGCCATCTCGCCATCCAGACGAAAGCCCAAACGGGTCAGTGTCTGCCGCTGCTCGCTTTCCGGAATCTCCATCCCGACCAAGGACTGCACGCGCGCCGCGTCCAGTTTGTAGGCCCGCGCGTGGTTCGGCGCTTTGCCCGCCTCGACCACATTCGAGGCTTCACCGCCGCAGATATCCAAGATCATCTGCGTCGCATGCTCCAACCCTTCGCGCGTGTATTCCGGGTCGACGCCGCGCTCGAATCGATACCGCGCGTCCGAGTTTATCTTCAGCGCCCGACCTGTGAGGGCGATCTGTACATGATCCCAGAACGCGCTTTCAAGGAAGACGTTCACAGTCTCCTCGGTACAACCGGTTTCCTCGCCGCCCATGATACCCGCGATAGATTCCGGGCCTTTGTCGTCCGAAATCACCATCATGCCAGGCTGAAGGGAGTATTCTTTTTCATCAAGCGCGACCAGCTTTTCACCACCCTTGGCGCGATGCACCCGCAAATTGCCCTGCACCTTGTCCGCGTCGAACACGTGCAGCGGACGGTTGTGGTCGAAGGTCATATAATTGGTGATATCCACCAGAGCCGAGATCGGACGCAGACCAATCGCTTTCAGTTGATCCTGCAGCCACTGAGGGCTCGGGCCGTTCTTTACGCCACGGATCAGACGCCCGGTGAAATGCGGCGCGCCGTCCAGCGTATCCTCGTCGATCGACACTTTGATCGGGCTTTCGAAATCACCCGGCACCGGAGTGTAATCGCGTACTTTCAGCGTGCCCAACCCGCGCGCGGCCAAATCACGCGCAATACCCGCAACACCCAGCGCATCCGGGCGGTTCGGCGTGATCGCGATCTCGATCATCGGATCAACCTTTGACGGATCGTTCTCAGCCAACCAATCGACAAACCGATCACCGACCTCACCCGAGGGCAGCTCGATAATCCCGTCGTGTTCATCCGATAGCTCAAGCTCGCGCTCGGATGCCATCATGCCAAAGCTCTCGACGCCACGGATCTTGCCGACGCTGATGGTGATATCCAGGCCGGGGATATACATACCCGGTTTACAAACCACCACGGTGATGCCTTCGCGCGCATTGGGCGCGCCGCAAATGATCTGCAGATCGCCCTCGTCGGTTTCAACCGTGCAAACGCGCAGCTTATCGGCGTCCGGGTGCTTCTCGGCATGTTTCACATGGCCCAGCGTAAAGCCCGCCAGACGGTCCGCCGGGTTGACGATCTCTTCGACCTCAAGCCCGAGATCGGTCAGTGCTTCGGCGATCTCATCAACCGACGCATCCGTATCGAGGTGGTCTTTCAGCCAGGACAGAGTGAATTTCATTACAGCGGGCCTTTTTCGGCAAACATTCAGTCGGCACAGGCAATGGCAAAGATTGCGCCAAGGTGCAAGCGCTGCGGCTCACGGATAGGTAGGGGTGCGACCCAAAAGCTCGTCCAGCTGCCAGCCGATCCAGCCGTGGGGAATAAAGTGCCCGCCGGGATGGGTGTCCAGTGTCACCTGCCCTTGCGCGCAATCGGTCCACTCCAATCGGCTGAGCGTCAGGAAGGGCTTCACGCTCCAATCCCCGCGCGGGGTCGCGCCGTTGCAGTTGAACTTGGCCTTCCACAGCGCCACCGGATAGGTCGTATCGCCGTCCGGCCCAAAGGGGAAATCCATCACCGTATCGTCCAGCCCGTGCACATGGCGCACCTCGCTTGGGGCTTCCGGGCAATCCTCGGTCTGACGGATCGAGCCCGCTACCGCCAGCAGAGCGGCGATGTCGTTTCCCGACTGGCAGACATAGCGCCACGCCATTGCGCCGCCATAAGAATAGCCCGAGACATAGATACGCTCAGGATCAATGGGATAGCGTTTGGCGACGTCCTCAAGCACGCGATCTGCGAACGGCACGTCTGCGGTATCAGCAGTCCAGAAGTTCCAACTTTTGCCCAGCCCATTCGGAGCCACCAACAGCACATCACGCAGCCTGGTCGCCCCGGCGATGCGCTCATGGTTCACCACCACATCGCCCTGCCGCGCCCAGCCATGAAAATGCAACAGCACCGGCAGAGGCGTTTCGCCATCCCAACCATCAGGTTCCATTACATGGTAAGAACGGTCGCCGATCTCACAGGCGGTATCGCCGTGGCAGTCAGATTTCCACGGCCCCATCGCAAGGGCCGGGGTCGCGGTCAGCAGAAGAAAAAGCAGTCGATAGATCATAGGCCGGAGCCTAGCGACATGCGCCGCCCTGTCACGTAACTTATTGGTGTAGGGTGGGGTTTCACCCCACCAACCGCCTCACGGTGGGGTGAAACCCCACCCTACAAAGGATCAAATCACAAAGCCGCGCTATCGGCCTTTGCCCCGCGCAATACCTAAGCGCTTGTGCTAAATTGCGCTGAAAAGACGCTCGCACAAAGAGTAATAGCTATTTTGATTTCTCTTTAGCGTATTGATCAATGAACTTTTTTGCCATCGCTTGTCGGTCTTCCGCCTCTTTCCTTCGATCTGTCCTTTCTGAAAGAGTGTTCATCGCTGCCCAAAAACCCGGGACAGCAATAACCACTAATAGAGGCCAAATCCAAAGGACAGCAGACTCCAATAACTTCACCGTTAGAGCCTGTATGCATATCGTGGTTAAGAGGATACCTATCAACCAAAGAAAAGGAGCATTCGCCACACGGCGATGCCACCAGTCAATGTAGCGCGAAAGATATACGCCCAGCGGATACACTTACCGCGACAAACCACCATGCAAATTCGGCATATCCAATGCCGCAAACCCATAGTGCCGCAGCCAACGGAGGTCGGAATCAAAGAACGCCCGCAAATCCGGAATGCCATATTTCAGCATCGCCAGACGGTCGATACCGATGCCGAACGCAAAGCCCTGATAGACCTCGGGATCAATCCCACCGGCCGCGATCACCTTGGGGTGGACCATGCCCGAGCCCAGAATCTCCATCCAGTCGTCGCCCTCGCCGATCTTCAGCTGACCATTGTCCCAGGAACAGCGGATATCGACCTCGGCCGACGGTTCGGTGAAGGGGAAGTGCGAGGCGCGGAAGCGCAGTTCGACATCGTCGACCTCGAAGAACGCCTTCACGAACTCTTCCAGAACCCATTTCAGGTTCGCCATCGAGATGTCTTTGTCGATGGCCAGCCCTTCGACCTGATGGAACATCGGCGTGTGGGTCTGGTCATAATCGGCGCGATACACACCGCCCGGACAGATTACGCGGATCGGCGCGCCCTGCAATTCCATCGAGCGGATCTGGACCGGCGAGGTATGTGTGCGCAGCACATGCGGCGGGCGGTTATCACCCTCGGCACGGTGCATGTAGAACGTGTCCATCTCGGCCCGTGCAGGGTGGTGGCCGGGGATGTTCAAGGCGTCAAAGTTATGCCAGTCGGTTTCGATCCGCGGCCCTTCGGCCACCGAGAAACCCAGTTCGGCAAAGATCGCGGTCAACTCCTCGGTCGCCTGGCTGACCGGGTGGATCGAGCCCTGACGGCGCGCGCGGGTCGGTAGTGTAACGTCGAGCCACTCGGTGCGCAGACGCTCATCCAGCGCGGCGTCGGCAAGCGCGGCCTTTTTGGCAGAAAGCGCCGAGTTGATCTCATCCTTCAGGGCGTTCAGCGCGGGGCCTGCGACCTGACGTTCCTCGGGGGTCATCTTGCCCAGCTCGCGCATCTTCAGCGCGACCTCGCCCTTTTTGCCCACGGCAGCGACGCGGATCGCCTCAAGCGCGTTTTCGTCGCCAGCTTCGGCGATTTGGCCCAGATATTTTGCCTTAAGATCGTCCATGACGCCCTCTGAATTTGGTCGCCAACCTGCTATCGGCCCCGCCCCGCGAATGCAAGCGGGACGGTGGGGATCAATAGCTGTATTCGGGATAAATCCGGGTCAGATCGCCATTCCAGTCGCCATTGTAGTGATCCAGCAACTCATCTGCGGGCACCTTGCCCGTATCGATGCTGTCCTTGAGCGCGTTCAAGAAATGCGTCTCGTCCTGCACCAGACCACCTGCACCGGGGCGCGCGCGGGATGCAAGTCCGGCCTCTGCGATCGAGACCACTTCGCGCGCCAGATCATGCATGTTGATGTTGCCAACCTGCGCTTGCAGGCCATCCTTGGCAGCCTCAACCCGCAGCGCTTCGCGCGTCTCGGCATCCCAGCCTTTGACCAGATCCCAAGCGGCATCCAGTGCGGTTTGATCATAGGTCAGACCAACCCAGAAGGCAGGCAGCGCACAGAGCCTGCGCCATGGGCCACCATCGGCGCCGCGCATCTCCATGAATTTCTTGATCCGCGCTTCGGGAAATGCCGTGGTCAGGTGATCGGCCCAATCGGACAGAGTCGGCGTCTCACCGGGCAGTGCAGGCAGTTTGCCCTGCAGGAAGTCGCGGAACGACATGCCCAGCGCGTTGATATACTGGCCGTCGCGATAGACGAAATACATCGGTACATCGAGCGCATATTGTACATAGCGTTCGAACCCGAAGCCTTCTTCGAACACAAAGGGCAGCATGCCCGTCCGTGCATCGTCCAGATGCCGCCAGATATAACTGCGCCAGCTTTTCTGGCCGTTCACCTTGCCCTCGAAAAACGGAGAGTTCGCAAACAGCTCCGTCGCGACCGGCTGAAGGGCCAGCGCGACGCGCAGCTTCTGCACCATGTCGGCCTCGGACCCGAAGTCGATATTGACCTGAACCGTGCAGGTGCGCCGCATCATGGCGCGGCCCATGGTGCCGACTTTCTCCATATAATCGTTCATCAGCCGGTAACGGCCTTTGGGCATCAACGGCATCTCTTCATGGGTCCAGATCGGGGCTGCGCCCAGACCAATAAAGCCTACACCGATCTCATCGGCGATATCCTTCACTTCACGCAGGTGAGTGTTCACCTCATCACACGTTTCATGAATTGTCTCGAGCGGAGCGCCGGACAGTTCCAACGCACCGCCTGGTTCCAGGCTGACGTTCGCGCCGTCCTTCTCAAGCCCGATTAAATGTCCAGCTTCACGCACTTCAGCCCAGCCATGGCGGTCTCGCAGACCTTCCAGCACGGCCACAATCGACCGTTTGCCTTCAAACGGCAGTGGTTTCAGAGTGTCTTTGCAATAGCCGAACTTCTCATGCTCGGTTCCGATGCGCCAATCTTCCTTGGGCTTGCAGCCCGATTCCAGATATTCGGCCAGTTGCTCATGGCGTTCGATCGGTCCGCCGCCGGACTGGGGGATGGACATGTGACCCGTGCTCCGATCCTGATGTGTCTGTCTTGGCGGTCAGTCCTGAGCGCAAACCGCGCCAGTGTCAATGCAGCCTAAGGTGCGCAGGCCGTGACGGCGTGCGTTCCCAGATCACCACCGGATGTGCCGCACGACCGTTGAGTTCCGACAGCATTTGCTCGGTTTTAAGCCCCGGAAGTGCTGAGAACACATCAAACAGTGCCTCGGCCCCTTCGGCGTTCACCGGAATGTGAAGGGTCGGCTGCCCTGGCTGATCCAAAACCCAATGCGCAGGTTGCGAGGTCGGATCCAACGCCAACCGCTCGATTTCGCGGGCTGCAACGATGCCGCCGTCGAGCGGGCCAAGATAGGTGATCTGGCCTTCATCAATAGTCACCACACCCGGTCCTCCCGCACCATTGCGAAAGCGCGCGCGTTGCACTCCGATCACCGCCAGTGCCATCGAGACGACGATCAGCAGCCACCCCAACCACGCCAGCAATCCACCAGGGCCGCTGATCCAGCTGAGGCCGAGGATCAGAACAAACCCTGCAACCAGCACTTCGCGCCAGCGCCACAGGGCCAGTTTGGCTTCGGGTCGAAAGAAACTCATGCCACGTCCTCCGGGTTTTTGAACAGGATCAGCGAGTATTGACCCGCAGGCTGGAACCCAATGGATATATAGGCCCGCGCTGCCGCATCGGAAGCCGCAAAGAGGACAGCTCTGGAAACTCCCGCGTCGCGCGCCTCAACCAGATGCAAGGCAACAGCCAAACGCGCATAGCCCCGCCCTCGTAAATCTGGTGGCGTGTAGACACCGCCGATCTGCACCACATCAGGCAGGCGGGCGTTGAAGCCGGTCATGCTGACCGGTAGGCCATTCTGCAGCAAAACTCGATGAGAATCCCGCTCGATATAGGTCTTGATGTCCTTCCCAGCCTGCGTCTGTGCGCGCACAGGATCAAAATCCATGGCTTCGATGAGGTAGCTTTCTCGCCAGTCTTCAAGGACCGAACGGTCTACATCAGTAAGCGGCATGAGATCTGCCCCACTGAAATCCGGTATTTGAAGTCGATCCAACGCCAGGGAAAACCCCGGCTCATCGCTGTTCAGGGTCGCGGGTCGCCCCTCCCAACCTGCCAACTGCATTATCCGACGAGCCTGCGTTGCCTCAGCCGCGATGCCGAACAGGGCCCGGCCTCGAATAAGGTCAATCGCTGCGGCAAGTTCGGTATCCGAACAGTCGGGACATTGCAGCAGGATCATGCCTTCATTTGTTATGGCAAAGACCGCACGCAACGGGCTGCCAAGCGTCCATGCATTCAACGACCGAGGATGCGTACCGCACAGGCCAAAATCCCGTAGATTGGCCAAAGGGAACATCGATGTTTGGATATGTTGGGACAAAAACGAGTCGATCCTGGACAGGTCCGTTTCCTGCGCCAATTGCCACGTCACGTCCAATCTCCCAACGATTGCTGCCACATTGTCATCGCCGCAACGGCTGCTGTATCGGCGCGCAGGATGCGTGGGCCGAGGCTGACCACATGGGTAAATGGCAGCTCTGCCAACCGTTTGCGTTCGGGCTCGGAAAACCCGCCCTCGGGGCCGATCAGGATCGCCCACGGCTTGCCTTTCTCATTCTCTGCCAAGCGCAGGGCCGAGCCGGCTTCTGCCTCGTCACAGAACATCAATTGGCGATCATCGGGCCACGCGCCCAGGATACGATCCAATCGCTGGAGGTCAGCGACCTCAGGCACAAAAGTGCCGCCACATTGTTCGGCCGCCTCAATTGCGTGGGCCTGCAAGCGATCCTGCCGAATGCGCTCGGAGTTGGTGAATTCGGTCTGCACCGGTATGATCCGCGCGGCCCCCATTTCAGCTGCTTTTTCAACGATGAAATCGGTCCGCGCCTTCTTGATCGGTGCAAAGAGAAGCCACAGATCGGGCGGTAATTGCAGAGGTTTCGATTGCTCCACGCACGACAGAATTCCGCCTCGTTTACTTGCTGCTGCTACCTCTGCCTGCCACTCGCCATCGCTGCTATTGAACAGCGCGACCTGCCCCCCAACCGACAGGCGCATGACACCGAACAGATAATGCGCCTGCTCACGCGTCAAAGGAACCGATTGCCCCGGACCCAAAGGGTGCTCTACATACAGTCTGATCTTCGCATTCATGAGACCCTACATATGCAAGGCAATGCCCCAACACCAGACGGTCAGGTCGCCGATGCCGTAACCGGCAATTGGGTCGACACCCACGCCCCCGCCTTTGCCCGCCCTTACCTGCGGCTCAGCCGTGCAGACCGACCCATCGGCACGTGGTTGCTGCTGATCCCCTGCTGGTGGGGTCTGGCGCTGGCCATCCTGAGCGACGGCACTCCACGGTGGGGGGATCTTTGGATCGCCGTTGGGTGTGCGATCGGCGCGTTTTTGATGCGTGGCGCGGGCTGTACGTGGAATGACATTACTGATCGTGAGTTTGACGGGAAGGTCGAGCGTACAAGGTCGCGCCCGATTCCCTCAGGCCAGGTGAGTGTCCGTCAGGCTGCATTCTGGATGGTGCTGCAATGTCTGTTGGCCCTGGCCATCCTTCTGACCTTCAACCGGGCCGCGATTGCGATGGGGGTTCTGTCTTTGCTGCCTGTTACCATCTATCCCTATGCGAAACGTTTTACGTGGTGGCCGCAGATTTTTCTGGGGCTGGCCTTCAACTGGGGCGCATTGCTAGCCTGGGCAGCACATACCGGCACCGTAGGCTGGCCTGCGATCATGCTTTATCTGTCAGGAATCGCCTGGACTTTGTTCTACGACACGATCTACGCCCATCAGGATGCCGAGGATGACGAGCTGATCGGCATCAAGTCCACCGCGCGCCTGTTTGGCACTGATACCGCCCGTTGGCTCAAGTATTTTCTGATTGGAACCGTCAGTCTAATGGCCTTTGCAATTATCGACGCGGCTTTGCCCGGGACATCGGTTCTTGCTTTGGCGGTCGCCCTTGGCGGACCCTGGGCGATGGGGTGGCATCTGGCCTGGCAATTGCGGGGGCTGGACACGGAGGACAACGCCAAATTGCTGCAGCTTTTCCGGGCCAATCGCGACACCGGCTTGATTCCGCTGATCTTCCTCTGCGTAGCCCTTTTCCTCTGATTGCACCTCTGTGCTGCGCTCTGTATGAGTCCCGGAACCAACCGCCCGAGGAGTCTCGATTTCGCCCATGCGTCTGCCTTACGCCCTAGCTGTTGCGTTGATTTTCGCGGTGTCCGCCGTGCTATCGCTGGTGGTCGCTGGATTTGCGGTCAGCAAGATCGAAGACGCCTCGGAACTGGCCGTGCGAAAGGCCTTGAACTTGCAGGGCCATGATTGGGCCGAAGTCGAATCCGACGGCCTGCGTGTCGTTCTGACCGGCACGGCCCCGACTGAGGCGACCCGATTCAACGCCCTGATCGCTGCGGGCACCGAGGTCGACACCTCGCGCGTCATTGACGAGATGGAGGTTGCTCCCACCGCCGATCTGACACCGCCCCGCTTTTCTACCGAGATCTTGCGCAATGACAGTGGAATTTCGATTATCGGGCTAGTACCTGCGGCTCTGGATCGCGATGATCTGGTAGACAGGCTGCAACGCCTTGATCGGGACGCGTCAGTTTCGGACCTGATGGAAAGTGCCGACTATCCCAAGCCAGACGGTTGGGATCAGGCAATCGACTATGCGATCGAAGCGCTCTCGGATTTGCCACGGGCCAAGATATCTGCCAGCCCAGGGTTGGTGCGTATCACGGCCATTGCCGATAGCCAGCAAGAGAAAGACCAGCTGGAACAAGACCTGAGCCGCGCCGCGCCACCAGGTCTGCGAATCGGCCTTTCGATTTCGGCACCTCGCCCGGTAATCACACCATTCACGCTGCGCTATCTGATAGATGAGGATGGCGGGCAGTTTGATGCGTGCTCGGCCCAGGATGAAGTTGCGCGCGACATCATCGTCGCTGCAGCACAAGAGGCCGGATTAACCGGCCCCTATTCCTGCACCATTGGGCTAGGCGTACCGTCTCCGCGTTGGGCGAATGCAGCGCAGCTCAGCATTCGTGCGCTATCCGAACTTGGTCAGGGTTCAGTTACTCTGTCGGATGCAGATATCACTCTAGTTGCCACACAAGGGACAAACCCTTTGGAGTTCGACCGCATCGTGGGAGAGCTCGAAAATACGCTGCCCGAGGTTTTCGCCTTGCATGCAGTTCTTCCCGAACCCGAACCGGATGACCCGACTGGGCCTATTGAATTCGTCGCAACACGTAGCCCTGAGGGTTTGGTTCAACTGCGTGGCCGTCTGAGTGACGAAACGCTGCGTGAAATGACCGACAGCTTTGCACGTGCCGCCTTTGGATCATTGCAGGTGCACACAGCCACCCGGATTGCACCGGACCTGCCCGCGGATTGGCCCATACGCGTCTTGGCCGGGCTGGAGGCACTGTCGCAACTGCACAATGGCGCCCTGACCGTTACGCCGGACAATGTAGCACTGTCGGGCATCAGCCATGATCCCGACGCCAAGGCCCGGATCGCCGGCATGCTATCGGACAAGCTGGGCGAGGCGCAGGATTACACCCTGTCAATCACCTATCAGGAGCCGCCCGCACCCGCCGACGCGCCGCCCGACCCTGAGGTCTGCGAAGAGCAGCTGGCCGAGGTTCAGGCCGCCAGAAAAATTGCGTTCGAACCGGGATCAGCCACCGTCGCAGCAGACTCGCGCGATGCCCTGAACCAGATCGCGGACATCCTGCGTGAATGTGGCCCCATCCGGTTGGAGATTCAGGGCCATACCGACAGTCAGGGCCGTGAAGAGATGAACCAGCAGCTCAGCCAGTCGCGCGCGCAGTCGATCCTGAACGAATTGCGCGGACGGCGCGTGCCGACCTCAAGCTTTTCTGCGGTCGGGTATGGCGAGACGCAGCCCATCGCCGATAACGAAACCGAAGAAGGCCGCGAAGAGAACCGCCGCATCGAGTTTCGCCTGATCCGTCCTGAACCCGTGGCCAACACCCTGACCGGGCTTGAGGCGATGGAAGCCGAGGCCGAATCTGAGGCCGAAATCGAGACACCTGAAACCGACGCACCGGATGCAGGCTCAGAGGACCAGTAAGTTGAACAGAACAGAATTCATCATCGCCACAGCCATCATCCTGTTCGCAGCTTTCTGCATGGGTTGGTTCGCCAACTGGCTGGCCCATCGGCTGTCCCGTGTTCGCCAAAGCGACGTGGCCGATCTTGACCGCATGAGTCAGGAACTGCACGAGGCCGAAGAAACACGCGATCAGGCAATCACATATCTTCAGCAGCGCGAGGCAGAGCTGACCAACCAGCTGACTCAAACCGAAGCCGAGTTGAATGCCGCAATGGAAGGGCTGCGCGCGGCGCGGCAGGAAGCCGAAGAGATGCGCGGGCGGATCAACAACGCAGACTAGGCACCCTACCAGCGGGTCAGCGCGTCTTCATCCTCGTCCTTGGCAGCCACCCATTCTGCTCCGGACGTGGTGATTTCCTTCTTCCAGAATGGCGCGCGAGACTTGAGGTAATCCATCAGATATTCCGCCGCCTCAAACGCATCTTTGCGGTGCGGTGCGGCGGTGGCGACCATCATGATACGGTCACCCGGCGCAAGCCTTCCGTGGCGGTGGATCACCAGAACGTTGCCCAGTGACCAACGGGCTTGCGCCTCTTCCGCTATCTTGGTTAGGGCGCGTTCGGTCATGCCGGGATAGTGCTCGATCTCCATCACATCCAGATCGCCCGAAGCCAGATCGCGCACAACGCCTGTGAAGGTCACGATGGCCCCGTTGGCATCGTCCCCGGCGGCAAAAGCGTTGGCTTCGGCCCCCAGATCGAACGGGGCCTCCTGCACGACGATCCGCATTCTAGCCACCCGTCATGGGCGGAAAGAACGCAACCTCGCGCACACCGGTCAGTGGGGCGTCAAAATCCGAAAGCTCTTGGTCCAGCGCCACGCGCAAGGCCGACAGATCGGCAAAGGCAGCAGCATAGCGATCCTCACGCGCGCTCAGTTCCGCGACCAAATCGCTGACTGTTGCGGCCTCAGTTTCTATCTTCTCTTTCGGCAGGCCGATGCGTTCGCGCACCCAGGCGAAATACAGCACGTTCATCGGTTAGCTCTCCTTCAGGTGGGGCATGGCTTTACGTAGGTAGTCATAGCCTGTGATCAATGTCAGCGTCGCGGCAATCCAGAGCAGCCATAGCCCGATACGACCTGACCAGGACATGGCCTCAAGATGCCAGCGGATGTTGTTCAGGTCCTCGACCTGCCCTGCTAGAACCTGATCAATGATTGTCGCATCCATGCCAAACGTGGCCATCACAAAATGGTGCTCGAATATCCCCTGCGAGAACAGGATCGCGATCGCTACCATCTGTGCCGTCGTTTTCCACTTGGCCAGCTTGGTGACCTTCAGGGTTCCGGCCACATCGCCCAGATACTCTCGCAAGCCTGAGACAAAGACTTCGCGAAACAGGATCACTGTCGCGGGCAGGACCAGCCATGGTGTCCAGTGTTCAGTCGAATAGCCCACCAATATCATCAGCGCGATTACCACCATTGCCTTGTCGGCAATGGGATCCAGCATAGCGCCAATCTTCGTTTCCTGTTTCCAGGCGCGCGCCAGATACCCGTCGAACCAATCGGTGATCGCCGCTGACAGGAACAGAATCAAAGCAAACCAATCCGCATAGGGACGGGTGAAATACAGAAACATCACGGCGAGACCGGGGGCCGCCACAAGGCGCAGTACAGTCAGAATATTCGGCAGGTTCCATTTCATGGCTTGGACCCTACATCGCCGGGTCAAGACAGAAAAGACAGGGTCTTAAAAAACTGACCCAGCTCAAGCGTTTGCTGTCTTAAAAGTCAAAGCGTCGCAGCGGTGGTCACATTACAGGTTTCGTCTTGGCACTTGATTGCTTTGGCGTCAGATTGTCGGCTGGCCAACCAGACAACACCCCAGAGCTGACATGACACCGCATATTCAAACCGATCCCCGGTCAAATCTGATCGGCAGCGCCTGGATGGTCGCCGCAATGGCGCTGTTCGCGCTGGAGGATGCGCTGCTTAAGGCGGCTTCGGCGTCGATCCCGATCTGGCAGGTGCTTGTACTGTTCGGTGCGGGTGGTGCTGTGATCTATGCAGCGGTTGCCACAGTACGTAGCACGCGTCTGTTCCAGCCCGACGTGTTGTCGCGCCCAATGAAGGTGCGTGTGGTCTTCGAGATTCTTGGACGTTTGTTCTATGTGCTGGCGATCGCTTTGACGCCACTGTCATCGGCCACGGTGATCCTGCAGGCCACACCACTGGTTGTCGTCGCAGGGGCCGCGTTGTTCTTTGGAGAATCCGTCGGCTGGCGGCGATGGAGCGCCATTTTGATCGGTCTTGTTGGCGTTGTGATCATCATCCAACCGACCGGAGACAGCTTCTCGGCCCTGTCAATCCTTGCCGTGCTGGGGATGCTCGGCTTTGCGGGGCGCGATCTGGCCAGCCGCGCCGCACCCGCAACACTGGGCACCGAAGTTCTGGGGTTCTATGGCTTCCTCTGCATCATTGTCGCGGGTTTGGCTTATCGATTCTGGGAAGGAACACCGCTGCAAACTCTGACGCCTAATGTCAGCCTGCACATGGGCGGGGCGATTGTGATGGGGGTCATGGCCTATGCCGCGCTGATGAAGGCGATGCGCACCGGCGAGGTCTCATCTGTGACGCCGTTTCGCTATTCGCGGCTGTTATTCGGTATCGGCTTGGGCGTGTTGATGTTTGGCGAGCGATTGGATCAGACCATGTGGATTGGCTGCGGCCTCATCGTGGCGTCGGGCCTCTATATCCTTTGGCGGGGGCGAAAAGCCTAGCCCTTGTCATGGAAGAAGTCATAGACCTTCTGCGCCAACCCGGCTGAAATCCCCTCGACGGCTTTAAGATCCGCCAAATTGGCTCGGCTCACCGCTTTGGCGCTGCCGAAATGAGTCAGCAGGGCGCGTTTGCGCGCGGCCCCGACGCCGGGGATTTCGTCCAGTGGCGTTGCACCAACCGCCTTGGCGCGTTTCGCGCGATGGGTGCCGATGGCAAAGCGATGCGCCTCATCCCGCAAGCGCTGGATAAAGTACAATACGGGATCGTTGCGTTTCAGCGCAAAAGGGCGCTGCCCGATGCGGTGGAATTCTTCCTTGCCGTGATCGCGATCGACACCCTTAGCGACACCGACCATCGGGATATCCTCGACCCCGTGCTGGGCCATGATCTCATTCACGGCGCTCACCTGCCCTGCACCACCGTCGATCAGCAGCAGATCGGGCCAATGCCCTTTGTCCCGATCCGGATCTTCCTTTTGCAGGCGCGTAAAACGGCGGGTCAGGACCTCTTTCATCATGCCGAAGTCATCGCCGGGGGTTAGATCATCGCCGCGGATGTTGAACTTGCGATAGGCGTTTTTCATGAACCCCTCTGGGCCCGCGACGATCATGCCACCCACGGCATTGGTGCCTTGAATGTGAGAGTTGTCATAAACTTCGATCCGGTTCGGTGGCGCGTCCAGATCAAAGGCCTCGGCCACACCGCGTAGCAATTTGGCCTGCGTGGCACTTTCCGACATCCGCCGGGCCAGCGATTCACGTGCGTTGCGCAAGGCACCGGCGATCAGTTCCTGCTTTTCACCGCGCTGGGGCACCAGGATTTCCACCTTGCGTCCAGCTTTTTCCGACAATGCCTCCTGCATCAGATCGGCATTCTCGATTGCATCAGACAGGATCAACTGCCGGGGTGGTTCCTTGTTGTCATAGAACTGGCCCAGGAACGCTTCCATCGCCTCAGCCGGTGACACATCCGGGCCGACGCGCGGATAGAAATCGCGGTTACCCCAGTTCTGGTTGGCGCGGATGAAGAACACCTGAACGCAGGCTTGCCCGCTGTCCATGTAGAGGCCAATGACGTCAGCCTCGGCCACGCCGCGCGGGTTGATGCCCTGAGACGTCTGCACCTGCGTCAGCGCCCGGATACGGTCGCGCAGACCGGCGGCCCGTTCGAACTCCATCGCCTCGGAGGCAGCCATCATCTGCGCGGCGAGATCTTCCTGCACTTTGGTAGATCGGCCTGACAGGAACCTTTCGGCATCCTTAACGCTTTCACGATAGTCGGCTTCCGAGATCAGTTCGACGCACGGTCCAGAACATCGCTTGATCTGATAGAGCAAACACGGCCGGGTCCGGCTATCGAACATGGAATCCGAACAGTTCCGCAGCAGGAACGCCTTTTGCAGCTGGTTCAGCGTCCTGTTCACCGCGCCTGCACTGGCGAAGGGGCCGAAATAAGCCCCCTTTTCTTTCTTCGCCCCTCGGTGCTTTTTGATCTGCGGAAAGGCATGATCCTTGGCGACCAGAATATTCGGGAAGCTTTTGTCATCCCGCAACAATACGTTGTATTTGGGCTTGAGCTGCTTGATCAGGTTCTGTTCCAGCAGCAGCGCCTCGGTCTCGGTCCGAGTGGTCAGAAACATCATCGAGGCAGTTGCGGCGATCATTTTCTCGATCCGACCCGAGTGCCCCGGGCGGGTGTAGTTCGATACCCTCGCCTTCAGGTTTCGCGCTTTACCTACGTAAAGAACTCGGCTGTCCCCATCCAACATCCGATACACACCCGGCGAGCTGTCCAGCGTTTTCACATAACGCTGAATGCAGGCATAGCCGTTGGCTTGGGTCGACGATTCGGAATCAGTGCTAGCGGTCATGAGTCTGAGATATGATTCTCTGACCATGGCTGCAATCTTGTGCGCTTCAGATCAAGAGAAAACAAATCCACGGCTTCTGTGGATAACTGTGCAGATAACTTTTGGGGCATCACGATTTTCCCTTGAATCCTTGCCTTTTCGTTGATCTGCACAAAAAATAGGCAGGAAATTATGACGTTGTTTTTAAAGGATAATTTTCTTGATCTGCGACAAGTGTATGAAAATTAAGACATTTTTGTAACGCTCGAGTAACAGAGATGAGAGCGGTGCAAAACTTGCAGCAGATTTACTTATTCTACACCAAGAACATCGGGTGTTTGCCAACCCAAATGTTGCCCACCATCGACGCAAAGAAGCTGCCCCGTAACGGCATGTGCATCCAGAAAGTATCCCAGCGCAGCAGTAATATCCGACGGGTTCGCGCCGCGCTCCAGAATCGTGTTCTGCCGCTGAGCGCTAAAATGAGCATCACTTTGGCGATGACCCTGCAGCGTTGGACCGGGGCCGATCGCGTTCACACGGATTGCGGGTGTCAGAGCCTGCGCTGCAGTCCGGGTCAAGGCCCACAACCCCATCTTGGCAATCGTGTATGACATGAACTCAGGCGTCAGTTTACGCACCCGCATATCCACCATGTTCACGATCAGCCCAATCGCCAGAGGCTCTCCCTGATCATCAAGCTCCGGCTGCAACCCCTGCTCGGCCATGGCTTGGGTCAGTACGAATGGTGCGCGCAGGTTGCTGTCGAGATGCCGATCCCAGCTTTGGCGGGTAGCTGTGTGGATATTGTCATACTCAAATATCGATGCATTGTTGACCAGACAGGTGATCGGACCACCCAGCGCCTCAGCTGCACGCGGCAGCAATGAGCTGACTTGCGCCTCATCAAGCAGATCGGTCTGCAGCGCAACTGACCTTCGGCCCAGCGCCTGAACCTCATCAACCGTTTCACGCGCGGCCTGAGCCGAACTGGAATAGTGCACAGCGACATCCATGCCGCGCTGCGCCAAATACAGCGCCATGGCACGACCAAGGCGTTTACCGGCACCGGTCACCAATGCTCGGGTCATGGGCTCATTCTCCTCGTCAGGTCAGGCTAACAGGCTTGCAACATAGATCACATAGAGCGCTGTCAAGATCAGGCCCCAGACGCGTGTGATATCTTTCTTGAAGAATACAAAAGGAACCAACAAGAGCGACGCGCCGAGCATCACCCACAGATCGAAACGCAGGAATTCAGGATCGACGGGAATACGCCCAAACAAGGTCGTAATGCCGACAATGGCCAGCAGATTGAACATGTTCGATCCGATGACGTTACCCAGTGCCACATCCGCTTGTCGCCTCAGGGCAGCCATGACGGTTGTCGACAGTTCCGGCAGGGACGTACCCACCGCGATCAGCGTAAGGCCGATCACTGTTTCGCTCACACCATAGTTCCGGGCAATGACGGTCGCATTTTCGACCAGCAGATGCGCACCCATTGGCAGTCCGATCAAGCCGAGGATCAGGTAGATCGCCACCTTCCAATAAGGCATGTCAGGATCTGCTTCCTCAAGACCCTCAAGCTCGTCCTCATCGGCACAAGCTTCACCACAGGCTTTCCGGTGCGCATGTGCTTCGCGAAACGCGTTGCCGAGGATCAGAGCCAACGCAGCCAGCAAAATTGCCCCGCTGAGCAGATTAAAGACCCCGCAAAAAGCCAACCCGATAAATAACACCGACGCCAGAAGCATGAAGATGTAGTTCTTGCGGCTGTCGCACTCGCTTGTGTGCAAGGTCGCCAGAAGCGCGGGCAATCCCAGAACCAGCAATATATTCGCTGTATTCGAGCCCACCACGTTACCCAACGCAATGCCCGGCGCGTTTTCCTTGATGGCGCTGATCGCAATCAGCAGCTCAGGGGCCGAAGTTCCGAATGCAACGATTGTCAGGCTGACGATCAGAGCGGGAACCCCCAACCGCAGGCTGAGGTTCACGGCCCCTCGCACCAGCGCGTCGCCTGCCAACAACAGGATCAGCAGCCCGAGGCCGGAGAACAGCCATGCCGTCATCCACGGCCTCCTTCTTCGCAAGGACACGGGCCTTTGCCGATCCTAAACCGCCCACAACGCGGACATTTCGCAGAACTCAATCGTTTCTGTCCAGGAAAGCGTAGCTTGCCGAACATCGCCAGAACGCCCATGGCGATCAGGAACAAGGTGACTGCTTTGATGATCACTCTACAACCCGAAACGCGCGTAGGCAGCGCGCTCCTCAATACCGGCTATGGCATCCTGCGCCAGCGTAGCGCCGAAGCGCGACCAGATCGGTTTGCGCAGGCCATAGCGGCGGAACCTGACTTTGTCGCCAAACTTCTCCTGCATCTTGGGCTTTAGATGGGCAATACCATCGATCAGGCCCAGCTGTTGCGCGCGACGGGCCAGCCAGACCTCGCCATTGAACAGATCAGCGCTGCTGTCCAGCTTGCCGTCCCGGCGAGATTTCACATGGGTTATGAAATTCTCGTGGATATCGCCCAGCAGCACTTTAAGCCGTGCAATGTCTTCTTTCTTTTCCGGAGCAAACGGGTCGAGCATTGATTTCGACTGACCGGCAGTATGTACGCGTCTTTCAAAGCCCTGACGTGCCAGAAAAACATGCGCGCCAAATCCCGATGATATCACGCCGATCGACCCCAGAACCGAACTGTCATCGGCCCAAATCTCATCCGCTGAAACCGCCAACCAATATCCACCCGAAGCCGCCACGTCTTCGACGAAAGCGTAGACAGGGATCTTAAGCTCTTCCGCCAGCCGTTGGATACGCGCACCGATCAATGAGCTTTGAACGGGGGAGCCGCCCGGCGAATTGATCTCCAGCGCGACCGCAGCGGGCTTGCCCTTGCGAAAGGCTTTCTCCAACACCGGTGCCAGAGCGGTCGCGTTCATCGACCCTCGCCCGGCCATTCCAATGGCACCGGACAGGCGAACAACGGCCACAAGTGGCGGCTTTTTCATGAAGGGCAGGCTGAGTTTCATGGAAGCCGATGTAGAGCGCGCCGGAGCCGTAAACAAGAGACCCGAAGCGCCATAAACGCGACGTGAACCAATTTCACACACCTGATGGGCAAAAATGCAACGCCCTAGCTGCGGATGCGCCAACCGGTTTTGAAGATCCAGCCAATGATCGCGAGGCATATTCCGGTGAAGGCTAGTATGGCCAGAAGGCTCCAAAATATCGGGACATCTGCGATACCATAGAATGACCAGCGGAACCCGGAAATCAGATAAACCACAGGGTTGAACAGAGTGATCGTCTGCCAAAGCGGAGGTAGCATCGAGATCGAGTAAAACGTCCCACCCAGAAAAATCAGGGGCGTCACAACAAGCTGGGGGACAAGCGACATTTGCTCAAAATTTCCGGCCCAAATGCCCACGATAAACCCCAGCAGCGAGAAACTGAGGCAAGACAAGATCAGGAAAGCCGCCATGGCAAACGGGTGTTCAATGCGAATGTCCACAAAGAACGTCGCAGTGGCCAGAATGACAAGACCTACAAACAGTGCCTTAGTTGCGGCCGCGCCCACATAGCCAATCACAATCTCGATGAAATTGATGGGGGCTGAAAGTAACTCATAAATCGTACCCAAGAATTTGGGGAAGTAGATGCCAAAGGACGCATTCGAGATTGATAGCATCACTACGGACAACATGATCAGACCCGGCACAATGAAGGCCCCATAGGACACGCCTTCGATCTCTTGAATGCGACTGCCGATGGCAGTGCCAAACACCACGAAATAAAGCGAGGTCGACAGGACCGGAGACAAAAAACTCTGCGCCAGTGTGCGAAAGAACCGGGCCATTTCAAACCGGTAGATGGCAGTAATAGCGGACCAGTTCATGCGGGTTCTCCGGACACGAGGTTGACGAAAATCTCTTCAAGGCTCGATTGCCGCGTCTGCACATCACGCAGCACTAAACCGGCCTGTGCAACATCATTGAGAAGAGTGGTGATGCCCGTGCGCTCGGCATTGGTGTCGTAAGTATAGATCAGCGCATCGCCTGCACCGTTGAGCGTCAGTTGATGATCGGACAGAACGTCGGGAACGGATAAAATGGGCTCGGTCAACATGACCTCAATCTGCTTTTTGCCCATCTGCGCCATTAATGTGTCTTTGTCCTGCACGAGCAAAAGCTCACCCTTGTCGATGACACCCACACGGTCGGCGATTGCCTCGGCTTCCTCGATGTAGTGAGTGGTCAGGATGATGGTGACACCAGCCTGCTTCAATTCGGCCACGATCTCCCACATGTCCTTACGTAGCTCGACATCTACGCCGGCGGTGGGTTCATCCAGAAACAGCACCCTTGGCTCATGCGCCAAGGCTTTCGCGATCAGCACACGTCGCTTCATGCCTCCGGATAGTTCCTTGATTGCGTTACGGCGTTTGTCCCATAGGGACAGCTTGCGCAGGATTTCCTCGATCCTGGCGTTGTCTCCGCTATGACCGAACAGCCCGCGCGAAAAGCGGACAGTGTTCCAGACCTTCTCGAACGGTTCCAGCGCGATTTCCTGCGGCACCAGCCCAATCATCTTGCGGGCTGCGCGATACTCGGTCTGGATGTCATGGCCACCTACGGTGACCGAGCCCGAAGTCGGCGTGGTAATACCGCACACAGTCGAGATCAGCGTTGTTTTACCCGCCCCATTGGGGCCCAACAGCGCTAGAATCTCACCTTCTTCAATGTCCAGAGACACACCTTTCAGCGCCTCAAACCCATCGGCATAAGACTTCCGCAAATCCCGGATCGACAATATGGTCGTCATGCGTACCCTCGTTCTGACCCCGCAACCTATCGTGACGGACCATCGTCGAACAGTCCAATTCCGCACAGTGCCATGCGCGTGTGCGCAGGGTTCAGTCTCGTCCCGTCAGGCGACCTAGCAAGCCTGACTTGGTCTCTTCTTCGGCAGCGTCTTCTTGCGGTGGCGGACCTTCGAAATATTCTTGAAGATTGGCGAAAAACTGATCGGCCATCTTCTTGGCAAACCCATCAATCAGGCGGCTGCCCAGCTGAGCCAGTTTGCCACCCACCTTAGCCTCGACCTCGTAGGTCAGAAGGGTGCCACCAGCCTCGCTGGGCGCGAAGGTTACATCAGCGCTTCCCTTGGCAAAGCCTGCAGCGCCCCCCTTGCCCTCACCAGCGATGGTCAGGCGTTCGGGCTCAATCATGTCGGACATGGTCACTGTGCCTTTGAAAGTCGCCTTCACAGGGCCAACCTTTTGCACCACGGTCGCATTATACCCCTCGGTTGGATCACCGGTAATCTCCTGCGCGCCGCTGATGCAGGCTTTTAATACTTCAGGGTCCAGCAACGCAGCGTAAACGGCGGCAGGCGGCGCCTGAATTTCACGGGTATCGCTTAACTGCATCTCTCAACCTCTTTTTAATCCTTCGGCAGACCACAAAGACCTAGCCCTGAAACATCGATGCAGGCAACCAGTTTGCACAAACCAAAGCACGGGATCGGGATTCTTCGCTTGCATTCGCTCCGCCCAACAGAAACCCTGCGCCGCAGGAGGAAGACATGCTGCACGGCATACGCATCATCGAAGTCGAAGGGCTGGGCCCAGCCCCCTTCGCGGCCATGCTGCTGGCGGATATGGGCGCCGATGTCATCACCATCCATCGCAAAGGGTCCGCCGTCACTCCGGGTATGCCTGAACGTTCGCTGCTGGATCGCGGCAAACGATCAATAGCGCTGGACCTCAAAAACCCGCAGGACCTTAGCGTTGCAAAACGGCTGATCGCAACGGCTGATGCGCTGATCGAGGGTTTTCGCCCCGGCGTGATGGAAAAGCTGGGGCTGGGGCCGGAAGACTGTCATTACCTGAACCCAAAGCTGGTCTATGGCCGAATGACAGGCTGGGGGCAGCATAGCCCACTTTCTGAGACAGCGGGCCATGATCTCAACTATATCGCCCTTTCAGGGGCTTTATCCTACGCGTCGCTGCCCGGCCAACCGCCTTTGACGCCCGCAACACTTGTCGGGGATATCGGCGGTGGTGCGATGTATCTGGTTGCAGGTCTGCTCGCCGGGCTTCTGAATGCCCGGAGCACAGGCAAAGGCACTGTGGTGGACGCCGCCATCTACGATGGCTCGGCACACATGATGAATTTGCTGATGAGCCTGCGCCAAACCGGCAACCTGTCCGACACCCGGGGTCAAAGCCTGCTTGACGGACCGCATTGGAGCCGAACCTACGCCTGCGCAGATGGCGGCTTCATCTCAGTTCAGTGTCTGGAGCCAAAATTCTATGCTCACTTCCTGGACATCCTCGGGCTCAGCGATGACGCGGAATTCGCTCAGCAAAATAACCATGCGACGTGGCCCAACCTGACGAAGCGGTTGAGCAAAATCTTTGCCGAGAAGCCGCGCGACGAATGGGCGGCGCTGTTTCAAGGCACGGACGCCTGCGTTGCCCCAGTCCTAAGTCCACAAGAAGCACGAGATCACCCCATGAATTCGGCTCGCCAAACATGGGTCGACCACGACGAAACACGTCAAGCCGCAGCCGCTCCTAGATTCTCAACCTACAACTGGCAACCGCGGCCCAGCCCCAAACGCGGAGAGCATACAAATGAGATTTTGAACGAACTTCCTCCCGCTTCATCTGGCTAAAAATACCTCGGGGGGTGAATTGGCCGCAGGCCAAGAGGGGGCTGGCCCCCACGCCAGGCTTACCGCCCGCGCACCGTATCGATCATCAATTGAACGTTCTCAGGGTCCGCATCTGGCGTAATACCATGACCCAAATTGAAGATATGCGGTCCTTTTGAGAAGGCTTCGACAATCCGCCGCGTCTCATCGACAAGCGCTTGCCCGCCTGTCACCATATGCGATGAAGCCAGATTGCCCTGTACACACCCATCGACTTGCACATTCGCAGCAGCCCATTCGGGCGACACAGAATTGTCCAGCGCGACACAATCCACACCGGTGGCCTTGGCGAAACCGATGTACCCCTGATCCGCTTCGCGTGGGAAACCGATGACGGGAATGCCCGGATGGCGTGCCATTATGGCAGCAGTAATCACGCGACAGGGTTCAACGGCGTATTTCTGAAACGCTTCGCCCTTCAATGATCCCGCCCAACTATCAAATATTTTGACAACCTCGGCCCCTGCCTCGATTTGGGCAGACAGGTATTCAATTGTCGCGGCCGTGATCCGATCCAACAGCGCCTCGAACAGCGCAGTGTTTTCTTCGCGCAGCGCATGGGCTGGCCCCTGATCCGGGGTGCCCCGTCCGGCGATCATGTAGGTAGCCACTGTCCAGGGCGCGCCTGCAAATCCGATCAGAGTTGTCTCAGAAGGAAGCTCACGCGAAAGAATACGCACGGTTTCATACACCGGAGAAAGCGTCTCATGAATTGCATCAACGGGCTTCAGCGCATCAAACTCCGACTGCCGTGTAATTGTCGAAAGGCGAGGACCTTCGCCGGTGACAAACCACAAATCCGCACCCAGCGCCTGCGGCAGAAGCAGGATATCAGCAAACAGGATCGCGGCATCAAAGCCGTAGCGGCGAATAGGCTGAAGGGTGACTTCGGCGGCAAGCTCGGGGTTATAGCAAAGAGACAGGAAATCTCCGGCCTGTGCGCGCGTTGCACGATATTCAGGCAAATACCTCCCAGCCTGTCGCATCATCCAGATCGGCGGCACATCCTGCACTTCCCCCGCCAGCGCCCGTAGCAATTTCTTTGTCTCGGCCATTCGTGCCCCCAGTGTTCCGGTTTGGTGCAACGCGTCGGCCCTCAGTGGCAATTTGTCAAGCTCTGCCCCCATTGTCAGGGCAATGTGACGCGACTAAAGCTGTGCGCATGAGTCTTACATTGCCTACCCCCGCATCGCCTCTGAAAATCGGCACCCGTGGATCACCGCTGGCGCTGGCGCAGGCTTATGAAACCCGTCAGAGGCTTGGTGCCGCTTTCGACCTTCCAGAAGATGCGTTCGAGATCGTGGTGATCAAGACTACCGGCGACAACCGCGCGATGATCGATGCGGACCGACCGCTGAAAGAGATTGGCAACAAGGGTCTGTTCACCAAGGAAATCGAAGAGGCGATGCTGAAGGGCGAGATTGATGTCGCCGTGCATTCGACCAAGGACATGCCGGTCGAACAGCCTGATGGGCTGGTGCTGGATACTTTTCTGCCGCGTGAAGACGTGCGCGATGCCTTTATCTCTCCGACGCTGAGTTCGATTCACGACTTGCCCGAAGGCGCGGTTGTCGGGACGTCTTCGCTGCGCCGTCGGGCACAGTTGCTGAACCGGCGGCCCGATCTGAATGTGGTCGAGTTTCGCGGCAATGTTCAGACTCGCCTGAAGAAGCTGGCCGATGGCGTGGCCGATTGTACCTTTTTGGCCATGGCCGGATTGCGCCGCTTGGATATGAAAGACGTCCCCGCGACTGCCATATCACCTGATGACATGCTACCTGCCATTGCGCAGGGCACCATCGGCATTGAACGGCGCAGCGACGATAACCGCACCGCCGAGATGCTGGCGGCGATTCATCATGTCGAAACAAGCCAACGCCTTGCGGCTGAACGCAGCCTGCTGGCCGGGCTGGATGGCTCATGCGAAACACCGATCGCCGGTCTGGCACAAGTCCAAGATGGCCAACTGCATCTGCGTGGAGAAGTTCTGCGCCCGGACGGTTCCGAGGCGATCAGCGAAGAGGCCACCGGGGCGCTCGAAGACGGCGCAAAACTGGGTCAGACAATGGCCGCCTCTCTGCTGATACAGGCCGGACCAGGGTTTTTCGACTGGCGCTAAGAAAAAATTTAAACAATTTCAGGGTAATGTGAACTTCTTCACTGTCTACCCTGCCGAATTCGTTAAATATGGGGACAGAAGGTCGATCTCGAATATATCGAAAGTTTTAGCCCGTGTTGTTTTAGATGGTATTCGAGGGGGCGAGATTGATACTTCCGGCGGGGCGCAGTTGATTTTCAACAGCGCCCCGTTCTCTTTTCCAAAGCATATGGCGAAGTACTTACTCTGCACCTTCGCGCAGACCATGATGATGACTAAACACCGGGCGCGCATGAAGCACCTCTGATCGGAAATCCGCCATGCGCCCCGGTAGCGCGCGATAGAATGATGCCAAACCTGGCTCAACCGCCATCGCATGCTTGGCACATTCCTTGCACAACCCAGCGACTACGGTCTGTGATTCCCGTGCGCGTATCGCCTCTAGTAGACCTATGTGTGCGGTCTGCAGCTTTTGAAACGATGCACTGCCTGCAACTTCTCGATCTCCGACCAGTACATAAACAGGCTCTGGCTCGCTTTTGCCTTTCAAATCCACGAAGCCCGCCTCTAGCAGCGCAAGATCAGAATTGGTGACACGGCGAATAGAGTCTGAGACCAGAATATCATAATCCACATGTCGGCAGTTTTGTTCGATCCGCGCTGCCACATTCACCACATCTCCGATTACTGTATAATTGAACCGGCGCCGCGAGCCGATATTGCCTACGCAGGCGGCTCCGGTTGCGCAGCCTGTCGCCAGAGCGATGGGAGGACGCCCGCGCATGATGGGCAAAGTGTTGAACTTATCTAACGCGCCGCGCATCTTCAGCGCGGCCAAAGCAGCGCGGCACGGGTGATCATCCACGGGCAGCGGTGCATTCCAAAAAGCCATAACCGCATCGCCGATGAACTTGTCGATCGTGCCACGCTCGACCAGAATCTGATCCCCGATCTCTGAGAACAGCGCATTCAGCAAGGCCACCAGATCGGTGGCTGATACAGACTCGGACAATGGCGTGAAGCCCCGAATGTCCGAAAACATCACCGTGATCTCCTGAGATTCACCTCCCAATTGCAGTTGATGCCCGTTGGCCTCCATCTCATCGAGGATTTCCGGTGCGACATAGTGCGAGAAAGTCTGGCGGATCACCCGCTTCTCCCGCTCGGTCGAAACAAAGAGGTACCCGGCCAGAAGCCCGAAATTGGCCATACCTCCGGCCAAAGGGAAGGTCGCATCAAACAGAACCGACTGGTTCTGGAACGCCAACCAACTGATGGCAATCACGGCCGATGCGGCCACACCGCCTGCAGCAAAAGAAGCGACCGCCCCATAGTTGGACATGACCACTGTGACAACGACGCCCAGGATCACGAACGCCAGCAGCTCAAGTGCAGAGGTAACATCCGATCTGCTCAGCACATCGCCAAGGATGATCTGTTCGATAATCTGGGCGTGGATCGAAACACCGGGAACAGATTCACCCAGTGCCGTTTCGCGTATATCGAACAAGCCCGCCGCAGAGGTGCCGACCAGAATGATCCGTCCTTCTATCTCTGACTGAAGCGTTGGATCACTACCGCTACGCATGACATCATCGGCCGACAGATAGAGGCCAGGATTGTCCCGCCTGTAACGCACCCAAATCTCGCCATTCTCGGTGGTCGGCAGCACAAAATCACCCAGACCAACCTCAAGCATGATGCCGATCTCGTCCTGCGATCCTTCGGCAAAATAAACGGATTCGCCCATGGCCACCCGCAGGGCTTCAACCCCAAGCGCAGGTAATACACCGTTGGGCCCGGACCAAAGCACAGGGACCCGTCGCACCACACCCAAACTTCCTTGGGGCGAAACATTAACACCCCCGATCCCGGCCGCTTCTTCCCCCAATGGCGGTGCCAGAGAGGTCCAGTGGGCAACGCTGACAAGGCCAGCTGCGGGGTTCTCTCCGATTTCAACTAACCCCGCCTTCGGTACAATGGCCGAACCGCTATCGGTTTGCCGGGCTGCCACACCCAGAACCACTGGCCATTTCGCAACTTCGTCCCCAAATCTGACGTCATTGTCCAGATCGATCGCAGCCTGATCCACCTGCAATAGTCCGGACAAGGTCGGGTCTTGCAACAGTCGCATCGGAGAGTATCGGTCGGGCTCGGCAAACAGCATATCAAAGGCAATCGCAGCGGCACCGTATTCGCCCAATCGTTCGACCATCTGACCCAACAGGGTACGAGGCCAAGGCCATTGGCCCCATTCTGCCAGAGACCTTTCATCAATATCCACCACGCGGACCGGCAGATCCGGGTTGTAGGCCCGTGGTGAAATCCGCTGCAGGATATCGAAGTAAATCAATCTGGACATTTGAACGGGATACGGATCCGCGACCCTAATGAAGCAGCCCATCAGGATCAGCGCCAAGCCTACAAGCCTGAATACTAATCGATGCCCAATTTTGTCTCTTATCTTACCCACCACGTTCACCTTCCAGGCGCAGGGGAACATGAAAATATATGTAACCTGATGCTACCAACCAGCTATCGCTGAAGCGTTACCTGCCGTCGCCGTTGCCCTGACACCCGATCCACCGCTATCTCCACTGGATGCGTTTACGGATGTTCTCGTTTCACCCGAGGCGCTTACACCTGCGTGCGCTGATGTCCCGGAACGCCCTTCGGCGCTGGCTGAGGCCCGGTCTGGCGCTTCGGATCGCCCGCTTTCGCGGGCCGCCGACACCTCAGAACGACCTTGTTCCGTTTGCCGCCGTGCTTCGCGCCGCTCTGGCCTTTCAGATTCAATCTTTGGGGCCTGAGCCTGTCTGCCCGAACACCCTTCGGCACTCACCCGAAACGGTGGCAGCAGTTGCGTTTGCGAGCGTATGAAGGGGAAACCACCTTTTAGCGCTTTGTCATACTGCTCCTGATCTATCGGGCGCCCCACCTGACCGCCCGAACCGGTCGCAAAGAGACTGCACTGTCGGCTTGCCGACCGGCACGACCCGCGTCGGCCGCACATCTGAACGGTGCCCTCGATAACCAGCATCGCGCTTTGGCTGCCGGATGTAATCCACATGTCAAATGTCGTTCCCCGCACGGCCATGGTGGCATCGGGCGTTTTGATCGAATAAGCGCGCTTTCTGCTTTTGCCCGAAATGAAACGGAAACTGCCGCCCAGCGCCTGCACGGTGAAGTTTTTTGCCTTCCGATTGCCTCGCAGCATCGAGACATCCAGGATCATTCGCGCGTTCGGACCAACCGCGATCTTGGTTTCATCTACAAACACCAATTGAACCACGCCTGATCTGTCGGTCGAAATAGTATCGCCTGAAACAACATCCATCCCTTCACGCAAGCGTATCTTTTTACCGGCCCGGATAATATCCGCGCCCGGTTTAGCACTGAGCACTTTTCCGATTGATGCGATGGCCGACGCAGGCAGCGTCGCTAGAACCAAGAAAACACAAAACAATTTCAACCAGGCCAAACCCAAGTCCCCTTCCCCCAAAAGGTACCTACCAGGGTGCCAAACACCCCACGCCCGATATCTGTCGCCTCAGAAAGCTAAATCTGAATAGTTATTAGAGCCTTAAAACTAGACAAATATGCGCCAGAACAGGTGGAGTTGGCAAGGTTTTGCATGTTTTTCAGCATTTCGGGGGTTTCGCACCCCTGCTTTCGGTAGCCCCAGCGCTCCTTCTTGTGGGTTTGATCATCGGTATTCAGAAAAATTTTCCAGACATAGAAAATCGCCTTGTATCTGGATGACAGGCAAGGATATACCGGCCAGCGGAGACGTGGCCGAGTGGTCGAAGGCGCTCCCCTGCTAAGGGAGTAGGCGGGAAACCGTCTCGAGGGTTCGAATCCCTTCGTCTCCGCCACCCACCCCTATCTCTGCCTGCGCAGTCCTTCTTTCCCTGTTTTCTCCCGTTTTCCCGGGCGCTTGGGCTATGCCATCTGCCAGAGAGACGACCATGATCCCATAAGCTGGCGCGATTTCCTCGTAACTTCTCTGGAGGCACCATCATGCGCTTCGGTTAGGGCCAAAATTCCCTGCTAACAGGGAATTAATTGGGAAATACTTCAGATTTGGGCCTTTTGGCTGATTTTGGCTTCTGGATCATCACGTGTTATCAGTGCGTTGCACAAGATTTCCCTGCGCAAGATAACAGGGAACATTTTCGCGATTATCAGGGAAATTCTTAGGAGAAACAGGGAACGCCACATCCAGATCAGGGAAGTCTCTGACCGCCTTTGAAGCCGAACAATCGGGCCTGGGCATCCCAGTCCAGTGGCAGTGGTTTTCGGATGAACCGTTCGAGGGTCAGGTTCGTCGGCTAGCGCCCCTCGAGGATTGCGCTCTGGATCGCGGGCGACAGGAACGCCAGCTGCGATCGGGTGCGAATGTAGGATTCTGCATGCCCCGTCGCCACGGCGATCTCTCTAAGGAGCCTGCCGTCGCGCAATTCGGCTGCCCAGACATGCGCGCGGGAAAGAGCGCGAAGGAGCGTACGATCTGGTTGAGGCTCGCGGTCGCCGATGACGATCTTTCCTTCGACACCGCGTCGCCGAAGTTCGAAGGGAGCCTCGATCATCCGAACTGCACCGTCCATCTCATTGGGCTGCATTTCCAACGCCTTGGCTAGGCAATCCGTATTAAGTCGCAAGACAATGCCGTTTTTCGTGATCTGCTCATCGTCCAAAATCTTCTGCAGAAGATCGGGTGTACCCTCTGAGAGCCGACTGGCGAGTCGACGCGCTTTTGCCAGTATGGCGCCGTCACGTTGCAGATCTGGTCGTGTGCAAATCCGATGGTCCTGGGCGAGCTTGCTGATGCGCCCTGCAATGGCGTTCGCCACAGCATGCTCCAGGGCGTTTGCAGGCAATCGCCAGCCTCGCGGCTCCGTCCCCCCAGAAATCAGCCGGTTTGAGACGTAGTACCGGATCTGCCGTCCATGACGATGGGTGTGCGTCGGGGTCAGTCGATCTCCGGTTTCATCACGGAGTTTCCCGGTGAGCGGTGCAGTGGGCCTGGTACTGAGTTGCTTGGCAGCGGTCTTTCGACTCCGCGGGCGCGCACTGGCAGTCTCCAGTTTTTCCTGGACCCGTTCCCAAACCGCCTCGCTTACGATCGGCTCATGCTGTCCATCCCAGACTTTGGTCTTGTGGCGGATCTTTCCGATGTAGATCGGGTTGCGCAGAGCCGCATAGATCTGGCCGCGCGAGAGTGTATTACCGCCCTGGACCCGCCCGGACTTGAAACGGTGCAGCTTGGAGCGCAGGCCCAACTCATTGGCGCGACGCATGACAGCATTCAGGCAGCCGAGGTCCTCGTAGAGGGCGAAGATCGTCCGCACTGTTTCAGCTTCGTCTGCGTTGATGACGAGGCCGCGGATCTTGGGATCGGCATGCGGATCGTATCCGAGCGGCGGCACGCCGCCCATCCAAAGACCCTTCTTCTTGGAGGCCGCGATCTTGTCCCGGATCCGCTCGGCCGTCACCTCACGCTCAAATTGGGCAAAGGACAACAGAACGTTGAGCGTCAGCCAGCCCATCGACGAGGCGGTGTTGAAGGCTTGGGTAACCGAGACAAAGGAACAACCGGCGGCATCGAAGCGCTCGACCAGCTTGGCAAAGTCGGCAAGGGATCGGGTCAGACGATCAATCTTGTAGACTACAACCATCTGAACGAGCCCCGCGTCGATGTCTGCCAGCAGGCGCTGAAGGCCGGGCCGGTCGAGCGTGCCACCGGAGATGCCGCCATCGTCATATCGGGACTTGCCCGCAACCCAGCCTTCGTGCCGCTGGCTGGCGATGTATGCGGCACACGCCTCGTGCTGGGCATCGAGCGAATTGAAGTCCTGGTCGAGCCCCTCGTCGGAGGATTTACGCGTGTAGATGGCGCATCGGATTCGCGGCTTGCTCACGGTCAACCCGCCCGCTTCAGACCGAAGAAGCGGGGCCCGGACCATCGGGCCCCGGTGATGGCGCGGGCGATCGGCGACAGCGACGCATAGCGCTGACCTTTCCAGAGAAAGCCGCCCTCGACGACATCGACCACATGGGTCGCGCCAATCCATTCGCGGATCAGACGGCCGCCGGGTTTGAGCGCGGGGCTTGTGGCAGACGGAATGTCCCGTGCAGCCTTGGCGAGCCTTGTGACAAAGTCTTTTGGCAACCCGCCACGCTCGTGGGTCTGCACTTCGACGGCCAGGAACCGGCGCAGGAAGGGACTGCTGAGGAGTTTCGGGGCAGGGGTGCCGAAGACCTCTTTCCAGGCGGCGATCAGCGCCGCCCGGTCCAAGGTTTCGATCTCGGCCACGGAGAGCTCTCCGGGCCGTTGGTGATGCGGTAGATGGCGCCAGTGCCGGGCTTGGTGGGTTCCGCGCGGTCGATGCGATACCCCGCCTTCCTGAGCCCGCTCAGCGCCGCCCGGACCGAATGGGGCTGCCAGCCGGTTGCGGACTGAAGGGCGGCAAGATCTGTGCCGGCCTTGCGGCTCCGCAATTTACGCAGGATTGCAGTCTTGCTCACGCGCGAAGGGGTTGATTTGGACTTGGACATTCTTGTTCCTCGGTTTTCCGGGCCTGCGGGATGCCGGCCCTGGTACCGAGATGCGCCCGGGGTCCAACCGGGCGTGGGAGCAGTGACGCTCGTGTCCGCGCTGAAGTCCAGTACGGATTTGCGCTAACCGCGCAATTTGGAGTCTTCTGGAATTTTCACGCCCATGCGCTCCAGCCGTTCCACCAATTCCTGCCGCTTGTTTTTCTGCTCTTCCTCTTTCGCTTGCACGGCTGGGCCTACTTCCAACATGATCCGGATCGCTTCAAGCAGTGACGGTTTGTGCCCTTTGAGACCTTTGCGGCAGAGCGCAAGATAGGCGGCTTCAATACCGTCCAAACGAACAGTCGTGCCGTCTGGCGCGCGGGCGTCGACGGGCTGGGTCAGAATCTGTGCAGCGTCCATCATGAATTCGGACTTCGTCTTCGGCCGACCCTTAGGATTCCCGGATTGACCCTTCTGCCACCGCGTGGACTCAGGAGGGTTGGCGTAGCCTACTTTCTTGTCGTTACTCATTGTCTTTTTCTTTCTGCTTCCTGTGTTCGGCGATCCGCTTGACGGCGCGGAGGATCTTCTTTTTCTCTTCCTCCGGCGAATAGGCATTGGGATCGGCGATACCTGACTCGTCGATGATGCGTCGCTGCAGAGCCATTGCTTGCTTGTCACCATTCAGTGCCAGATCGCGCAGCTTCCACATCAGTGCATCCCGGATCGGCAATTTCTGGTCGTTTTCTTTGACCCGCACCTTGCGATTGAGGACTCGGTTCAGAACTGTGTTCAGGTCTTCCCGCTTGCGCGGGCGACCACGGGGATTGCCCGACTTACCCTTTTTGAAGCGGGTATGTTCGGGCGGGTTCATGTAGCCGACCGCAGATGTGTTTTCGTCTGTCATTCGGCAGCCTCCAAATTCGCATCATCGGCCCCGGCTTGCGCCACCTGCAATCTGAAGAAAGGCGCAAGCAATGACGACGATTAATCTCAGACCGTGGCAGGCTGCCTGCGCCAACAAAGCAATGGACTGGCTCCAGGCCGGCGAAGATCGGCATTTTTTGATCAACGCGGCGCCGGGCGCGGGCAAGACCATCTGCGCCTCGGTCATCGCACAGCGTTTGCTCAATGCGGATCTGATCGATCGGGTCATCGTGATCGCCCCGCGAAAAGCGGTCGTCAAACAGTGGGCGGCGGAATTCAAGCTCGTGACCGGGCGCGCCCCATACTTCAGATCACCGGGGCTGATGAAGAGCCCGAAGAATACCTGACAGAGCCTTGCCGAATAATGGCGTCAGAGACGAGCGGATCGTTAGGGGAAGCCCGCGGCGATAGCTGAAAAACGCCAGCGCAAGGCCGGCAATCGCATAGCACGCCCAAGCGCCCAGACCCCAATGCAGATAGGACCAGACATAAGCCGTGCGCACATTGTCCGCGTCAAGGGCCGTTGTCACGCCCTGAATAACCGATGGGTTGTTCTTGAAGTGCGCGACGGGTTCCGCAACAGCCCATGTCAACATCCCGACACCGATCCCGCTAGCACCAACGAATATGCACATCTCTCAGCCGGGACTCAGCTTCACATCCTGACTGCTCTAATCCTAAGAGCCGAAGGTGCGGGGTATCACAATCATGGATTTGAGAACTCAACGCGGTATAACCGCCGACAGCAGCCTGAGCACGAGATCGCCGCCTCAATCAAGAGGGGGTTGCAGACGGGAATCTGTTTCGCGGGTTATCTTGGTTTCAACGGGTATTGCAATGGCTATTTGGTATTTCTGCAGGCTGCAGCCCTAACGCGCGAGAATGTCGCCAGTATCACAAAACCTGCGGACGCTTCTTTCTAGAAATCTCCGACTATCTGAGCTTCGCAGTTCACGAGTTTACGTTGTCCAGTTTTGAAGCGTAATAGAAGGCAATCGCCTGCGCGCGGTTCTTGATCGACAGCTTGTCGTATATGTTCGACAGATGGAACTTTACCGTGTTGGTCGAAATCTGCAGCTCTTTCGACAATTCCTTGTTAGACATGCCCTGCGCCAGTGCCTCAAGGATAGCGAGTTCCTTGCGCGACAGAGTCTGCAACGGGTTTTGATGCATTTTGCGCACGTCGATATAGGGAAATACCATTTTGCCCTTAGCGACATCGACACAGGTTTCCAGCAAGCCTTCGACCTCGCCCGAACGCGGCGCGAACCCTGCGGCCCCGGCCTGCATAGCCTGACGCGGTACGTCCCCAGCCTCGTCCCCATAGACCACAAAGCGTGGCGCGTTGGTCTGCTCGCGCAGAACCTCAATCAGTTTTGCCGCGCCCAAAGCAGGAAGTTCCCAGGACACGATCCCCACCTGAACCGGCACCCGCATGACTGTGCCCAGAAATCCCTCGGCGGTCGCTGAAGTGGCCACCAGAGAGAATCGCGGGTCGCGCTCGAAGATCTCGGACATGGCCGACAGCACCAAAGGGTTGTTGTTGGCCAGCATGACATCAATGGGGCGTTGAGATGTGTCGGACATTGTTTTCCCGTCTGATTTTATCTAAACCTACCCATTTTGGTGGGGATGCTTTCAGTATACATTGGCATATTTACCAAAATGGGTAGGTTAATACCCACCTAACAAGATATGCTAAAGCTGTAGTAAGTTACGTTGTGCCCCGGCGCAAGTTTCAGTTTTCCTCTGGGTCAAGGCGATCGGCGGTATCGAACACACCCGACGCACAGGAGGAGCACATGACGTTTCAGATTTATCCAACGCTCGACATCCCCGAGACGCTGGCCGCTGGCCCAGGACCGGGAAACACCGACGCACGTGTTTTGCAGGCGTTTGCCAGCGCCGGCGTTGCCGACCACATGCAGAGCGACGTGCTGCGTGGCATGATCGAATGCAAGCACATGCTGCGTCAGATCTGGGGCACCGCCAACACCCATACCTTCGCGGTTGCTGGCACCGGATGGAGTGGGCTGGACACCATGTTCTCGGCGGTGATGCCGGGTGACAAGGTTGTGGCATTCACCAATGGCACCTTCTCGGGCATCGATGCGATGACTCTGCGGATCAAGGCTGCAACACCGGAAGAGCACGCGACCAACCCTCTGGACCCACAAGCCGCGAGTGTCGCCGTTATTGAAATTCCCCACGGCCAGCCCGTCACAGGCGAGATGGTCGAAGAGGTGTTGGCCACGCACAAACCGAAGTGGGCCTTCATGGCGCATTGGGAAACCGGGTCAGGTCGGGTCAACGACCTGCGTGGCTTCTCGGATGCCTGTGAACGCCACGATGTGATGGGTTTGATCGATGCCGTATCGTCGTTGGGTATCGCGGATTTCCGCATCGATGACTATCCGGGTGTCGCGGGATGGGCCTCGTGCCCGCAAAAAGGGCTGTGCTGCCTACCGCTGACCTATGCGCCGGTCAGCTTCACCGACGCCTATATCGACGCGCTGAAGACCTCCGGCGCCTATACATACGTCCACAACCCGATTTTCGAAGCACGCCACTGGGGCATCGTTGACGGGCAAAACGTGGAAAAGGGCACCTATCACCGTACCCATTCGGGCTATGCGGTCGCCGCCTTCCATGAATCGCTACGCCTGACTTTGCAGGAGGGATTGGCCAAACGTGCGCATTCCTATCGCACGCATGAGGCCGTCCTGCGCGACGCCGTCACCGCGATGGGTTGCCAAGTCACATCGGACATGCCCAGCCTTGTGGTGCTGAACCTGCCCGCAGAGCTGGCGGGTCGTGAGATGGAGTTGGTACAGAACTGCCGCGCCCGTGGCTTTGGCATCTGGCCCACGCTCAGCGCCCCGGTTCAAGTCCGTATCGGCATCCTGAACCAGCTAACCCACCAATCGGTCAGTCGCATCGTCAGGCTGTTCGCCCAGGCCATCCGCGAGATGGGCGGCTCAGTTGATTTCGAAGCCATCGAAGCACTTTTGGAAAGTCGCTACGGCACATCTATCGCTGCATAACGGGAGGGAATGCAGATGGATATCCATGAATATCAGGCGAAAGAACTTCTTTCGAATTTCGGCGTCGAGGTCCCTTCGGGGGCTTTGGCCTACAGCCCCGAGCAAGCGGCATATCGCGCGCGTGAGTTGGGTGGTGACAAGTGGGTCATTAAGGCGCAAGTCCATGCCGGCGGGCGTGGAAAGGCCGGTGGTGTAAAGCTGTGCAACTCGGAAAGCGAAATATACGAGGCTTGTGACGAGATGTTTGGCCGCAAGCTGGTGACGCACCAGACCGGCCCCGAGGGCAAAGGCATTTACCGCGTCTATGTGGAGGCCGCCGTACCGATTGATCGCGAGATTTATCTGGGCTTTGTGCTGGATCGGTCCAGTCAGCGGGTGATGATCGTGGCCTCTTCGGAAGGTGGGATGGAGATCGAAGAAATCTCATCTGAGCGCCCCGACAGTATCGTCCGCTCAATCGTTGAACCTGCCGTTGGATTGCAGGAGTTTCAGGCCCGCGAAATAGCGTTTAATCTGGGGCTGGAACCTCGCCTAATTCAGCACATGGTCCGTACCCTGCAGGGTTGCTATGCTGCGTTCAGCGAGCTGGACGCGACTATGGTCGAGATCAACCCGCTGGTCATCACTGGTGACGACCGTGTGCTGGCGTTGGACGCGAAGATGAGCTTTGACGACAATGCCCTGTTTCGCCATCCGCAGGTTGCTGAATTGCGCGACAAAAGTCAGGAAGACCCGCGCGAAAGCCGCGCGGCGGATCGCGGACTGTCTTATGTCGGACTGGACGGCAATATCGGCTGTATCGTGAACGGTGCCGGTTTGGCCATGGCCACGATGGACACCATCAAGCTGGCTGGCGGTGAACCTGCGAACTTTCTGGACATCGGTGGCGGTGCCTCGCCCGAGCGGGTGGCCAAAGCGTTCCGACTGGTACTGTCCGATGACAACGTTCAGGCGGTGCTGGTCAATATCTTCGCAGGCATTAACCGCTGTGACTGGGTGGCCGAGGGCGTAGTGCAGGCGCTGCGCGAGTTGGAAATCGACCTGCCGATCATCGTGCGTCTGGCGGGCACCAATGTCGAGGAAGGTCAGAAGATCCTGGCCAAATCGGGCCTGCCAATCATCCGCGCGACAACCCTTATGGAAGCCGCTGAACGCGCTGTGGGTGCATGGCGCAACGATCTGTCCCAAAACACCAAGATGAGGGCTGTGTAATGAGCATTCTTCTGGACCGCGACACCCGCGTTATCGTTCAGGGCATCACCGGACGCATGGCGCGCCTGCATACCAAGGATATGGTGCAATATGGCACCAACGTCGTTGGCGGCGTTGTTCCCGGCAAAGGCGGAGAGACCGTCGAAGGCGTACCCGTATTCGACACCGTCAAACAGGCGGTTGAGGCCACTGGCGCCGAGGCTAGCCTTGTCTTCGTGCCTCCGCCGTTTGCGGCGGATTCGATCATGGAGGCCGCAGATGCCGGTATTCGCTATTGCGTCTGCATCACAGACGGCATCCCCGCGCAGGACATGATCCGCGTAAAACGCTACATGTACCGCTATCCTAAGGACAAGCGCCTGGTGCTGACCGGTCCGAACTGTGCCGGTACCATCAGCCCCGGCAAGGCGCTGCTGGGCATCATGCCGGGACATATCTACCTGCCGGGCACTGTGGGGATCATCGGACGCTCGGGCACGCTGGGTTATGAGGCTGCGGCGCAGTTGAAAGAGCGCGGCATCGGTGTCTCAACCAGCGTCGGCATTGGCGGCGATCCAATCAACGGCTCGTCCTTCCGCGATATCCTTGAGCGGTTCGAACAGGACGAAGACACCGAGGTCATAGCTATGATCGGCGAGATCGGTGGCCCTCAGGAAGCCGAGGCTGCAGAATATATCCGTGACCACGTCACCAAGCCTGTTGTGGCCTATGTCGCGGGTCTGACCGCGCCCAAGGGCCGGACCATGGGCCATGCTGGGGCGATCATCTCGGCCTTTGGCGAAAGCGCCAGCGAGAAGGTGGAAATCCTGTCAGCGGCTGGTGTAACGGTTGCTGAAAACCCCGCGGTGATCGGCGAGACTATCGCCCGTGTCATGGGAAAGGCCGCGTGATGGTCAAACCTTCGGTCCTTGTCACCCGTCGCTGGCCTGCCGCCGTCGAGGCGCAACTGGCCGAAAACTACAACGCCGTGCTGAATACCGGGGACATTCCGATGTCTCCGGCGGAACTCCGCGACGCGTTGAAGACATACGACGCGGTTCTGCCCACCGTCACCGACACGCTTAGCGCCGAGGCGCTGGACGTGGCCGCAGCTCAGACCAAGATTTTGGCCAACTACGGCGTCGGGTACAGTCATATCTGTGAACCGGCGGCCCGTGATCTGGGTATGACGGTCACCAACACGCCCGATGTTCTGTCTGAATGCACCGCCGATCTGGCCATGACCCTGCTTCTGATGGTCGCCCGTCGCGCCGGTGAGGGCGAGCGCGAGCTGCGCGCAGGCGGCTGGACCGGCTGGCGTCCGACCCATTTGGTCGGCACCAAGGTCAGCGGCAAGACGCTGGGCATCATCGGCTTTGGCCGCATCGGTCAGGAAATGGCCCGTCGCGCCCATCACGGGTTTGGCATGAAAATTCTTGTCCAGAACCGCAGCGCCGTGTCGCCCGACGTGCTGAAGCAGTTCGATGCGACCCAAGTCGAAACGGTGGATGATCTGCTGCCGCATTGCGACTTTGTCTCGCTGCATTGCCCCGGCGGGGCTGCGAACCGGCACCTGATCAACGGACGCAGGCTGGACCTGATGAAGCCCGACGCCTTCCTGATCAACACCGCGCGCGGCGAGGTGGTGGACGAGCGCGCTTTGGTACAGTCGCTGATGTTCGACACGATCGGCGGCGCCGCGCTGGATGTGTTCGACGGCGAGCCACGCATCAGCCCCGACCTGCTGCAATGCGACAACCTCGTGATGCTGCCGCATCTGGGCAGCGCAACAAAAGAATCGCGCGAAGCCATGGGCTTTCGCGTGCTGGACAATCTGGGCGACTTCTTCGCTGGTCGCCCACCCCGTGACCGCGTGATCTGACGCACCCTTCTTCAAAGGAGCAAAACCCATGAGCTTTTATGCCATCGAACAGGCCCCCGCGCGCCTGAACCGCAGCGAACTCGCCGTGCCGGGCAGCCAGCCCGGCATGTTCGAAAAAGCCGCGAAATCGGATGTGGACGTGATCTTCCTAGATCTCGAAGACGCGGTAGCCCCGGATGAAAAAGAGCAGGCCCGCAAGAACATCATTCAAGCCCTGAACGATATCGACTGGGGCAGCAAGACAATGTCGGTGCGCATCAACGGGCTGGATACGCATTACATGTATCGCGACGTTGTGGATGTAGTCGAACAAGCCGGTGAGCGGCTGGACCTGATCATGATCCCCAAGGTCGGCACAGCAGCAGATGTCTATGCCGTCGATATGATGGTCACGCAGATCGAAGACGCGATGGGTTACAAGAAACGCATCGGGTTCGAGCATATCATCGAGACCGCTCTGGGCATGCAGAATGTCAGCGAAATCGCGGCGGCCTCGAACCGCAATGAGAGCCTGCACTTCGGTGTGGCGGACTATGCAGCCTCGACCCGCGCGCGAACCACGATCATTGGTGGCGTGAACCCCGACTATTCGGTTCTGACTGACCCGGATGGCGATGCTGCGCGCGCGACCCATTGGGGCGATATGTGGCACTACGCGCTCGCCCGTATGGTTGTCGCCGCCCGTGCCAACGGTCTGCGTCCGATTGATGGTCCGTTCGGTGATTTCCAGGATCCTGAAGGCTATAAGGCAGCTGCCAAAAGGGCGGCGGTGTTGGGCTGCGAAGGCAAATGGGCCATCCATCCCAGCCAGATCGCTCTGGCGAACGAGGTCATGTCACCCAGCGATGCCGAAGTCACCAAGGCGCAGCGTATCCTTGTTGCTATGGCCGAGGCCGAGACCGCAGGCAAAGGTGCAGTGTCGCTGGATGGTCGTCTGATCGACTATGCCTCGATCCGCCAGGCGGAGGTCATGGTCGAAAAGGCTCGCCAGATCGCGGCTGCCTGATTTTAGCCCGAACTGGCGTAACCAGTAGACGGATACTCCCTTGCCCCGGTTGGTCCGGGGCAGGCAACACCCGCGGATTACGTCGATCATCTATTCGGAATTGTACCAGATCTGTAGCACCCAATCCCTGACATTCACAACGCTATTTGAAAACAGTATTTTTCGACTCGGTCAGACAAAACCATCCGCCGACGGCGCGTTACCATTTGCCCCTATTGAGCCAAATACGCTGACGTCGAGCGTCTCGAGATTTTCCTGCGTTGCCCGGGCTCGCCGTATCTGGCTCTGACCAATCACTTAAGTCAAACTTGCTGTAGCGCGCGGCGAATGGCCGGTTTGGTGAGGCAGCGCTGCAGCCAATCTGACTAGGATTGTACTTCCGATTTAGTCCGTCCGGAAAAGTTTGCAAAGTCCGCTTCCTGCGCGTAGCCGCCGCTAAAGAACAACTAGGACTGCAACCGCAGCGAAGATGTGTTGTGTGGCGCATACGAGCCTTATCGGGCGAATTACAGCAATCGATCAGACCGCACCGCGAGAGGGACCATATTCACAGCTTATAAATGCAAAGGTACTTCAAGCAAATTCCAAAAGGATGACTAACGTCAGTTGGCGTTGGAGCCATGCCGTTTGAACGTCGACTACTTTTTTAGTCCCAAGTGTTCGAATTTAGCTACCTGATTTATCTCCCATTAAATCCCGCATAGCTTCTTCGGTGGAAATGACCAAGGGCTTCTAAGATGTTTATGTTATACATTATTTATTAGATCTTATCGATTTGCATAAACTCTCTTCGTCTCCGCCATTACCCACTTTCGGAATGTTAAAACGGCGCCAGCGCACCGTTGTGTCATTGAAATCAGACACTTTTTTTCTGCGCTCAATATCCCTGTTCTGATCCCCGTAATTTGGTGTAAATTGCGGGGTGGATATCTGGTAACCGAAATTCGGGACAAAGCTGCAATGCAAAGGGTCGATACGTCGAACGTCGACTGACACAGCGTGTGGTCGAGAAAGCCGCTCTGGACTGCCACATAGTCGGAGGCGGCCTCTACTTAGTGGTAGATCCAAAAGGTGCAAAACGATGGCTATTGCGCATCGTAGTGCAAGAGCGGCGCAGTGACTTTGGTCTGCGATCCGCGTCGATGGTCTGCGTCGAAGAAGCAAGATCAAAAGCCGAGGAATACCGAAGATTGGCATGAGGCAGTGGCGATCCCGTTGAGCAAAAGGAAGCTGTAGCGAAGGTCTTTATCACATTCGATGAGCTTACCACTCGCGTTCACAAAGGATGTATCATTCCGAAAAGCAGTAACGGCAAGCAGGTTGACCATCAGTTTAACACACTGAACATCTACACGTCACCCGTTGTTGGGAAAAAGCCGGTTCACTTGATTTCGCGATCAGATTTTTTTCGCCGTTCTTAACTCAATCTGGAAAGCAAAACATGAAATGGCGCGTCGAGTGCGAAAAAAGATTAGAGTAGTGATTGACTACGCACTGGGAACCGGAATCAAATCAGACAGAAACCCGGTCGCCGACGTCTTAAAAGACAGCAAAACACGACTCGCCGAAAGTGAAACACTTTGAAGCTGCCACTAGGCTTGAGGCGACAGAGAATTTCTAAGCCCTCAGGAAAAGGGATGAGATCAGGGCACTCGATCTTTACTAGAGAATCGCAACAGGCGTGCGATCCGGTGCAGTTCGAAGCTCGGTGGAACGAGTTCTGTGACACATTGTCTGGTGGACGATCCCAGACGTTCACATGAAATCGCGGGAGATATTTGAAGTTCCACTATGTCATACCGCGAGTGACATAGTGGTCAGGGCCAAGAGGTTTGCAGACGGTCCAAATAGCCTCGTTTTCCATCGCCTTATGGAAATGGAAAGTCGATGCTAAACGTCAGATATGGGCACCGACCAGTCAATAACACATACAGCAGAGAACGACCAATTCGAGCCCAGTTTACCGATTGCTGCAATGCGCACCAATGACCGCTAAACGGGTACTGGCACGGCGGAGCAGTTGCCTGTCAGTTAAATCCAGCGCTCGTTTGATCAACAGGGTATTCTCGAAAATTAATTGAGCGGCGAAATATTCCGAAGTGATGGCGAATTATGTACAATCTCTGATTTAACTTTAAATAGGGTTAGCGATACCTGGGAGAGACAGCATGACCGGTTCAGAAACAATTTCCTTGGGCTATCACGTCGATCCATCACGTTCTAGCTCGTTACAGGCTTCGGCATACACACAGGATAAGTGGTTTGACGCTGACCTTCGCTCGATTCTCTCCAAGAGTTGGCAATGGGTGTGTCATGTCGAAAAGACGCGTGAGCCGGGATCATATGTAACGGTGGATGTTGCCGGTCAGCCTATTGCGGTCGTGCGTGACAAAGAGGGTAAGCTTCGCGCCTTTTACAACGTCTGTAAACACCGTGCCCATGAACTGCTATCAGGCGAAGGCAATACCACACGGATTATGTGCCCCTATCACGCCTGGGTCTATAAGCTTGACGGGCAATTGGCGCGTGCGCCACATACTGAAAACCTCGAAGACTTCAACAAGGATGAGATTTGCCTCGACGAAGTGCAGGTTGAAGAATTCTGCGGTTTTGTTTTTGTCAATTTGGATCCGACGGCTGCCTCTTTGTCAGAGCAATCCGGAAACCTGGAAGCCGAGGTGCGCCATTGGGCACCGGATGTGGATCAACTCACTTTTGGCCACCGTCTGACCTACGACATCAAGTCGAATTGGAAGAACGTCGTGGACAATTTCCTTGAGTGCTATCATTGCCCTACGGCCCATAAGGATTTTTGTGACCTCGTGGATATGGATACCTACAAGGTTACAACCTACGGCATCTACTCCAGCCATATGGCTGACGCAGGCAACAATCCAAATACCGCCTATGACGTCTCGAACGCCACGGTGAAAACTCACGCGGTTTGGTGGCTCTATCCCACCACTTGCCTGATGCGATATCCCGGACGGTCCAGCATGATCGTGTTGAACATCATACCTGTTGGGCCAGATCGGACGCTTGAAACTTACGACTTCTTCCTTGAGACGCCGGAACCCGACGCGATGGAGTTGGACGCAATTCGCTATCTGGACGAAGTTCTTCAGGTCGAAGATATCAGCCTTGTCGAAAGTGTGCAGCGCGGGATGAATACACCTGCGTTCACCCAAGGTCGGATCGTCAATGACCCGGACGGGTCCGGCAAGTCCGAGCACGCCGTTCATCACTTCCATGGCTTAGTCTTGGACGCTTACGCTAAAGGTGCCACGTGACGCGGCCAAACATCCTTGTGGTCATGGCGGACCAATTGGCTCCGCATTTCACAGGGGCGTACGGGCATAAGGTCGCCAAGACGCCACATCTTGACGCGTTGGCCGCGCGCGGCAGGCGCTTCGATGCAGCTTACTGCAATTCCCCTCTCTGTGCGCCTTCACGGTTTTCCTTTATGTCGGGTCAGCACATCAGTCGCATCGCAGCTTACGACAATGCATCCGAGTTCAAGGCTTCGGTGCCGACATTTGCGCATTATCTGAAATCGCTGGGCTATCGTACATGTTTGGCAGGCAAGATGCACTTTGTCGGGCCGGATCAGATGCATGGATTTGAGGATCGTGTGACAACCGACATCTATCCTGCTGATTTCGCGTGGACCCCGGATTGGGAGGCCCCGGACGAGCGGATCGACAAGTGGTATCACAACATGCAAACGGTCAAGGAAAGCGGCGTTGCCCACGCGACTTTCCAGATCGACTATGACGACGAGGTCGGTTTTGCTGCCAAACGCTGGCTGTTCGATGCGGCCCGAGACAAAGCGCTTGGCAATGACGCGCCTTTTGCGATGGTTGCAAGCTTCATTCACCCGCACGATCCATATGTAGCCCGACCAGAATGGTGGAACCTGTATACGGATGATGAAATTGACTTGCCCGCGTTTGTGCCCGCGTTGGAGGATCAAGACCCCTTTTCACGACGTTTATTGGATGGGATCGAAGCGTCTTATGTGCCACTGACCGAGGAAGAAATCCTGCGCGCGCGCCATGCCTACTTGGCAAACGTCAGTTACTTCGACAGCAAAATCGGAGAGCTGGTTCAAACCCTCGAAGAAACGGGCGAGTTGGACAGCACCATTGTGATTGTCACAGCCGACCATGGCGACATGCTGGGTGAACGTGGGCTGTGGTACAAAATGAACTTCTTCGAGCACTCAGCACGAATTCCATTGGTCATGGCCGGACCAGGCATCGCTGTTGGGGCCGCTCAAAATGCAGTGTCACTGGTTGATCTATTGCCGACATTTATCGACATCGGTGGCGGTGATGAGACGATGATCGGAGAGCCGATCGACGGTCGTAGCCTTATGCCTCTGGCTCGGGGTGAAGATGATCCAGTTGATGAGGCGATCGGAGAATACTGTGCCGAGATGACGGGCTATCCTGTGATCATGATCCGGCGCGGGCCCTTGAAATATATTCATTGTGATAGCGACCCACCGCAGCTCTATGACCTGAGTGCTGACCCGATGGAAACGAAGAATTTAGCTTCGGACCCAAGCTACTCTGACGCGAAAACTCGTTTTGCAGCCGAAGTCGCCGAACGGTGGGACGGCAGCGCTTTGCGAAAGAAGATAATCGCCACGCAAAAATCGCGCCGTGCATTACATGCCGCGATGGAGGCCGGTGCCAGCGAGCCTTGGGACTACAACCCGCCGTCCGATGCAAGTCAGCAATATGTACGCAACAATATGGATTGGACAGTGGCTGCACGCCGCTACCGTTTTCCGCCTTTGAAGGATTGAAACCAATGATGCTGAACGGAAAAGTTGCTCTCGTGACTGGTGCTCGCGGTGGGATCGGGCGCGCGATTGTCGCTCGGTTTCTAAGAGAGGGCGCAACGGTATTTGCCGCTGACCTCACGCCGGAAGGGTCGTTAGATCAGCACGACGATGATGGCAGTCATTTTGTTAAGCTGGATGTGACTCAAGAAGCAGACTCGGTTGCGGCGATGGATCATGTGCGCGCCGCACACGGAAAGTTGGACATCCTAGTGAACGCGGCGGGGATCGAGATCGAAAAAACGGTTGAAGAGACCACGTTGGAGGAATGGAATCAAAGCTTTGCGGTTAATTCCACGGGCACGTTCCTGACCTCGAAATACGCCATCCCATTGATGCGCGAAGCGGCGAAGACAGGGAATAGCGCAAGCCTTATCAATTTTGGCTCCTACGACGGGTTCATCGCAGATCCAGGGCTTGCGGCCTATTGCGCGACCAAGGGTGCAGTTCACGCTTTGACCCGCGCAATGGCTTGCGATCATGGCCCAGAAGGTATCCGGGTGAATGCCATCTGCCCTGGCTATATCGACACTCCAATGCTGCAGAGCTTCTTCAACGGCGATGGATCCGGCGGAGGAGGTGGCAACATTGAAACGCTGCAAAAGGCCGTGCGTGATGTTCATCCGATGCGCACCTACGGGACGCCCGAGGATATTGCAAATTTGGTCAACTGGCTTGCCTCGGACGAGGCGCGCTATGCCTCTGGCCAGTTGTGGGTTCTGGACGGGGGGCTGTCTGCACAAGTGCAGCAGATGAAGCTCTGATGCCCAAGCCAGTCATTATCACTTGCGCGCCGACTGGAGGCATCCATACGCCGTCAATGTCACCGCATCTGCCGATTACACCGGCCGAGATTGCGACGGCCAGTATTGAGGCGGCCCAGGCAGGGGCATCAATCGTTCACCTGCACGCACGGCACCCGGAGACAGGAAAACCCGATCCCCGACCTGAGCTGTTCAAGCAATTTCTACCCGTAATCAAGCAGTCCACCGATGTTGTGATGAATGTCTCGACCGGCGGCGGCTTGGGGATGTCGATGGATGAGCGGCTGCTGGCGGCGACATCTACCAGCCCAGAGATGGCATCGCTCAACATGGGATCCATGAACTTTGGTATCTTTCCGATGCTGCAGAAATACACCGAGTTTCAGCACGACTGGGAACGGCCATTTTTGGAGATGACGGAAGACTTTATCTTTCCCAACACTTTCAAAACAATTCGTTACGCCATCGAAAAACTTGGTGGAGATCACGGCACCAAGTTCGAGTTCGAATGCTATGATCTTGGACATCTCTACAACGTCAAATGGTTCGTGGATCAGGGCCTGATCAAACCGCCATTTTTCATTCAGATGGTATTTGGCATCTTGGGTGGCGTTGGCGCAGATGCGGACCATCTGACTCACATGCACAACACAGCCGATAAGCTGTTCGGAGCAGAGAATTACGAATGGTCGGTCCTTGCCGCTGGTCGTCACCAAATGCCATTTGCGACCCAAAGCGCCATGCGGGGCGGTAACCTGCGCGTCGGTCTCGAAGACAGCCTGTTCATGGGCAAGGGTGAGTTGGCAAAATCTAACGCGGAACAGGTCACGCGCATCCGATCAATCGTTGAAAACCTTGGCCTTACGGTCGCGTCGCCAGCAGAAGCCCGCATGCGGCTCGCACTAAAAGGCGGCGATCAGGTTGGCTTCTAAGGAGATGCATATGCAGACGAAGATGTTGATCAATGGCGAATTGGTTGAAGGGATCGGAGAGGCCTTGGACGTCCTGAACCCTGCAACAGGCGAGGTAGTCGGTGCTGTAAAAGAAGCCAGCGATGCACAGATCGAGGCGGCGGTGCGCGGCTCAGCAGAGGCATTTGAGACCTTTTCGGTTACGACCCCTGCAGAACGCGCTACAATCTTGCTTCAGATAGCTGATGTTATCGAGGCGAACAGCCAGGAGTTGGCAGAACTTGAGAGCCTAGATGTGGGAAAACCCTGGCCATCGGCTCATGATGATGAAATGCCGCTGACGATTGATGTCTTTCACTTTTTCGCCGGGGCTGCGCGCACCATGATGGGGTCTGCCTCTGGAGAGTATGTCGCGGGTCATACGTCGATGATCCGGCGCGACCCCATTGGCCCTGTCGCCGCCATCGCCCCTTGGAACTACCCGCTGATGATGGCGTCCTGGAAGATTGCTGCACCAATTGCGGCAGGATGTTCGGTGGTGTTGAAACCGTCCGAGATCACGCCGCTATCTACTCTGCGACTTGCAGAACTGTTACAAGATGTTCTGCCAAAAGGCGTGCTTAACGTGATCCATGGTCGCGGGCCCGGCGTGGGGAATGCCCTGATGAACAGCCCACAGATGGAAGGGATCAGTGTTACGGGTTCTCCGGCGACAGGCATGGCTGCAATGCGGGCTGCTTCCCAGAAAATTAAACACGTTCATCTGGAATTGGGCGGCAAGGCGCCAGTCATTGTCTTTGATGATGCTGATCTCAATGCTGTGGCCGAGACGATCCGATATGGCAGCTACTTCAATGCCGGTCAGGATTGCGCACAGCCTTGCCGCGTGATGGTTGCAGACAGTGTTTACGACAAACTTGTGGCCGCGATTGCCGGTCAGGTTGGCCAGATCCAAATCGGTGCACCGAAAGCTGAAGGAACGGAAATGGGCCCGCTTGTCTCTGCGGCTCAGCGGGATCGTGTAGCGGGTTTTGTTGATCGCGCACGCAGCAGCTCTGAAATCGTTTCCGGTGGGGCCTCTGGCGAAGAAGACGGCTTTTTCTACCAGCCGACAGTCATCGCCAATGTCGACAACACTGCAGAGATTGCCTGCAATGAGGTTTTTGGACCCGTTGTAACTGTCTCTCGGTTTTCTGAGGCAGAAGATGCGTTGAAGACCGCCAACAACGGACCCTACGGGTTGGCCTCATCGGTTTGGACACGAGATGTTGGGAGAGCAATGCAAATGACGTCCAAGTTGCGCTATGGATTCACCTGGGTAAACACGCATGGGGTTGCGACCCCCGAGATGCCTTGGGCCGCGATGAAGGGCTCAGGCACGGGCAGTGATATGTCGGTCTATGCGCTGGATGCTTACACCGCAGTCCGTCACGTTATGGTGGCACACTGATGCGGTTAGCTGGGAAACGCGCCTTTGTTACAGGCGGCAAACAGGGCATTGGTCGCGGCATCGTTGAGGCCTTCGCAGCCGAAGGTGCGGCTATCGCCACCTGCGGGCGCGGCCCTCAACCAGATGATCTACCTGATCAAGTAACCTGGTACACGCTGGATGTATCCAATCCCGAAGCGGTTGCACGTACTGCCCGAACAATCGGCCTGGTAGATATCCTGGTAAACAACGCCGGCGTTCAGGTCGAAAAAACAGTGACCGAAAGCACAGACGCGGATTGGGATTTGGTGATGGGAGTAAACGCACGAGGCGTTTTTAACTGTTGCCGCGCCTTTATTCCGAAAATGTCTCAGGGTGGTTCGATCATCAACATTGGTTCTATCTCGGGCAATGCCGCTGACCCATCGATGGCGCTCTACAATGCTTCAAAAGCCTTTGTGCATGGGCTTACACGCTCTATCGCGGTGGACCATGGACCTGCGGTGCGCTGCAATGCAATCTGCCCGGGATGGATTGAGACGGGCATGCTGGACGCAGCATTCGAACTCGCCCATGACCCGGAAAAGGCTAGATCAGACGCGCTGGCACGCCATGCGGTCAAACGCTTTGGTAAGCCCGCAGACATTGCTGGGATGGCTGTTTGGCTAGCTTCTGACGAGTCGTCTTTTGCGACTGGCCAACTGTTCACTGTAGACGGTGGTATGACTGCGGCATCCCCCCTGAATCCGGGACTGTTCTGATGTCGGAAATCGAAAGAACCGCCATTCTCGGAGCCGGTGTCATCGGGGCAAGCTGGGCAGCGCTGTTCCTCGCGTCGGGTCGCAGTGTGACCGTATTTGATCCCGATCCGAACGCTGAGGCATCCGTCCGTAAATACATTGAAAAGGCGTGGCCTGCGTTGGAAGAATTGGGCCAAGTTGGCCACGCCACCCGAGATGCGATCACCTTTGCACCGACCGCAGCTGAGGCCGTGCGAAACGCGCAGTTCATTCAGGAGAATGTGCCCGAGCGGTTGCCGATCAAACATTCCACCTATGCGGAAGTTGAGCCAGAGTTGAGCGCTGATGCAATAGTTTCAAGCTCAACATCCGGCCTAACACTCGAGGCTCTTCAACAGGGTTGGCGCGATCCGAGTAAGCTCATCTTAGGTCATCCGTTCAACCCGCCACATCTCATTCCGCTGGTCGAGTTGACAGCGAACGACGCCACCGGTTCAGATGTTCTGAACCGAACAGAGACGTTCTACGAAGACCTGGGCAAAGTCACGATCCGGATCAAGAAGGGCATGCCCGGACACGTCGCAAACCGCTTACAAGCTGCAGTATGGCGCGAGGCCGTCCATATGGCGATTGAAGGCGTTGCCAGTGTCGAAGACATCGATAAAGCGATGTGGGCCGGCCCCGGATTGCGGTGGGCCGCGATGGGTCCGACGACGCTTTTCCACCTGGGTGCAGGCGACGGCGGTCTGCGGGCCTTCTGTGACCATTTCAAGGATACATTCAATGGCTGGTGGGATGACCTGGGCAACCCTCGTCTTGATGAGGATGTCATCAATAAACTGGTCGATGGTATTAACGATCAAACTCAGGGGCAAAGTACCGAAGAGTTATCAGCGCAACGCGACAAGATGCTTACGGCGATGCAAAAAGCTACCCAACACCTTCGGACTTAATATCAGGCTTGAACATTGGCCAAGCGCGGAACTCGAATGGCGTGCGGCCTTCAATACGGTCTGCAGTTGGTGTGAGGCCAAAACGGCTTCGATATGCCCGGCTGAAATGAACTTGCCCGTTAAATCCTGATGCTTCTGCAATCTCGCTGAATTTCAACTCTGTTTGGGTTACTAGTCCACGCGCGCGATCAAGGCGTATGTCACGGTAGTACTCGATCGGCGACTTCTGGACATATTGCTGAAACAATCTGCTAAGTTGTCGTTGCGAAATCTTCAACCTCGCTGATATTTCAGGGATCGACAAAGTGGCTTCCAAATGTGCCTCCATCAAGTCGATCGCGTCCCTTACCACCCCAGAGGTGACATACCCCAGTGGCTCCACGTCTTTGGGGTTCTGTGATTGGCCCTCACCGCGTACATTGTGATGAAAAAGATATCGCGCAGATGCATTGGCGATACTCTCACCATCGACAGAGTGCACAAACCGCAAACCCAGATCGGTCGCTGCGGAACCCCCGCAACAAGTGAACATCTTTCCATCCATAACAATCATGTTCTCTGACACTGTGGTATCATGGGCCATTTCAGCAAAGGCATCGATGTGTTCATAGTGAACCGTCGCTGTCTTGCCTTTAAGCAGTCCAGCAGCCGCAAGAACAATCGCACCAGTATCCAAGCCGCCAACGATTGCTCCGCACGCCTCCCACTTCTGAAGGGCCACCTTAAACTGAGATGTTCCGTGACGTTCAGGTGACCAACTTGTACTCACCAGAACCAACCAGGGCTTGCGCCCCGTCACGGCCGCCAATGGGGCAGTGTCAACGACTAGGCCGCTACTAGACTCAACTGGTCCACCGAGGTCCGAGACATAGGTCCAAGAAAATCGAGCCGAACCTGTCAGGTAATTGGCTATTCTGAAAGGATCCACGAAAGACGTAGTCGCCGAAACATTGAAATGCGGACTCACCAGGACAACGATATCTAGCGTGCGATCAATTGGATGGATCATGGCCGATTCTGTAAAATGGCGTCCAAAATTGTCAATAATGAACTTATCACTGGTTCAAAAAAGTCCAATTACTAAGGCAAACACAGCATAAACAAGGGGGAAATACCGGGGGAGATCAGCGCTCATTAAGTTTCTGAAATCCAAAAACGGACATTCGTTCTACCGCGGCGAAAGTCCGTTTTGGCCGCTAGAAACTTAGTGTTGTTGCGAGACAAAGAGATCACAATTCGGGATTCCGCGTCCAAGCGCATTCATATCAATCTTTCACAGGCCAAAGCTTCTGATTTGCAAGGCATTCTGCAAGGCTCACATGATGAGCGCCAACCCATCAAATCTTAACTGGTCTCCCATCCGCCTGGATCATCTCATCACCGCCTGAGAGGCCTTCAACAATTACGCTACTTGTGGCTGTTTCGATTGCTGTTCCATCGACAAAGCATACGTAATTCATCTTGTTCGGATTGTTTGTGCTTATGCTGGCTAATGCAAGCGGAACGCCTTCTAGCAAGGCCCGGTCGTCGAAAAGAACCAGCTACTTGCCCCGCCATAATAGTCACCCGCTGTCGTCGATACCTCTAAAGGGTAGAGGACATAGTTATCAGTACCGTCTATAGTGGTGAACGTGGCCTTATAAAAAACTCGTTCTCCGCCAATCGTTTGCTGGGTTGTATCGCTTGAGATCTGCTGAGGTAAGTCACCGGATAACTTTGCACGATTTGCCCGATAGTTTGCACACGCACCATTTTGGTGCCAGATCAAATCCTTCCGAAAGTCTCTTTGAGTTCTGCGACTTGTTCTGCATCCAGTAGGCGGGTTGGCAGGCCGCGCAGTGTCACGAGCAGCTTGGCTGTTTCTTCTAACTCTTCTGCCGCACAGATCGCTGAGAAGAGGTCCTTTCCCGATACGACGGGTCCGTGATTGGCCAGCAGAACAGCACTATAATTGCCGTCCAGTTCACGGATCAAATCACCGGACGTCGGGTCGCCCGGCTTGACGTATGGAACCATTTTGACCGTGCCGACACGCATAACCACATATGGCGTAAGCGGTGGAATACAGTCGTCTGGATCGGTGTCTTCCAGACACGACAGTGCAGTGGCCCAGGTCGAATGCAGATGGACCACGGCGCCAGCTTCTGGCCGCGTCTCATAGAAGGCTTGGTGCAGAAAGACCTCCTTGGTCGGCTTGTCACCGGAGACGTGGTTGCCATCCAAATCAATCTTAGCGATGCGCTCGGGGTCGATATCGCCCAAGGTGGAATTGGTTGGTGTCATGAGGATGCCGTCGTGCAGACGTGCAGAGACGTTTCCAGCAGTGCCGACGGAGAATCCACGCGCAAACAGCGAGGCGCACAGCTCGGACATCTGTTGTCGCAGTACCTGTTCTTCAGAACTCATTTGCCTGCCTCCATCATTTTGAGCGCCCTAGCGAAAAAGTCCGGAGCGCCGAAGTTTCCAGACTTTAGAGCCAGCGCAATGGGTTCAGTTTTTCCAACGCTCAAGACTGGTACGCCCGGGTCGATCTCTGGCCCTAGTGACATGGCCGGTGATCCCAGTGCCTCAGAAACAGCCTTTGCGACAGCTCCCGACGTCTCCCCCCCTGCCACCACCAATCGCTTGTAGCCCTTTTGGACAAGTTCTCGGGCGGTAACTGCAAAGAGACTATCCAGTTTTTCTGCAACCGCTTCCCGACCGAATTGGTCTTGGATCGCCCGCACATCCTCCGGGCTTCCCGATGAATACGCTAGCGGTGCCTGACCTAAATGCGTTTCAAAGAAATCCAGAAGCGTTTGCATAGTCACATCCCCGGACATAACACCCGGAACGTCAATGGCGAAGGTCGGATGGGATTTCGCATGAACATCGATCTGACCACGGGTCGCACCTGAGCAAGACCCTGCAAGGATAGCGGCGGGCCCAGCGATACCTGTGAATACACTGCCACCTCTTTTGGACGAAGCTTTTCTGACGAAGTTCTTGGGTAGCCCCAGCGCTATCCCAGATCCCCCAGTAATGAGCTGGGCATCCTTCAGAGCCTCGCCCCAGGCCAGCAAATCCTCGTCCGAAATCGCATCACCGATCACAAAGCGTTCGTCGACGTTCCGCAAAGCAGTAGCAATCGCCTCTGGTCCTTGCGTCACGGCGTCAATTGAAACCAACCCAACCGCTTCTTGGGTCTGATATTGCAACCAACGCTTGATGTCGGCATCCGTCATCGGAGTAAGAGGGTGATTTTCCATCCCGGACTCGTTCAACAGCTTGCCGAACACAAATAGATGGCCGTGATAGATGGTGCGCCCCGTTGTCGGAAAGGCTGGACAGAAAACCACCTTTTGCGCGCCCAGTTCGTTGGCCAACGCTTCCGCAACCGGGCCGATATTTCCCTGCCTAGTGGAATCAAAAGTCGAGCAATACTTGAAGATGAACTGGCGGCATCCTTGATCTTTAAGCCATCGCAGGGCTCGCAGGCTGTCCGCAACAGCTTCTTCGACAGGTGCAGTGCGGCTCTTGAGTGAGACGACACCCGCTTCGATCTCTTTGTCGGCCGGGGTATCCGGAATACCTGGAAACTGCGCGGTTCTTAATCCACCTTCCGGCTCGACGCCCTTTGCCAAGGTGTTCGCAATGTCGCTCGCACCAGTGAAATCGTCCGCTATGACGCCGATTAGCATATTCTAATGTCCTTCGTCGGCCCAGGATCCAGCCTATGGATGTGCGGTGCTGCTCCGATGGGAAAAATCTCGCGCACAAGTGGATCATGGCCGGGCACGATAAGTCGAGGATGCGAGACTAACTTCTCGAGTGTCTCGAAACCATCCATCATGTCCTGCAGGTCGACGACGATGGGAAAAGCTTTTCGCGCCATGAAATTCTCGTAGTAATGCGAGGCATCCGAGGCCAGAACCATCCACCCGGCTGCTGTTCTTACACGAACACATTGCAACCCCCGCGAATGCCCGCCGATACAGTGTACGGTCACCCCATCTGCTATCTCGGCCTCTCCGTCGTAGAACACGACCTTGCCTGAATAGAGGCGCTTTACGACCTCGCAGATATGGCCCGCCGAGAAAGGCGCGCGTAAGTGGTCGTGGCACATGCAGGGACCTGTAGCGAAGGCCATTTCCGCCGATTGCATGTGCAACTTCGCATTTGGGAACATATGCAGCCCCCCAGCGTGGTCATAATGGAGATGGGTCACGATAACCTCGGTCACCGCTTCGGGCATGATGTCCAATGGGCGCAAAGCCTCGCGTGGGTCCATCACAATGGGACGTCCACGGGCGGCTGCCTCGTCGCTGTCGTATCCGGTATCGACCAGTATAACTTTGTTGCCACGCTTGAGCACCCAAACGAAATAGTCCATCGCGTGAGGTGCATCGTGATTGTCATCCAATATGAAGCTGTCGCGTCGAGTGCGGGCATTGCGATCCGCGTATTTCACGGCGTGAATTTCCCAATCGTTCATCGGATGACCTCGGAATACTGTTGAACAGTCTTGGTGGCGATCATATCAGCCACAGCCGTATCGAAGGACTGGAAATGCGCGCTTTCTAGGTGGGCGGAGAACGCCACGCTGTCATCATAAACCTCATAGAGAAAAACTGTCTCGGGATCGTCGCCGAGGCAAACGTCAAACTGCTGGCATCCGGGTTCTTCACGCAAAGAGGTTGAAGCGTTTTCGACCATTAGCGGCAAAAAGGTTTCTCTCGTACCGGGCTTGAGAGTGAAGGTGACGGTAACCACAAACATCAGACGGAAAGTCCTTTCAAACGTAAGAAAGCGCGCTTTGCCATGGGCAGTTGGCTGAGGATCAGACCAACGTTGAGCACAAGTAGAATGGCCGCACCGGGTCGCGAAAAGAAGACAGAAAGATCCCCGTCCGACAAGAACAGCGATCGGCGGAAAGTTTCGTCAAACAGGCTTCCCAGTATAACCCCAATGACCAATGGAGCGATTGGGTACTTCATCAGGTTCATAAAATAGGCGACGGCGCCGACACCAAGCATCAGGTAGAGATCATTGATGCCACCACCGACGCTGAAGGACCCGATTGTTGTCAGAACCATCACAACCGGCAAGAAGATGGTCTGCGGTATGGCGAGTATTTTGATAAAGACCCGAGCAGTGAACAGGCCCATCAAGAACATAGTCAGGGATGCCAGCACTAGGATTGCGACTACGCGCAGAATGATCTCGGGGTCTATCGTGGGGCCCGGGATCACGTTGTTGATCTTGAAAGCCCCCATCAAAGCCGCGGCGGGTGGCGAACCGGGAATGCCCAAAACCAAAAGCGGGATTAGCGCGCCCCCAATGCAGGCGTTGTTTGCTGTTTCAGAGCATAGCAGACCTTCCAATGAACCTTTTCCGAACTTGTCGCCCTCGGCAGATACGGTCTTGCCGACACCGTAGCTGACCCAACCGGCGACATCTTCGCCCACGCCAGGAAGCGCTCCCACCCCGGTCCCAATTACCCCTGAACGGCCTATGGTCGGCAGGTAGCGTCGAATAGAGCGAAGGTTTGGAAGAATACGGCCCTTCAGTGCCAGAACTTTCCCGGCTTCAACATGCCTTAGACCGTCGATGATTTGAGGTATCGCAAAAGCCCCCATCAAAACGGGCACAACCTGAATCCCGCTCAATAAGTAAGACCAGCCGAAAGTATAGCGCGGCTCAGACAGAAGCGGATCGAGCCCTACCATAGACATTGCAAGCCCGATCAGACCGGCGATCCATCCCTTGATCACCAGATCCTCGCTCATAAGTGTGCCAGATAGAAGGATGCCAAACAAAGCCAAGAGTGCTTTTTCCGGACTCGCGATGTTCTTCGAAACCAAAAGCAGTGCCCAGACAAAAATCAAAAGCGTGATCGTCCCGATAACCGTACCGATAAAGCTGGCCGTTGTGGTCAGACCAAGTGCTTCGCCCCCTCGACCTGCTTTGGCCAGAGGGTAGCCATCCATGGCCGTCGCCGCGCTGGCTGCTGTGCCAGGTATGTTCAGCAGAATAGACGGGTAAGAGCCGCCGTAAATCGCGCCGACATAGGCCCCGAGCAAAGCGATAAGCGAATAGTCCAATGGGATCTTGTTGCCGAAAAATCCCGTCAGGATCGTCACTGCCAGCGTTGCGGTCAGGCCGGGCAACGCGCCGAACGTGATGCCTAGGAACACGGAAGCAATCAAATACAGATAGGTCAGCGGGTCCACTGCCAGACCAACGAATGCGGTCCCAAACCCAGCCAGTTGCGAAAGGATAAAGTCCATCCGGTCAGTCTTTCCATAACGGACGAAGCGTCACGTAGTAGTGGTATTCGATTTGCTTGAAGATCAGCCCCCCGCGCGCGGGCACGTTCTGTCGGAAAATAAAGGCCATCGCGCAGACGAGGATCAGCGGGGCCAGTATTGCGACGACTGGCACAAACCGCAAAACGCGTTCGGAAGCCGATTTGATCAACACCACAAATGATAGCGAGACCCATAGGGCCAGTGTAAACCAATCATCACCGTGTGCATTCCATTCCGCCTGCGCGGGAAACACGGCGAACGCAAAAAGTCCGGCAGAGACAACTGCGATACAGGCTACCAAAGCACGCCGCGCGTGACCGCCGTAGTAGCCGTAAGTCAAAGCAGTAATCAGTAACCCCGAGCACAATATGAAGTCCACTCTGGGAACCAGTCCGACGACGTATGCAAGAAGGATCAGGCCTATTGTTGATGCTCGATAGGCTTCCCACTTATCCCATCCGATCCCCAAAGCCGTGAGCGCGTTTTGGGCTCCACCTGAGCGGATCGAAGTAGCCAACAAGACGAAGGACAACACAAGCAATCCACCGAAGATGAACAACGGTACAATTGCAGCCGAGTTGTACCAGTCCGACCCACTTACACCTGCGCGGTTTTCACCCCAAAGTGGGATGTCCAACGTTTTCCAAAGGAAAAAGACGGACACTGTTATTAGAACAATAGCAGCCCAGAAATCGCGGGTCCGCATGACCAGTGTTTCGTCGATTTTGTCCATGCCTGCCTCCTAGAGGAAAGGGCGCGATCAAACGCGCCCTTCCAAAATTGATCGGATTAGGGCTTCTCGATACCCAGCGAGGCTGGATCGACCGTGGCAGCGCCCAAATCTTGCAAGGTATAGGCAAAAGTAGCCTCAAGGTTCGCAAATAATTCTTGAGCTTCTTCGCCGTGTTGACCACCGACATCATAATTGTTTGCCTCAGCCCATTCAGCGACGGTATCGGATGCAATCGCCTGCTCGAACGCATCGCCGAGGGCCGCCTTCACATCATCTCCAGCCGAGCTGTGAACGGCAAATCCGATGGCTTGTTTTAGCGGCAGATACTTGTCGAGACCGTCATAGATGCTAAAGGCAGATGGCACTGTAGCTCCGGCAATCTGCGCATCTTCCGGTGTCAACATCGCAAGTGGCTTCAACTGTCCGCCTTCGATCAAAGGAGCTTGTTCAGCCAGCGAAGTCACAACCAACGCAACCTCACCTGCTATCGCCGCTTCCTGCCCGGGCGCTGAGCCTTTGTATGGAACAAACTTGAACTCTGCACCGGACCCTTTCTCGATGGCGAGAAGATTCAAGTGGTGGATCGAACCCGCGCCGGACGCGGCAGCGGGAATAGTGCCAGGAGCGGCTTTGGCAGCGTCGACCAGTTCTTCCAGAGTATTGTAAGGGCTGTCCGCCGGAACCGAGATCAGATCGGGTGATCCGCCAACAATAAACGGATACCAAAAGTCAAATTTCTTGTCCCAACCGCCCTGCACAGCAGCGGTGACGTTCGATTCAGACAGACCAACCAGTGTATAGCCATCGTCTGGTTGGTTCATGACGTAGACCATGCCGTTGGAGCCTGCGACCCCACCGGTTTGGTTAATCACATTGATCGAGACTGGAAGGTGTTTTTCCATTTCGGCCATGATCATTCGGTTGATCGTGTCCGTGCCGCCACCGGCCCCCCAGACCACAGCTGTGGTGATATCACGGTAAGGGTAATCCTGCGCGGTAGCAGCCCCTGAAATCCCGGTTGCAATCACGGCTGCAGCCGCCAACTGCCCTAACTTCAGTTTCATTTCCAAGTCCTCCCAAACATCTTTGCGTTTATTATTGCATTTATTTGCGTATACATTAAAGAATGCATTGTCAACGGACTGTAGCGAAAGCTGCTATCGCGCTATGAATGCGAAACTGGAAGGAAGCGGGCCAAGATGAAAAAGAACTACGATGTCGCGGTGTTCCACGGGGACGGGATCGGCCCGGAAATTATGGCCCCTACGCTTGAAATCCTGCGGCAGCTCTCCGGCAACAATCCCAGCTACGACCTAGCGTTTACAGACGCTCCAGCAGGCGCAGGCCACTACGCCAAAACTGGAGAATCGTTTCCGACTGGTTCACTTGAAACTGCACGCAAGGCAGATGCGATTCTGCTATCTGCAATGGGTTTGCCGGATGTTCGCTATCCTGATGGAACCGAGATTTCACCACAGATCGACCTGCGGAAGCAGCTCGGCCTTTTTGCCGGCGTGCGTCCGGTAAAGGTTAGCAGCGGACAAATGACCCCCTTGGCGCTGCCTCCCGGAAAAGAGATCGACTTTGTCTTGATTCGTGAAAGCACTGAAGGGTTGTTCTTCACTCAAGGCGCGGGGGAAGTCACCGAAGACGAGGCACGTGAAACCCTTTTGATCACGCGCGAGATATCTGAAAAGCTATTCCGGTTCACGTTTGAACTTGCCAAAAACCGAAAGGCTTCAGGGCGTGGCAAGGGGCGGGTTACCTGTGTCGACAAGGCCAATGTGTTCCGCGCCTTTGCATTCTTCAGATCGATGTTTGACGCTGAAGCCGCTCGCCATCCCAAATTGCGGGCAGACCATGCTTATGTTGATGCCACTGCGCTTTGGATGGTGCAGAAGCCTTGGGAATTCGATGTTTTGGTGACTGAAAACATGTTCGGCGACATCCTTTCTGACCTTGGCGCCGGCCTTATGGGCGGTCTTGGATTGGCTCCTTCAGCAGATATCGGGTTGAACCACGCCGTGTTCCAACCCTGTCACGGCTCTGCTCCGGACATTGCGGGACAAGACATTGCCAATCCTTTCGCGATGATCCTGTCTGCAGCAATGATGCTTGAATGGTTAGGGTTGACCCATAATCATCCAGAACTGTCCAAAGATGGCGAACGTTTACGGGAAGCCGTGGAAAAGGTGACTGAGAGCGGTCAAAACCTGACGCGTGACCTAGGTGGCACAGCAGGAACGCAGGAAGCAGCCTCATCGGTATTGGAAGCATTGCTGGCATGAATACTCAACAAGCCATCACGGTCGCGTGCGTAGGTGCGGGGTATTTCAGCAAGTTCCACTACGAAAGCTGGTCTCGAATGCCCGGAGCGGTTCCGATTGCATCCTGCAACCGTGACATCAAAAAGGCGAAAGAAACAGGATTGGCCGCTTACGATGATCTGTCAAAAATGCTGGAGGCGGAAAAACCAGATCTCGTGGACATCATCCTTCCACCTTTGGCGCAGGCCGATGCCATCCGAACGGCGTTGCGCTCTGGAATAAAGTGGTTGATCTGCCAAAAACCTTTCTGCATGTCGCTGCATGAAGCTGAGAAAATTGTTTCAGAGGCCGAAGCGGTAGGAGCAACTATTGTTGTACACGAGAACTTTCGCTTTCAACCTTGGTATCGCGCGATCAAAGAGGCGATGACCGAGGGTCGAATTGGTACACCTCTACAAGCTACTTTCCGGCTTCGGCCTGGCGACGGACAAGGACCACGCGCCTATCTTGACCGGCAGCCGTATTTTCAGGACATGCCACGTTTCCTGGTTCATGAAACAGCAGTTCACTGGGTAGACACATTCCGATTCTTGTTCGATGCGCCCAGCGCAGTTTATGCGGACTTGCGCCAAGTGAACCCCATTATCGCGGGTGAGGATGCCGGCTATATCCTGTTTGATCATCCCAACGGTTTGAAAGCTCTGTTCGATGGGAACAGGTGTCTTGACCACAGCGCCAAAAACCTGCGTCAAACTATGGGTGAAGCCCTCATTGAAGGAACAACAGGATCATTGGTTCTTAACGGCGATGGTTCAGTTGAACTCCGCGCTTTTGGAAAGCAGGCGCAGCAGCAAATTCTACCTCCAAGCGATCATAATGGATTTGGCGGCGATTGCGTCCACGCCTTGCAAAGTCACGTCGTTTCAGGCCTTGTAAAGGGCACGCCGCTGGAAAACACGGCTCGAGACTATTTGGACGTGATCCGCATCGAAGAGAGCATCTATCTCTCGGCTGCGGAGGGACGAAAGATCAACCTGGAGACGCCGTGAAGGGTCAAGACGCAAAAACTCTTTCCAATACGCAACGCGCCGTTAGGGATTTGCGGCAGATGATCCTGTCTGGCGAACTTGCAGCCGGAACTGACCACCTGGAGTCGGAACTCGCCGAAACCCTTGGTATGTCCCGCACCCCGATACGGGAAGCTGCGCTGATGTTGGAAAGCAAGGGGTTGTTGGAGATGCGGCCCCGCAAAGGCGTGCGGATACTGCCGGTTTCATCAGACGATATGCGTGAAATCTACGACATCCTGACGGAGCTCGAGAGCCTCGCTGCACAACGCGCTGCCGAAGCGGGTTATTCAGAAGATGAACTTTCGGTACTTGCTGGATCAATTGCGAAGATGGACCGAGCCATCGAAGCCGAAGATCTTGAAGCCTGGGCCGAGGCCGATGAGTTATTTCATCAAGAACTCGTTCGGTTGGGCGGCAACAAACGGGTCGAAGCGATTGTCGCCATGATGAGCGACCAGGTGCGCCGCGCGCGCGCAACGACCTTGTTCATCAGACCCCTGCCCGTCAAATCCAATGAAGATCATCGGGTTGTTTTCCAAGCGATTAGTGAAGGTCGTCCGGATGTCGCCCGTGAACGTCATCGAGAACACAGGCTGCAAGCCAAGGCTATGCTTTGCGAGATACTCGAAAAGCATCGGCTCAACAGCCTCTGATCTTCTCGTATCCGGTCGTTAGTCAACTAAAGTAACTGCTTATTTCCGGTACTAAAGGCGCTCCGAATACTTGTCGATAACGGCAACCCGCAGTTGCCTCCGGCTGCTCTGATTTTCTTTTTTCTAGTCGCTCAAACAATCACTGCATCGATTGGGGTTGAAATAGTACGATTTCGTATTAATTTAGTTCGATATCGTACTATTGGAGAGTCAAGATGCCAAACCGAAGACGTTTTCTCAAGATTCTAGGCGGAGGCACAATACTGGCGGCAACGGGCGCGGCTGGGTTTCTCACGACACGTACGCCCCATGAAGCTTTAGCTCCGTGGACGCCAAAACCGTATGATGACCCACGCAAGGCTGCTTTGTCCTACGCAATTCTCGCCCCCAATCCGCACAATTTGCAACCTTGGCTGATCGAGTTGGTTGGGCAAGACAAAGTGCGCATCCACCGTGATCCTGAACGTGAGCTTCCTGAAACCGATCCTTACCACCGCCAGCTCTATATTGGCCTCGGTGCATTTGTTGAGACGATGGTTCTAGCAGCAGGTGCACAGGGGTTTGATACAGAGGTCGAGTTACTGCCAGGTGGGAATGACGGACCTATCGCAGAAGCGATGTTTGTATCTGGCGGGGCATCCGATCCACTCTCAGATCAAATCCTCAACCGACATTCAAATAAAGAACCGTACACTGAACAGCGGCTCTCTGAGGCGGAAATATCGGTCCTTGAAAACTATGCCACTCTGATTTCCGATGAGGATCTAGTGGCCCGTATTCGAGACCTCACAAAACGCGCTTTTGAAATCGAAATGCGAACTCCACAGACCCTTAGAGAATCCGTCGACCTGATGCGGATCGGCAAAGCAGAAATCAACGCAAACCCAGACGGGATTGAACTGCGTGATCCCATGCTGGAAACGCTGCGACTTACTGGCCTATTGGACAACGAGACCCTGATGAACGTTGATCACCCAGGCACTCAGGCGCACATGCAAGACTACTTCGCTATGCTAGACGCGACACCGCAATACGCAGTCCTCGCGACAGCCACAAATACGCGAAGCGATCAACTTGATGCTGGACGTCAGTTGATGCGTTTCTACCTGAAGACAACCGAAATGGGCCTAGGCGTTCATCCTGTCAGCCAGGCCCTTCAGGAATATCCTGAGATGGCCGATGAATACGCTCTGGCGCATGAGATTCTTGCGTCACCGGACCACACGGTGCAAATGTTGCTGCGTTTGGGGTATGGACCTGAACCAATTGCCACACCCCGCTGGCCGCTGGAGACACGAATTCTGAATGAAGCCTGAAGATGAGACCACCGAAGTTTACCGATTCTTCACCGAGGTCGGGATCATCAATCAGTTGATCTCGACCAAGCTGGAAACGTTCTTGCCTGGTAGAATGACGGCGACTCAATTCGGAATTTTGGGCCATCTGGTACGGCGTCCCGAGGGTGAAACTCCACAGCAACTTTCGAACGCGTTTCAAGTGCCTAAAACTTCGATGACGCACATGCTCTCCAGTCTTGAAAATCATGACCTGATTACTCTTGAAGCCAACCCCAATGACAAGCGTTCGAAAATTGCTCGGCCTACACCGCAAGGCGCTGAGTTTTTGAAAACTTGTATGGAGCGGATGTCGGAATCCCTGGCTCCAGTTTTGTCCGAACTCGGGCCTGAACCATTCCATGAATCATTGCCTAATCTGACGCTCATACGCGAAACTTTGGACAGCGAGCGCGACTAGCCGAAACCTGCGCCAGCCGAAGCAAGCAACCAAATTTTCAGAACATCATGCAATCCGCGCCCGGCGGGAGCGGCGGCGATCCTTCAGGCAAAGTGGGCGTGTAGTCAAATGTCACAATCTTCGCGCCACCGTCGAATGCAACGAACAGTTGATTGGACCCCGGCCTAATGGCGAGGCCTTCTGGATCGGTTCCGAATTCTAACAAACTTTGCTGGGCGAGAAGTTGGCCATCTGCCGTGAACTCATACAGGCTGTTTGACCCTTCCCAGTCATCAACAATCAACATGTGGCCGGTACGCGGATCAATCGCGATCCCCTGCGCCTCACTCAAGGGAGGAGAGAGCTTCATGGTATCCAACCTCGCCGTCAATGCACCCTCTGAGGTGAACCACGACAACCGTTCGGGGTCATCCTCTACGGTCACGATCTGTCCCTTGGCGTTGATCGCAATTCCTTCCGTATCCGCGAAACCACCTTCCAATTCGAAGGGTGCTCCCAGGCGTGATCCGTCCTTGGTGACACGTTGAAGACTGCCGAGACCATCGCCCAGCAACAAGTGATCCCCTTCAACAGCAATTGCTTTGATCCGAAAGAGATCGCTGGATATACGGCGCAATTCATCACCTTGCAATGTAACGAGAATTGCCTCGGGCCCCTCGTTCGCAATCCACAACCCACAAAAGGTCGGATCGTAGTCAAGACTTGCGGGCTGATTAAGTTCATAACGCCCTGTTTCGCGAAGCTGCAATGCCGTGGCCGGGGTCGACACAGCAAAAATCAATAAGGCGGTGGTCCTCACAAACACTCTGCATGCTCCGAAAATCTGCGTCAAAACTGTGGGGCGGAATCGTAACACGTCAATGCTAAGAGCACCTAAACTTCCAAAATCAGAGAGCATCATTTTACCTGATCAGAGACTTATAACACGGAAACTGGTTACGAGCGGTGTGGTTCGACGCATCTGGGTTCTGCCATAGTCCGTTGGATCTAGGGGTGTGTCGAAATCGCAAACCAACAACATGGCGCTTGTGAGAGTTACGAAATCAACACTAGCGAACAAAACAACCTCAGGCTTCATAGAACAAACTTGCAATCGCGCGCTCGGGCGTAGTCACCTAGGGCATAGGGTTGGAGAAAGCCAATGGCGCTGTGGAAGTTCGTGATTAGTGTTTATTGCGCGCTGTTTCTTGTCGCTTGCGCTCCGAAAACCCGCACGTATGAAAAGACGGTATCAGCTGCGCTACCGGCAAATTCCAGCACGGCTCTGGGTCAGGCGGCCAATCGCCTTGGGGATCCTAAAGACGGTCGGTCAGGCATCAAGCTGATCAGTGATGGAGAAGAAGCGCTCGTATCACGGCTGCTGTTGGCCACTGCGGCCGAGCGAACGATAGACGCGCAATACTATCTTCTGCACGACGACCCAACCGGTCACCTGTTCGCTGCCAGTCTCTTGCAAGCGGCGGATCGGGGTGTTCGTGTTAGGCTGTTGTTGGATGATATGGATACGTCCGGCTACGACGCGATGACCGCTGCGTTGGACAATCACAAAAACATTGAAATAAGGCTGTTCAACCCGTTCTGGCGAGATCAGAGCCTTTTGATCGCGGGTCTGACTGATTTCAAACGCATCAATCGCAGAATGCACAACAAGTCCATGACAGCAGACAACGTGTTCACGATTGTAGGTGGGAGAAACATCGGTGCCGAGTATTTTTTGGCGCGGGAAGAAATGAACTATGCTGATCTGGATGTGCTGGCCGCAGGCCCAGTTGTACGCGAAGTGTCACGTAGCTTTGACGCTTACTGGAACAGCGAATTCGCTGTTCCGGCTCGCGTGGTTGTCGGAGAACCCGAAGAATTTGACCTGAGCGATGCGCGCAGCAGGTTGAATGAACTCGTCGAGGAAGCGAAGCAAACGCAGTACGGCGCAGCGCTCAGAAAGTCGGCAAAAGAGAACTTCGCGGATGGTGCCCTGTTACTGGATTGGCTGCCAGCGAAACTTTATGCTGATCCGCCTTCAAAGGCCGCGGGCCTCGAAAACTCAGGTCCCGTTCTTGCATCTCAATTGCTTCCGTACTTTGAGAATGCCAGCAGTGAAGTGAACATCGTGTCCGCCTACTTCGTGCCGCGCAACAACGGTGTGAAATGGCTGACCGAACTCGAGAACCGTGGGGTCGACGTAAAGGTTGTAACCAACTCACTTGCATCTAACGACGTCGCACCCGTTTACGCACACTACGCCAAGAAACGCCGAGCACTGCTACGCGGTGGAGTAGAACTCTACGAGCTGCGACCCGACGCTTATCAAGTCCAGCGCCGCGGTATTAACTGGGCTCAATCCAGGTCAGGCCTGCACTCCAAGGCATTTGCAATTGATGACCAGTACTTGTTCGTGGGTTCATTCAACTGGGATCCGCGATCTGTCAACATCAACACCGAGATGGGAATTCTGATTGACTCTCCAGCGTTGACTGCGCAGACGATGGGAGCCTTGGACGACGCACTACCCGCATACACATATAACGTGACGCTCGAGCAAGCTGGCCAGCTTAAATGGACGACAAGAGCCAATGATGGCACCATTCTTGAGTACCAATTCGAGCCGACAGGATCGGCCTGGGATCACATAGTTGCCGGGCTATTAAGTATTTTACCAATTGGGTCCCAGCTTTAGGTTTCTGCAAACTACTTGATCGCTTGGCCGTCACCGGCGCCTGCGAAGATGGCAGCAAAAAAGAAATAGGACATCAGTCGCAGATATTTCCCAATATCTAATTCTTAATTCAGACTAGATATTCATTTTATCAACTGCTGGCGGGAAAATGCCTGCTACCAAAGTCAATGGCCATGTTCATCATTCCAGGGAAGCTGAACGACAACGGGCAAGTCCCGTTTTCCGGTTACTCTAACAGTTACGTTCAGCTTGCCGTGCCTTAGTGGATTTTTGCGCTTTGTGTTTCATTTCTAGCGATCATCTAATTTCGTAAGATGCCGAAGGTAGATTGTTTTGAATAACTATAGCTGACTATTGTGCATCTTCAGTGAGAAAGAACAACTCAATGGGCTGCGCAAGGCCACGTATTTCGTGATTCCCACAGCTAACGAACATGTTCGGAGCAGCACTTGCAACGGCTGACGTCGCCAACACTCTCCGACCAGTTGATTTTGTTAAACCTTCAATTCGGCTTGCAACGTTCACCGCCCCGCCCAGAACTGTGAAATCAAGCCTGCCGGGGCTGCCGATATTACCATAGCTGACCTGCCCGACGTTAATTCCAATACCAACATCCAAAGGCGGTTTTTGAAACCCGTCTCGTCTGGTGTTGAGAGCGTTCAAACCACTCAGCACACTCTGCGCTGCAAGAGCCGCCATTCTGCAGCGGTCGGCATGGTCTTTTTGCGCTTCAATAGTAAAGATCGACAGGATGCCATCGCCCATGAACTTGAGGACGTCTCCACCGTTGTCCTCTACGGCTTTAACCACCAGATCAAAATAGTCGCTAAGCGTGTCGAAGATATCTTCTTCCGGAGAGGTCTCGGAAAGTGCTGTAAAGCCTCGCAGATCAGAGAACATCACCACGGCATCCAAAGTTGTTCGCTCTCCGCGCTTTATATTGCCGCTCCAGACGGCCTCGGAAGGTCCATCTCCTAAATAAGTTCGAAGCAGACCTTTAGACGATTTTCGCATCGTGACAGGTTCCAAGGCAGAAGAAAGGGCCGGTAAGGCCGCTTCAATCAGCCTAAGATGTTCGGGCGAGAATCCATCCTTTGCCTGAGTAACGAACGTACATCCATGCAGCGATCCATCGCCGTAATAGAGCAAAGTAGCGTAGTAGTCTGTGCCGCCCTGCTCTGCAAATTCAAGATAGGATGAATGCTCTGTTTCCAAGTCCAGTCGCCGAAGACTTTTGTGAAGTGGCTTTCTGTTCGCAAGAATATACTCGAATGAACTCCCGACATAACCATCTGTCAACATCGTCTCATGCGTGACGTCGTAGCTGTCGGTGCCTTCAGGCGTCCAAACTACCCCCCAGGCAATAAGCAATGGGTTGGCAAAGCGCTGGCCAATGTTTGCCCGCCATAGCGGCACTCCGGCTTCGATCAAGGAGGAACAAAACTGTGACACCACCTTTACAGGATCACCGGAGCGACGACCTTCTGTAATCATCCATTCGGTCAGTCGAGTGACTTCTTCCATGGACCCAATTTAGTCGCTTGGAAACGATGAGCAAAGACAATTGGATTGGCAATGTCGGTTGCTGTTGTTGAGCAGCCTGATCAGACCTGTCCAAATTGATGCTCGGGCATCAAAGGAATGTATTCCATCGGGAAGATGGTTTGTAAATTTAGATCCCGCGCGGTTCCAAACAGACCTATTTGAAGATTGCAGCCCTCTCTTGGGAAACCTTCAATAGAAACCAATCTCGCTGACATCTACGCGGGCCTCGTGATCTCTCCCGTAGGCTACAACTCCAACTGAGGTGATTTCGTCAGCAACGGGAATACCTTCGCAACCCGACCTGCATTAGTTGGTGCTATTTCGACTTGTTCCGCTTCAACCCGCCCGTTTCCTTGCACAAATCCGACCGGCAATTCATCGCCATCCTCGGCAACAACGGCATACAGCAACGCACCAGCAAATACTAAACCAGCCAAAATAAGAAAAACCGATAGGTTTTTGGTCATAGCGTTTCACCTGAAACAGGGTTTCTGACGCAGAGTTTAGTGTCTCAAAAGACTCAAAGCCTTGTTTTGGATCAAAACCGATCCGGGCACCTCAGTTCCAAGCAATTGTTTGTATAAACACCGGTTTGGGTGTTGCACGCTCTTTCGCGATAGGTCGGAAGAAGTAGACGTGAAGCGTTTTTGCTATCAGTTTGGTATTGAAGAGGGTTGTTCTAGCACGCAATTGCAGTCGCGACTGACCTGCTGCGCAATACAGCGAAAGGAAACACGATGACCAAAACACTGAGAGCGTGCTTGTCTTTGTGAGCAGCCTCGTCTGACTGGTCCAAGTTGATTGTTAGTGCCTCATCGGCCTGTGATCCATTGGGATGATGGTCTCGGGCGCTGGCGGGCGATAGTCCAGTGCACTGCGGGGGCCGCTTTGTGTTGTAGTGTCTCCTCCATTGTTCGATCAGAGTTTGAGCTTCGTGTAGGCTGTAGAAGACTTATACCCTTGGACCTTGGTGGTTTAGCTGACAGGAGCTTTCGAAGTTCCATGCACCGCTGTCAGAACGACGAAGTCAAAACATACCATTGTCATTCTCGCTGTTTGCCGGAACCTCCTGAAGAACGTCCCAGTGCTCGACAACCTTCCCATCGACATCCAGGCGAAAAATATCGATCCCTGCGTACTCGAGACCATCGGGCCAGATTTGATGGCAATGCAGAATAACGTGATCGCCTTCGGCAAACGCACGTTTGATGTCCACACGCTTTCCCGGGTATTCGGCGGCCATGCGCTCGAAATATTCGATAAAAGCTTGCTTGCCGTCGCCAACATGCGGGTTGTGCTGCGTATAGGTTTCCCCAACAAAGATTTCTATGGCCTCGGCAGGTCGACACTCGTTGAACATCATTTCGTAGAAAGCGATGACGTTTTTCTTGTTTGTTTTGAGGTCCGGCATACTGATCTCCAAATCGACGTTTGCACCGCCCAAAAAATGTTGTCCCACGCAAGTCTTGGAAGCAACCCGGCAAGGACCTCATTCCCTAATCGGCAAGAAGTTACCGGCTTGATTTTGCGTTGCGACTAATTCGCGGGTTAGCCACTTATTCGGTTTCTTCAAAGTCTATGTGAATGTGATTTCCATCAGGATCGGCCACATGGACTTGCACCATTCCAGCCCCAGGGACTTCAGTTTTGCGATACTGGATCTGACTCGAGATCAGTTTTTCTTCGAATGCGCTCAACCCCGTGGCTGAGAGCGCAAAATGCTCGAGCTTGAGCCTCACTTCAGTGCCAACGTTAGGTGTTCCTTCGTGACCCACAAGATGAACCACGGCGTGATTACCCGCATACAACCATGCTCCGGGAAACGGAAAATCGGGCCGGGCCCCGTGTTTCAAACCCAGGACCTTTTCATACCAAGTAACCATCTCAGGCAACCTAGTCGTCACGATATTCACATGATCCAGCCGCTCAATTCTCATCTAAAAACCCTCAAGCACGAGTTTTCCTTTGGCCTTACCGCTTTCAAGGATAGCATGCGCTTTCTTTAAGTTTGCAGCATTGATCCTACCAAGTGTATCGGTTGCTGTGGATCTGATCTTTCCATTGTCTATCAAACCGCCGACCTGATTCAGGATTTCGCTTTGACGATTCATATCTCCAGTCCCAAAAAGCGACCGAGTGTACATGAACTCCCAATGCAATGAGATCGATTTGGGTTTGAACGGCGCGATGTCGAAGGTCTCAGGATCATCGATCAACCCAAAGCGACCTTGGGGCGTCATCACCTCTCCAGCTTGGGACGCATAAAGCTGGGAATGGTTTGTCGAATAGATGAAATCCACGCTGTCGATACCGAGAGCCTTGAGTTGTGAGCCAAAAGGTTCCGCGTGGTTGATGACTTGGTGTGCACCTAACTCTCGAACCCAGTCTTGTGTCTCGGGTCGGGACGCCGTCGCTATCACTGTCATGTCAGTGAGGGCCCGTGCTAATTGAATGGTGATTGACCCTACACCGCCTGCGCCACCAATAACCAGCAACGTATTGGTTCCGCCGGAAACGGCATCTTGGACCCGCAAGCGGTCGAACAGCATCTCAAAAGCAGTAAGCGTCGTTAGCGGCATCGCCGCAGCTGCTTTTGCAGGTATCGACTTTGGCGCTGACCCGACGATACGTTCATCCACCAGATGAAACTCGGCATTGGTTCCCGACCGGTTTATTGCCCCGGCGTACCAAACTGTATCTCCCAGACTGAAAGTCTCAACCGCTTCGCCAACTGCTTCGACGATCCCTACTGCGTCCCACCCCAGAATATCTGGTGCTGGACCTACAGGAGCACGTTTTTGACGAATTTTCGTATCGACTGGGTTCACTGACACGGCCTGCACCTTCACCAACAAGTCGTGACCTTTCGGCGTCGGTTTATCGGCCTCGAAGTCGATTAAGGCGTCCGCCCGATCAATCGACCCTGTCTTAAGGTATCCCACGGCTTTCATAACGTGCTCCTTTGTCCGGTTCTTTATCAACCGATGACTGTCATCTCATTTAGGGCGAATTCTGCAACGGCGCCTTCTGTTGCTTCCAGGTAAGCCGCAAGGTGCTGAGCACCCATGTGGGTTTGCCAAAGCTCTCGGCTTTCCCAATTTTCGTAGAACACGAAATGAGCCGGGTTGTCGTTGTCCTGGTGCAGGTCATAGTTGATGCAACCCTCTTCGGCTCGGGTTATGTCGATGAGCTTGATCAGCTCGGCCTTTACGAGGTCAATTTTGTCAGGGTTGGCTTTGATGTTGGCGACGATTGTCAGCTTGGCCATTGGAATAGATCCCTTGTGTTATTGAGCGATGCGCAAGATTTACGCCGCAGCTCCTTCGGGATAAACAGGGCAAGATCGAACATATAATCCGGAAATTCCGTTTAATGCTTTTAGACAATCTTCGCTTGTTTCTGACCATAGCCGAGAAAGGCAGTCTGGTGGCCGCGGCGCGCGAGACAGGGTTGTCGAGTACGACAGTGTCCGAACGGCTCGCGGCTCTGGAGGCACATTACGGCGTGGTTTTGTTCAACCGCACCACCCGTTCCATTAGCCTGACCGAAGAAGGCCGGACACTCGCTAATGGAGCAAGAAACGTTCTCAGTGAGGTTGCGGACCTGGACACACTTGTTCGGCACGGCGCCGAAACTCTGTCTGGTCCAATTCGCATAAGCGCGCCCATTGACTTGGGACGGAGCATTGTCTCCAAGGTTATTGCCGAATTCACCGAAAAGAACCCTGCCGTCTCAATCGAACTGTCCCTCTCGGACGGTTATGTCGACCTTGTAGGCCAAGGTTTCGACCTCGCCGTTCGCTTCGGCAACATTACGGACAGCTCACTCAGGTTGAGAAATCTGGGAAGCTACCAACGTTTCGTTTGTGCGTCCCCAAGTTACCTGGCCTCATTCGGAACGCCTAAAAAACCAGAAGATCTATTAAACCACAACTGCTTGGTGATGAGGTTTGGCGACATGCTCGACAACGTTTGGGAGTTTGGATCAGGACCAAATGCCCAGCGCGTATCGGTAAAGGGAAATCGAATTGTCAATGATGGTTCACTCATCCGCGATTGGGCGATTGCAGGCCATGGGGTCGTCTTGAAGTCCGAACTGGATGTCGGCGACGATGTTCAATCTGGCAGACTTGTTTCTGTCTTGCGCGACTTCCTCCCACCGCCGAAACCTTTGCAAATGATGTTTCCACCGAGCCGGGCCCAACCACGTCGCATAACAGCCTTAGCTGAGCATTTGCGTAGCAAATTTGGTGTGAGTTGAGGCCGCAGGGGAAGACACTAATCTGATAGCTGCTATGTCTGCTCAATGAATTTCAAAGTCGCATGTGCTAGTTCTGTGCCGGCATCTTCTTGAATGAAATGCCCGGCTTTTGGCACAACTGTATGATTTTGACCAACTGCCCCAGGGATCGACTTTTGGAACAGTTTGTCTACGCCCGCCATGACCCTGTCATCTTCTCCAAAAACAGTCAGAAACGGAGTGTTGAGGGTCTTGAAGGTTTTCCATGAGGCTCGGTTGGCTTCTGAAGCTGGATTGTCGGGCGAGTCGGGCACCAACACTGGAAACTCTCGAGCGCCTGCCAGATAGCGCGCATCTGGGAACGGTGCGTTGTATGCTGCGACTTCTTCATCGGAAATCTTGGATGATGTGCCGCCGAATACAATGCGTCCCGAATTAAATTCAGGCACGGACTGCGAGTATTCCCGCCATGAAAGAAATGCCTCACTCAAGGGTGCGTCACCGGTGGGCAAGGCCGTGTTTGCCACAACTACGCGCGAGAACCGCTCGGGCATACTCGCTACCAACCGCAAGCCTATTAGACCACCCCAGTCCTGGCAAACCAACGTGATGCCCGTCAGGTCAACCTTCCGCAACCACTCGGACATCCAGTCTACATGGCGTTGGTAGGTGTAGTCGGATCGCTCTGTTGGTTTATCCGACCTTCCAAACCCAATCAAATCAGGAGCCAGAACTCGATGGCCCGCGCCCTTGAATAACGGAATCATGCGCCGGTAAAGGAAGCACCAGGTTGGCTCTCCATGCATCAACAATACTGGTGATGCATGGGCCGGTCCTTCGTCCAAATAATGCAGTCGGAGAAGACTTCCCTCGGTGTCATCCACATCAAGATAGTTCGGGCCAAAGTTGAAATCTGGCAGCCCGTCAAACCGATGGTCCGGTGTACGAAGGAACTTCATCGTGAACTCTCCAAAAATGCCGACGGTCTTGGTCCAATAACAGTGATCGATAAAACAAGAACGGTCCAGTTCCAGCGTATACCGACTTCAGGTTTGGTTGAATTGGACACATTGCTTCGGTCCCTCGCGGAGGAGGCCCTTTTTGCAGACGTTTTGAATCCGCGCCAAAAAATTTGGTCTCAAAAACCATATATTGTGAGTTCTTCTGTACGGATCGCCGAGAGGCGGCTCAGAAGAAAATCGCAAGCCCGGTCATTGAGACAACCAAGAAAAGGAGAGTCATGATTCCACCTGAGCGAACGAAATCGACCACCCGGTAGCCTGCCGGGCCCATGATCAACGCGTTCACTTGGTGTGTTGGGATCAAAAATGAGTTGGACGTTGATATTGCCACCGTGAGAGCAAACACAGCCGGATTGCCACCCGCGGATACGGCAATAGAAACTGCTAGTGGCACCAGCAGGACAGTTGCGCCTACATTGGACATGACCAGCGTGAACGCCGTTGCCAAAACGGCAATCCCTGCTTGCAAAGACCAGATCGGCCACCCCTTCAGAAGGGCCAACACATGCGCTGCAATCCAATCCGCAGTGCCGGTGTTCTGAACCGCCTGACCTAGCGGGATCAGTGAAGCGAGTAGAAAAACAGTACTCCAACTTATCGACTCGTAGGCTTCGTCAATCGAGAGCACCCGGCTCAACACCATCCCAATAGCGCCGATCAACAGGCATAATGACAAGCGCAGATCGGAAAACAGAATTAAGCTCAACGCTATTAGGAAGAAAGCAAGCGCCCAGCCGACCTTGTGTGGCCGTAACTCTTCTTGGGGAAAGTCTGAAGTTACGACAACAAAATCCCTGTCCGACTTCAGTCGTGTCAGACGGTCCCACTGCACGTGAACCACACACGTATCACCGGCCTGCAAAGGGATTTGCCCGATATGCGTGGCTGAATGATCCTCGGTTTCAACGTGGCTCAGTGTTTCTTCTCCGCGCTGAATGGCCAACAGAGACAAACCATGTGTCTGACGGAGGCGCAAATCAATCGGAGTCTGGCCGATCACTGAAGAACCGGGCGGAATAACAACCTCGGCCACCCCGGATTGGGTCGCGGCGAAATCATCCGCAAAGACATCTAGTTGGGGTAGGATCTCTAATCCGTAAGGCTCAGCAAACTGATGCTCAACCACCCGACGCAGGCCAAGCACTGCGAGCCGCGCCGGGGCTTCGATCTTGGTATCAGCCATCGGCGCGATGACCTTGTGGCCACGATAGGACGTGCCAAGAATGTACATGTTATGGGCTACCATTAGATCTGCGAGCGTTTGCCCGATGATGATCGAACCTTCAGGAACACGTATCTCGAACATATCAGCCCTTAGCCCATAGGTGTTTTCGACATAGGTCTGCATGGACCGCGCTGCGCTTGCGTCTTCTCCACGATCCCGCTGCGCAGGGAGAACCCAACGACCAAAGAGCACAAAGTAAAGCACCCCAGTCAGCATCAGCATCACACCGATAGGCGTGACTGAAAACAGCCCAAATGTCTCCATTTGCTGGTCAGCAGGAAGGGATGAGTTTGCCGAAACAATCAGGTCATTCAACAGGATGAGGGGGGACGACCCGACTAATGTAATCGTACCACCGAGTATCGCGCAAAACCCCATAGGCATCAGCAATCTACTCATCGGGATTTCTGTACGTGCTGAGATGCGGCTGACAACAGGAAGGAAAAGCGCAGCAGCTCCGACGTTCTGCATGAAAGAGCTGATGACACCAACCGTTGTTGATATAATTGGGATAATCCGGGCCTCAGTCGTGCCACCATTCTTGAGGATCAAGGCCGCAACCTTTGACATAAGTCCAGTCTTATCAAGCCCCGCCCCAATTACCATAACTGCGATGATGGACATCACAGCGTTGGAGGAGAAACCTTCAAAGAGCTTAGATACATCGGCTAGATTACCCAGCCCCGGTAGATAGCTCAGTGCGCCAAGCAAAACCATAACAAGAATTGCTGCAACATCGATCCGTATGATTTCGGTAACTAAAAGTAAGACCGTAAAAGACAATAGACTCAGCACGGCTATCATTTCGTACGTTAGTGTTGGTAATTCCATATCTTACTCCCAAACTAACGTTACCTGACTACCAGCAAATACGAAGGACCAACTCTGCGCGGCAGATAAGGCCAAAATCCATCAGGCCGTCTCACGCGGCTCGTTTTCTCGGGCGTGGTATCTGCTGAAACCTGGATTTCTCCAACCCCAAGAGACGCTGATCACAAACTCATATGCCTCTCTTGAACATCGCAATGCGAAATGAACTTTCACCATGGCTAGAGTACAAACACATTAATTTTCGTGTCCTCATCATTCATATTCAGCCAAACTTAATTGCTAAGTCGGGAAGGCTTTGTGAAAGCCGCTACGAGGACAGGTGCCAAAACAAGCGCCGCCAAGACCCTAAAAATATGATGCACGCCGACGAACGCAACATCGCGACCAACGCTCACCGCTATGATTGACATCTCCGCCAAGCCTCCAGGTTAATAGGCCGCTACCTGCCCAAACCGGACATTCGTAACAAGACTTTGCAGTTTCCGAGATCGGGACAAAGCGGTCGATGACGAGAAGCTTAGAGTTTTCAAATTCCAGTATCGAAAGTCAAAGGGCGCACGGCATCTTCTTACCTTCGAACAATAAAGGCTTGGCAAAGAACAACGTACACTGCTCAAATTGAACTCAAGAAACGCTCAATTTCCACTAGGGCTTTAGGCCAGGCAGGATCATACTCTGGCATCGTGTTGTTTGCTGTCTCAAGGCCAATAAAGCGCGCATTCTCGATGCCGGAGGCGAATATCCTACCTTGTTCAACACTGTGCATCCTGTCTCGATTAGCGTGCATGACAAGAGCCGGACAGGTGATCCGCGGAAGTAGATCGGTTACGTCGACCCCTGCGACCAGTGGTCCAATCTTGAGCCAATCCTGATGGTCCATTGCCACTTTCATAAATTCTGCATAAGTGCGCTGGTCATGCGGACTTGCGGTTGGAGCAAAAGACTGAGCCATCAAGTCTCTTGCAGAAGGGTATTCATCGTTCCAGCCTTCAAGACTCATATCCATCATTGCTTGCCCAAGAGCGGCAATTCCAGGCTGTGAACGCACCGCGAGTCCTTGTGCAAATCCACCGAGTAGAACCAACCCCGAAACACGGTCAGGATTATGTGCGGCAAAAGCCGCCGCAATGGTTGCCCCAAAAGATATACCAAACAATGGCATTTTTTCGATCCCGGCTGCGTCCAGCACGGCCTCAACATCTTCGACGATTCGATTCAAAGACACATCCTGCACGCCGCGCTGGGACAAGCCATTGTTTCTACCATCAAACCGATAAAGGCAGTGATTTTCAGAAAGCAGCGGCAACCACCCGGCGATGGTGTTCATCGTCCAATCGTATTCCAGATGCCTGAGCCAGTTTGGTGTGACCAGTAACTTTCTTCCGCTTCCAGTAGATGTCCAGGCAAGCGTTGTACCGTCTTTTGATTTTGCAAAGCGGACGTCTTGAGAGTTAGCCAGCAGCTTGTTCTTTGCGTGTCTTTTGTCACCATCTAAATCAATAGAGTAGGCTTCCACTGGATTTGGAATTCCCTTCAACCGTATCGAGCTTTCTGGTCGCAAAGCAACCGCCAGCGAAGTTCCTGCAACTTCAGCAGCTGTCTTGCTGACGAGACAACTTCCAATATGCGCGCTGGACTGAAGGCGCGACGCAACATTCACGGCCTCTCCGAACAAGTCTGCGCCATTTGGCATTACGTCGCCAACGTGGAGACCTCCTCGAAGTGTTACGTCTTCATCTCTCATCTGATTGAAAATCTGGCTGGCAGCATTAATTGCGTCAGTGGCTGCAACAAACTCAACCAAAGCACCATCTCCCATCAGCTTGAATATTCGTCCATTGTTTTCATGGACCAACGGTCTGATCACATCGTCCAAAATGCGTTGTAGAGTGTTCAGCGTGGTCTCAGCATCCTCTGACATGCGCTTGGTATATTCGACGACATCGAGGCTTAGGATCGCAGCAATTTTCCGCTTCATCAGTCGATGTGATCCTTTTAGCTAAACCAATTCCGCTGAACCAAAATTAACAGACGAATAGATTTTTGTGGCTAAAACTTGTGCCTGGGTATTTTGCTAAGCCTGCAAGTTCCAAAACTTGCGTTGAAACACACAGCCGAGCAAAATGTCTTTTTGGCTGGCGAAACCTAGAATTAAGGTGAAGTAGTTAGCGCGTTTCGCGTTACTAACAAAGGTTCACTTTGCAATATCCATTCTGAAAGTGTCAGCCCGTTGCTCTCTTCATCTGTGACCGATGGCAGCCCGAAGCGGAACTTCGACTCTGAGCTTTGCAAAATCTAACAAGCGGACGGCAGCTACCATTAGTGTGAATGGCTTGAAGGTATCGAGCGCTTCGCCACGGCGACAATTTAAGAAAAAATGACTGTGAGAAACAAGGTGGCTGAAACTGCGCTCTGACAGGAAACAGGTGTCCCCGCACACTTTCGCACAATTCGAGCTTAGCCCAAGGTGTTGCCGGTGATGAAGGTGTACGAGCTTTCTACCAGATCGATGACGACATCCAACTCTTCTGGTGTGGTCGGTGTATATATCAAGACAAAGCCGCTCCACCCAGGACGTTGCTTGGCCCAAGGGTGAGCTACGGCCCAGCCAGCCTCAATTGCCCGCCGCGCCATTGCCGGATGCAGCGAAGCGTGCAAGCTGCCATCAGGATGCATATGCGCAAATTCAAACCCACCGACGATAGAGCTCGGTTGAGACAAAAACATGTCGGGATCAAGCTGAAAACCAATTGCGCCAGGTAGTGATATGCGTGTGGGGCCAAGTGTAACCCCTGGGAATTGAGCAACTCGCTCCAGCAATAGCTGGGCCAATTCGGCATCAATTTTGACACCAATCTGAGTATGCGGTACGCCGCTTGTCGTTTCAGGACGGTGCGAGGTGCGCTCCGGCAAGGAGCGCTCTTGCGCGGACGCCATCGAGCACATCAATGCCACTACCGTGATAGCAACCGCCAATGTTCTCAGGTGCACATTCATTTTGTTGTCAGCCCGTCAAAAGTAAAGATTGAGTGCTCAGCGCGGTTTCGGTGCCCCTGCACGCATCATTCAGCTTTTAACGCCTCGATATTGATCAAGAGATCTATTTCGTCGCTCACGGCTGGTGCAAAGGCCCCAAGTCCGAATTCAGACCGCACGATAGTCGCCGTTGCTGCCAGCCCCAAGGTCGGTCTGCCCTCCTTTTCGCCAAAAGGGTATGGCGCTGACTTGTTAAGCGTTGTTTCCAGAACAACAGGTTTGGTGATGCCATTCATGGTCAGGTCGCCAGAAATATTCGCGGAATTGTCCCCGGTGACTTCGATGCTGGTTGAGGCGAATGTGACCACGTCACCGTCAGTCGCGCCAAAAAAATCATCGGACATGAAGTGTTGCAAACGGGCATCCCAGCCCGTGATCATAGATTTTACAGGCATAGACACTGTGACAGATGATGCAGACGGATCATCTTCGTTGAACTTTATCTCACCGCTAAAACCTGAGAACATTCCAAATGTTTCTGAGAACCCGATGTGGTCGTAGCTGAACAATACCTGGCTGTGTCCAGGATCCAGCTCGTAGGTGCCACTCTCGGACAAAGCGGTTGTTGCGCCCATCGATAAGAGTACCGCCAGCGGGGTTGCTGCCACTTTGAACATTGATACGCTCCCATTTTGACAAGACGTGTTTGTGGAATTGAGTTTTGCGATTTAGGTATTGGCTGACCATACTTTTAGGGCAAAATGTTCTACAGCGCAACAAAATGTTCTATAGGAGGGGCGATTGAAAGAAGATCCCAGGCTGATCGCCACACGACAGGCCGCACTTGATGCGGCGCAAAGGATACTGATGGATGAGGGCGTGCTGCACGTAACTCATGGCGCGGTTTCAAAGGCAACGGGCATTTCGCGCAGCACACTTTACAGGCACTGGCCAGATGCGCGCGGTCTGCGTGATGCAGCATTCAGGCGCATCGCAACACCGCCTAACATACCACCCAAAACAGATGGCCCGCTGCGATCTGACCTGCGCTGGTTACTCGGAGTACTGATGGGAGCCTTGAACGACACACCATGGGGCCAAATTGCGCCTCAAGTTGTCGCTGCTGCGTCCACCGATGCAGAAGCGCGCTTGGTGATCACTGAATTCATGAAAGACAGGTTTGCAAGTGTTGAAGCCGTGCTTTCAGCCGCAATAGATCGGGGTGAGATCGCCGCCGACGTTCCGGTTGACCAATTCATAGAACTGGCAGTCGCTGCACCTTATTTCCGCAAGCTCATTCGTCACGAGGCGCTGAACGAAGAATGGTTGGACAAACATGTCGATCTGCTTTGCAGTATCGCGAAAACCAATTCAGGACAGTGACCATCGCCTGACTTTGCAATCACAGCGACCTTCAACTGGCGCGAGATTTCGACAGAACAGCAAGTTATGATCAATAGCCTGTCCAGCCGGTTCCTCATAACTGCTGCTCCAAAAGGTCTCGGCAAACGTTCGCTATGATCGTTCGTTGAGGTTTGCAAAGTCTGCTTTCTGCGCATTTCTGTAATTCGGCCAGCCCCTCGAGAAGTTCTGACGTTGGAGTAACTTCAAGATCGAGCGTCGCGTCCAAAGCCAAAACACTTGGGTCAGAAAAATAACGATAGACCGTCGCACGGCTGGTTCTTGCACGTTCTACGCTGACAAATTTGAGTCGTGGACAGCGGACGAGATTGAAGCTCTTCGATGTGATGTGGTTGAGACAGCCACAGAGGAAGAACTAATGGCCGAGGTCGAACGCCGGCGAAGAGCTGGTCTACTGCCCAAGGAGGCCTCGAATGATGGCTTCTCAGATATGGTTGATGATCTCTGGGGCAAACTCGATACAGACCCAGACCGCTAGTACAGCGTACCTGCCGCTCTTAACCAATATTTGACATAAGAAGTCTATGGCGACTGTCGTCGTAGTAGTGCGTGCTTCTTCTAAGCTCCTCTCCTGCTAGGAACCAAAGCGCCCCAGATAAGCATTTCGCCAGCACTGCTCTGCGGAACTATGTACCACCAGTCTCTACCATGAGTATGGTTGACCGCAACCAGCCCAAAGCGGACCTTCACTATGAGCTTTGCACCCTCTGAGATGCGGACTTTATTGCCATTGGATCAAAGTCGGCTATGCGGACAAAGCAGACATTGGAAGATTGCTCTCGCGACCCACAAGTCAACTATTGTCGGAGTTCATCTTGCGATAGTCAGAGGGCGTCAGTCCCGTCACCTTCCTAAATGCGCGGCTGAAATTATTTGCGGTTTCATATCCTAGCATGGAGGAGATACTGGAGACTGTCTCGCGCGTATCTGTGAGGAGTTCCTCGGCCCTTGCTACCCTGACATCGTTGACGATTTCGCGAAAACGAACCCCTTCGGTTGCTAACTTCCGTTGTAGTGTGCGAACGCCAAGATCGAGCGAACGCGCGGTGGCATCAATCGACATTTCCTCCCGATGAAGTTGTTGCCAAACCACTTCCTCGACTTGTCCTCTAAGTGTTTGAGGTGGGCCGCCCAATCGTTCGCGAGAAATATCTCCGACGGTTGTCGAGCCGCCGGTAAGTTTTTTGGGCGTGGTTTCGGCTCGCAAAGCCGATGCATCAAAATCAACCCCAAGCCGGGAGGCGTTCCAGATTACAGGACAAGCGTAGGTGTCTTCTGCCTCGACAAATCCAGGAACCTTCGGGAAGTCCAAGAGCACGGCAGATGGCTTCCAGTCGCTTCCTAAATACGCGCGGAATATGCTCAAAAAAACCCCAACGGCCGAGAAGCCGATGTCCGGATACGCGAAATGCGAGCGAAGTCCAAAACGATAACAGTAGCGCGCGCTTGTGCCCGAAGTTTCAAGCCACGCGCGATCCGTAGACGAATGAAATGGCATGACGGCAGAAGCTCGTATTAGCGCTGCCCCCAGCGTTGGAGCAGAAAGAACGTAACTCCCCCAGGCGCCGTAGTCAGCGACAGTGAGATACGGTGACCACAACAATCCGATGTTTTGTTGTCCCGTGGATCGTGCGGCTTCGTGCACAAAGGTCGCCAAGGCATGCTCCGAGATGTAACCGCCTCTTTCCTCAATGAAGTGAACAGGAAGAACGGCAGAGTCAAAAGCACGCAACAAGCGTCTTTCCCCAGCGGCCTCAAGCACAAACTGGGGCATCGCGCCCAAGGCCTTAGCCGAAATCATCGGTGGTAGGTTCAATCCGTCAACCCGCTTGTTCGCCCGCGTGTCGTGAAATGATACGCATCGGCTGAACGGATGTGCAAGCTTTCCCTAAACAGCAGGGAGCATTGCAATATGAAAATACTTCGGCCATTACACGGCGGTTTTTCGATGCATTTTTTGGGAATGGTGCTCGGCGCAGGTATTTCTGCTTCACCAGTTTTCTCCCAGTCCTTCAACGACACGGGCGACATCCTTGCACGATCAGCCGAGGTCGAGGACATCGAGTACAAGATTATGGTGCAGCGTGCCACCCAGACGGCCATCTGGGGAATGCCTGCCGCCGGTATGATCGATTTCCTCAAGGGCATTCGCCGCGACCTCGGTGGCGACTACAATGACATCATTTATCTCAACAAGCCGTTCGACTCCAAACATGGGTTTCTTACGGCCAACGATGTTACGGCCTATGCTTGGGCTTCAATGACCTCCGAACCCGGTCCCCTTGTCATTGAAGTGCCCGCTGCCACCGACAAGGTGAACTACTTCGGTACAATCGTGAATGCTTGGGATGTTCCTATTGTGGACGTAGGTCCCGATGGTTTCGATGAAGGTGCCGGCGGCAAGTACCTCATGCTACCCCCAGGCTACGAAGGGGAAATGTCGCTGGAGGAAATAACTGAAGCGGGATACCTTCCCTTTGAAACAGATACCTACGAATATGGTTTTTCGTTCCGGCCAAAACTGACGAATGGCGGAACGGACACCGATGCGGCCGAGTACGCTCAGACGATCAAAGTGTACTACCTGTCTGAGGCTGACAATCCACCACCCAACAACTATCTCGAAGCGTCAGAAGTGCCGTACGACTCGCTTCCATACTACAACGAGACCTTCTTTCAGGACTTGAATGATTACGTTCAAAACAACCCCGTCAGACAACAAGACAAGGTCATGGTAAATTTCCTGAAGGATCTCGGGATCGAAAAGGGAAAACCTTTCGAACCATCGGAAATTCAGTTGAAAGCAATGAATGAGGGTTTGTTGTTGGCGTATGCCTCTATGCAGAACTACTTTGTTACGCCCGGCAAAGCCATGATACCGCTCTGGGTCGACGATAGCGGCGAGATGAAAAGCCAGTGGCTGATATGGGACTTTGCCGAAGGTCAACCCGAGGCAGGCTTCCCGTATGAGACTGAGACAGAGGTACTTGTGGATGCGCGTGCGGGCGGCAGCTACTTCTGGATCACGTACCTGCCGAAACAACTCGGTGGCGGCACCTTTTATCTGACGGGCCTTCGCGACAGCGACGGCGACATGTACGACCACAATCAGACTTACAGACTTAACGTGCCAGCAGACACACCTGCCGACGATTTCTGGTCCGTGATTGTTTATTCGATGGAGACCAAGAGCTTCATCCGGAACGTTGATCCAGTGGGTCTGTCCGAGCGCGACACAGACTCTATGCAAGCCGATGAAGACGGTTCTTACGACATCTTTTTTGGACCGGAGGCACCGGAAGGCAAGGAAAGCAACTGGATACCAACCACAGAGCCGTACTTCCTTTTGTTCCGTCTATATGGGCCGCAAGACGGATGGTTGGAAAGTGGCTGGATGCTGGGCGATCTAGAAAAAGTAAACTGATCAAAACAAACAAAAATTCCCAATGGAGTGAACAATGAAAACAAAGTCGTTAGCCGTGCTGACCGCCCTGGTACTCGCATCGCAATCTCCAGCCCAAGAGTACAAGGCTGAAGTTCCGGATAGCATAATCGTACCGGATCAGGTGGAGACACGATTTGGAACGTTGGAATATTTTGACGGCTTGCCGACGCCGGATACAGCTAAGCTGTCGTATAACGCATTAAATTTCATGCGTGGCATGCAGGTATTCATGGATGGAATGCCTGCAGCCTCAACATATGCAATGTGTCACGGGCTCGAAGAGGGCGCTGGCGTTGATCCGATGAAGATCGGGATCTTTGAAGACCTGTATAACGCCCGTTCGCTTCTTCTCACGCCGAACACCACGACAATCTACATTCTTAACTGTACGGACCTGTCCGAAGGGCCAGTGGTTTACGACGTGCCGCCGGGCATGCTGGGGTTCGTGAACGATGCCTATATGCGTTATGTCACTGACATCGGGAACGCTGGGCCTGACGCTGGCGAGGGTGGGAAGTTCTTGATCGTTCCGCCCGACTATGAAGGTGAGTTGCCGGACGACGGTTACTATATTGTGAAGCCGCCAAGCTATCGGAACTGGTTTCTGTTGCGTGCGTTTTATGGGGAAGACGGCGTTGGAGCCGCAGTGGATCGTGTGAAGGAAACTCTTCGTGTTTACCGGTGGGAAGACCGCGACGCGCCGCCCGATCAGGAATTTGTGAACCTGACTGATCTTCAGTTCAACACGATACACGCCAATGACTTTTCCTTCTTTGAAGAGATGAAGGCCGTTGTAGACAACGAAGCGGAAGGAGCACTTCCCGATGAATTGATGGGAGCAATGTTCTCGCTGGGTATCCGAAAAGGTGAACCATTTGAACCCGATGACGAACTGAGGCTGCTGCTCACAGAGGCAGTCGCATTGGGCACGGCGGCGGCTAAGTCGTTGAATTTTGCTCCTCGCTCGCGTGCGCCATTCTACTATGACGAAGGGTATTGGAAGACGGCGTTCGTCGGTGGCAATCATGAGTTCCAGGCGGGGGACGTGAAAATCCTCGATGCGCGGACCCTGTTCCACTACTACGCGACTGGCATTACGCCTGCCATGGTTGCACAAAAGGTTGGTGTCGGGTCGCAATATGCGCTGGCAAACCGGGACAGTGACGGGAACTACTTCGATGGGAGCAACACCTATTCCGTCACCATCCCGCCAAATCCGCCCGCGCAGGATTACTGGTCTTTCGTCGTTTACGACACCCAAACCCGTTCACTGCTCGAAACTGATCAGAAACTCGCAGGGGTCGACAGCAACCAAGCTACATTGGAAGCGAATGAAGACGGAAGTTACACTGTCTGGTTCGCGCCTGAAGCGCCTGAAGGCAAAGAGGGCAACTGGATACAGACGATGCCGGGCAAATCTTGGTCGACCGTACTGCGATTGTATGGCCCTCTCGAGCCTTGGTTCGACGGATCGTGGCGCCCGGGCGAGATCGAACTTATGGAGTGATAGACTGTCAATTTAGCGCCCTAACAGTTCGCTATCGAGAACGAGATGTCGTGCCATGTGAGTGCGCATCCCGAACAACGCGACAACAACCAGGGGAGGGCGGCAACTACCTCGTAGTGCCGCCCTTCTGTTTGTCTGCTATCGCGCTAAATTGTAGCGTGTCATCGACATTGTGGTTGCATCGATCATGCTCATGAATCGTTCAGCAGCGGGTGCTGATGCAAAGCTATCCATGGACGCTTGGGCGTCTTCGGCACTTTCCCAGTTAACTACCACTGCCCATTTGCCATCTGTGAATGCAGCTTGGCGCGAGACAAAGCCTGGTTGTTTGCTGACATGCTCATCTTCGATGACTTTATCAACAGGTTCGAACTCTTGCGGTGTAACGCCTTCAGCAAGGTCCATCGTCACAATTTCAATGACGCCGACGTCTTGTGCCATTGCGTTACCTCCTACGAGCATTATCAGGGTGATCAAGAACGCTTTCATGATGGCACCCGATCAAAACTTTCCATTGTCGTGGGCCATCTCGGACGGGATGTCCGCGATTACGTCCCAATGCTCAACGATCTTGCCGTCTTCGACGCGGAACAGGTCATAGAAGGCAGTCGGCTTGTCGGCAAACGTGCCCTCGGAGGCGGTGAAGACAAAGTTGCCCTCGGCCACAACAATGTGGACGTCCGTGTAGATCATCTGGATGCCTTGCTCGGCCATGCCTGCAAGAGCCGCACCCAAACCGTCCAGACCGTCAGCAATGTTGCTGTTGTGCTGTATGTAGGTCTCCGTCGACAGAAATTCGGTTATCCGGTCAACGTCGCCATCCTTCAGGATGGTGTGCACAAAGTCTGTGACCAGCGCCTTGTTCTCAGCGGTCTTATCCAGATCGGTTATCTCAGTTGGACCATCGGTCTGAGTATGACCCGACGGGTTCGGCGGTGTGATTGGTGTCAGGTTGTCCCAGTGTTCTGCAACCTTTCCGTCCTCGACGCGGAAGACATCAAAGCCAACCAAGGTGTCTGCACCAAACGCCTGGGCGTTGTTGTAGGTGGTATGCAGGACGACGATATCGCCCTCCGTGATGACCCGGTGGATGTCCACCTCGATCCCGCTTTCCTTAAGACCGGGGATAAACCCCAGGATTGGAGCGGCACCTGTGGGTACAGCAGGGTTGTGCTGAATGTAGTCATTTGCCAGCAGTTGTTCGGCTGCGGTTGCGTCGAAGTTGACGAAAATGGCGGCTACAGCCTCCAATACGAGCTCTTTAGGTGTCATTGTTGTTGTCCTCTCTTGGTTTGATTTGACGATATTCACGCGGCGCAGGCTTGCGCCGAGTTGATCGTGAATTCAGTGCCCCACGGGTCGACCTTGCGGCCGGGCGTGAGAGTTTTGGGGTCTGCCAACAGCTCAACACTTGTGAGACCAGTGGCCCCAGCAGAGCGCGAGCCTGCTCCCTTGGATTGCCAAGCGTTTGTAGCTAGGTGGTGATGGTAGCCACCGGACCCGAACCAGCGGGCTGAGGGCAGCTCAAAGGTCTGAACCATACTCAGTTCGTCAGTAACGAATTTCGCTGCTTTGCTGACATCACCGACACGTAAATGAACGTGTCCGATGACTGTGCCTTGTGGTGCGCCTTGCCACTGTGTGGCATCTTCTGTGAGTGATTTCAGATCGAGCGGGTGCGTTGTCATGTGGACGGTATCGCCCTCGCGTTTCCACATTTTGCGAGGCAGGTCACGATAGATTTCGATGCCGTTTCCTTCGGGATCGTTCAGATAAAGCGCCTCGCTGACACCGTGGTGGGATGCCCCGTCCAGGCGAACACCGCGCTCATCCGCGTAGATCAGCCATGCGCCGAGGTCTTGTTTGGAAGGCAACAGAAATGCCGTGTGAAACAGCCCCGCCTCTTTAGGAAAGGGTTTGGCGTTTCGGTCCTGGCGCAGCTCGATCAGCGTTCCAGCCTCGGTGCCGAGGTAGGCGCTTTCACCGTCGCGTTCGATCAGGCCGAGGCCAATCACGTCTTCATAGAAGGTGGCGGTCTTATCCAGATCGCGCACCGTCAGGGCGACCTGACCTATTGAGATGGGGGCGTCTGACGCTGCCATGTTCTTTTCTCCTGCGATTAAGCTTGAGAGGAACTTAGCGATGGTCTTTTCTCCATAAAATGGCGATAAGAGCGAGTGTGTATCGCGCAAATGGAGACAATTCTATGGACCGGATCGACGGGATGCAGAGCTTCGTGGCTGTTGTGGAATCCGGTTCTTTTGCCGCCGCCGGACAACGGCTTGGCATTTCAAACAAGCTGGTCAGCAAGCGTGTCGCACAGCTCGAAAACATGGTTGGGCTGAATCTTCTCCATCGCACCACCAGGTCTATGTCGCTGACCCACGAGGGGGAGCGATATCTGGAAGGAGCGCGACGAGTGCTGGCTGAGATGGAGCAGTTGGAGACTGAGTTTGACGCTTCAGAGGGCTTGAAGGGCATCGTTCGTGTGGCCGCGCCCCTTACCTATGGCGACACGGCGGTGGCTAAAGCAGCAAGCCGCTTCGTAGAGCAACACCCGAACGTCACGGTCGAATTGGACTTGTCGGATCATTATGCCGATCTGGCCAAGGGCGGTTTCGATATCGCAATACGGATCGGCGCGCTCAGTGACTCCAGTTTGGTCGTTCGCAAGCTTGGTGAAACGCATATGAAAGTCGTCGCGACCCCTTCCTACCTTGAAGAACATGGCGCACCTTCACATCCTGCGGAACTCTCGGACCACATTTGCATTCGAGATGCGAACAACCCGGATCCAAACCGCTGGCCCTTCCAGATCGAAGGGCAAACCGTGCAGGTGCCTGTCTCTGGCCCATTTCTCGCAAACAGTCCTCCCGCCTGCCTCGTTCCGACGCGCGCAGGGAGCGGCATCTTCATATGCCCAGATGTGTTTTTGGGGGACGACCTTGAAACCGGACGTCTTGTGCAACTCTTTCCGGAGTTCCATTCCCGCACTTTGCCGATCCAAAGCGTGCAGTTGCCTTCGGCCTTTCGAAAGCCGCGTGTTAAGTCCTTTGTCGAGTTTATGCGTGAAGAGATTCGAGCGTAGGAAGTCCAAATCAGTCACTCGCGCTATGCGCAGCATTTGGTAGGTATGGGCTCAGTGTTTCCGTTCTCTGCGGCTTGCATGATTGACTGGTCGCAGCCCGAAGCGGACAATCAAATCCGAGCCTTTTAGTAAAAAAGATGCGTTAACAAGCTTTCGAATTAACCAACTCAACTTGGTTCCGGCACTGCTATTCTGGCAACCCTGCCCTGCGAAGCGCTTCAAAGTAACGTTCAGCGCCTTCAGAGCCACCATAGTCCACGTTGCTACGCCACTTCGAAATCGTCTCACCAGGTTCCATTTGCAGCATTTGCGTCAAAGCAGCAGACGCCTCTTCAGGTTCCCCAAGCATTGCGTGAGCAGCAGCCCTCGTGCTGTGGAGCGGGGCATAGTTCTTTGAAAAGCGCAAACCTGCCTCTGCGTAGGCGATAGCATCGCGGTCTCGACCAAGCATTACGCAAGAGGTGGCAGCACCTCCGGAAGCCCCCACGAAAACGGCACCATATCGGCCCAACCGAAGCGCCGTCTGAAAACAGCTTAGTGCCATTTTAGGAAACCCAGCCCAGTTGTACCCCCACCCCATAAACAAATGCAGACGGGCATCCAATGGCGCCCTTTGCCGGATTTGCTCAAGCGCCACGGAGAGCCGATCCGCATCTCTGTCTACATTGTAGTCAGCCACAGCGACACTCAGATCAAGAGTTGGGCTTTGCCCCGCCATGTGTCGTCCGGCCTCGATCCAGTCTGGCAGTTTCTCATAGTAGGATGACAGTTCGCGACGAAGATCATAGGTGCTCGCGCCATTCATTGTCCAAATAGCTTCCGCATAGGCCGCCGCGAGGGTTGGTTTGGTTTCTATGGCCCTGGCGTGGTACGATAGCGCCTCTTCTTAGCTGCCGATGCCGGCATCCGACCAAGCGATCATGCCCATCAAAACGCATTGCTCGGCTGTCAGTTCGTCTTCTGGCAACGCGGAGAGCTTTGCGGTCTCAGACTGGATCAAGATTCCGCTAACCGCATCCAATAGCTTTTCCACGACCTCGTCCTGCCAATCAAAGATGGCATCGACCGAACCGTCGAACTTCTGGGTCCAGATTTCAGAACTAGAAGAGTCACTTAAGCGGGCTTCCAGACGCAATCGGTCGCCGTGTCCACGCAACACACCGCGAAGTGCATATCCCTCTGATGGTTCTGTGGAAGATATCGCTGCGTTTAACCAGTTGATCGTTCGAAAATAAGAACCGAAATCTGAAGTGAGAGCCGCGGCCATTTCCTTTAACTCAGTGCTTTGGTCGCTGCACGTGACAGGATGGATGGATAACTTTGGCAAGCTCGTCTCTGTGAAAGAAGGCGAGCTTTGCGATGCACCCAGGTGTGGTCCATCGTGAATCCACACATCCAGGCTGCGCTGGATGTTCTTAAGCCTCTTCTCCCTACAGCTTTGAATGCGTCTGCCAGAGTGTGTTCAAGGTTCAAGTGTACGGGTTCAGAAATTGCGATGCCACCGGTTGGCGCAATGCTCTCAAGCCGAGCGGCAATATTCACGCCGTCGCCCAGAATGTCGTCACCTTTTTCTGTGACATCGCCCACATGAACGCCGATCCGCAGGTTCATTAACGAGTGTTCAGCCAACTGCTCTTGTAGCCGGATTGCTGCGGTTACAGCTCGCGCCGCGCTGTCAAATTGCACCAACCAACCATCGCCCATGCTTTTCACGACACGACCTGACTGGCCTGCTATCGTTGGGGCGAAGATGTCGCTTTCCAGGTGATCAAGCATTAGAATTGTGGCTTGCTCATCTTGGTGCATAAGCGCCGAATACCCAACGACATCCGCGGCTAGAATTGCCGCCAACCTTCGTTGCAACTGTTGCCCCTTGTTCGACATGCGTTCGACGATAGATGATGCGGCCCTCTACTCCAACTGCCTGAATACGAGGTTCGCTCAGGGCTTTTTACTGAAGCTCCTTGCCCTTGGCATAAACCTCCTATTTGCCCCAAGTTAAGCATTTCGGCACGGCTTGTGCTTGATTCAGGTGATGCTAGGATTTTTGGTAGAGAATACTGAGCAGTATTGGAGGCTGGTGGGGATGGCTGATCCGTTTCAAGATGTAGATGCTGCGGGAGCGGAGTTCATTTCCGCATTTGCCGACTCGATGGACGCGCGTCAGGCCGACCCCACAATGGAAAAGATCGTTTCAGACTATCTGGCCAAACTTTTGTTTGCGAAAGATAGCCTAACGATTGAAGTCGGATGCGGTGCAGGAGCTGTCACGCGCCGCATTGCGGAGAAGGCCAAACCCGCGCGTGTTATTGGTTTCGAGCCGTCTGTAGGCTTTGTGACCGAAGCAAGGGCGCGGGTTGGGGGCCACGACAATGTGGAGTTTGAGGTCGCAGGAGGAGCGTCGCTTCCCCTGGATGATGGCTCAGTTGATAACGTGATAATGCACACAGTGCTTACCCATGTGGAAGATCCGGCACCTCTTTTAGCCGAAGCAGGGCGCGTCCTTCGGTCGGGGGGGTGTCTCGTAGTGTGTGACGCTGACTTTTCGAAAGCGTCACTGGGAAACATGCCGAACGATCCCCTGGGCGCCTGCGCCAAGATATTTGTGAACGAGTTCGTGACCGACCCATTTGTTGTCGCCAAGCTGCGCGGCCTGGCCTCCAATGCGGGGTTCACAGTTGAAGACTTCAGTCTTCAAAGCAGAAGCATTCTGGACAACGACCAAATGCTCCCTTGGGTCGAAGAGACTGGAAAGGTGCTAATGAAACGCGGTGAAATTGGAGAGGATCTGCACAATGGATTGGTCGCCGAGTATCGCCGTCGAGCAAGAGAGCGCACACTTTTTGGCTATCAGGTATTTGCAACACTGATTTCGAGGCGGCCCTAACTCTTGGCATTCGAGTTGCGACGGTAGACAACAGTCAGCCACCAACCCTGCTCCATAAGATGGTTTAGCGAGCGCAGCCGAGGTCAAGGGGCGCGTTGTAGAACGATCAATCCTTTTTGCGCACCACGACGATAAATTGGGTCATCGAAAAGAAGAAGCGCCCAACTTTTGCAAGGCTGAACTGTTCGTCAAACCACGATAGTGCAAAAGCGGGGTCAACATGATCATTTGCAACAGCGTATTGCTTCATGAGGTGCATCATCATGATTGCGAGGCCATCAGGCTTTAACTGGTGATCTGTCATTGTGAACGACAATACATCTTCCACATGGTCGCCACGCGCTTTGATCAGTGCGGGCAGTCTTTCCGGGAGGGAACCACTCACAAAGTGCTGGTTCCAGGAAGTCAGCATCTTTTGCATTCTGTCGGGCTCATCGCTGAACCAGATCAAGCTGCCAAAGTGTAGATCGCTGATGACGAGGCGCCCGCCGGGTTTGACGCACCGCAGCGTGTCAGCCAACGCACCGTCTACGTCTTCGATGTACTCAAAGACCTGTACCGAGACGGCCTTGTCAGCACTCTCATCCTCAATGGGCAAGCTATTTGCGGCACCAGCACGAAACTCCACGTTTGCGTAGTCGCTGCACCGTTCTCTAGCAGCTGCCGTCATGTCAGCGCTTGGGTCGATCCCGATGACATAGCCATCCGAGCCAACTGCCCGGGCCAACTCAACTGTTAACATCCCGTTGCCACAACCGATGTCCAAAATAGTTTCACCAGGAGCCGGGCACAGCGCATCAAATGAAGCCTGTCTTCGCCGCGTCAGTTCTGCGCCTTGATAGGCGATTTCAAGTAATTTCGTTGTTTCAGCGTCAAATTTAAGCAACTCGCTCCCCTTACAAAGACCACAAGTCTCCAAAACTTATCAGAAATTGGGTTATCTAAGAAAAGCAGGATGGATCGTTGAGTTTTGAGCATGGATCCACCAACAATAAATGAATGCGCCGACTGGTATCGACGTATTGGTTAACCTCGGGAGATAAGGCCGCTTCTGCCGCGATATCGGGCCAGCTTTTTGTCGTCGTTCGAAAGTTCGAGCAACATCAATTCAAGGGATGTCGAGGCCGTTCTCTCGTCCGAAATCGGTATAGAAAGTGTCGCTGCGGTATCGATCCAAAGTGGCTTCGTCTGCTTGTCTTGGGTCGTTGCCAGGGCTCTGGACACCGGTTCCTTCTATGAAACGGTTCACGAGATTAAAGACACCACAGACCTGGATAGCATCGAACAGCGCGCTCTCTGACCAGCCTGCCGCGTAGACCGCATTTGCGTCGGCTTCTGTCATTCGCGATGGCGAGACGGTGAGCTTTTCAATGTATGCCAGTAACGGTTGGAGATGGTCTTCGATTGGTGCCGTATCGCGGTCTTCCATCAGTGCCTCGATTGTCTCGACCTCAATGCCGTAGGCTTTGGCGAAAACGATGTGTGCGCCATGGCAATACGCACAAGCATTCAAGCCCGAGACATAGGCTGCAATCAATTCACGTTGGGCAACCGATAGGTCGCTCTCTCCTCTCATCACCAAGCTTTCGTACGCACAAAGCGGAGAAAGCTTGTCCGGAAAGGCTTGATAAACACTTCCCAGTGTCGCGTTCTCGGGCAGAGATGGAAACAGGCGTTTCATTCAATTCTCTTTCAATCTTGCTTTGGATCACTTCGTCTCAAAATGAGGAAGCAACGATGTGTACGCAACCTTAACGCAAATCCGGGTTCCGCACAGAATTTCCGTTGGAACACTACGAACGGCAGGTTTGCCTAACGAGACCCCAGCAAGTTCGTCGTTTGGTTAAAGGCAATTTCATTTGAGCCGTTCTCGTAAGTCTTCAAAGGATGGATTGAGCTCAAAACCGGGGCTTCACATCCAAGCGTGGTGACTTCCGCCTTGCGGACAAAACTGACCTTGGAGTCTACACCTTCGCTGACGCAGGATCCACCGCACTGGCGGCAACAGTTTTCCCCTCCAACAGGGAAAATCGCCAAAGCGGCCGTTCCACAGAGGGCTTGGGAGCTCCTTGATCGCTCTTTGACCAGATGGCGCTCCGGCATGGAAACTAAGGGACTTGGCCCAGCCCATAATCAGAGCTGGCAAATAGGCGTCAGGATCATAAAATTGGGCTTCTTCGCGCAAGGAAAGCGAACACAGGCAACATTGTTACGATCCAGACCACGCTATAAATTGCGGATGGGATGGCATATTCGCTTAACCCATTGGTGTTAGGCAACAGCAAGGTGGCAATTGCGATCCCCAAAGCTCCGTTTTGAACGCCGGTCTCAATTGAAATCGTCTTCGCCTCGATGTCTGTGCATCCGAGCATCCCTGAACTCATGATGCCAATAAACGTGAGTGACGCACCTACAACCAAAAGTGCGGGTCCAAGCCTAAGGAAGTTATCCGCGACCACCACCCAGTTTGAAATGATCGCGCCTCCAATGACCAGCGCAAAAAGTAGCATAGAGACCTTGCTAAAGACTGGTTCGACAGCGGCTACAATACGCGGCGCCAATGACCGCGCGGTCACCCCGACTAGGATTGGAGAAGCTGTTAAAAAAAACATTGCTAAAGCCGTCGAAGAGATGTCGATGGCGGGCGCAGTTGCCCCCATGAACATCTGCATCGAAAACCCCAGGATAAGCGGTACGGTAACGACACAAGTCAGACTGAAGACTGCTGTAAGAGTAACGGACAAAGCAACATCCCAATTCGAAAGCTTGGTTACGATGTTACTGATCGCCCCGCCCGGACAGGCCGCTAAAATCATAATGCCAACGGCTGTCTCGGTGGAAATCCCAAAGATAAAGATCACCATCAAAGCGATGCAAGGCAGCAAAATGATCTGGTTGAGAGCCCCGACGCAAAAGGCACGTGGACGTCGTCCGATGCGTTGAAAGTCAGCCGCTGTGAGTCCGAGGCCAAGGCAGAACATGATGACAACAACTGCGAGCGGCAGCAGCACAGATATAAAAATTTCGCCCATCTACCATGACCTCTATGACTGCATGCTTCTTCACGCTTTCGGACGATACCGTTCAGAAAACCTGATGACGAGTTTTATCAGTTTGGCGCATTTATCCTCAAGCGCCCGAAGATCGAGGCTGTCTTTATTTATTATAACTATCACTGGGTGGGACGATCTGGTGTGAAAGAGCATTCCAGTGCTAATCTCACTGTATGGCAAGTGTAACTTACGCATTCGCCCGCGCGATGGCCAACGCCGCCGGGATGACGCTGAACGACGATGGCGCCCTGATTTCGAATGGCGCTGTCGTGCTGCGTTTACCAGAAGCTCAAGACGGCCAATTGGCGGATGATGCGTATTTCGATTTGATAGATTGGATTCGTGCGCAACAAGCGGATGAGGTTGCGTTGGTTGAGGCCTATGCGAACGCGATTGCGACCGATGATCTCGGCGTCCTTGGCCTGGCTGTAAAGACAGCTCCCACCTTGCGGGAATCTTTGCAACGGATTGAACGTTATTTTCGTCTCGTCACGGACACCGCAGTTTACAGACTTGACGAAACCGGCGATCCGGTCCTTTGGATATTTGAAGGGCAAACGCCACATCGCGCCGCCTTGGAATTGCGCAACGAATGCGCGCTTGCCGCCTTTGCACGGAATATGTATCGGTTTGTGGGTGCTGGATTGTCGCTCGAATATGTCGCGTTCAAACATGCGTGCCGACAAGAGCATGAACGTTACGCCCAGCATTTTGCTTGTCCCGTGCAATTTGGTACTGACCACAACGCCATTGCTATGCGCCCTGCTATGCTGGAAAGCGAAAATCGTCTTGGCGATCCGGGCTTGTCAGATTTCATGACGAAGCACCTGGATGAGGAGTTCAACTCTCGCGATGACGACACCTCACTGAGCCAAGCAATTGTCCACCGGCTTACGCCAGCCCTAAGTAACGGCGCACCGCAGGCGGCGCATGTCGCCCAAGAGATGGGAATGAGCGAGCGCACTCTTTACCGCAGGTTGGCCGAAGAAGGGCTGACCTATCGCGACGTTCTTGGTCAGGCACAAGTTGCACTCGCTCGTGACCTGCTCCGTGACGGTAAGGCTTCCATAGCCGAGATCGCCTTTATGACCGGGTTTTCGGAACAGAGCACGTTCAGCCGCGCCTTCAAGCGCTGGGTTGGCCAGGCTCCGGCACGATTCAGGCAGCAGGCGACCTCCGACTAGGCACACACCTCAAGACCACATGGCAGGTTCGGCCAAAACCTTGGCAGGGCGGGCCGATACCTCAATCGATGTGGCGCCTAACTTCTTCTTTGTCAGATCCACCTGGGGCGCTCCCGAGTAAAGCAAACCCATTTGCCCCTCTCAGACAAAGGAAATTTGCAATGAGCAATCATGACCACAAACATGGAGCAAGCTGCGCTTGCGACGTCACGCCCGAACGCGTTGATATGGCGCGCCGGCGACTCTTGCAACAAGCCGCCGGTGCGGCCGCGGCAGGTACAACAATAGTGGCTGGCGGGCAGGCCCTTGCCGCGACCGACGAAGCACGCGCCTACTATGCTGACCCGGAAAATCCAGGCCTTCCCCAAATCGACATGACCATCGAGCCGGGGCGTACTGCGCTTGTGGTGACCGACCCCCAGATTGATTTTTTGTCAGAAGACGGTGTGACGTGGGGTGTCGTTGGCGAAAGCGTGACCGAACAGGGCACGGTCGATAATATCGAACGGCTTTTCATTGCCGCCAAGGCTGCGGGGATGCCGGTCTTCATCTCGCCCCACTATTACTACCCGCATGACCACAAGTGGGAGTTCGAGGGCACTCTGGAAGCCACGATGCACAGCATCGGCATGTTTGACCGCCTGGGACCGCTCAATTTGGACAACTTCGAGGGCTCAGGTGCCGACTGGATGCCGCAATACAAGAAGTACATCGAGGATGGCGAAACCATCATTTGCTCGCCACACAAGGTTTATAGCCCTGCTCAGAATGACCTGAACCTGCAATTGCGTAAACGCAAGATCGACAAGGTGATCCTCGCGGGGATGTCGGCGAACCTGTGTACGCAGGCGCATCTCTACGAGCTGCTGGAGCTGGGCTACGAAGTCGCTGTCGTTCGCGATGCCACAGCCGGGGCCAAGGTGCCTGAAGGTGACGGGTATCTCGCCGCCATAATCAACTTCCGAATGGTCGCCAACGGCGTCTGGTGGACCGACGACGCGGTTGAGCGCATTGGCCAATCGGCCTGACCCAAATCGATCTTCAAATTTGATCCCGACATCCTGAAAGGACATATCATGACACGCATCTTTACATTTCCCGCACTTACAACAGCGTTGACTCTCGCCCTGGCGGCGGCGGCATTGGCTGACGATGAATACAACGTTTCGAACAGTCTTACCTTGACCGGGCAGCCCCTCGGCATGCATGGCGTCGATCCTGTATCGATGTTTGAAGCCGAAAAACCCGAAATGGGCAACGCCACTTTTACATCGGCCCATGATGGAGTGGACTACTATTTTGCGTCGCAGGCAGCGCAAGCCACATTCGAGGCGGATCCGACGGCACATCTGCCTCAATTCGGCGGGTTCTGCGCCTTTGGCGTCTATGTAGGCAAGAAGCTTGATGGCGATGTTCGGTATGCCGATATCGTGGACAACAAGCTCTATCTCTTTGTGAATGAGGACATCTTCAAGAAATACCTTGAGGACAAAGAGACCGTGATCCAAGGCGCCCATGCCAAGTGGGCAGACATCCACCACACGCCTGTCAGCAGCCTTTGATCGAGGAATTTGGTGGCTTTTGCCGGTCGGAGCCACCGCTGCCTCTCCCCTCCCCAAAAGGCCGGCATTTCTCCAAGACGCCCTGTCCGCAATGACAATTCGCGAGCGTCGAAAACTCTTCCCAAAGGAAACCAGACATGACTGATTTTGAGACCTATACAATCGCCTCAGCCCCTGATGCCGCGAAACCAATTCTGGAAGCATCGCTGAAAGGATATGGTTTTGTGCCCAACCTTTATGCGGCCATGGCCGAAGCGCCCGCAATTTTGGAAGGCTATACGACACTTTCCAACATCTTTGGAAAGACCAGCCTGTCAGAGACTGAGCGCCAGATCATCCTTATGACTAACAACCGGTTGAACGGGTGCAAGTACTGCATGGCCGCCCATACCACTCTTTCACAGATGGCCGGTGTCCCCGAAGACGTGATCGCAGCGTTACGCGATGGCAGCCCTATCGCCGACCCCAAATTGGAAGCACTGCGCAAATTCGTCATCGTGATCAACGAAAGCCGAGGCTGGCCCAGCGACGCACAGGTCGAGGCGTTTCTGACGGCTGGCTATACCCGCCAGACCATGCTGGAAGTCATCCTTGGCACAGCGTTGAAAATCCTGTCGAACTATACGAACCATGTGGCGGAAACGGCTTTGGATGATGCGTTTGTCCCAAATGCATGGACCGCCTCATCCGCAGCGGCGGCTGAATAACGCGATATTGCCTAATTGTTGGTCTTGCGCTTAGGCCTGAGTTTGGTTCTGGCCAATAAGGGAATCCGATTTGAGACGTTCGACCGAAAATCAACAAAAGCGCGTACCTTCGCAGACACGGTTCGACCCTCTTGATGCACAAGATGGATGGGAACCTCGGGTGGCTCATATGACTTCATGACAGTCTTGAGCCGCCCATCTGCAATGTAGGGTGCCACCTGATACGACAAAAGCCGTCCGATCCCATGACCTTGCAACGCCAACTCAATCACGGCGTCATTAGTATTCATGCTGATGCGTGGGTTCACTCGTTTGGTTATGCTCTTTCTACCGCTTTGAAAATGCCATTGGGCGGATGCATTCAGGGCAGTAGAATTAATGATCGCCGACCTTGTGGCTCTCCACAGCCCGGGAGGAGTGGTTTCCGAGGCACTGTCCATTGGTAAGCAGGTGAGAGGTGCTGAGCTTTCTACAGCCGTTCTAGCTGGCTCGATGTGCGTGTCGTCATGTCCTTACATCCTTGCAGGCGGTGAGGAACGCCTCGTCTCTCGTCGAGGCATTGTGGGTAGGCCCGGAATACTGCGAAAATAGGCTTCTGTTGCTACCCGTACCAAAGACTTTGCAAAGTCCGCTTACTGCGCATCGCAGACCTTCGCGAGAATCCAAGGTTCCTTAGGGAGGCCCTTTGCGGGATTGAGCAATGCAAAGGGCCATAACCGCGACGACTAAGCCATAAACTGATTGAATTCGTCGCTAATGCAGACAAACGCGCAGCGCAAAACTATGGGCGAACTACGTAAACTTATGGGGTGCGCGAAGTGTTATGCGCAAACCTACAACCGCTCAAAAATCCAAATTCTCCACGCTCAGAGCATTCTTTTGAATGAATTCACGGCGTGGCTCTACCACATCACCCATAAGCTTGGTGAACAGATCATCGGCCTCGACCATATCATCCACGCGTACTTGCAAAAGGGTCCGTGCGTCCGGGTCCAGCGTTGTTTCCCAGAGTTGATCGGGGTTCATCTCTCCCAAACCTTTGTAGCGTTGCAGCGACAAGCCCTTTTCGCCTTCTTCCAGAATCGCGCGCAGCAGGTCGAGCGGGCCGTGTATGACTTGACCCCGATCGCGACGCACCAACGTTGCGGGGGTGTTGTAGACCTCTTGCAGGCTTTGGGTGAAACTGCCGGTTTTGCGAGCCTCACCCGAACGCAACATGGGGCCGTCCAGTGTGCGTACTTCTTCCACACCGCGCAGGATGCGCGCGAGGCGGATGCCGTGATCCTGTGTGATGCGGCCTTGCCAGCCGCGTTCGTATTCCAGTGCAATCAAGTCAAGGCGCGCCGCGACCTTGTCGGCCACGCCCTGCAAATCGGCATCAACAGCGCCGGGCACGAAAGCACCGGCTACAGCAGCCTGCTCCAGAATATGGCGTGGATAATGCGTTGGGAAGGCGTCCAGCACACGCTTCAGCTGGCGCGCTTCATCCACTACGCGGGTCAGGTCCTGGCCGATGATTTCCTCGCCCGAGCCTAATTTAAGTACTGCGCCTTCGACGCCCTGATTGATCAAATAATCATCCAGCGCAGCCTGGTCCTTCAGGTAAACCTCTGATTTACCTCTAGAAACCTTGTATAGCGGTGGTTGAGCGATGTAGAGATACCCGCCCTCGATCAACTCTGGCATTTGCCGGTAGAAGAAGGTCAACAAGAGGGTGCGGATATGCGCGCCGTCAACATCTGCGTCCGTCATAATGACGATTTTGTGGTAACGCAGTTTTTCGATGTTGAATTCGTCGCGGCCAATGCCGGTGCCCAACGCCATCACGAGGTTACCGATCTCTTGGCTCGACAACATCCGGTCAAACCGCGCCCGTTCCACGTTCAAGATTTTGCCACGCAAAGGCAGAACAGCCTGAGTCAGCCGATCCCGACCGGTCTGGGCAGAACCACCAGCCGAGTCCCCCTCGACCAGGAAAACTTCAGTCTTGGACGGATCTTTTTCAGAGCAATCCTTCAGCTTACCAGCCAGATAGTTCACATCCATCGCAGTCTTGCGGCGGGTCAATTCGCGAGCTTTACGGGCGGCCTCGCGCGCTAAAGCCGCCTCGATGATCTTACCGACAATCCCCTTAGCCTCATTCGGGTTCTCTTCGAACCATTCAGCCAGCTTCTCGTTCATCAGACCTTCGACCGCCGGGCGCACCTCAGAGCTGACCAACTTGTCCTTGGTCTGGGACGAGAATTTCGGATCGGGCACTTTCACAGACAACACGCAGGTCAGGCCTTCGCGTGCATCGTCACCGGTGAAGCTGACCTTTTCCTTCTTTGCTATGCCGCTGGACTGCGCATAGTTGTTGATCGTCCGGGTCAGCGCGCCGCGGAACCCAGCCACATGGGTGCCGCCATCGCGCTGCGGGATGTTATTGGTGAAGGGCAGCACGGTCTCATGATAGCTGTCGTTCCACCACATGGCGATTTCCACGCCGATATCGTCACGCTCGCCCTTGATATAAATCGGTTCGGGCATCGCCGGGGTCTTGGACCGGTCGAGATATTTGACAAACTCTTTGACGCCGCCCTCGTAGAACAGCTCGGTTTCCAGCCGCTCAGCAGGGCGTTCGTCGATTAGGATGATCCGCACGCCTGAGTTCAGGAAGGCCAGCTCGCGCAAGCGCTTTTCCAGCGTCTCAAACGAGTACTCGAGGTTCGAGAACGTGTTGGTCGAGGCCAGAAATCGTACCTCGGTTCCCGTGCGATCGCCGCACTCGCCGACGACTTTCAGATGTTCCGCCGTCTCACCGCCCTCAAAACGCGCCACATGTTCCTTGCCGGCCCGCCAAATGCGCAGTTCCAGCCAATCGGATAGCGCATTCACCACCGAGACGCCCACTCCATGCAGACCGCCTGACACCTTGTACGAGTTGCTGTCGAACTTACCGCCAGCGTGCAGTTGGGTCATGATGACTTCAGCCGCTGAAACGCCTTCCTCGGGGTGGATATCCACCGGGATTCCACGTCCATTGTCGCTGACCGAAACGCTGGAATCAGCGTGAATTTTTACAGTCACATGGTCGGCATGACCGGCCAGTGCCTCGTCAATTCCGTTATCGACAACCTCGTACACCATATGGTGCAGACCCGAACCATCATCCGTATCCCCGATATACATACCGGGACGTTTGCGAACTGCCTCTAAGCCTTTGAGAACTTTGATGGAATCAGCGCCGTATTCTTGGGGTGCCTGTGCGTCTTCGGACATGCCGTTAGTACCTATATTATTTTGGTAACTTATACGTTTTCTGGTGGGGATTGTCACGTGCTCCCCCCATATTTTGTGGTTCTGATCCGCTTAATTTGCGGATCAAAGCCGATCAAGGTCTGCTGCAATATCCTCGGCAATTTCTGCCGCGTTCACATCGTCCCGTTCGGCTGACAATCGCAACCCCAGAAGGTCGGATTGATAGCGCGCCGCCAAGCGATCCGGGTCATGACTTGGCGCGATTTCTCCGGCCTTCTGCGCGCTGCGAAAGAGGTCCGCAAAACAAGCTTTCATGTCAGCCATATGGGTTTGCGCCTGATCAGCCAAATCATGGTCTTTGGCTTGCAATTCCGCATAAGTCTTCGCCAACATGCAGGCTTTTGTTGGCAGTTCCGACGCCTCGATCACACGACGAGGTTGCACCTTAAGAGCACCAAGCGGGCCCAATTCCTGCGCCAAAGCCTTCATATTGGCAACCCCTTCCCGAGTATACCGCTCTAACGCCAGGGCGTAGAGCGCATCTTTCGACCCGAACGCCGCGTAGAAGCTGCCCGGTTTAAGCTTCAGCTCTCGCTCGAGATCCTTAAGCGATGTCCCCGCCCAGCCGTGACGCCAAAAAATGTCTCGCGCCTGCGCGATAAGCGCGTCTCGGTCATATGAGGGTTTGCGGGGCATCGTTTCACCAATTCTTGAACGTTCGCTCAAATATATACTTGAGTGATCGCTCAAGAAACCCTAAATACGACTCATCGCGCCAGAAACAGGAGTTTTGACATGGCCAATTTCCCGTCTCACGACCTAGAAACCGCCCCGGAAGGGTCCAAGCCGCTGCTTGAGAAATCTCAGGCTGCATTCGGCCGCCTGCCCGGTCTTCATAAAGTAATGGCTGAAAGCCCCCAGCATCTGGAAGGCTATCAGGTTCTGCACGGCCTGTTTCTGCAGACCGATTTCAACAACGACGAAAAAACCGTTGTCTGGCAAACCATCAATGTCGAAAACGAATGCCATTACTGCGTGCCTGCGCATACCGGCATCGCAAAGATGATGAAGGTCTCTGACGAGATCACCGAGGCGCTGCGCAACGAAACGCCGCTGCCCACGGCCAAGCTGGAAGCGCTACGCACTTTTACCCTGCAAGTGATGGAAACCCGTGGAAACCCGACTGAAGAACAGTTGCAGGCCTTCTTTGACGCTGGCTATTCCCACCGTGCGGTCCTGGATGTCGTGCTGGGTCTGGCACAAAAAACCATGTCGAACTACGTCAACCACATGGCCAAAACCCCGGTCGACGAAGTGATGCGCGGCTTCCTTTGGGAACGCAAAGTCGGCGAGCCTGCCTAAACGCGGACGACCGAGCCCTCGTCGCCTTCGGTAACGACCAGCGTTTGGGCTCGATCCCCCAATTCCGCAAATAGCTCAGGCCCGGTGCCCGTCATCCAGGCCTGTGCGCCCAGCGCACAAATCTCATCATACAACGCAGCGCGCCGACCCGCATCCAGATGCGCGGCCACCTCATCCAGCAATACAATAGGAGGTGCTCCAACCATCTCCGCCAACGCTCGCGCGTTTGATAGGATCAGCGACACCAGCAATGCTTTCTGCTCACCGGTCGAGCAATCTTTGGCAGGAACGCCCTTGGCGGAATATACACCATACAGGTCTGATCGATGCGGGCCGACCAAAGTCCGCCCGGCGGCCAGATCGCGAAACCGGCTTTCATCCAAAGCTTCTCGCAAGTCTTCCGCCGTCTCAGGCATTGCACCTTCGGTTTGGACCAATTCAAGATCCGCTGACGGAAAGGCCGTCTCAGCTTTGTCCTGTGCTGCGCGCAGATACTCCAACGTACTCAACCGCGCGGCGTGGATGCGATGCCCCATCTCGGCCATCTGCCCTTCCAGCGCCGCGTACCAATGGGCATCGCGAACTTGTTCTTTCAGCAACCGGTTCCGCTCGCGCATCGCTTTTTCATAGGTCAGAGATGCCTCGGCATGTGCCGGATCAAAACTCAGCGCGATTCGGTCGAGGAACCGCCGCCGCCCTTCAGCCCCTTCGATCCAGAGACGGTCCATCGATGGGATTAACCAAACTACCCGCGCCAGCTTTCCCAATTCAATCTGGCTTGAGGTTTTCTCATCAATCCGCACTTGCCGCGCCGCACCATCTTCGGACCAGGTTTCAATCTCGAAATTCTGTCCTTGCGCATTCAATAGCCCAATCAGCTTCCACCCCAGCGCCTCGGGGCGCCGTGTCATCTCAGCGGCGCTTGCCCGCCGCATCCCGCGCCCGGGTGAAAACAGAGAAACCGCTTCCAGGATGTTGGTCTTACCGACACCGTTTGGCCCATGGATCGCGACTGGCCGCCCGTCCAACGACAGGCGCGCCAGCTTATGAGACCGAAAATGCGAGACCGTAAGCTCGGTCAGGGCCAATCCCATGACCCCTCTCTTTCGTTAGAGATCACCCAGTCGAGGCAATCAGACGCGCATCGGCATTACGACATATACCGCGCTTTGGTCGTTGCCTTCGCGCATCAGCGTCGGATCACCTGCCGAGTTGAACATAAACACCGCATTTTCACGATCCACCTGAGACGCGATTTCGAGCAGATACTTAGCGTTGAACCCGATCTCCAGGCGCTCATCCCCGTAAGCAACTGCCAGCTCTTCCTCAGCCGCACCACTGTCGGGTGCATTCACTGACAGAACCAGCTTATCCGCATCCAATTGCAGTTTGACGGCCCGCGACCGCTCGGACGAAACTGTCGCCACACGATCCACGGCCTGCGCGAATTCAGCCGCGTCCACTTCTAACTTGCGCGTGTTACCTTGCGGGATGACACGTGTGTAATCCGGGAACGTTCCGTCGATCACTTTCGAGGTGAGCGTGATGTCAGGCGTTGCAAACCGCACCTTGGTTTCACTGACCGAGACGGCGATGTCCATCTCGTCATCATCCAGCAGCTTGCGCAGTTCGCCCACGGTTTTGCGGGGCACGATCACGCCCGGCATATCCGCTGCACCATCCGGCAGATCCGCATCGATCCGTGCCAAGCGGTGACCATCAGTCGCCACGCAACGCAGTACCTTGCCGCCCTCGGAACCATCCGCAACGTGCATGTAAACGCCGTTCAAATAATATCTCGTCTCTTCCGTGGAAATGGCAAACTTCGATTTATCGAACAGCCGGCGCAACAATGCCGCCGACGCCGTAAAGTTCGATTGGTATTCTGAAGACGCCATAACCGGGAAATCTTCTTTCGGCAGCGTGGCCAGAGAAAAATTCGAGCGCCCCGCTTCCACGGTCAACCGCCCAGCTGCACTATCTGCGGTTAGGGTCACCAGCGCCCCATCGGGCAGTTTGCGTACGATCTCATGTAGTGTTGTGGCCGCAACAGTCGTGGCGCCCGCTTTCTCGACCTGCGCAGGGGCCTTGTCGACCACTTCGATGTCCAGATCGGTGGCACGAAACAGCGCCTGATCGCCTTCGGCCTCGATCAGCACGTTGGCAAGTATGGGAATGGTGTTGCGACGTTCGACAACTGACTGGGCCTGCGAAACGGCCTTGAGAAGGGTGCCGCGTTCGATGCTGATCTTCATACCCTCTGTTCCTTTGACTTGCGTGCCGAAATAGGCGGGACTGGCACGTTAGCGTCTCAGCCCTGAGGCACAAGGATTTTTTACGGATTTCTGGGTCGGATTGCCTCGGTGGTCAAGAGCAGCGCGCGTGAAACACACCAGATCATTCTCAACCGTGGACAATAGCGCACAAGAAAACACCCCGAACGCAATAGTCCGGGGTGTTTTTCAAGGATTCAGTGAGGTTTAGGCTTCCAAGGCCCGGCGCAGCATCTCAACATCTTCGGCAATCTGGCCATCGGTCAACTTCAGCTCTTCGATGCGCTTCACGCCATGCATGACCGTGGTGTGGTCTCGCCCGCCAAATCGACGGCCAATCTCAGGTAGCGACCGACTGGTCAGTTGCTTGCACAGATACATCGCCACCTGACGCGGACGCGCATAGGACCGCAGGCGTTTAGGGCCGATGATATCGCTGAGGCGGATGTTGTAATAATCCGAGACCTTTCGCTGGATCTCTTCGACGGTGATCTTGCGCTCGGAGGCGCGCAGTACATCGGCCAGGCAATCCTGCGTCAGCTCCATATCGATCTCGCGCCCGACCAGCGAGGCAAAGGCGAACAAGCGGGTCAGCGCCCCTTCCAGCACGCGCACATTGGTCGAGATGCGGTGTGCAAGGAATTCCAATACACCATCAGCAATGGTCAGATCGGGATAGGTGCTGCTGTACTGCTGCACTTTGTTCTGCAGGATTCCCAGACGCAATTCGTAGTCTGTGGGATGAAGATCGACGACAAGGCCACATTGCAAGCGCGATTTCACGCGATCCTCAAGGTCTTTGATTTCGCCCGGAGCGCGGTCGGCCGAGATGATGATCTGCTTGTTCTGATCCACCAGCGCGTTGAACGTGTGGAAAAATTCTTCCTGCGTCGAATCCTTGCCAGCGATGAACTGCACGTCATCGACCATCAGCACATCGACCGAACGGAACAAGTGTTTGAAATCCATCATGCGGCGTTCACGCAAAGCCTGCACAAAGCGATACATGAACTGTTCTGCTGACAGATAAAGCACATTCAACTCGGGGTGCTTGGTTTTCAACTCCCACGCAATCGCGTGCATCAGGTGGGTTTTACCCAGTCCAACACCGCCGTAGAGAACGAGCGGATTGAAAGTTACCGGGCCACCCTCGGATACGCGGCGAGCTGCGGCATGTGCAAGTTCGTTGGGTTTGCCAACAACAAAGCTATCAAAGGTAAACCGTGCATCCAGTGGCGCAGCCTGTAGTGCTTCAAGCGCATCGTTGGCTGTATCTGTAACAGCGGGCCGGGTTTCTGGCGCGGGAGATGGCTTGGGCTCTTCCACCAATGTGGGACGGGCTGACGAATTGGCCGCTGTGCGAAATGCCAAGCGCTGAACCTTTTCGCCCGATGTGTTCAGCTCATAGAGAATAAGGTCCGCAAAATTCTGACTGACATAGTTGCCCATGAAGTTGGTCGGCACCGAGAACACCGCTACACCATCCTGCAACTCCTGAAACTCCAAGGGTTCAATCCAGGTGGTAAAATTGTTCTTCCCAACCGCCTTCATCAATTTGCTACGCAGTTGTCCCCATTTCTCTTGTGTCATTCGGCGCCTCACGCATCCCATTCATTATTGGCCTTAAGGCCTTTTTTAATGTGTCCCGAATTACGGGCCATTATGGCGCTCACACACAAGGGAACGTTTCGCCAAACCTGATGGTCTGGCGGGTACGCTCGAATATCATCGCAGTCCAATACAGCACGGCCCCAAAATGGGGGCACACCCGGAATCCGGGATGCGCATGATATTCCAATTTATCGACAGGGCCAGGATCTTCGGCTAACCCGAGACCCAGAGCAGATCGTCCAACTGACCGAAGCCAGCTTTCGAACATTCGTTCCTAAATCTTCCCGATGCCCGTCGGTCAGATCCTTGGAACCGCCTGTCCCCCCAAGCGAGTGAATCGCTGTCTAAGTCGTAGCAAGAGCTCAAGGGTCCGGGCAACGAAACTCTGATATTGACTCGGGGTTCTGGGCGAAAGAATCTCTCGGCTTCGTGAAGACGCGGCTTTCCGGCAACAATGAAAAAGGCGTCGCAATCAGCGACGCCTTTTTCGTAAATCAACGCTTGACGCGTTTTCCCAAAGAATCAGCCCAGCGCTTTGACGCGCGCCGACAGGCGCGACATTTTGCGGGCTGCGGTGTTCTTGTGGAAGACGCCTTTGGTGACGCCACGCATCAACTCGGGTTGAGCGGCGCGCAGGGCTGCGGTAGCTGCGTCCTTGTCGCCGGATGCGATCGCTTCTTCAACTTTGCGCAGGTGGGTACGGATGCGCGAACGACGCGCTTTGTTGACGGCGAAGCGCTTCTCGTTCTGACGGGCGCGTTTCTTTGCCTGGGGCGAATTTGCCATGTGTCTCTGACCTTTTGTTCGGTACGGTTATCTTGGGTTGCGCGCCACGGACATATCCGCACCGGATCAGAAATCACGAGTGTGAGTCGGGCCAAGCGGGCCGCACGCGCATGTATGACGGCGGTCTCTAACCAAGTTTGGCAGGTTTGCCAAGCTGATTCTTCCAGTATGTGATGAGGGAAAAAGGCGGGGTCTGCCCGCCTAATATCACTAAGCGACGATTACGATCACTTGTCGCGGAACTGAGCCGCACGTTTTTCCAGAAACGCGGCCATGCCTTCTTTCTGGTCCTCTGTCGCGAACATCGAATGGAACACCCGACGCTCAAACAGCATGCCTTCGCTCAGCGGCAGCTCATAGCTGCGGTTCACAGCCTCTTTGGCCGCGATGGCCGTGATCTGCGATTTCTCTGCAATCTTCTGCGCCGCACCGGTTGCCTCTTCGATCAGCTTTTTGGCGGGCACGACACGACTGACCAATCCCGCGCGCTCGGCCTCTTCCGCGTCCATGAAGCGGCCTGTCAGGTTCATATCCATCGATTTGGACTTACCAACGAAGCGGGTCAGACGCTGACTGCCACCAAGCCCCGCGATGACGCCCAGATTGATCTCGGGCTGGCCGAACTTGGCGGTGTCGGCAGCGATGATGAAATCGCACAGCATCGCCAGTTCACAGCCGCCGCCCAGCGCGTAACCGGCAACGGCGGCGATAATAGGTTTACGGATCGCGGAAACCCTATCGTTGGCGTCTGCAAACAGATTGACGTCGAATACATCGACAAAACTCATCTCGGACATTTCCTTGATGTCCGCACCGGCGGCAAAGGCCTTGTCCGAGCCGGTGATGACGATGCAGCGCACCTTGTCATTGCTATCCGCATCTTCCAGCGCCTCGCACAGCTCACCCAGCAACTGGGTGTTCAGCGCGTTCATCGCATCGGGGCGGTTGAGCTTGATAAAGGCGACGTGGTCTTCGATTTCGACGATGATCGTCTCAAAAGCCATGAGGTGTAAGCTTCCGGTTGTTCCGTTCAGGTACGATTCCTTATCACGCGATTTCGCTGGATCAAGTTATCTTTGGCATTGCGCGCAATAGAAGGATGAGCGACCGGACTGGGTGATTCTCTTGATTTCAGCACCACAACCCTCAGTTCGACAAGGCTCTCCTTCGCGGCCGTAGACGTCGAAACTGTGTTGAAAATATCCAAGTTCTCCATCGGCTTGGCGGAAATCGCGCAGCGATGACCCACCCGCTTCAATCGCGTCCTGCAACACTTTTCTGATGATCGGCACAAGGGCCGCAACGCGTGGCGCAGAAATCTGTCCGGCTTTGCGACGTGGCGACACCTTGCCGCGATAAAGCGCTTCGCAGACGTAAATATTACCCAAACCAGCAACGATTCCCTGATCCAACAACGCTGATTTGACCGGGCTGTTCTTGCCTTTGAAGGCGTCTATCAGGTGCTGTTCGTGAAAATCATTACCCAACGGTTCAGGACCCAGAACCGATAGCAGCTTGTGCTGCTCCGCCGTTGCCGTCGGCAGCAGGTCCATTGCCCCGAACCGGCGCGGATCGTTGAAGGTGATGCGTGCGCCATTAGCCATATGAAACACCACGTGATCATGTTTCTGCGCCATCGGATGCTCATGCGCATACTGTCCGAGCGGATCGCCAGAGACCGTCATCCGCCCCGACATGCCCAGATGGATCAACAACGTCTCGGCACTGCTGAGATCCGCCAGAATGTACTTCGACCGTCGCCGCAGCCGATCCACCCGTTGCCCCGTCAGCCGCTCGGCCATCCGAGCCGGGAAAGGCCAACGCAAATCGGGGCGATTCACATCCGCCCTTTCGATCACTGCGCCCTCCATTGCGGGGCTCAGGCCGCGTCTTACTGTCTCGACCTCGGGCAATTCGGGCATTACAGGGCTCCTATTCCAAAGGGCCGCATTGTGCCCGCCTCTTATCGCCCTATAACAGAGGCGAAATTCGACAAACGGCAAGGCAAATGTCCGACACCAACGACAAGACCACCCATTTCGGGTTCGAAACAGTGCGCGAGGCTGAAAAAGCCGGCCGCGTACAGGGCGTGTTCAATTCGGTCGCCTCGAAATACGACGTGATGAACGACGTGATGTCGATGGGCATCCACCGGGTCTGGAAAGACGCGATGATGGACTGGCTTGCCCCGCGCGCCGGTCAGCGGCTTCTGGATGTGGCGGGCGGCACCGGCGATATCTCGTTCCGCTTTCTGAAGCGCGCAGGCCACGGCCATGCTACCGTGCTGGACCTGACCGAGCCGATGCTGGTCGAAGGCCGCCAGCGCGCCGAGGCCGACCAGATGTCCGACAGCCTGAATTGGGTGGTGGGCGATGCGATGGCGCTGCCCTTCGAGGATAACACCTTCGACGTCTACACCATCTCCTTCGGCATCCGGAACGTCACCCGCCCGCAAGAGGCGCTGAACGAGGCCTATCGCGTTCTGAAGCCCGGTGGTCGTCTGATGGTGCTTGAGTTCAGCCAGTTACCCAATGACGGGCTGCAGAAGCTTTACGACCTCTACAGTTTCAATGTCATCCCGCGTATGGGCAAGCTGATCGCCAACGACTACGACAGCTATCAATACCTTGTGGAATCGATCCGCAAGTTCCCAGATCAGGAGACATTCCTGAACATGGTCCGCACCGCCGGGTTCGAAAACGCCAAATACCGCAACCTGAGCATGGGCATTGCCGCACTGCATTCTGGCTGGAAGATCTAGATGCGCGGCCCCCACAACATCATTCGCCTGGTCCGGACGGGCGCCACGCTGGAACGCACCGGTGCCATGAATGTGGTGCTGGACGCGTTTGAAGCGCCGCGCGCCGTACGTATTCTGGCGCATACGCTGGGCAAACCGTTCCAATGGCTGGGCTACAAGGGCGACCCCGAGATGCCGCCCGCCACCCGTGCCCTGACCGCATTGGGTCCGGCTTACATCAAATTCGGGCAGGTGCTTTCGACCCGCCCCGACGTGGTGGGAAATGAACTGGCCGAGCAACTGCGTGTTCTGCAAGACAAGCTGCCGCCCTTTTCCAAAGCTGAAGCAATGGCAGAGGTCGAGAAAGAGTTAGGCCAACCGACGTCAGAGATATTCAGTGAGTTCAGTGAACCCATCGCCGCTGCCTCGATTGCTCAGGTTCACAAGGCCAAGCTGACCAGCACAGGCGAAGACGTTGCTGTCAAAGTCCTGAGACCGGGTATCGAGCGCGCCTTCCGCAAGGATGTAGACGCGTTCTATTTCGCCGCGCGTATGGTACAACTTTGCGCCCCCGGAGCGCGCCGACTACGCCCGATGGAAGTGATCGAGCATTTCGACGGCGTAGTACGCGGCGAGTTGGACCTGCGTCTGGAAAGCGCCGCCGCCTCGGAATACGCTGCCAATACCAAGGATGATGCTGGATTCTGGCTGCCTCCGGTGGTCTGGTCGCTATCCGCTCGTCGCGTCATGACGCTCAGCTGGGCTGATGGCATTCCCTTGGGAGATAACAACGCGCTGGACGCTGCCGGACATAATCGCCGCGATCTGGCTGAGCGCGTGCTCCGCCTGTTCCTGTTGCACGCGCTACGCGACGGCTATTTTCACGCCGACATGCACCAAGGCAACCTCAAGGTCGCTGCGAACGGTGACATTATCGCCTATGACTACGGCATCATGGGCCATATCGATGAATACACTCGCCGGGTCTATGCCGAGATTCTCTTTGGTTTCATCCGCCGCGACTATAAACGCGTGGCTGAAGTCCATTTCGAAGCAGGCTATGTGCCTGCCAATCAGGACGTCGACGAATTCGCCCGCGCCTTGCGCGCGGTAGGTGAGCCGATCTTCGGCATGGACGCCACCCATATCTCGATGGGTCGGCTGCTGAGCTACCTGTTCGAAGTCACTGAACGCTTTGGCATGGAAACCCGCACCGAGCTGATCCTGCTGCAACGCACCATGGTGGTGGTCGAAGGCGTCGCCCGCTCGCTTGATGATCACATGAACATCTGGGAGGTCGCCCGACCGGTGGTCGAGGATTACATCAAACAATCCATCGGCCCCCGCGCCGCCCTGCGCGATTTCGGTAAAACCGCCCTGGTGCTTGCCCGTTTCGGCCCCCGCTTGCCCGGTCTGGTGGAAAATGCCCTGATTGCCCAGACTCAAAAAGACGACCCAAAGACCCCGGGTTTCATCGCGAACCTTCTGCCAGCAGCGATCGGCGCGGCCGCAGGCATAGCCGCGACGCTGGTGATCTTCGCACTCAGCTAAACTAACCCGACCGCTTCATCTGGCCAAAAATACCTTCGGGGGGGAATCGCACCCCGGCGCGATGGGGGGCAGACAGCCCCCCCTTGCCCCGGTCCAACTCAGAGCCGCTCGATGGCGAGGGCAATGCCTTGACCGCCCCCGATGCACATGGTGATCAGACCTTTTGATCCACCAATACGCTCCAACTCATACAACGCCTTAAGCGTGATAATCGCCCCTGTGGCGCCCACCGGATGGCCCAGTGCAATAGCCCCACCGTTCGGATTCACCTTTGCAGCGTCCAGACCCAATTCCTGATTGACGGCCAGAGCTTGCGCCGCAAACGCCTCGTTGCTTTCGATCACGTCGAAATCATCCGCAGACAAACCCGTCTTTGCGAACAGGTTCTGCACAGCTGGAACCGGGCCGATGCCCATCACCTCGGGTCGCACGCCGGCATGCGCATAGCCAATCACGCGCGCTTTGGGTTTCAAGCCCGCCTTTTCTGCAGCATCCGCTGTCGCCAACACCATCGCCGCCGCGCCGTCATTGATGCCCGAGGCGTTGCCCGCCGTCACCCGCCCATCTTTCTGGAATACCGGGCGCAATCCGGCCAACGCCTCGGCAGTGGTGGCCTTGGGATGTTCATCGACCTTGAAGTCGACCATGTCGCGCTTGACCTTGACCTGCACCGGCGCGATCTGGCTGTCGAAATACCCGGCCTCAATCGCCGCAGCCGCACGGGTCTGGCTGGTCAGCGCAAACGCGTCCATCTGTTCGCGGCTGATTTGGTGTTCATCTGCCACATTCTCGGCGGTCACCCCCATATGCCCGGTGCCGAATGGGCAGTTCAGCGCACCTAGCATCATGTCGAGCGATTTGACATCGCCCATCTTCGCCCCCCAACGGGCCTGCGGTACGACATAAGGGCTGCGCGACATGCTTTCCGCACCGCCCGCCACGGCAAACTCGGCATCGCCTAGCATCAGCGCCTGCACCGCCGACACTACTGCCTGCGCCCCTGAACCGCACAGCCGGTTCACGTTCATCGCCGGAGTCCCGTTCGGAATACCCGCCTGCATTGCGGCGACTCGCGATAGATACATGTCGCGCGGTTCGGTGTTGATCACATGACCAAAGACAACATGATCAATCTGCGCGCCTTCAACGCCCGAACGCTCCATTGCCGCCTCGGTCGCCACGGTCGCCAGATCAATCGGAGCGGTCGAGGCCAACGCACCGCCAAAGGTCCCGATGGCTGTGCGCGCACCGTCCAGTATTACTATGTCCGTCATGTTTTCTCCTCCAAGTCTCGCGCCCATTATGCACCTGCAGCATGATCTTCATATTAAACTCACTGTCACGCCGGAATTGACATTACGTTGCGCAACACCCATGGATTCCGTCATGACGGAAAACACAGACGATATTCTGACGCGCCTGCCCGCCCGATTGAAAGAGGCACGCCGCGCCAAAGGCCTGTCGCTTGAGGCGGTCGCCAACCTCAGCGGCGTCTCGCGTTCCATGGTCAGCCAGATCGAGCGTGGCGAAAGCAGCCCCACAATTTCGACTCTGTGGAACCTGACACGCGCTCTGCAGGTGGATTTCGCCGGACTTTTGGAAGACGCCAAAACGACCGACCAGATCGAAGTGCTGCGTCAAGCAGAAGTGCCCAGTATCGACAATATGGGCGAGAAATGCCGGATTCGCATCCTCTCTCCCCCCGAAGAGGCCGGAGGACACGAGGTCTATGATATTCAGTTTCAGGCCAATGGGAGCCTGAACAGCCAGCCTCATGCGCGCGGCGCACGAGAGCAACTGACTGTGCTGGAAGGCGCCGTCCGTGTCACTTCGGGAACGGCATCCAGCGATCTGAAACAAGGGGATACCGCCCGGTATGCCGCCGATATTACGCATTCGATAAGCGCTGAAAACCCGGCCCGCGTTTTCCTGATCGTAAAAAACGCCTGAACGGGCAAGATTCCGCCTTCACGGATATTTTTCCCAAATACTGTAATTCTCCTATTTGGGAATTTCATCCGCTATGTTAGACGTGCGACTCAGATTAACGGAGGTCGCCATGGCTGATGCATTCCTGTCCCATATTTCGGATACACTCGCGCAGATTGAGGCAGAGGGTCTGTACAAGCGCGAACGAATGATCACCTCGCCTCAGGGCGGTGAGATTACGGTGGGCGACAAGCAGGTGATCAACTTGTGCGCCAACAACTATCTGGGTTTGGCCGATCACCCCGCGCTGATCAACGCCGCCAAAAGCGTCATGGAGCCCAAGGGGTTCGGCATGGCCTCGGTCCGGTTCATCTGCGGTACGCAGGACATTCATCGCGAACTTGAGCAGAAGCTGGCAAAGTTCCTGAACAAGGACGATTCAATTCTGTTCGCTGCCTGCTTCGACGCCAATGGCGGGTTGTTTGAGCCTTTGTTAGGGCCCGAAGACGCCATCATCTCTGACAGTCTAAATCATGCCTCGATCATCGACGGGGTACGGCTGTGCAAGGCAAAACGCTATCGCTACATGAACAACGACATGAACGACCTCGAAGCGTGGCTGAAACAAGCGCGCGAGGACGGGGCGCGGCATATCATGATCGCAACCGATGGCGTGTTCTCAATGGATGGCTATCTGGCCAATCTGCCGAAGATTCGCGAGCTGGCCGACAAATACGACGCCATCGTGATGGTCGATGACTGCCACGCCACCGGCTTTATGGGGCCAAACGGAGCGGGCACGCCGGACCACTTCGGCGTCGACGTGGATATTCTGACGGGAACTCTGGGCAAGGCACTTGGGGGGGCAATCGGCGGTTATATCGCCGGGCCGCAGCCAGTGATCGACCTGCTGCGGCAGCGGGCGCGGCCCTATCTGTTCTCAAACTCGCTGCCGCCGTCCATCGTTGCCGCAGGGCTTGAGGCAATCCGTCTGGTTGAAGAAGGTGACATGCTGCGCGCCCAATTGTTCGGCAATGCCAAGTACTGGCGCGCCGGGTTAGAGAATCTCGGCTTCGACCTACTTCCGGGCGAACACCCGATCATCCCGGTCATGCTGGGTGAAGCGACCCTGGCGCAGGATATGGCATCGCGATTGTTTGACGAAGGCGTCTATGTTTCGGGCTTTTTCTTCCCTGTCGTGCCGCGTGGTCAGGCCCGAATCAGAACGCAGATGAATGCGGCTCTAACACGCGACGAATTAGACCGAGCGCTCGCGGCATTTGGCAGGGTCGGCAAAGAATTGGGGATAATCTGATGCGGCCCAACACGATGAAAGCCCTTGAGAAATCCAAGCCCCAGGAAGGTCTGTGGATGGTGCAGGCCCCGGTACCCGAGATCGGCCCCGACGAGGTTCTGATCCGCATCAACAAGACCGGGATTTGCGGCACGGATATTCATATCTGGAACTGGGATGAATGGGCTGCGGCCACCGTGCCGATCCCGATGATCACCGGCCACGAGTTCGCAGGTGAAATTGTTGAATTGGGTCGCAACGTGACAGGGATGACGGTCGGCCAGCGCTGTTCAGGCGAGGGCCATCTGATCACCCCTGACAGCCGCCAGAGCCGTGCGGGCAAGTTCCACCTTGATCCCGGCACGCGCGGTATCGGTGTGAATGAACAGGGAGCCTTTGCGCAATACCTTAAACTGCCTGCCTTTAACGTGGTGCCCCTGCCTGACGACGTACCGGATGAGATCGGAGCGATCCTCGACCCGCTGGGCAATGCCGTGCACACTGCACTCAGCTTCGATCTGCTGGGCGAGGACGTATTGATTACTGGCGCAGGCCCCATCGGCATCATGGCCGCCGCCGTTGCCCGTCATGCCGGTGCCCGGCATGTAGTGATCACCGATATCAACCCCGACCGCCTGAAACTGGCCGAACACGTGGTACCAACGGTACGCACCGTTGATGTGTCCAAAGAGGATCTGCAGGATGTCATCGCGGAACTGGGCATGACTCAGGGCTTTGATGTCGGGCTTGAAATGTCGGGCTCGCAAGCCGCGCTGGACCAGATGGTCGAAGCGCTGGTTATGGGCGGCAAGATCGCACTGTTGGGGATTCCGCCCGGAAAATCTCCGGTGGACTGGTCGCGCATCGTGTTCAAAGCTATCACCATCAAGGGTGTCTATGGGCGCGAGATGTTCGAAACCTGGTACAAGATGATCGCCATGTTGCAGAACGGGCTGGATGTCAGCCGCGTAATCACCCACCAGTTCGCGGTCGATGACTTTGCCCAGGGATTCAAGGCCATGAAATCCGGTCAATCAGGCAAGGTGGTTCTGGACTGGACCTAACGCTCTGGAACCGTGCGGGTTTTGTCCCTAAACAGGGATAAACCCGCACGTCTGGAGGAGCACATGGGCGACAAAGACAGGTATACAGAACGGGGAATCGAAGAGTCTCTGGTCACCGATTTCACAGAAACTCACCGCAAAAGCTATGGGGATTTTCTGCAACTTAAGACTCTACTGAACCTGCAAAAGACCTTTCAGGACCCGGCCCAACCTGATGAGATGTTGTTCATCATCATTCATCAGGTCAGCGAACTGTGGCTGAAACTGATGCACCATCAACTTGTCGAAGTCCGCCGGTTCCTGCAGCAGGACGATTTCGGTCCGGCGATGAAGAACCTCGACCGGATCAAGGCGATCCAACGGCAGTTGATCGCCGCGTGGGAGACGCTACTGACTATGACTCCCGCGGACTACATGACGTTTCGGGACGCATTAGGCAGTTCGTCAGGCTTTCAAAGCTATGGCTATCGCCAAATCGAGTTCATTCTGGGCAACAAAGATCCCGCGACCCTGAAAGTGCATGCGCATGACCCAGAAGTGATGGAGATGCTGAACGCGGCTCTTACCAAACCCTCGCTCTATGACGAAGTGCTGCGGATGCTGGCCCGGCAAGGGTTTGACGTGCCGCATGATCTGATCGAGCGGGATTACGCAAAGCCCTATTCCGGCGATCCGCGTATCGTCAAAATCTGGGTCGAAGTGTTCCGCAACACGGAACAATACTGGGATCTTTACGCGCTGGCTGAAAAACTGATGGATGTGGAATCTCTTTTCCAGAGGTGGCGATTCGATCATGCAACCGCGGTTGAGCGCGTGATCGGAATGCAGCCCGGAACGGGTGGATCTAGCGGCGTGGCCTTCCTGCGCAAAGCGCTGGAGTTGCGGTTTTTCCACGACCTCTACGACGTGCGAACCGAACTGATGTATACTGGGGAATAGGCCATGCTGTATCGCGGATTCACCCAAGAAGAGCTTGAGCAGGAGTATTCCCCTAGCTCAATGATTGGCGGTGATCTGACGCCATATCTAGCCAGCTATTCTGCCCTCAGCGCACAGGCACGGTCTGAAATTAGGATGCAGGAAAACCGTTCCTATGGCGACAGCCCGACGCAAGTTCTGGATTTCTTCCCCGCACCTGGCGCCAACGCGCCTTTGCATGTCTTTATTCATGGTGGCTATTGGCAGGCGCTTAGTCAGCGTGAGTCGGCCCCTATGGCACCGGTATTGCATGAGAACGGGCAAGCCTTTGCCACGCTGAATTATACGCTCGCACCCGATGCCAGATTGGGGCAGATGGTCAACGAATGCCGTACCGCCTTGTTGTGGCTCGCGTCACAGGCCGAAACACTGGGTTTTGATCCATCAAACATCACGCTATCGGGTCATAGTGCAGGTGCCCATCTGATTGCGATGGTGATGGCGACGTCTTCGAAGGCATTTGCGCAGGCTGGCCTGCGGGTACGCAATGTGATCCTGATTAGCGGGATCTATGACCTTGTTCCGATCAGCCTGACCTCGGTGAATGATCCGCTGCAACTGACCAAGGTCGAGATTCACGATTTCTCACCCTGCCTCAACCTGCCCGCGCCAGGACCCCGTTACAGGGTGACAGTCGCCGAGCGGGATACGCCCGAGTTTATCCGCCAAAGCCGTGACTATGCGGAATTGCTGCGCAAGGCCGGACATTCGGTCAGTTTCGATCTGCAGAAGGGCAAGCATCATTTTGACATCATCATGCCTTCGGGCACGTTTCTGTCGTCGCGCACGGACTAACCTAAATGAAAACAGCGGCCTAGTGGGGCCGCTGTTTCAAGTTTTTTCTAGATCCGGATCAGTCCAGCGTACGCGTGACCTCTTCGCGCTCGAAGATTTCGATCACGTCGCCAGCGCGGATATCGTCGTAGTTCTCGAACGCCATACCGCATTCCTGACCCGACTGTACCTCGGCCACTTCATCCTTGAAGCGCTTGAGGGTCTTCAGCGTGCCTTCGTGGATCACCACGTTGTCGCGCAGCAGGCGTACGCCAGCCGAGCGGCGGGCAACACCTTCGGTGACCAGACAGCCAGCAACTTTGCCGACGCCGGTAACCTTGAAGACCTCTTTGATCTCGGCGTAACCGATGAACTTCTCGCGAATCTCGGCGCTCAGCAGGCCAGATGCTGCCGCTTTCACGTCATCCACCAGATCGTAGATCACCGAATAGTAGCGAATCTCGACGCCTTTCTGGTTGGCGGTGTTCCGCGCCGATGCGTTCGCACGCACGTTGAAGCCAAAGATCGGTGCACCGGAGGCTTCGGCCAGGCCGACATCCGTCTCGGTGATCGCACCAACACCCGAGTGAAGAACGCGTACGCGCACTTCGTCGTTGCCGATCTTCTCCATCGCCTGAACGATGGCTTCGGCAGAGCCCTGCACATCCGCTTTCATCAGAATAGGCAGCTCGGTGACGTTTTCGTCTTCCTTCGCCTTCTGCATCAGCTGTTCAAGGGTGGTCGCGGCACCAGCAGCGGCGCGTTTGTCCTTGGCGGCTTGCTCACGATAAGCAGCGATCTCACGGGCCTGCGCTTCGGTCTCGGTCACGTTCAGAACGTCACCTGCTTCGGGCGTACCGTTGAGACCCAGAACCTCGACCGGAACTGAGGGGCCAGCTTCTTTGACGCGGTCGCCCTTGTCGTTGATCAGCGCACGGACCTTACCGTACTGCTCACCCACAACGAAGATATCGCCCTGACGCAGCGTGCCGTTCTGAACCAGAACGGTGGCGACGGGACCACGGCCCACATCCAGCTGCGCCTCGATCACGGCACCTTGGGCGGCGCGATCTGGGTTGGCTTTTAGTTCCAGAATCTCGGCCTGCAGTGCAATGGCTTCCAGCAATTCGTCCAGACCCTGACCAGTCATGGCCGAGACCTCAACGTCCTGAACCTCACCCGACATCTTCTCGACGATCACTTCGTGCTGCAGCAAGTCAGTGCGGACTTTGTCGGGATTCGCGTCGGGCTTGTCGATCTTGTTGATCGCCACGATCATCGGCACTTCGGCCGCTTTGGCGTGGTTGATCGCCTCAATCGTCTGCGGCATCACCGCGTCATCAGCGGCGACAACCAGAACCACGATATCCGTGACCTGAGCCCCGCGCGAGCGCATTGAGGTAAAGGCCGCGTGGCCCGGTGTATCCAAGAAGGTCAGCGTGGTGCCACCATCGGTTTTCACCTGATAGGCGCCGATATGCTGGGTGATGCCACCAGCTTCGCCGGCAACAACACGCGCGTCGCGGATCGCATCCAGCAGCGAGGTCTTACCATGGTCAACGTGACCCATGATGGTGATGACCGGCGGACGGGGCTGCAGATCGTCATCGCTGTCTTCGACCTCTTTGATGACGTCTTCAACATCCGAATCAGAGACACGCGTGACCTTGTGGCCAAATTCTTCGATGATCAGTTCAGCCGTGTCAGCGTCGATGGTCTGGTTCTGCGTGACCATCATGCCCATTTGCATCAGCGATTTGACAACGTCAGCGACACGCTCGGCCATACGGTTGGCCAGTTCCGAGACCATGATCGCCTCGGGCAGCTGAACGTCGCGGATCACCTTTTCCCGCTCGACCGTGCCGCCCATGGCCTTCTGGCGCGCACGCTCCTGCTTGCGCTTCATCGCGGCCATCGAGCGTTGGCGATTGCCTTCGCCGCCAGTGGCCTGACCCAGTGTCAGCTTGCCCGAGCGGCGGTTGTCGTCACGGCCCTTGCCACGGCCACGCTGCTCACGCTCGCGATCCTGCTTGCGCGGTGCCGCAGCAGGTGCAGGCTTGCTGGATGGGCTGCGTGCGGCCTTGGGCTCGGCGGCGGGTGCCGGGGCTGCGGCAGCACGCTGGGCTGCTTCCTCGGCCTCTTTACGCTTGCGTTCTTCCTCTTCGGCCTTGGCACGGGCACGCTCTTCAGCTTCACGCTGCTCGCGTTCCTTGGCCTCTTGTTCGGCCCGGCGGCGTGCGCGTTCTTCTTCGCGCGCCTTTTCCTGCGCCTCACGGGCAGCGGCCTCTTCAGCCTCACGTGCCTTGGCGGCTTGCAACGCCTTCATACGACGCGCCATTTCCGCATCGGAAATACCCGCTGGGCGACGCGAAGGATCACCCGAAGGTGTCGCACCACCACTTGGTTTGGTCGCGCCCGGCTTGGGTACGACCACGCGTTTGCGTTTGGTCTCCACCACGACATTCTTGGTGCGTCCGTGGCTGAAACTCTGTTTCACATTTCCGGGGCGTGCCCCGCCACGAAGACCCAATGTCTTTTTGCCGTCACTATCGCTCATAAAGCTTCTTACCCTTCCGAGCGGCCCTTGCCGCCGTCATCCTTTTCGCGCAAGCCACGCAGGCGCTGCGCTTCCTCTACAACACGTTTGGCGAGTCCGCCAGAGGCCAAGGCCGCATGAATCACGGTTTGGCGCCCAAATGCCGCCCCAAGCTCATCCGCAGTCAGCCAGCCGATGTATTTCCCGAAGTGCGGCGTGCTGAGTTTCGACTTGCCGCGCCCCGATCCGTCTGAGGCCTGAATCAGCACCTGGGCCTCTTCCCGGTCCAGCCACGACTTGACCTTTTCATACCCGGCGACCGCGTCACCGGACTTGCGCGCCAGACTGATCAGCTCGATCACACGACGCGCCACCTGTTTCTCGACCTCATCGGTCAGGTCCTTGGCGGCACTCACCTGCGCCTTAAACCCGCGCGAGAACAGTTTCTTGTTCACCGCCTTGTCCAGCGCCGCACGATCCGCCGCCACGTAAACCCCACGCCCCGGCAATTTCGCCGCGACATCGGGAAAGACCTGACCGTCGGGCCCCGTTACAAAGCGGATCAAGCCATATTTGGGCTGAACCTCGCCCGTGGCGATGCACTTGCGTTCAGGGCCTTCCGACCGATCCTTATGGACGCCACCGCGACCCATGTCAGCCACCCGAGGCCTGAGATCAGGCCTCGACCTCCTCATCGGTTGCTTCACCGTCTTCTTCGGCCTGCTCCAGCTCGGCCGGATCAACCCAGCCCAGCATGATGCGCGCGGTCATGACCAGATCCTGCGCCTCTTCCAGCGTCACGCCGAAGGGCTCCAGTACACCATCATCCTTGATGCGTTCGCCATCGACCGTAGTCCAGCCACCGGCCAGTTCCCAGTCGGCGCAGGTTGCGAAGTCTTCCAGAGTCTTCACATCATCCTTGGCCAGCGCCTCTACCATCTGGGGTGTCAGGCCCTCGAATTCAATAAGACTGTCCTCGGCACCCAGCGCACGGGCTGCATCCAGCGCCGCCTTGGCCTGAGCTTCCAGGAATTCGCGTGCACGTGTCTGAAGTTCTTGCGCGGTTCCTTCATCCACACCGTCGATGACCAGCAGTTCGTCGATTTCAACGTATGCCACTTCTTCGAGGTTGGTGAAGCCTTCAGAAACCAGCAGCTGAGCGAAGAATTCGTCCAGATCCAGCGTTTCCATGAACAACTGGGTACGGGCCTCGAATTCTTTCTGACGGCGCGCCGATTCTTCGGCTTCGGTCATGATGTCGATGTCCAGATTGGTCAGCTGGCTGGCCAGACGCACGTTCTGACCACGACGGCCAATGGCGAGGCTCAGTTGCTCCTCGGGAACCACAACTTCGATCTTGCCGGCTTCTTCGTCCAGAACCACCTTTGAAACTTCGGCGGGCTGCAGAGCGTTCACAAGGAAAGTTGGCTGATCTTCGTTCCACGGGATGATGTCGATTTTCTCTCCCTGCAGCTCGTTTACCACGGCCTGCACGCGGCTGCCGCGCATACCAACACAAGCGCCGACGGGGTCAATCGAGCCGTCATAAGAAATCACGGCAATCTTGGCGCGCGAGCCGGGATCACGAGCAACGGCCTTGACCTCGATGATGCCGTCATAGATTTCCGGTACTTCCATCTTGAACAGCTCGGCCATGAATTCCGGCGCAGTGCGCGACAGGAAGATCTGGTGACCACGCACCTCGCGGCGAACCTCTTTGATATAGGCGCGCACACGGTCGTTCGGGCGATAGCTTTCGCGACCGATCTTGTCATTGCGGCGCAGAACGGCCTCGGCACCGCCCAGATCGACGATCACATTGCCGAACTCTTCACGCTTGACCGCACCGTTGATGATGGTGCCTGCACGATCCTTGAATTCTTCGTACTGACGATCACGCTCGGCTTCGCGAACCTTTTGCAAGATGACCTGCTTGGCGGACTGAGCAGCGATACGACCCATTTCAACCGGCGGCACTTCTTCAACGAAGACGTCGCCAACCTCGGGCGATTCCATGTACTGGCGCGCCTGCTCGACGGTCATCTCGGCCTGATAGTTCTCAAGCTCTTCATCCTCGACCACGGTGCGGACGCGGGTGAAGGTCGCCTTGCCGGTCTTGCGGTCGATGCTGACGCGGATGTCCATCTCGGCGCCGTAACGGCTCTTGGCGGCACGGGCGAGCGATTCTTCCATCGCTTCGACAACCAGACCGGGGTCGATCATCTTTTCGCGGGCCACGGCCTCGGCGGTCTGCAGCAGCTCCAGCTGGTTGGCTGAGGTGATTGCCATCAGTTCGTCTCCTCTTCGGACCCTTCGGTCTCAATCTCGTCGAAAGCGTTTTCGTTCAGGGCACCAGCGTCTTTGCGCTGGCGCAGCATTTCCTTGATCAGATCATCGGTCAGGACCAGCTTGGCATCGCTCAGCCAGTCGAATTGCAAACCGATGGTGATCGTCTCGTCTCCCTCGGGGATGTTGATCAGAACCTCATCCCCTTCGATCCCGGCCAATTCGCCCTTGAAGCGGCGGCGACCGTCGATCAGTTCTGCGGTTTCGATCTTGGCCTCATACCCTTCGAACGTCTCAAAATCTTTGAGACGGGTCAGAGGGCGGTCAATTCCAGGGCTGGAAACTTCAAGCGTGTAGGCGTCCAAAATGGGGTCTTCGACGTCCAGCGTGGCGCTGACCGCATTGGAAATCTCGGCGCAGTCATCCACTTCGATGCCGCCATTGGGCTTGTCTGCCATGATCTGCATCGTGGTGGTCTTGCCGCTCATCAGCCGAATGCGGACAAGCTCATACCCCAGATCCTCGATCACAGGGGTGATGATCTCGGCCAGTCGCCGGTCGATGGCAGCTTTGGCTATCAGGTCGTTTGTCATTCAGGTTCTCTACCCTGCTATCGGGCACAAAAAAACGGGCGCGCGGCCCGTCGAATTTTCCGGTGGAGCCCCGGACCAGAAGTCCGACGCGCCGCTGTTGCAACTGCATATACGCAGGAGTTCCTGAGTCTGCAACCCCCGGCGCAAATCGTGATCAAATTTACGCCAGCCACCACCGTTCGGCGATGCGCCCATCATCCAGCGCAGCCCGGCTGATCTGGCGCGGCATACCGACATGAGAGGCCATTGCCAACGCCATCTCGGCCTCAGACGGATGATATCGCAGCCCGCGTTGCGCGGTCAGCTCCTCACCAGCCGGGAGCGCTGCGATATCTACATATCCATCGCGCAATGCTTCGGCCCGCACCCCGGCGTCCGGGATCACGATAATCTCAAGCGTATCAACCCATCCTGCCGTTCCGCTTTTGTAGTGATTGGACACCCTGCGTGCGCGGAAATGACGTTCATCCTCGGCCCGCTCAACCCGGTAGCATCCTGTGCCGTTGGCCTGAGCCAGTGGCGTCACGCCCCCTCGCGCAATGACAAACCGTGACCCAGCCAGCAAGAATGGTAGTCCCGGGTTGCCCTCGGCCAATTGCAGCTGCACACGATCAGGTGCAATGGCCTCGGCCTGACCAATATCTTCCAGAACAGCTAGAACATCGTTCACGTCCAGCTTGGTGCCATCGTGGAACACAGCATCGTCGCGCAAATCAAAGTTCCAGACCCGCGCATCAGCATCGGTCTGCCAATTTGTAGCCAGCTCTCCGCGCAGGGTACCATCAGGCGCGATCTCGGTCAGGCTGTCAAAGACTGCGCCCCGAGCCACCTGTTCCAGACTGTTGTCGCGTGGCACCGCCAGCCGTAAGGTGCCGCCCTGTTTCGGCGTATCGGCCAGAGACGCTCCTGTCGCCGCCAGCAAAGCGGCGGCGGCGCCCGAGGCAAATAATGCGCGACGGTCGATGCGAGTCATACCGTTTCCTCCGACACGCGATCCATGATCCGAACCAGTTCCGCGCTGATGCCCGGTTCTGACAGGGCGTGACCGGCCTGCCGCACCATCTTCAGTTCGACATTGGGCCAGCGCTCGGACAGGTTCCATGCAGCCTGCGGTGGGCAGATCATGTCATAGCGTCCCTGAACGATATGACCGGGAATATGGGCAATCCGGTCCATCTGATCCAGAATTTGCCCGTCATACTCAAGAAACGCCTTGTTCGTGAAATAGTGATTCTCAAGCCGCGCAAAAGTTCGCGCGTATTCGCCGGGGCTTTCCCCGACCGATCCGTTGGTGTGGATCGAAGCCAAAGCGTTTTCCCAATGTGACCACGCGCGGGCATAGAGGATCTCGGTCGCGCGGTCGCCCGAAAACAGGCGCTTGTTGTAGGCCGAAATTGCGTCATTTACTTCATGTTCGGGCAAGAGAGAGGTGAACTTGGCCCATTGTTCAGGCCAGAATTTGCCCGCACCACCGCCATAAAACCAGTCCAGCTCGGCCTGTGTGGCCAGAAACACGCCGCGCAATACCAGCCGATTTACCCGATCTGGATGTGTTTGGGCATAGATCAACGCCAGTGTCGCGCCCCAGCTGCCGCCAAAGACGATCCAATCTTCGATGTCGAACAATTTGCGCAGACGCTCGATATCCGCCACCAGATGCCATGTCGTGTTGTTTTCGACTGACGCGGTTGGCCGCGACCGGCCACATCCGCGCTGATCAAAGAGAATCACCCGATAGGCATCCGGGTTGAAATACCGTCGCATCGCCGGGCTGCAGCCGCCGCCCGGCCCGCCATGCAGGATCACCACTGGTATCCCATTGGGATTACCGCATTGTTCCACATAAATACGGTGCCCATCGCCCATATCGACCACGCGCTGATCGAACGGATCGATCGGCGGGTAAAGATATTGAACTGCGCGCTTTTGGTCCGGGTACTTATCCATTACGACCCTATATAGTCCTTAAGCGTAAAAGAGCACACGGAGACAGGAATGCAAGCGCATCCGAACACGGTTGACCCGTCCGAGATCGCAAAATTCGAGGCGATGGCTGCGGAATGGTGGGACCCGCATGGGAAATTCAAACCTCTGCACATGCTGAATCCGTGTCGCCTGGATTATATCACACAGCAGATCGCAGGCGAGTTCGACCGTGATCTGAAAGCTCCGCGTCCCTTCGAAGGCTTGCGCCTGCTGGATATCGGCTGCGGCGGCGGGTTATTGAGCGAACCGATGGCGCGTTTGGGCGCCACGGTCGTGGGCGCCGACGCCGCCGAAGGCAACCTGCCGGTCGCTCGCATCCATGCCGAGCAATCGGGGCTGCAGATCGACTACCGCCACACTACCGCCGAAGACATGGCCGCCGCAGGCGAACAGTTCGATGTGGTGCTGAATATGGAAGTGGTCGAACACGTCGCTGATCCGTTGGGTTTCCTGACCGCATCGCAGCAATTGCTGAAACCGGGCGGGTTACTGATCTGCTCAACCATCAATCGCAACCCGAAATCCTACGCGATGGCCATCATCGGGGCCGAGGTCGTCATGCGTTGGCTGCCGCGCGGCACGCACGAGTGGAACAAGTTCATCACCCCGGATGAGCTGTTCGACCTGCTGCGCCAGGCCGGGCTGGAACCGGTGGACCGCAAGGGGTTCGTCTTCAACCCGATCCTGTGGAGCTGGTCGATCTCGGACCGGGATTTGAGTGTGAACTATGTGACGGCGAGTGTGAAGCCGAGGTAGGATGGGCGATTGCACCCATCTTACAATTGCCTATTTGACGGCCAAACGGTGAAAACTGAATGCTGGAGCAAACCCAGCTTCGTCTAACGCTTGTTTAAGAAGCCCATTTAGAAAAACACGATGTGGTACGCCCTGGTCGCGCCAAATGTCGATCCCGGACGCCGCATCCGCATTGCAGAAAACATCCCCGGGCTTGGCATCCTTCCATTCAGGAAGTCGGAAAAGGTCATCCCGATCGGGTCGGCGACGCAGAAGGCCTTTTGACTCAGCAATGTTCAGCGTGCCTGATTTGTTTGCGATCCACAGGATCGAGTAGTTCTGCTCAATCGGTGTGATCTTGTCTTTTTCGAATAGGTTGACGGGATAAAGCCCCCCTTGCCCCAAGTCGAAGTTCTTGAGGACATCGGCAACATCTGATCGAACCGCGAGAATTCCAAACAACGTGATTACAGCAGAATACTTGCCGTAGTGAGGCTCAAAATCATGATCTTCAGGTGCAACCTCTTGAAAGAAATCCGGCAAGATATCCTGCTGCTCCAGCGGCTCCCCGTGGCGCTGCCAACGATACAGATTCGCATGATAACCTGATCCGGGTTGCCACCTGAAGGCCTTGAAGCGTTCACTTGGTTCTTCAGGAAAATCATCGGGGACAAGCGCCCGGAATGGCCTCTGCAGGTCCATCCCGACGGTAATGTCTGAAACCCAAATTTCATCCGTCATCTTTTAAGATCCTTTGGCGCAGTTGGCGTAAAGCCCCTACTCCCCCTCCAACTGCAACCGCAAATCCCGTAGCACGGGCAGCGTGCTGCGCACCCGCTCCAGCCCCAGCTCTCCGACCACGCGGTTGATCAGCGGGGCAATCGAGGAAATCGCCTGATCGCGTGCGCGTCGGCCTGCGGGGCTGATGGCGACCATCTTGCGGCGGGCGTCGTCCCAGTCGGGGCGGATGTGGATATAACCGGCCCATTCCAGCTTGGCCAAAGTGTTGGTCATCGCCCCGCGCGTCACATGGAACGTGTTGGCAAGTTGCGCCGGGGTGCGCTCGTCGCCGACAAACACCAGATGGTTCAGCACCGAGAAATGCGAGATTTCCATGCCCTTGGGCAGCACCCGGCTCAGCCGGTTGCGCAATAGCTGATCGGCGGTCAGGATCTCGCTGAACAGCGTGACCGCAAGGGCATTTTTTTCGTCAGTCATGGTCCGGTTCTGGATCAGGGTGCGTCAAAGGGGCGGACATGTGTTAGTGAAGGCACGCGTCGTCGCGCCTCTGTAACAGACCTATCATCCAAATCAAAAAAGTGAATGCCCGGATCGGTGCCTGCGTCGATCAGCACCTCTCCCCACGGGGCGACAATCATACTGTGGCCGTGTGTATATCGCGTCTTGCCGCGAGTTTTAGGGTGCTCACCCGTTTGTGCCGGAGCCAGCACCCAGCAGCCGGTCTCAATGGCCCGCGCGCGCAGCAGTGCTTCCCAATGGGCAGCACCGGTGACCGGCGAAAACGCCGCCGGGACGGTGAGAATCCGCGCGCCCGCCTGCGCCAAAGCGGCATACAGGTAGGGAAATCGAATATCATAGCAGATGGTCAGGCCGACTTTACCGAAATCGGTGTCGGCAATCACCGCTTTCTGACCGGGGCGATAGTTCTTCGATTCGCGGAAGGTCTCGGATTCCGTGACTTGCACGTCGAACATGTGAATCTTGTCGTACCGCGCCACGATCTGCCCCTGCGGGTTGACCATGAAGCTACGGTTGGCAAAGCGCCCGTCCGAGTCATGCGTTTTGATCGCAAGTGACCCGATCAGCAGCCAGACACCCAATTTGGCGGCCTGTTCGCACAGACCCGCCAAAGTAATGTCATCTTCTTCGTGCTGCAGAACCTCGTGCTGGCGTGTGGTGCTGGTGGAGACGCAATTCGTGACCTCGGGCGTCAGAATGAACTGCGCACCCTGCGCTGCCGCGTGGGCCATCATGGCACGCACCATCTCGAGATTCTCAGCCGGATCATCCGACGCAGTGATCTGCAGCAAAGCGGTTTTCATCAAGCCGCCAGCAGGCGGTCCAGCTTGCCCTGACGTTCAAGCTCGTAAAGATCGTCGCACCCACCAACATGGGTGGTGCCCACAAAAATCTGCGGCACAGTGCGTTTTCCTGCCGCGCGCTGGATCATTTCAGGTTTGCGTTTCGGATGCATCAGCACGTCGATTTCCTTGAATTCGACGCCTTTCTGTTTCAACAACCGCTTGGCCGCATGACAAAAGCCGCACAGCGGCGAGGTGTAGATTTCTACCGGCTTCATATTCCGTCCCTTTGGGTCTCGCACATTCTTGGGCGAATTAGGCATCCTTGGCAACGCGCGCCAGTACCAACACGAAAATATGATTTGCCCCTGACGCGCGACAGACACGCGCGCAGGCGTCCAACGTCGCACCCGAGGTCATAACATCATCGACCAGAAGAATATCCCGGCCTCTGATCATGGGTGCACGTTTTCGATGCAGAGATATGGCGTTGGACAGCGCAAGGGATCGCTCAACCGCAGTTTTTCCATCCAGAACAGGGGTGCGTACCGTGCGTACCAGAAGATCGGGGCAGACGCTCAACTCCGCTTCCCGGCCCAGATGCCCCGCCAGCAGCACCGATTGATTGTAGCGACGCTTGATCAGCCGGGTCCAGTGCAGCGGAACCGGCGCGATCAGCATGTTCGGGTGCAACAGCTCTTGCCCGGCTTGAGCCATCCAGCGTGCGGCAGGGCGGGCCAACTCAGGCCGATCCCCGTGCTTAAAGGCAAGTATGAGTGCCTTCGCGCGCCCCTGATACAGCAACGCTGCCCGACCATGCTGCCACGCGCGTGGTGCCCTGAGGCAGTCATCACATTCAATCCGGTGTCCGTCCCGCGCGCCGGGAAGTGGCATGCCGCAGCTTTCGCAGACGGTGCCACCGATGAACGGCGTGTCGCGCCAGCATGCGCCGCAGAGGCCGAAATCGGATTCGGTCAGTGCTCCGCAGGACAGGCAACGCGGTGGGTAGATCATCTCGACAGCGGTTTGAATCCCCTGACGAATGCGATACTTGCGGCTTATGAAGCTTCCGTCCGACACTACACCCTCTCTGTTTGACCGCGCCGTCCTTGCGCTTCACCGCAGCCGCGCGCGGGACGACGCGCTTTTCCTGCACCATGTCGCTGTCGACGAAGTGCAGGATCGTCTGTCCATGGTTAACAAAACCTTTAAGGCCCCCGCCGTCGTGACCCCCTTCCCTCATATCTGGGAGGGGTTGTGGCCCGAGGCCCGGGTGATCAGGGATGAAGATGTTCTCGACCTAACTCCAGGAGCGCATGATCTCTTGATACATGCGATGGCACTGCATTGGGCAAACGACCCGGTCGGCCAACTGATCCAATGCCATCGCGCCCTAAAATCCGACGGATTGCTGTTAGCGGTATGTTTAGGGGGCGACACCCTTAAGGAATTACGCGCGGCTTTGGGTCAAGCCGAGATCGAGGTGACTGGCGGTCTCAGCCCCCGTATTGCTCCTATGGCCGAGCTTCGTGATCTGGGGGGGCTGCTGCAGCGGGCCGGGCTGGCTTTACCCGTCGCCGACAAGGCGACACTGTCTGCGGAATACCGCGATCTGCTGCATCTGATGCGTGATCTGCGTGCAATGGGAGAAACCAACGCATTGGCCGATCGCCTGAAACACGCGACCCGACGTGCTGTTTTTGACAAAGCGCAAGACATCTATGCCGGACATTACAAATCGCCACAGGGCCGCCTGACGGCAACATTTGAATTGATCTGTCTGACGGGCTGGACCCCCGATGACAGCCAACCCAAACCTTTGCGTCCGGGATCCGCCAAGATGCGGCTGGCTGATGCGCTAGGTACGGATGAGGGCAAACTGCCCGATTGACGACCGGCCTTTTCCCTATATCTCAGGCCAGACACCACAAATCAGGAAGCTTTCAATGTTTGATGCCACTCGTCCAACCCATGCCCCTGCAGACCATCCCATGGTCAAGATGGGTCGCGTCGGCATCCTGCTGGCTAATCTGGGAACTCCAGATGACTACAGTTATTGGCCTATGCGGCGGTATCTGAACGAGTTCCTGTCGGACAAGCGCGTGATCGACTACCCGGCGTGGAAGTGGCAGCCGATTCTGCAAAGCATCATTCTGACCAAGCGGCCTTTCAGTTCGGGTGAGGCGTACAAGTCAATCTGGAATCACGATAAGGGCGAAAGCCCGTTGATGACGATCACCAAAGATCAGACTGCCAAGCTGCGCGCAGCGATGCAGCAGCGGTATGGCGATCGGGTGATGCTGGATTTTTGCATGCGTTACGGCAATCCTTCAACTCCGTCGAAGGTCCGAGAGATGGTAGAAGAAGGCTGTGATCGCATCCTGTTCTTCCCGCTCTACCCGCAATACGCCGGTGCCACGACTGCTACAGCAAATGATCAGTTCTTCCGCGCGTTGATGAAAGAGACATGGCAGCCTGCCAGCCGAACTGTTCCGGCCTATTTCGACGAACCTGCCTATATCGATGCGTTGGCGAGCTCTGTCGAGCGCGCCTATGCAGATATGGAGACAAAACCGGATGTCCTGGTCTGCTCGTATCACGGGATGCCCCAGCGCTATTTGCAGCAAGGGGACCCCTACCACTGCCAATGCGTGAAAACATCAAGGCTACTGAAAGAGCGTCTGGGATGGACGGATGATCAGCTGATCTCGACCTTTCAATCGCGCTTTGGACCGGAAGAATGGCTGAAGCCCTACACCGTCGATCACGTGGCTGATCTGGCGCGTCAGGGTCAGAAGAACATCGCCGTCATCGCACCTGCCTTCTCTGCCGATTGCATTGAGACGCTGGAAGAGATCAACGAAGAGATCAAAGAGAGCTTCGAAGAGGCAGGCGGTGAATCGTTCACCTATATCCCTTGCCTTAACGACGATGATTCGCATATCGCCGCGCTGAGCAAGGTGATCGAAGACAATCTGCGTGGTTGGTTAGACTAATCGCGCGCTTTCGCCAGACACGAAAAAAGGCGGTGGTTTGCACCACCGCCTTTTAAGTGCATAAAGTCTCGTCGACTTAGCTTGCTGCAACAGCTGCGGCAACAACAACCAGCAGGATCAGCGGCAGGATGATGCCCTGCGACGAACCTTGGGTCTCTTCGACAACAACAGGTGCTTCAACAACCGGCTCTTCCAGGTTGCCAGCATATGCGGTCGAAGCAGCAGCAGTCAGAGCAGCAGCGAGAACGAGTTTCTTCATATTAACCTCCAGAATTTGCGCGATTCCCAATAGCGAAACCACGCATCTAAGACTTACCTCGTGAGTTTTTCTAATCAGCAATGCAGGCGGATTGCAATTGCAACTTGTCCCGCAAGCGGGTTCGTGCGCGAAAATGTCGTCAAATTAGCAACACTTGCGTGCCGACCTTGGCCATAGAAAACAGTTCGGCGATGTCATCGTTGAACAAGCCAATGCACCCGTTCGACGACCGGCGTCCAATTTTACGCGTATCGTGGGTGCCATGGATGCGATAATACTTCCAGCTCAGATATAAAGCGTGTGTTCCCAGCGGGTTATCAGGACCCGGCGGAATATAATCCGGCCATTCAGGGTTGCGCTTCTTCATCGATGGCGTCGGTGACCAGCTTGGGCCTTCCACCTTGCGAATGACACTGGTGCGTCCGCGACGGGTCAATTCCTCGGTCAGAGGCACCGAAGAGGGGTACAGTTTGTATACGGATTGATCATCTGACCAATAATGCAGCGCTCTGGATACGGTATCCACCAGAATGGCACCGTTTCTTGTGTTCGAAAAATAGGGCTGCCAGTCCAGCGCACGGAATCCCGACACATTGCGGCGTACCGGAGCTTCGGGTTCCGGGGCGGGGCGTAGCGGATCGCCCGGAATATACTGAGCCAACGCAGGCGAGGCCAAGCTAGCGGTTGCACCGGCCAGGAATCCCCGGCGCGTCGATGTAAGAATATGTTTCTTGACCATGGAGATCGGTCCTCTGCTAACAGCAAATGCAAAATCTAAGGCATTTTATGGCCAGAATGCTTCAGTCGCAAATCAAACCGGCAGAATCACGCAAGGTTGGGGCATTGTAGGTTTGCTCCGGGCGGTCAAGCAGGCTATTTCCCTTCTCGACACAATATTTAGGCCGATCATGACACGTATTCTTTCTCTACTAGCGATTTGTTTTGTCGCACTTGCGGCATGTACCGATTCGGGCACATCCGCTATTGGCGCCGATGGCAGGCCGCTGCCATCTGTGTACAAAATTCGTGGCAACCCTGAAAAGCTGCAGTTCAGAATGCTGGATTCGGTGAATGCCTTGCGGCAAGCATCTGGCCTGCAACAGGTCCAATTGAACTCGCAACTGAATGCAGCTGCCGCCACTCATGCGAAAGACATGGCGCGACAGAATCGGCCATGGCATTTCGGTTCGGACGGTTCGTCTCCGTTGGATCGCGCGGCGCGCGCCGGTTACTTCGGTACATTCCTGGGTGAAGCGATCTCGGAAACCTTTGAGACCGAGACCGAAACGCTGGCCGCATGGATGCAGGAACCCGGTCCTCGTGCTGTGATCATGGACCTGCGCGCCACCCAGATGGGATTCGCCTGGCACCAAGAAGGCGGTGGCAAGATCTGGTGGACGCTGGAAATGGGATCCGGCGGCTGATCACGCCAGCTAAAGAAACAAAATAAGCCCCCGACAAATCGGGGGCTTTTTTTGTTGATAAGTGGGCCAATCAGGCAGCTTGCATCGATTGCGCTTCAGTCAGAATGGCATACAGCTTTACCGGGTCAGGGTTGGCCCGCAGCTTGGCGCAGACCGATTGCTCGCGCAGCGTGCGCGAGACCAACGCCAGCGCCTTAAGGTGTTCAACCCCCGCCTCTTCTGGCGCAAACAGGGAAAACGCCAAATCGACCGGCTGACGGTCGACCGAACCGAAGTCGATGGGCTTTTCCAGCATGACAAACACACCCGAAACTGATTCTAGTTCGGAAAGCCGTGCGTGCGGAAGTGCAACACCATGTCCAACACCAGTTGGGCCAAGGCTCTCCCTCTCAAGCAGGCTGTCTACGATCGTCTGAGCATCCAGCCCAAGCGTCGCGGCGCCCACATCGCCAATTTCCTGAAACAAACGCTTCTTGCTGGAAGCAGCGGACAGTACACGCACCGCTTCTGGCTTTAGAATGCTCGAAAGCTCCATCATTTTGCTCCTAAGCCGTGCCCCCGGCTATTCGGGGGCAGGCCGATTTGTCTTGCCTGTTACGGATCGATCCAACCGATATTGCCGTCCTCGCGGCGATAAACGACATTCAATCCGTCCTTGTTCTCATTTCGGAACACCAGTACCGGAGCACCAGCGAGTTCCATCTGCATGACGGCTTCACCAACACTGAGCGATGGGATCTTGGTTTCCATCTCAGCCACGATCATAGGCTGCAGCGATTCGGGTTCGTCTGCCGTCTCCGATTCGTCAGAGGCGAGGATATAAGAGGACGCGCCAAAGAGTTCAACCGGCTCGGACCGATCCTTATGGTGGTCTTTCAGGCGGCGCTTATAGCGTCGCAGTTGTGTCTCCATCTTGTCGCAGCAGCCTTCGAATGCCGCGTAAATCTCGGTCGCGTGCGCCTTGGCCTGTGCGGTCAGGCCGGTCGACAGATGCACGGTGGTTTCGCATACATATTCATGCGCCGAACGGGAAAAGACGACATTGGCGTCTGTAGGCCGCTGGGCATATTTGCCCACGACCTCGCCCAGTTCGGTCTGCACATGGGTCTGCAGGGCCGCACCGATGTCGATCTGTTTTCCGCTGATTTGGTAACGCATGTGATCTCCTTCACAATTCACACCCATTCTGACGCCGCGTAACGCGACTGACTTGTTTTTATCGGGTGGGGGGTATCGGCATGTTCTGCGGTTGCCGTTGGCCCGGCCCTTCAACGAAGGGAGATCGAGATCCAGTTTGGAACCGAAGAAATGCCATATGCCAATTGAGCCAAGAGGTGAGGGAAGAGTCAATCAAAACAGGTGTGTATATACGTGATTTCCGTCATGCGTCAGGCGCATCTCCGCACAACCTTATGAAATACGGAAGTTTTCACCCAGATAGACCCGGCGAACATTTTCGTTTTCGACAACTTCGTCGGGCGTGCCTGACATCAAAACCTGGCCGTCATGCAAGATATAAGCCCGATCCACAATCTCCAGCGTTTCCCGGACGTTATGATCCGTGATCAGCACTCCGATGCCACGCTTTTTCAGATCGGCCACCAGATGCCGGATATCACCGACACTGATCGGATCGACACCCGCAAATGGTTCGTCCAACAGCAGATATTTCGGATCGGCGGCCAGACAGCGCGCAATTTCGACCCTTCGGCGTTCCCCGCCGGACAATGCCAATGCAGGCGCTCGGCGCAGGTGTTCGATGGAAAAGTCCGAAAGCAGCTCTTCCAGCCGCTCCTTGCGGCGATGGGCATGTTTAACCGTGATATCTAGAACCGAAGCGATGTTGTCTTCAACGCTCATCCCGCGGAAAATCGACATCTCCTGCGGCAGATATCCGATCCCCATCCGGGCACGACGATACATCGGCAGGGTCGTGACGCTCTGCCCATCAATCGTGACCGTGCCTGCTTCGGGGAAAACCAGACCCGCGACAGAATAAAAAGTGGTGGTCTTGCCCGATCCGTTCGGGCCTAGCAACGCCACGACCTCGGAGCGGTTCAATTCCATGGACACATCGCGAATGACGGTCTTCTTGCGATAAGACTTTCGTAGCTTTTCGATCTTCAGACCGGAAGAACCTTCAGCGATGGAGAGTTCGGGCCGGTTCATCAGTTGCCACCTTGTTGCAGAATGGTTTTGACACGCCCTGACATCGTCGCAGTTCCCGTCGTCAGATTTGCAATCATCTCGTCGCCGCTGATGATACTTGGGCCCTGCGTCAGCAACACGTTGCCCTTCATCTCAATCACGCCGGAGTCGATGGTGTATTCTGCCCAATCGCCCTCGGCTGCGTCGGGCGGACTGACCAGAACCACGTTTTCGGTGGCCTCCATCCGTTCGATGGCCGAGCGTTCTTCGTTATAGATGACAAGAACCCGGTCTGCCGTCAGGCGCATCTCACCCTGGATGACAATGACGTTGCCGATAAACTCGGCCGATCCATCTTCCTGATTCACGTTCAATGTCTCGGACGTCACCTCGACTGGCAGCGTCGGGTCGGCATTGACAGAGCCGAACGCCACCTGAGCCTCTTGTGCAGAAACAGGTGTGGCTCCGACAGCCACGGCTAGACACAAAAAGGCGACACGTAAATCGAACACAAGTTATCTTTCTGCTTTTTGCGGCTCATATATCAACTTCACGCCGCCTGTAAAAAGAATATGAACCGGACCGTCCTTTTTTTCGGTCCCAAACACCATTCTTCCGGCAGTAAAGTCGCCAATCGGACCGGTTCCGTCAATCTGTCCAGGGCTATCACCACGTATTTCATCCAGCGACGTATTCAACAGGTCGGTGGTGACCTGGATGCCGTCTCTGGTGGTGATGACCACATCCCCTGCAAACGTTGCAGTACCCTTGTCTGGCCTGATGATGCCTGTGTTGGATTCGAGTGTGATCTCGCCCCCGTTGCTTAGTCCGAAGCGGCCCTGCACTTCGGCTGCCGTCGGTGTGTCGCCATCGCCACCCTGACTGGCCCTTCGGGCTTCGACGCGGATTTCCTCGCCCTTGCGGGTGACACCTTTATAGTCGGGCCGCGTAACAACCTGGTCTGTCAGCCGGTCGTCAATATCCTGATCACTGAACGGCACCGAGACATTGGTGTCGACGCTGCGAGAAAGAAGAAAGACAGAAGACAGCAACAAAATCGCCACAAGCGGTAGCAGTACCTTCAGGAACTGCACCCATCGGGAATGGCGATCAACTTCAGCCATCTTCCTAACCCAATCCTACACGCAGACAGTCATGTATGTGCAGCAGACCCAAGGCTGGGCCATTTGTGTCAGGATCAACCACAAAGAGTGACGTGATCTTGCGATCGTTCATGATTGCAACCGCCTCCTCCGCCATAGCACTTGGCGCAATGGTCATTGGATTTTCGGTCATCACCTCTTCGGTGTTTTTGCTCAATAGCCCGTCCATGTTCCTGCGCAGGTCGCCATCGGTCACAATACCCAGCAAACGACCTGCCTGATCAGTGACTCCCACAACACCAAAGCTCTTCTGACTCATGACCAGCAGCGCCTCGCTCATCGGGGTGCCAGCGGTCACCAAGGGCAAATCTTCATGCATCAGATCACGTACAGTTGACAGTTGCGCCCCCAACTTTCCACCGGGGTGGTAAGCGCGGAAATCTTCGGGTTTGAAATCCCGGTACTTCATCAGCGCAATCGCCAGCGCGTCGCCCATCGCAAGGGTCAGCGTCGTCGAAATTGAAGGCACCATCCCAAAGCCGCAGGCCTCTCCCAGTGACGGGATAAGCAGATGCACATCCGCCTGTTTCATCAAGGTGCTTTCCGGCTTGCTCGACAACCCGATCAGCGGAATTCCAAAGCGACGCGTAAAGGCCAGTAAGTTCGCCAGTTCCGGCGCTTCACCTGAGTTCGAGATCGCAAGGACCACATCGCCTTTCGATACCATGCCCAAATCACCATGGCTGGCTTCGGCGGGATGGACAAAATAGGCGGGCGTACCAGTGCTGGCCAGAGTCGCCGCGATCTTGTGGCCAATATGGCCGGATTTGCCGATACCACTGATAATGATGCGGCCAGTGGCCTGCAGGATCAGTTGCACGGCTTCGGCGAAATGCTCGTCCAAGCTTTCGGCAAGGACCTCCAATGCGCGGGCTTCGTCGGTAACGACCTGCCGGGCGGTTCTGAGGAATGCTTCGGTGTCAGTCATGAGTGCGCAAAAATATCGGTTTCGGGCCAGCCTGCGAGGTCAAGCTTCGCACGCATTGGCAGGAAGTCAAAACACGCCTGCGCCATTTCGGTGCGGCCTTCGCGGGCCAGACGTCCGTCCAGTGCATCCCGCAGTTGGTGCAGGTACAAAACATCCGATGCCGCATAGTCCAACTGGGCATCGGTCAGCGTTTCAGCACCCCAATCGCTCATCTGTTGTTGTTTCGAGATATCGACGCCAATCAGTTCCTGACACAGGTTCTTAAGACCATGACGATCAGTATAGGTGCGCACCAAGCGGCTGGCGATCTTGGTGCAATAGACCGGGGCGGCCAAAGCGCCGAAGGTGTGATACATCGCAGCAATATCGAAGCGGCCAAAGTGGAACAGCTTCAAAACATTCGGATTTTCCAGCATCGCATAGAGGTTCGGCGCCTGCGTCTGCCCAATCTCGACCTGAACGATATGGCTGTTGCCGTCCCCTCCTGACATCTGGATCACGCACAGGCGATCTCGATGCGGGTTCAACCCCATGGTTTCACAGTCAATGGCCACGATGGGGCCCAAATCCAACCCGTCCGGCAGGTCATTTTTATACAGATGGTTCGCCACGGAATTGTCCTTTGTGCGCTTTCGGCCCCGAGATAGGCGGTTTGGCCCGCAAACTCAACGCCGTCCTTGGAAAAGCGTCCCCTTGACCTTGTGGCCAACACTTGAACTATGGATCGGCGACACCGCGATTGAGAAATTCCGACAATGCTCAGCATCCTGAGAAACCGCACCTACAGACATCTGCTGGCCGCGCAGATCGTGGCGCTGACCGGAACCGGGCTGGCGACGGTTGCCTTGGGGCTGTTAGCCTTTGATCTGGCCGGAGAGGCCGCCGGGATGGTCCTTGGCACCGCCCTGACGATCAAAATGATCGCCTATGTCACCGTTGCCCCGCTTGCTGCTGCCTTTGCCGAGCGGCTGGATCGTCGCCGGATGCTGGTTGCACTGGATCTGGTGCGCGCTGTGGTTGCGCTCTGCCTGCCTTTCGTGTCCGAAATCTGGCAGGTCTACGTGCTGATCTTTGTGCTGCAATCCGCCTCAGCCGGATTTACTCCCGCGTTTCAGGCCACCATCCCGGATGTGCTGACCAACGAACAGGACTATACCAAAGCCTTGTCCCTGTCGCGGCTGGCTTACGATCTGGAAAGCCTGCTGAGCCCGATGCTGGCCGCCACCTTGCTGCTGTTCGTCAGTTTCGACAGCCTGTTTCTGGGCACCTGTGTCGGTTTTGTCGCCTCGGCCCTGCTTGTGGTGTCTGCAACTTTGCCCTCACCCAAACCATCCCAGCCGCGTGGCATCTATGACCGCACAACGCGCGGCATTCGAATTTACCTTAAAACCCCGCGCCTGCGGGGCCTGCTGGCGCTGAGTTGGAGCGCGGCCGCGCTCAGTTCGATGGTCATCGTCAACACGGTCGTGATCGTGCGCGGCGATCTTGGTCTTTCTGAAAGCGCCGTTGCCATCGCGCTGGCCGGGTTCGGTGGCGGTTCGATGCTCGCGGCATTTGCACTGCCACGCCTTCTGGATCACATTCCAGAGCGTCGCGTCATGCTGGGTGGTGCATCATTGGCGACGGGCACCATGGCAGCAGCGGCGCTGCTATCTGCCACCCTACCGATGACGCTGGGCTTACTGACAACGACCTGGCTATTGGTCGGCTTTGGATACTCCAGCACGTTGACGCCCTCGGGCCGCCTGCTGACCCGATCCGCCCACCCCGAAGATCGACCCGCTGTGTTTGCCGCACAGTTCACTCTGTCTCATGCTTGCTGGCTGGTGCTTTATCCCCTGGCCGGGTGGCTGATGACCCGCTTTGGCGTAACTGTGGCCATGGCCGGAATGGCGACCGCAGCGATTCTGGGTCTGGTTCTTGTGCTCATTGCCTGGCCACGGCGCGAAGACAATGCGGTGGTTCACGGCCATCCTGACCTCCCACAGGATCACCCCCACCTGTCTGGGCCGAAACCTCATGCGCATCCGATCATCATTGATGAACTGCATCCCCGTTATCCGCACCAGCCTTGAGCCCGAACACCAAACTACCCTAAACCGAGGCGAAGTTGCCTGAACCCGGAGCCGCAATGGACCAGCTTGACCGACGCATCATCGCCGCCTTACAGCACAATGCGCGCGACTCGACGACCCGCATTGCAACAACACTTGGCGTCGCGCGGACAACGGTGCATGAACGCATCAATCGAATGGAAGAGCGGGGCGTCATCGCTGGTTACTCGGTCGTCCTGCGCGAAACCGTAGATACGCCACGCGTTCAGATCATCGTTCTGCTTGAAGTGCAGCAGAAAGAAACCACACGGATCATCAAGCGGCTTGAAGCTTATCCCGAGGTCAAACTGTGTTTATCAATCAATGGCGAATTTGACCTGCTGCTTTCCGCCGAAGCGCCACGGATCGAAGACCTCGACATTCTGGTCGACGAACTTGCGCGCATCCCCGGCGTATTGCGTACCAACACCAGTGTGGTTTTTGGCCGAAAGATTGATCGAAACTAAGGCGCGCTAACTCTCTGTAAACAGATGATTGGATAGCTTGGCCCGGACTGATTAGAATTCCGGACCGGCAGAATGCCAACTCAAAACCTACTAGTTTCCGCGCTCTTGGCACAGGCCCTTCTGGCGCAGGCCGGATACGCATCGCCAACATCGGCGCTGTGTGATCAAGCGGCCCGGCGGGCTGCGCAGGCCGAAGGCGTCCCGCTCGATGTTCTCAAGGCAATTGCCCGCGTAGAAACAGGCCGCACGCAGAACGGATTACTGGAACCCTGGCCATGGACCGTCAATCGTGAAGGACAGGGATATTGGTTTGCCTCCGAGGTTGAGGCAAAGTCTTACGTGTTCGACATCTTCAAATCCGGTGTACGCAGCTTTGACGTCGGTTGCTTTCAGATCAACTATCGCTGGCACGGGAAGGCTTTTCGCTCGATCGACGCGATGTTCGATCCGGATGAAAACGCAGTTTATGCGGCGCGGTTTCTGGCCCAGCTTTATGCGGAACTTGGATCATGGCCTGCCGCTGCCGGGGCCTACCACTCGCGCACGCAGCACCTTGCGGCCTCATATTCTGATCGTTTTCAGGCCGTCCTGGCGCAGCTGGATGGCTCGGGCACAGCCCACGAACGCGATCCATTCACAGCATCTGCCAGTCCGCTCATCCCGCTGAACGCTCATCCGGTCGGCCAGAACGCGCTGGGGTCACTGGTTCCCGAAACCTCTACAGCCACCGCCTTTATCGCTTTCAATTAGGAGCAGATAGTGCCCCGTATCGATCCCCGCACCTTGTTCTCTCCGACCATATTGCTGGCGCTGGCGCTGATGGCGGTCATCGTGATGATGATCCTGCCCATGCCAGCCTGGGTACTGGACGTGGGGCTGGCGGCATCCTTTGCGCTGGCGATACTGATCTTCACATTGACGCTGTTCATCGAACGGCCACTGGATTTCTCATCCTTCCCGACGATCCTGCTGGCCTCACTGATGTTGCGCCTGTCGCTGAACGTCTCCTCGACCAAGCTGATCATCGGTCAGGGGCACACCGGCACCAACGCCGCTGGTGACGTGATCGAAGGTTTCGCCCAGTTTGTCATGGGCGGCAGTATCTTTCTGGGCCTTGTCGTGTTCGGCGTTTTGCTGATCGTGAACTTCATGGTCATTACCAAGGGTGCGGCCCGTATGGCCGAAGTAGGTGCCCGGTTCGCGCTGGACGGGATGCCCGGCAAACAGCTGGCCATCGACAGTGACATGTCTGCTGGAGCCATCGATCATCAGCAAGCCAAAGAACGACGCGAGCGCGAGCAGCAGGAGACCACCTTTTTCGGTTCGCTCGACGGCGCGTCGAAATTCGTCAAAGGCGATGCGATTGCCGGGTTGCTGATCACACTTCTCAACCTTGTGATGGGATTGGTCATGGGGGTCATCGTGCATGGGATGCCGGTATCGTCCGCCTTCGAAACCTATGCAATCCTGACCGTTGGGGACGGGTTGGTATCGCAGATACCAGCAGTGATCATCTCGATTGCGTCCGCCTTGCTGTTGGCGCGTGGCGGTACGCAGGGTGCAACCGACAATGCGATCTTCTCGCAGCTTGGACGCCACCCGGCGGCGTTGGGCACCGTAGCGGTTCTAATGGTGCTGTTCGCCCTGGTGCCCGGTTTGCCGTTCTTACCTTTCATTCTTGGGGCCGGGGTGCTGGGCTATGCGGCTTATTCAGGCCTCAGAAAACGCAACGCCAGCGAGGCAGAGGCTCAGACCCCCAAGGCCGAGTCTGACACTCCGGTTTCACAGGCCATCGGTGATATCCTGGACCTCGACGACGTGCATCTGGAATTCGCCCCCGATCTGGTCAGCATGGTGCTGAACCCCGGTACCGGCCTTGACGCGCGGATCGCCAACATGCGGACCTATGTCGCCTCAAGCTTTGGGCTTATCCTGCCCGAAATTCGATTGACTGACCGCGCCGATCTTCCGACCGGAACTTATGTGATCAAAGTACAAGGGGTCGAACAGGCGCGTGGTGTTCTGAATTCTGAACTTGTGCTCGCGCTGGTACAGGACGGGCACGACTTTTTACCTGATGGCACCGATGTGACCGAACCCGTCTACGGTGCCCCGGCGCGCTGGATATTGCCCAAGGACCAGGAGGTCGCCGCACTGAATGGGGCCACCATCGTCACCCCTCCTGAAATTCTGGCGACCCATCTGCTTGAGATCATCAAACAGAATTTCTCGCGCCTTATGACCCTGAAATCCCTTCGCCGCCTGCTGTCCGAGATGACGCGGCTCAGCGATCCGACCCGAGCTGAAGCCAACCGCAAAATGCTGGACGAATTGATCCCAGACAAGGTCCCGATCGACACACTGCATGCTGTTCTGCGGCTGTTGCTAGACGAACGGGTCTCGATCCGAAACATGGCGCTGATCCTTGAAAGCGTGGCCGAAGCACGATTGACCACCACCCAGCCCGAAGGGATCTGCGAACTGGTCCGCCAGCGGCTGGGCTTTCAACTGGTTGCCGACATGAAACGCGAGGATGGCTCGATCCCTCTGATCCAGCTCGCACCGGAATGGGAGGACACATTTGCTACCTACCAGATCGACGCCGCGAACACAGGTATCGACGTGGCACTGCCACCCAACCTGTTCAATAAACTGGCCGATGGGGTTGTCGATAGCGTCGCAAAATCAGCAGATCACGGCTTGTTCCCAGCAGTCGTCACCTCGACCCGTCGACGCAGATTGCTCAGGACCATTATGCGCGCGCGCGGCGTCGCCAACCCCGTCCTGTCTTTTGAAGAGATAGGGCTTGAGGCGCGCCCCGCCTTGGTCGGAACGGTGCACGCGTGATCTCAGTCCCGTCAGAGCTTTTGCCACATCTGGGGCAAAACCTGTGGCATCTGTTTGCCGTATTTCTTCGTGTGTCCGCATTGGTTTCGCTACTACCGGCCTTTGGTGAACGCAGCGTCCCTATGCGGGTCAAACTGGGCGTGGCAGTTGCTTTCACAATGATTGTCATTCCCGCCATACCCGCATCGGGTGTTATGCCGGGCTTTCACAAAATGATTGGATTAATCACCATCGAAGTCTTGATCGGTCTTATGCTCGGCATCGGGTTGCGCCTATTTGTCCTTGCACTACAAACTGCAGGTTCAATCGCGGCGCAAGCGACATCCTTGTCTCAGATCCTGGGCGGAGCGGCCGCAGAACCTGTCCCGGCGATGGGGTATCTGCTGACGCTGGCCGGCTTGGCGCTGGCGGTATTGCTTGGCCTTCATATCCGTGCAGCGCAGTTCATGATCCACAGCTATATGCTGTTTCCGATGGGCGCGCTTCCAACTGCGCCTGGTCTGTTGCAATGGGGCGTTGCGCAAGTCGCCCACAGCTTCGGACTGGCCTTTGCGCTGGCGATGCCCTTTGTCATCGCATCGCTGATCTACAACCTCGCACTGGGCGTAATTAACCGCGCCATGCCGCAGCTCATGGTCGCTTTTGTCGGTGCCCCAGCAATCACTTTCGCAGGCCTTTTCCTGCTTTTCGCCGGGGCACCATTGATCCTGGCAACCTGGTCTGACGCTTTGTTCACCTTTTTCCAAAACCCGCTTGGAGGGCTGCGATGAGCGCATCAGACGACGACAGTGATAAGTCATTTGAGGCGACCCCGCAAAAGCTGGAAAAAGCCCGCAAAAAAGGCGAGGTGGCGAAGTCCAATGATCTGTCGGTGGTGGCTGCATACATGGGACTGCTCGTCGCACTTTTGCTCACGGGGCAATTCACGGCAGAGCATCTGGGGACTGTGTTCGTGGTCTTGATCGACCAATCAGATCAATTCGCAAGCTTGCTGACCGTCGGACCCGCGACATCCACCGTCGCTGGGATTCTGAGATCAACTATGGCACCAATCGCCGCGTTGTTTATCGTTCCGGCAGTCGCGGTGTTGCTCAGCCTGATCGCCCAGCGCGCACTGATCTTCGCGCCGGAAAAGCTGAAACTACGCGGTTCACGCATCTCGATCGTCTCAAACGCAAAGAACAAGTTTGGCCGGGGCGGGTTGTTCGAATTCGCCAAGAGCTTTGTTAAATTGTTGATCTATGGAACATGCCTGACCCTATTTTTACACGCCCACCTGCCCGAGATTCTGACAGCCAGTGCAGCCGCCCCGAGATCCTCAATTCTGTTGATGATGAACTTACTCAGCCAATTTCTGTTTATCGTCATAATGATCGCGCTGGCGATCGGCGTGATAGACTATCTGTGGCAACATGCCGAACACCTTCGCAAAAACAGAATGTCACGCAAAGAAATTCAGGATGAAACCAAGGATTCCGAGGGTGATCCGCACGTCAAACAGCAGCGTCGCCAACGCGCGCAGGACATAGCAACCAAGCAGATGATGGCGGATGTGCCCAAGGCCGATGTGGTGATCGTCAACCCGACGCATTATGCGGTGGCGCTGAAATGGTCGCGAGCAAGTGGCAGCGCTCCGGTTTGCGTCGCCAAAGGGGTAGATGAAATCGCGGCAACAATCAGGGCCACGGCCGGAGACGCAGGCATTCCTATTCATTCCGATCCACCAACAGCACGCGCATTGCACGCGACCGTCGGGATCGGACAGGAAATTACCGAAGAATACTACCGACCCGTTGCAGCAGCTATTCGGTTTGCCGAAGCCATGCGCAAACGAGCGAAGGGCCAGGTCGGATGACGCAAGATCGCATGGACAACCTTTTGACCGTCGCCGAAGCTGTTTATCAACGGGAACACCAAAAATTGCACCCTTTGTTGCAGCGCGAAGCCCAGTTGCTTCAGCAATTGACGCGTCTGGATTCTCAATTAGCCGAAGTAAAATCGACGAGTTCACAGTCGGATGGCTATCAGGTCACCGGCGCAGACCTGTTGTGGCACGGCTGGGAATCTTTGACACGGCGCAACCTGAACACCGAGTTGGCGCGCCTGCGATCACAAAAGCTTGCGGCAATGGAAGAATTGCGTGGGGCATTTGGGCGCAAACTGGCCGTTGCCGATCTGTCGCGCCGCCTGCAAGAACACAAGCGACGCGTGCGACAATCTAAGGCTCAGGAATCGTAACCGGAACCCGTTCAGGTATCCTGTCGGCTGACACTCATGATCAGAACTTGCGAGACATCTTCGCCCAGATCCTTTCTCGCAACCTCCAGCAACGCATTGCGCAATGCCGTCAGGTTGTCTGACCGCGTGAATGCGCCGTCGAACCCGCCGATATTGGCGTGGTCAAACAGAACTTGCAGAAACCGGTCCCTTAATTTTGGCTCGATCTCATAAAACGCTTCGGCAATCCCCGGCCTCACCTCAAGGCTGAGGGACATGGTGACGAGCGCCGAAATCTCGTCCTCGGAAACCACGGGGACCACGAACTGTTTGGTGAGTTTCAGATACTCATGTGTTTCTGATTGATCCTCTTTGCCGGGCTTAGTTTTGTTTTTCTTGTCTTCATTGGGTTTTTGCCCAGCCTCCGCAAGATCTTCAGCTTCCCCGGAAGGGGACAATAGGATCCGGGCGCCCGCACCGGCAGCCAGGCCGAAAACCAGAAAAACGATCGGTAGTAGTTTTCCCATCAGCGCGGCCCTCAGAAAGGTAGCAAGGTATCAAGTATCTGTTGTCCATAGCGTGGTTGCTGCACATCCGTGATCTGCCCGCGGCCACCATAAGACACCCGCGCTGACGCGATCTTGTCATAAGTGATTTCATTCTGGCGCGAGATATCTTCGGGGCGGACATAGCCCGAGACCAGCAGTTCCCGAAGTTCGAAATTCACCCGCAGTTCTTGCGATCCAGAAATCGAAAGCACACCGTTTGGCAACACGTCGACGACCGTTGCCGCCACGCGCAAGGTCAATTTTTCTTTGCGTTTGACCGATCCCTTGCCTTTGCTGACCGAAGCCGAGTCAATTGAAACGGCATCATCAAGTGAGGCCCCTTCAGGTAGTCGTTCACCTGCGCGCTGAGGAAGGCCGAAGAGTTCCGGCACCGCAAGACTTTCTGACCCAGCCCGCGACCGGTTGGTGTCGTTGGATATTTCGGCCTTTTCATCCAGCTCGATCACGACTGTCAGAATATCCCCTTTTTTCATCGCCCGTTGATCACCAAGCAAGGAATGCTGACCGCCACTCCACAAAGATGACTGATCAACGGTTCGCTGAGGCTGGCTGTGCAAAGGTAGTCCGGGCCACAGCATCGCAACATGCTCAGGCGATTCCGTGTTTGGTGTCAGGCTGGGCGGCTTGCCAAGGTGGTCCAATCGTCCACACGCCGCAACACTCAGAACGACAAATAGCAGGGGTTTCGAAAGGCTCGGCATCATTTAACCTCAACTTGTCCATCGGGACGGATTACGCCCGTTACTGTTGTGCGAGACGCCAGATTCATGACACGGATACGCTCGCCTGCTGCGCCCCGCCCCAACGCGCGGCCTTCGGCAGTGATCGATAGCGCGACGTGATCGAACATCAGCGTCACCAGATCGTTTCGGTCCACGATCGCAGGCGGACCGACATCGGCAGGGCGGATTGGCTGACCTGGATAAAGCGCAACACGTGCCTCCTGACCGATAAGATCCTCTGGCCTACGAACCGCCCCATTGACCTCAGAGGTTTTGACTTCGAGGTCGGATGAGACAATGACCTCTTTGGCGCGGATCGTGCGGGTCGGCACAACGATCTCGGCCAAGCTTGGCATCGGCGTCAGGCATAGTATGAGGGTTAACAGACGCATCACCGCACCTGCGTGGTCGCGCCCATCATCTGGTCGACGGCGGAAATAACTTTGGCGTTCATTTCATAGCCACGCTGCGCTTCGATCAGTTCCGTGACCTCGCGCACCGCATCGACTGAGCTGTCCTCAAGATAGCCCTGCCGCAATGTGCCCAGCCCATCTTCGCCCGGGGTGCTGACAACCGGAGCGCCCGAGGCTTCGGTTTCCTTGAAGAGGTTGCTACCAATCGCCTCAAGACCCTTGGCGTTCGAGAAGCTGGCCAGCGTAAACTCGCCCAGCAACTGCCCCTCGGCCGTATCATCGAAATAGGCATAGACCTCACCCGCCGCATTGATTGAGATCGATCTGGCATCGTCTGTAATGGTAATTTCAGGGGCAACGGCAAAGCCATCAGAAGTTACGATCAGACCTTCGGCCGAACGTTTCAGGCTTCCGTCTCGGGTAAAGGCGGATTGGCCATTCGGCATGGTGACTTCAAGGTAACCTCGCCCTTCGATGGCGATATCCAGATCACTGCCCGTTGCCGAGAGCCCACCCTGTTGCAGCTGTACGGTGACGGCGGCAGGGCGCACGCCCAACCCCAACTGAATACCTGTCGGAAGGACCGTTCCATCCGAGGCATTGACCGCCCCGGCGCGCGCCATCTGTTGATAGTGCAGATCGGCAAACTCGGCCCGGCGGGTGTTGTAGCCGGTTGTATTCATATTCGCGAGGTTGTTTGAAATTGTCTCAACCCGCATCTGCTGTGCGGTCATGCCCGTAGCCGCGATCTTCAATGCACGCATGTCGTATTCTCCTTCCGGTAATCAGCGCATCAATGCCTTAAGCGCCCCGCGAACCCGTTCGTCTTCGGCCTCAAGAAAACTCTGCCCGAGCTCGTAGGCCCGCTGAATTTCAATCATCCGGGTCACCTGACCAATGGCATTGACATTCGATCCTTCGAGAAACCGATGCAGCACGACCGGCTCGTCCACCGGGTCCACCTGCCCGCCTGCACGGAAATGTGTGCTTCCTTCGCGCACCAGGTTTTCGGGATCGGCGACGTTGTAGACACCGATCTGGCTCAGAAGCTGTCCATCGACGCTCATCGTGCCGTCGCTGCCAACATCGATCGTTGCGGCGTCGGGCGGGACAAAGACCGACGCGCCATTGCTGTCCAGAACCCGGTGCCCGTCCATCGTCACCAGATCGCCCTCAGCATTGGGTGAGAAACTGCCGGAACGCGTCAGGCGGTTCCCAGCGGGCGTTTCGATCATAAAGAAACCGTCCCCTTCGATGGCAAAGTCGAAGGACCCGCCTGTCTCGGTCAGCACACCTTGTTGCAGAGAAGTGTTTCGAACCTGCGCACGGCTGAGCGATAGTGAAGGATTGCCCGGCATATCCCGGACGAATTCGGAGAACACCAGCCCCTGCTGACGATATCCGGTCGTGTTGGCATTGGCGATATTGTTGGCCACCATTCGCATCTCATCCATGAGACCGGATTGACGGGACAAGGTGACATAAGCGGTGTCCATTAGCGACCTCCGGCAATAAGCGGGACCAATGTCCCGGTAAAAAACGTAACAAGGGTCTGGGTCATGAAACCCATCGACATCCAGAACACGACCACGATTGCAATCAGCTTAGGCACGAAGGTCAGGGTCATCTCCTGAACCGAGGTCAAGGCCTGAAACAAACCAACTGTAAGGCCCGAGATCAGCGCCACCGCCAGGATCGGAACCGACGTGATGACTGCAACCCAAAGCGCCTGGCGCACGATGTCGTAGAACAGACCTTCGCTCAGCATCGTTCAGACCGGCATCCGCAAGATTTCCTGATAGGCTTCAACGACTTTGTTCCGAACAATCACAGCCGTTTCCACTGCCAACTCTGTCTGCGCCAGCGCCTGAACCAAAGCGTGCGGGTCGGCCTGCCCAACCATCGAAGATTGCGTGACTTGCTCGCTTTGTTTCAGCGTCGCCACGAAATCCTGAAACGAGGATCGCAGCCCTTGCGCTGTCCCCTGATGTTCGGGGGCGGCCTGCGTTGCTGGGCGCGCACCCGTATAATTCTGCGCGGCGGTAAGTGAGCGAACATCCATTCTGGTATTCCTTTATTTTCGGAGTAGATCCATCAGACTCGATGACATCTGCCGGGTCTGGTCGAACATCTTGAGGTTGGCTTCATAGCTGCGCTGCGCCTCTCGGGCGTCTGCGATTTCGATCATCAGATCGACGTTTGATCCTCTGTAATGGCCAGTCTCATCAGCCATAGGGTGGCCAGGATCATAAATTCGGCTCAGGTCGCGACGATCGAGTTTGACGCGCCCCACCTGAACCATTTCTTTTCCGTCCCGTTCGACTGTCTCAAACGGGACTGTCTTACGCCGGTATCCGGGCGTATCGGCGTTCGAGATGTTCTCGGACACATGACGCAACCGCGCAGCTTGCGCACGCAGTGCGCTGGCCGACGCGTCCAGCGAGTAGGAAAAATCGCTCATCGTGAATTCCCCTATGCCCGGCCCAGGCTCGTGCGCAGCACACCGATTGAAGACTTGTAGATCGCTAATGCCCGGTCATGTTGTCGCTTGACCTCGACAGCTTTCAGCATCTCTTCTTCCAATGAAACACCATTGCCATTCGGATCGCTCGAAGCCGCGACCGTGAATTCAGCCCAAGGCTGAGCGCGCACATCACCATTCAGATGACCCCTCCGAGTCGCGGTCATCGCGACCCCTTGGCTCGTGTTTTCAAACACTGTCTGGAAAGCTTCAATATCACGGGGCTTGTATCCCGGCGTATCCGCGTTGGCCATGTTGCGCGAGACAACCGCTTGCCGTTGTCCGGCATGGGTTGCCATTGCGTACGCAGTCTTAAAGACGTTCAGGTCATAGAACATCGGGGCTTCTCCCTCGATCAATTTCAATCAAGGCTTAACCCCGATTCCTTTAGAAACCGTTTTCAACAAATCTATGTGGAGGACCTGCGATGGCCGATCTCGATCCGTTGCGTCTGAAATGCGAATTCGATAGGATGTCGGCGGTACACCATATCGGGCATGTGACCGGTGTTGCGCGCGGCGTGGTTGAAATCGATGGTCTGACCGCCCAAGCCCGGATCGGGGATCATCTGACGCTGCGCCGACAAAAAGGCCCGGACCTGCCTGGCGAGGTCCTGCATGTCGAATCAGGCGCGATCCATATGCTGCCAGCCTCCGCACCCGATGGCGTAAGCCTGGGGGATCAGGTCTCTCTCGACCAGATGCCTGCCTTTGCGCCCGGAATGCATTGGCTTGGGCGGGTGATCGATCCGTTTGGCAAACCTCTGGACGGCAAGCCCCTGCTGCCTGGCACGTTTGAACGTGACCTTATGCAGGCCCCGCCAACCGCGGTATCGCGCAAGCCGCTGGGCGGTCGTATGGAAACCGGGTTGGCGATCCTCAACACGATGCTGCCCATTGTCCAAGGTCAGCGAATCGGCCTGTTCGCTGGTTCAGGCGTTGGCAAATCAACACTTCTGGCGACGCTTGCCCGCTCAGTCCAGGCGGATGCTGTGGTCGTTGCATTGGTGGGCGAACGCGGGCGCGAAGTGAATGAGTTTGTCGAGAACGCCCTGGGTGCCGAAGGTCTGAAACGATCCGTCGTCGTGGCCGCAACCTCGGATCAATCGGCCCTGAGACGCAGACGGTGCGCATGGTCGGCCATGTCGGTGGCGGAATTCCTGCGGGATCAAGGGTTAAACGTTCTGTTTCTGGCCGATTCAGTTACCCGCTTTGCCGAAGCGCAACGCGAGATTGCCGCCGCAATGGGTGAAGCCCCATCGCTACGTGGCTACCCGCCATCGGTCACGCCGCTGATTACAAATCTGTGCGAACGGGCGGGTCCCGGAACTCCCGATCAAGGTGACATCACCGCAGTCTTCAGTGTTCTTGTCGCGGGTTCTGACATGGACGAGCCCATTGCGGACATTCTGCGCGGCGTCTTGGACGGACATGTCGTGCTGAGCCGGGACATCGCCGAACGCGGGCGCTTCCCGGCCATTGACCTCAGCCGATCCGTGTCACGCAGCCTACCAGGTGCGGCGACCGCGGATGAGAACCAGTTGATTACAGAAACCCGCAAGCTGGTCGGCAGTTATGAGCAATCTGAGGTGATGATCAAAGCCGGCCTCTATGCCGAAGGAACAGATCCTTTGTTGGATCGCGCCGTCCGGGTCCACGAAGAGCTAGATAGCTTTTTTGCGAAGGCCGATCCCGATGGTATCGAAAACAGCTTTAATCGATTATCTCTGATTTTAAGGCGCGCTGGTGTAAACCCGGTGTCGCAGTCTTAGAATTCAGAACAGTTTTAAGTGTTAAGCCCACCTTAACACCTGCCCTGCTAGGCCAGTAAGCGGGTGAATAGAAGGTGGTGGAGATGGGTGCGCAATCCAATGCGGCGCCAATCATCATCAAGAAGAAACGTGTATCGGGTGGCGATGCTCACCACGGTGGTGCGTGGAAGGTCGCGTATGCGGACTTTGTCACTGCCATGATGGCGTTCTTCATGTTGATGTGGCTGCTGAATGCAACGACCGAGACGCAACGCAAGGGTCTGGCGGATTATTTTTCGCCCACGATTCCGGTCAATCCGGTCTCGGGCGGTGGTGATGGTGCCTTCGGCGGTGACAACATGTTTTCGGAAAAAACCATGGTTATGGATGGATCAGGTGCCAGCAATCGGAACCCCACTGAGGCGAAACAGGCGCGCGGATCAACCGGCGTGGATGCGAAAGGCGGCGGTAAGGGTGCGTTCGAAGATTTCTCGTCGCTCGAGGCGCAGTTGCTGGGGCGCGCTGGGGAAAGCCTGGTGTCCGATAAGATGCGCAAGCACATCGTGACCCGCGTCACCGACGAAGGGCTGGTGGTCGAGCTGTTCGCCACTGAGGATCAACCGTTGTTCGAATCGGGGACAGACACGCCAACCCAAATGATGCGCGCGCTGACACTTTTGGTAGCGCGGTCTTCTGATCTGGTGACAAACGCAATCGCGGTTGAAGGGCATGTGCGGTCTGCACCCGTCGTGTTGGCGAATAACCCGGTCTGGGATCTGTCGACCGCGCGGGCGCAAAGCACCCGCCAACTGCTGCAGAACAAAGGCATCCAGCCACAGCGGTTGGACCGCGTGACTGGGCACGCGGACCGAGAGCTTTCGGATAAAAACCCCATGGCGATACGCAATAATCGGATTGAGATCATCTTTTTACGCAACCCTTAAGGGGTAAAGGATAGACAGCATTTTAGCTGTTAGCCGGCTGTTAAGGGCCAGTGCGGTACGTGTTGCATCAACGAATGACGCAACAAAAGGGCGTACCGATGACCATATCCTCTTCGCTGAATGCCGGTGTGGCAGCGTTGAAGGCCAACGCCAACAGGCTGGCCACGATCTCTGACAACATCGCCAATTCATCGACATTTGGCTATAAAAGGGTCGAGACCGACTTTCACTCCATGGTCACATCTGGTCAGGGCGGCAGCTATTCGGCAGGCGGGGTCAGAACCACCAGCCAACGCCAGATAGATCAGCGCGGATCGCTGGTAACCACCAACAATTCAACCGATCTGGCCGTGCGCGGTAGAGGCATGCTGCCTGTCCGTCCCAGTTCGCAGATCGCGTCAGGTTCAAATGAGATGCTGCTGACCACGACAGGCTCATTCCGCACCAATGAGGAGGGGTATCTGGTCACACAATCCGGCCTTGTACTTCTTGGCTGGCGTGCCAATCCAGATGGCTCGATCCCCAGCGTCCCGAGGGATACGCCCGCCGCTCTGGAACCCATTCAGCTAAGCGTTAATCAACTTTCGGGCGCCCCCACAACATCCATGAACCTGCGGATGAACCTGCCTGCAACAGCGACCAACGCCGGTGCTCCGGGTGACACGCAGCCCTTGTCGGTCGAGTATTTTGACAATTTGGGCAAGTCTGAAAGCGTCGATATCGAATTGGTCCCCACCGTTCCTGCAACCGGCAGCAGCAATGAATGGACCATGACATTGCGCGATTCAGCCTCGGGCGGCGCTGTCATTGGAGAATATACCCTGACCTTCACCGATAGCCGTACAGCCGGTGGTACACTAGCCAGCGTCACCGCCGTGACCGGCGGTGCCTATGACCCGGCAAACGGCAGCGTTGTCGTCAACGTCGCCGGCGGACCGATGGAGATCAACATCGGCCAGATCGGCGATGCGGACGGCATTACACAGCTTTCCGATACCTTTGCTCCGGTTTCGATCACACGCGATGGTTCGGCCGTTGGCACGATGACAAGCGTACAGGTTGATGAGAACGGCTATGTCTATGCTTTCTATGATACTGGGGTCAGCCGCCGGATGTTCCAGATTCCACTGGCCGATGTACCGAATCCAAACGGTCTGACGGCGTTGGACAGTCAGACCTATGCCCCCTCGCGTGACAGCGGCACCTTTTTCTTATGGAACGCGGGTGAAGGTCCAACAGGAGATCTTGTTTCTTTTGCACGCGAGGAATCGACCACCGATGTCGCCACCGAGTTGACCTCAATGATCCAGACCCAGCGGGCCTATTCCTCAAGCGCCAAGGTCATTCAGACTGTGGATGAGATGCTGCAGGAAACCACTAATATCAAACGCTGATCTGATGATTGATCAACGAAAGGGATGCGTCCGATGAATATGTCGACAGCACTGAACAACGCTCTGGGCGGGCTGAGCGCAGCCAGCCGTGGTGCGGCGGTGGTTTCAGGAAACATCGCCAACGCGTTGACCCCGGGATATGCCCGCAGATCGCTTGAACTGGCGACCAGCACAGTTTCCGGTAATGGCGTTCGTGTCGTTGGTATCACTCGGCACCAGGATCCGGTACTGATCGCAAACCGCCGTGCGACCGATGCAGACCTGATGGCAGCCAAAACCGTGGCGCAATTTCATTCAGGTTACGAGAAACTGTTGGGGGCAGCCGACGATGCCACTTCGATCTCGGCCAGACTGGCCCAATTCGAAAGCAGCCTGATTACAGCTGCAAGCCTGCCCGGCTCAGCCCAACGGTTGGATCAGGCCGCCCGTGCAGGCGGTACATTGAGCACAGCGCTCAATACAGCGTCCGAAGGGGTGCGGCAAATGCGATCCGATGCGGATCGCACGATAGGCAAACAGGTCGATACGCTGAATCAGACTCTGAAAGACATCGAGAAACTGAATGCTCGTATCCCCGCTGTCCGCAATTCGGGCGGTGATATTGGCGCGCTGTTGGATCATCGTCAGATTCTGGTCGATCAAGTCAACGAGTTGGTGCCTGTCAACGCGATCGCGCGCGATAATGATCAGATTTCCCTCTATTCCGATGGCGGGTTGATCCTGCTGGAAGGAACCGCGGCCGAGTTTTCGTTCTCGACCACAGGCGATACCATGCCGCATATGACCGTTGGCAACGGGTTGCTGTCCGGGCTTGAGATCAACGGCCGACCCGTTCGCGTGAGCGGAGAGTTCGCCCAAATCCGAGGCGGCGCATTGATGGCCCAGTTCTCGGTCCGCGACGAACTGACCGTCGAAGCGCAAGCCGATCTGGACGCCGTCGCCCGCGACCTAATCGAGCGGTTTGAAACCACCGGGTTGGACCCGACCGCTGCCGCGACCGATCCGGGCGTCTTCACGGATGACGGCAGCCGCTTTGATCCGGTTTCTGAAACCGGTCTTGCGTCGCGCATCTCACTAAATGTTGTGGTCGACCCGGATGCAGGGGGTGACAGCTGGAAACTGCGCGCGGGTCTGGGGGCTTTGACCCCCGGTGCGCCGGGTGATGCCAGCCAGTTGCAAGCATTTGGGGCCGTTCTGACCGACTCACGCCCGGCCCCCAGCGTGGGATTTGGGACAGGCACGATGCGCGCGGCCGAGATCGCCGAGGCGTTGCTTTCCAAAGCCGGGGCAAACGCACACACAGCTGACCAGCGCAGCAGTTTTGCAGCAAACGCGCAGCTGGAAATGCAAAAAGTCGTCGCGGAGCAAGGTGTTGACAGTGACGCGGAACTGCAGCGCTTGATGCAGATCGAGCAGGCCTATGCCGCAAACGCACGCATCGTCGCTGTCGTGGATGAACTGATGGATACCCTGTTGAGGTTATGAACATGACACTGAATTCGATCGGGGATCTGGCCCGCGGCCTTACCCTCAGAACTCGCAGCGCCGAGATCAAATCACAAATCGAAACACTGTCGTATGAGATGTCCACCGGCAAGGTGCAGGATATCTCGGTTCGTCTTGGTGGTGATTACTCGCACCTACTGGATCTAGATCGCAGCCTGGAACGGTTGGACGCGCTTTCCATCGCCACCGCCGAGGCGCAGCTATTCACGGACGCAATGCAATTGAGCTTGACAACGCTAAGCGGCTCGGTCGCCGAGATGTCAGCGTCGCTGCTATCATTCGGCACGGCGAACCAGACCGTGACACATGAACAAGCATCGGTTCAGGCACGAAATGAGCTCGACACAATGATCTCAGCCCTGAATACGCGGGCGGGAGGGCGCAGCCTGTATTCTGGAACATCGACTGACGTCTCACCTCTGACCTCCGCTGAAACATTATTGACAGCGCTGCAGGCCGAATTGATAGGGCTGACCTCCCTAACAGATATCCAACAGGCCGCTGAGGATTGGTTCAACGACCCCGCCGGATTTGATGCGGTGATATATCAAGGTGGTACGGGCACCTTGGCTTCGATGCAGATTTCCGAGAACGAGCGGATCACGCTTCCGATCACTGCGACAGACCCCACGCTCAAGGACGCTTTGCGCGATGTTGCGGTTGCGGCTCTGGCCACAGATGATGCGCTTGGATGGACGCCTGATCTACGAACCGCATTGTTCACGCAGCTTGGTGTTGAGTTGGCCAATACACAGGATGCGACGGTCAATTTGCGCGCCCAGGTCGGCGCGGCTGAGGCGCGTGTAGAGCAAGCCGCAACGCGCAACGCCGCCGCAAAGACCAGCGCTGAGCATGCGCGCAATGCGTTGATCGCTGCAGATCCCTATGAGACTGCGGCACAGTTGCAAACCGTGCAGTTCCAACTGGAGAGTCTGTATTCCGTGACCGTTCGCAATGCCAACCTGTTACTGGTGAATTTCTTAAGATGAAGATACTCGTATTCCTTTTGATAGTCTTACCCTGCATTGCCAATGCAGGGGCTATACGCCTGAAAGATCTGGTGGATTTCGACGGTGTCCGCGGCAATGATCTGGTTGGCTACGGCCTTGTGGTTGGCCTGAATGGCACCGGCGACGGCTTGCGCAATTCTCCGTTCACCGAAGAGATTATGTCCAACATTCTCGAACGGCTGGGTGTAAACGTGAATGGCGAAGATTTTCGCCCCAAAAACGTCGCCGCCGTATTGGTCACCGCCACCCTACCACCCTTCGCGCGCGTCGGCGGTCAGATTGACGTCACCGTCTCTGCCATTGGAGATTCCAAAGGGCTTCTTGGGGGGACATTGATCATGACACCCCTGAATGCAGCAGATGGTCAGATTTATGCCGTGGCACAAGGGACAGTGCTAGCCGGCGGCGCTGCAGTTGAAGGCGAAGCAGCGTCGGTTGTAAGCGGGGTGCCGACATCGGGCGTCATACCCTCGGGCGCGCGTGTGGAGCGCGAGATCGATTTTCAGCTTGCTGATTTGACTCAATTCAGACTGGCGTTGAGAGAACCGGATTTCACGACTGCAAGCCGCATAGAGGCCGCCATCAATAAGGAATTCAACCGAGCGGTCGCACTCATGCGCGATTCCGGCACTGTGGAGTTGAGCATTGAGGCGACGCGGGCCGTATCAACCGCGCATGCCATTGGACGTATTGAAAACATTCTGGTCGAACCCGAAAGCAAAGCCCGCGTCGTGGTGGATCAAAGATCGGGCACAATTGTCATGGGTCGGGACGTCAGGATTTCACGCGTCGCGGTATCGCAGGGCAACTTGACCCTCACAGTCGAGGAAGCCCCGATTGCTGTTCAGCCAAATCCGTTTGCGCGAGGCGAAACAGTTGTTGTTCCGCGCACCTACGCTGGGATCGAAGAGGAAGAAGGAACGGGGCTTGCAGAAATTCCCGAGGCAACCACCTTGTCCGAAGTGGTCGCCGGGTTGAACGCCTTGGGCGTGTCGCCACGCGATATGATCGACATCCTGAAAACCATCAAGGCTGCCGGGGCGCTTCATGCTGAGTTCATCGTGAGATGAGCAGTCAGACCACAGCGCACGCCTTTTGGCGTACCACTTTACTTGGATTTCCAACTGTCCAGCCAGCGGCGAAAGCCCTTGCGCTTTTCATCTATTGCATCACCAGCGGCGTAAAGACCATCTTCCATGTTCTCCAAAACAGGATCGATCTTCTTTTGCCGAAACCGCCGCCATCGAACCCAGATGGCCCAAACCAGCGCAGCAAACACAGTCAGGAAGACGATATTGAACCACGGGATGATGCGGACATCCGGCCCCTCGACATGCCGGATGAAAATTGCGTTGGGAAAAATCGACATGAACTCATTGCGCCAGCCGTAATGCGTTACGACCACCCAATCGGGGTTATCTTTGGTCGACTTGGCATCGTTGGCCTCGGTGTAAAGGTTCGCAGTGTCGAACTTGAAATAAGGCGGCCAGCCCCAACCGGTGTCTTCGTTGCGATAGACAATCGGCTTCCCGTTGGCGCGTACGGCCTGAATGAACTGTACATCGCGGTTTGACAGGCTGGTGGATTGATCTTCAGGCTCGGACCAGAAGATCCGCGTCCAGTCCGTCAGGTCCTGACGTTCCTCATAGGTGTTGACGATCCGCACCACATCGTGCTGCGGTAGGGAATACTGCAAGATCACGGCGATCGTGCCCCAGAAGATGATAATGAACGCCCATTTCACATAGGCCATGCCTTAACCCTCACATGTAATTCACGATGTAGATCAGCGCGCCAATCGCCACCCAAGGTACAATATAGACACCCAAAATCAGTTTGCGCCGGAATGAGTTGTCGTAGACGTGCAAACCACGCGCAACAAACGCTTCTTTGTAACCGGTTTTGCCCTTTTCGTCCCACCACGTCTCCAACTTTCGCCGCCTAACTCCTCGCGAATAAAAGGACAGCGCGAAATAGGCAATCGTCTGGATCACCAGCAGGATCAGAAACAGGCGCATCGCTCCGAACATCTTAATCTCTCCTGACCGCGCCCCAAGGGCCGACCCGTGCGATCACTGTTTCGCTGACCCGGTCATTGCCGGTCATGTCCGGTTCATGACCAAATAGAGCCGCCCGCGCGCCTGCCTTGTCCACCTGATACTCGCGGGCAAGGAAGTCGGCAACATAGGCTTTCTTGGTCTCGGGCCAGGTCCTGTAAGTACTATAAAACAATTCCTTGTGGCAGATGAACATCTGCCGCGGATCCAGCGGAGCCAATTCGGTCAACAGCATATTCACCAGATCGCGGTTCGGCGTATCGGCTGCGCGCAATGTGTAGAAATAAGCGGGATGATCCGAGGTGATGCGTGGCCAGCGCCCGCCATCCGTCGCCCAGCGCAACAGTTGCGCGAGGCCGTGATAGGCTTCGGGCAGCCGGTCCGAGTGGTTGCGGGCGAGGCGGCGCATATCGCTGCGATCCAACCCGGTCAGATCGACATCGGCATCTGCTGCGGCAGCAATGGTCAGAAAGTCCATTTTCTGCTGCAGTATCGCAGCAGCATCCACGCCGCGCGCTTTGACAATCGGTTCAACCAGATCGTTGTAGTCCAGAAACTTTGCGATCTGGTTCCGCTGCGACGGGCCAAAGACATATTTGATCGGCATATCGTCAGGCTTTTCGCCCATGCAAATCGCCGCCGGGTGATCCATATCCGGGAACAGGTAGAGCCCGCCAAAGTGTGCCGTCCAGAAATTACGCTGCTCGAATGCGGTATGGCGCAGGCGAACGGGATTGCGAGTGACGTCGCCGGTTTCCTTGGCCGTTTCGATCATCTTGGCGATCAGCACATCGTCGAACCATGCATCCTCTTCGGTTTTGAAACGTTCGACCATGCCCGCTAGCTGCTGGGCCTTGCGTAGGGTGCCGCCTGCGGTGTCGGCCTCGATCTCGATCTTGCTCAGGTTCAACAGGTCGCGCGGCGTGCTGAGTTTGATGACCGAGTTCACCAGCTCTCCGGCCACCGCATCGGCGGCGGTCAAGGCAAACAGTTGCGCCTCGTTCATATCGATGAATTCGCGCAGGATATCGCGCGAGGTCGAGAATTTGACGTTCAGCAAAGGCGCGCGTTTCTGCTCGGTCGTCAGCAGGATGAACTGCCGGTTAACCCCGTTGGGGTTGAGGTAGAGCTCATCCTCCAGCTCAATCCCCACCTCTGGCGAATAGCCCGAGATATCGACATGGAAATCCGTTAACGCCGTAGTCTTGCCCGTCAGATGCTGCAGCGCGCGGTTATACCGCTTGACCAGAGCCGGGCTGGAGATGTGGATGAGATTGCCGAACATCAGGCCTTTTTCGATGAGGCGGATCATAACAATTGCCTTCCCGCGCAACGGTAGCGATGCGCCCGGCCTGAGGGTGGGTGCGGAACGCGCCCGCCCTGGGGGCCGGGTCGGGCGCGTCGCGGCTGCGCCGCGATATCACTCTCAAACAGAAACCTGTACTCCAAGAATTCGAAACTCATGCTCGCAGTCCTTTTGCAAATGCAAAAATGATCGCGAAACCAAGGGGTACTGCAATCAACCAGAACTGTAGCTGAAAATAGACCATTACATCTGCGGGATTTGCGTTGCCAACGTCCACGGCAAATCGGTCGACAAAAAAATCCATCAAAGTGTAGCTGGTAAGAATTGCCAGAACAGCGCAAACCGCGCCATATACGAAGAAAGGAAGAAAACATTTCTTTCCGCTTTCTTTAGCCGCACGAGATGTTCGATAGGCTCGGAACCCTATTGGAATAGCAACCACAGTGCTCAGTAGAAGAGGCAGACCTATAGCGATCAAATAATTCACCCCTTCCCCTCCAGATACCGCCGCTTGGCCTCTTCCATCCGACCCATCTCACGCACTGCGTTTTCGATGGCGACCTCGTCACTCTTGTCGGCATAGCGGAATTCGCTGTCGGCGTAGCGGTTGATCTCCTGGATTACCATTTCCACCGTGATCGGCTGGCGCAGGTCGTCGATCATCGCCTTCTTGGTGTCGTAGTCGCGGAACAGGAACAGGTCGGGGTTTTCCATCCACTCGTCGGGCAGTTCGAAATCCATCGCGCGGACCTTGACCGCGTCGGTGATGTTCTTGATCGCACGGCCGGTGAACCGCTCATCCGCCTGCTGGATCGCCTTGAGGTAGGTGCCCAGCTTGGCAATCGTGTCCATCTGGCCGATCTCGCCAGACACCCGGTCATAGACCTGCAGCAGGGCATCCTCATGTGGACGGGAGTGGCTTTCAAAACTGGCGGCGACGGCCTTTTTGATCTCCTGCGCGGCATAGGCTTCGTGTTCACCCAGCGGGATGTCGTGGTTACGGCCCATCAGCAGGTGTAGGATGTCAATGTAATCCTCGCGCGTTTGCGGCCCATCCACCAGGAACCGCGCGCCCGCCCGCTGGCGCAGGGCGTCGTCCACATTCTCGGGGTAGTTCGAGAACATGCCAAAGGTGCAGTTGCCCCGCACAACGGTGTTGGCGCCCGCAAAGCTTTCCATCAACACAGCGGTGATTTCCAGTTGCCCGGCCGAAGACTGCCGGTCGCCCCGTTTGCCCGCCAGTTGGTCGATATCGTCGATGGTGCCGAAGCCGATGACCGAGGGGTCGATGATAATGTTGATAAAGGCCTTGGCATTCTGGCCTGATTTGCCCTGATAGCTGTCGATATTGTCGGTGCTCAGATTCTGATAGCGGAACGGATAGCCCGCATTCTGGCAATAATCGTTGATCAGCCCGGCCATCATCTGGATCAGAGTGGTCTTGCCGGTGCCCGGTTTGCCGTCGCCCATGAAGGTGAAGATGAACCCGCCAAGCTCGGCAAACGGGTTCAGGCGTCGGTCGAAGTCGTAGGCCATCACCATCTTGGCCAGTTTCATCGCCTGATACTTGGCGATATGGTTGCCCACCACCTCGTTCGGTTTCTTGAACGTCATGGTTAGCGTGGTGGATTTGGCTTTGGACGCAGGTTCGAACCCCCGGATTGTCAGGTCATCCGCTTCGATATACCAGGCGGCATTCTGGAACGGTGCCAGATGGCCTGCGGACTGGGCGCGTAGAGCGACCTTTTCCATCAATTGCTCGGCATAGGCGCTGGTGGCTGCGATCAGGTGGGCATCATCGGGGGCGTGTTTGGCAAGGGTCTGGTCCAACTCCCACAGCGCGCCGTGCAAGGCGAGTTGGCCGTTGTCGGTCAGGACCTCTTCGATCTCACCGATATCGACAGTGGTCTCTCCCAGATGCGAGGACATCAAGTACGCCAGCGCATTGCCGAAGGTGTGCGAGGTGATCAGAGCCTCGGCAGTCAGCAGTTCCGAGAATTCGGTCTTTCGCGCGGCGGGCAAATCGCCCGCAAGGTTCGCGCGTTTCAAGTCTGCCAACGGTGTCTGTTCGGCGTAGGCCTCGCTCACCGCCAGAGCGATGGCAACCGCACGGCGGATTGCCTGCTGCGTTGTGGCCTGCGGTGGCGAGACCAGCGCATCGCCATCATCCGAGGCCTCGATCCGTTCGACCAAATGCACCCCGTCTGCGCGCACTGTGCGCCGTGTCACCAAACCCGGCGTGGTGGATCGAAACCTCCGTCCGGTCGACACCCCCGGCGACCGTTCCGTCGACGTCTCCAGCGCTTTGGCAATCCGCGGCGCGTGTTCGAACCCATTCAGCAAGGCGGTCGCTGCCGGGTAATGCTTGCGAATATCCGCCTCGCGCAATTCCATCTGATCTGACGTCAAACTCATCTCAAAAACCGCCCTTGATTCATCTTTTTCAAAAATACTCTCGCCGAAGGCGAAACTAATACCTCAACACCTGCCCTGACTTGCTGACCACGAACTTGCGCACATCGGCAAACCCTGGGGGGTTACGCTCGGCCAGCACCTGAAACGGACGCTGGGGCAAGATGATCGACCGTTGGGTGCGTGTGGCCCCGGTTTCGGCCCCTTGCGCGCCGAATGGGTCGAGCGCAAAAACCTCGCGTTCGACGGTCGAGAACCATCCGGCCCGCTCTTCGATCACCTCTTCGCTTTCCAACTCTTCTGTGGTCCAGGCCAGCGCCCAGTCTTGACCTTGCGGAGATTGCGCATCCTCCAGCACCTGCCGCAGGGGGCCGGATTGTTCGGTATAGGCCGAGGAATACATTGGCCCCACATGAATGCGGCGCAGGTGTTTGGGGTGCAGGTCGTCGAAATCCTGATCGAACCCTTTGGCTATGGTCACCAGTTTCAACCCGCCCAGAGACTGCGCCATCAGATGCGCCTGCACTTCGGGCCAGCGGCGTTGGTCTTTGGGAAGGGCGGTTTTGCCGCTGTCCTCCAGTTGCATCAGGTAGATCACTGGCAGGTTGATCTGGCTGTCATAGACCGCCCAGTGGATCATGAACTTCCGCCGTTCGCCCTCATTCCCGATCCAGTGGCACTCGGGATCGTTGCGGGCCCAAAACAGCTGACCTTTCAGCAATTCCTCATAGTAGAGCCTTTGTGACAGCGCGAATTGCAGCTTGGTGGGGATTTCCTGATCGCCAATGATCGTCCGCGCCATGTCAGTTTTTAGGTCATCCTCGGACGGCATATTCGCCAGATGCACCTGCGCCTGCTGCGCGTCATTGGCCATGGTCAGCAGCTCAGCCGCCACCGGAAAACCGCTGTCACGCTTGTCCATCGCAAGGCTGCCAAAAAACCGTCCCGTATCGCGACCGACCAGCAGATACTTCATGGAAAGCGCGCGGAAGGTGTAGAGCAGCCCCGAGAGGTAGCGCGACACGATCCGCACCTCTTGCTTGCTGATTGCGCCCTCCGCCTCCATCGTCGCGGCCACGCGCAGGAGGTGGACGGTGATGACTTCGAATTTGCGGAAATAGCGGCGTGAGGCGAAGGTGTCGGTCAGGCCGACATGGTCTTGGGTGGGGTTGGTATCGGTCATCTTGGGGCGTCCAAGTCCTTCCCGTTTTTGTCGATATGAAACCACCATCTAAAGAGAGGCGAACCGACACTATGCAGTACTACTTGAGGGTTGATCCCAACCGAGTGCTGAAAACGCCGCCCCCTTTCGCTGCCCCAACTCAACCAACACAGAAGTCGCATTAAGCAAGCCGCAATTACTGCCATAAGCAATACCTGTAGCACTTCAGGATAAGTCGGCTTCTGATCTATGAAACCAAATTTTTCCAAGAATCTCGGCACCTCCAAGGGACCAAGACTAACTGCTAGTAATAGAAATTGTTGGTGAGCGAAACGCACTTAACCACCATACAAATTCTTATCATGCTTCTCGACAATCGACGCGAACCGGCGGGCAAAGCGTTCATCTGCCTTGGCCTTTTTCTCCAGCACGTCGCGGGCAAAGACCATGTGGTCCTCATGCGCCTCAAGCATGTCGGCCATTTTCTGATTGGTCGCGGTGCCGATGGCGGCCATGGCGGTTTGCGCCTCTTGGTCGGTCTGCACGCCGATCTCGTTGATGCGGTGGGCCACGTCCTGCTGCTGGGCGGTTTTCAGCGATTTGGTCAGGGCGTCATACAGCACCACGCGCTGCTGCGTGTCTGTCTGCAGCTTGTTGATCAGCACCATCTGCGTCGCCGCCTGGTTCTGCAGGGAATCGACCCAGGTCTTGCCCTTTTCGATATAGCGCTCCAGCGTCTGGGACTTGGCCAGCTTGACCTGCTCTTCCTGAACCTTGGCGTTGTATTGCTTGTTCAGCTCGGCCAATTCAGTCTCTAACTGGGTCCGCGCCGCAGCATCCTGTTCCACGCTGATCTTGTTCTCCAACGTAATAATAGCCGGGTCCATGCCCTGAATCTCGGCGCGCAGAGCCTCCAGTTCGGCCACGGTCGCCTCTCGGTCGTCCAGCGTCACGGTCAGGTTGTCCTCGACCTTCACACGCTGTTCTTCCAACACGGACAGTTGTCCCTCCAGCAGCTTCACGATCACATCGGATTTAGCGATCAAGTCCTGCAGCTTGTCGTCGATATTGGCCGTGCGCATACGCTCCTGCCGCATGGACTCGGATTTGGCCTTGGCGAAGATGCCAACGAACGACTCCCACCCGGTTTTCGAACGCATCTCGTCAAAATCCTTGGAAAACGCGTTGGTCACGTCGTCGAGCCCCATGATCAGCTCAGCGATGTTGGCGTTCATCACCTCGGTATGGGCGTGCACATCTTCCAAAGTCGCATTTTCAATGTCGATATCTGCCTCTGCGGTTCCGATCTTGGCACGCGCCGCTTCGATCCGTGAGGTCAAGCCTTCAATCTGCGACTGGCTTTCGCGGACTTTCTGTTGCGTCTCTTGAATCAATGCTTCGAATTGCTGGTTCGACATCTGCTATCCCTATTCTTCTTATCATCCAATGACATAGGGAATGTTATGGCAATTTACATCCCCTTGGGTCTCCAAATCACCAAGACTGTGACAAACTCGACGCTAAAAAGATAGACGAAGAGACAAGGCCGAGACACATTGCCTACTGGTTTTCAGAAGGGAAAATAGAAGCTCTTGGATTTCTTAAGTTGAAGTTGCCGAAGGGCAAGCTCAGTAGTTTGAGTAGCGGAAATTAACCACAGCATCATCTTGAATAGCGCAATGGGCTTTTATGTGGCTCCGCGCATCATTGCTGTCCTTTGAGCGCGCGACCTCCAGATCAATCAGATCGATGCCATCAGAATTTGTCGTATAGGAAAGCGTCCGCTCAAAATCGACGGCATAGTAGCCTTGATTGCTCATGGCGGTGTGGGTCCGATGCATACAAAGCCCGATCGCATTCTCCTCGGGCGAAACGTGCGGGTGCTTCTGGTATTTTGATCCGTGCTTGTGATGGTGTTTGGCGATCGACGCTCCCAGCACACCCAACGCGACCCCAGCGATAAGCGCTCCGGTATCGTTGGCACGGGTTGATGTCGCGGTCAGTGTGGTCGATGCAACAACGGCACAGACTATAGCGGCAAAAACGGATTTCATTCGCATCTATTTCGTCTCCCTCTGTAGGCAGTGAACAAAATTCAGTTCATTGAAGTGTTCCAGAAGAGACTAGCCTGACGACCTAAACTATTGCCAGATTTTCGTGAAAACGTGTTGCCCACCATGTCCGTGTTGCGATGGATACAACTTCGCCCCGCGCCTGGAGGAACGCGGGGCGTGTGGTGCGACAATCCAGAGAGGCGGGACTGTCGCTAAGTGATCAACAGCCTCAGTTCACGGCTTTGGCGTCAACCACGTCCTTTTCAATGGCCTTGCTAGACGAAATTTCGATCCGGCGCGGCTTCAGGGCTTCTGGCACTTCGCGCTTCAGATCGATGTTCAGCATGCCGTTCTCATGACTCGCGCCGGTAACGCGAACGTGGTCGGCCAGAGCAAAGCGGCGCTCGAACGCGCGGGTGGCGATGCCACGGTGCAGGTAGCTGCGCTCTTTTTCGTCCGAAGCTTTCTTGCCGGAAACCACCAGAGAATTTTCCTTTACCTCAACCGACAGATCGGCCTCGGAAAACCCGGCAACAGCGACCGAAATGCGGTAGGTATCAGCATCGGTCTTTTCGATGTTGTAAGGGGGATAGCTGGGCTGAGCCACGTCATTGGTCAAAACCCGGTCCATCATGTCTGCAATCTGGTCGAAACCGATGGTTGCGCGGTGAAGTGGTGCGAAGTCAAATGTACGCATGTCGTATCCTCATCTTTGAGCGATTCACGAAATTGCCCTCCGAAATGGACGGGCGGTGATTTATGCCGGACCCCAGCTTTGGCGATCCGGTAAAACTCAGATGGGAAGTAAAAGGACTGGGTTCAAGACCCGCCCGCGCTGAGGAATTTAGCACCCGAACTGGACTTGGCTGAACCCGGCTGCAATCTGCGGATTGTTGCCGTGGGTCGGGGCGCGTCACGACGCAATATCGCCTTGAGTTCCGAGACAATCCCCGACAGCTCCATCCCGTAGCCGATCTTGCGTTGACCATCCGATGCGCCCGCCGAAACAACCGACAGGATCTGCCAACGCGAGCCTTTTTTTGCTAAAATAGCGGAGCCCGACGAACCGAATGTAATATCGCAATCAAAGCTGATCAGCCCCTGCCCGCGTTGCAGGATGCGGCAAGAGCGTTGGCGCGTGATCGCCTCGGCCCGACCGCGACCATACGAGGCGACGCTGATTTCGCTGTCGCTGACGCGGCCGCTGTGCAGGGCGAACGGATCAGCAATCGAATAGGGAATCGGCTCTTCCAGCCGCATTAGAGCCACATCAATTCGAACACGTGACGCCGATACCGGCGCATTGGCAACAAAATCGGGATGGGTCGCAATCTGGATGACCTTGCGATCCGCAAGCGCCTGACCGTCGCTCAAACCGGCGCGAAAGGTCAATTCACCGGGGGCATAGGGTTTTCCGGTGGCCTTGCTCACTGCGCAATGCGCCGCTGTCAGCACGATGTCCTTTGCGATCAAAGTACCGGTGCAAAAGCCCTGTTCGCCGATATCCAGACGTCCGACCGCCTCCCACCCATACAGATCATCGCGATCCGTCAGTCGGCGCTTGCCGCTGGTCTGGGCCTGTGCGGCAGTTACGAGAATAGAAACAAGCAAGGTGATACTTAGAAAAACACGCATCATGGCTTAATGAACTTTGCTCCGAGGTTTTTGGTGTTGTTGTCCAATGTGGCGTTCATACCCCGCCCCTGCGAAAGCTCGGCCCGCAACAATTCCAGCGATTCATCCAAGGCGGTGCCCAGCGCAACGCGTTGACCCTGCAATTCGGCCTTCGCTGCAACGACCGACACAATGCGTGGCCGCTCTCCGTCAAACGAAAAGATCGGCGCGCCGGATGCCCCGAAATCCACGTTGCAGGACATAACCAGAATTCCAGCCTGTCTCCCAATGACGGAACAGACTTCCTGCAGTGCTGGCGCTTCGGCGCGGTCATGCGCGTACGAGACAACCCCCACCTCTTGACCGCGGGCAGGACGGCGTCCGGTTTCGAAAGGAATGACCGAGGTGTTGCGGATCGGCTGCCACAGCTCGATCAGCGCAATATCATGACGCACCCGCGTTGCTGAAACATTGCCTTCATAAACATAGTCGGGGTGAACCACTGTTCGACGCGCCGGACGATAAGCCGAGGCGGAACCGAGTCGCCAACCGGCCAGAAACTCTATCCGGGCCGGATTAATTCGCTGTTTCGTGGTCTTGTCGTACAGACAATGCGCAGCCGTCAGTACCAGAGTCGGAGATATCAGCGATCCGGTACAAAACCCGGTGCCGTCGATATCCAGCCGACCAACTGCCATCCACTCGCGCCCAGCATCGGTGGTTTCCAGGCTCCTAAGCCCAGTATCCTGCGCCTGTCCTGCCAAGGGCAGCAAGCTGAAGACAATAGCCGTGATCCAGTTGCGCACGCGGGTCTCCGGTCATGGGGTCCGACCAAGATTCGTATGCCGTTGGTGCGGCGAAAATAGGGCAATTGCCCCTTGGATGAAATTCAACCGGACCTGATGCGCGGGTGCAGCAATCGATCAACGCAGTTGGGGTACCCCAGCCATGCCGCCGCGCAATGCGCGCGGTTCCGGCCCTCCGGTGGCCCAGTCCAGCAGCTCGACTGTGTGGACAACGGGCGTGTTAGTCCCAGAGCCGATCTGCATCATGCATCCGATGTTACCTGCCGCGATAACATCAGGGTTCCTAGCCTCAAGCGTGCGCACTTTTCGTTGTTTCAACTTACCCGAAATCTCAGGCTGCATCAGGTTGTAGGTTCCTGCACTGCCACAGCACAAATGACTATCTTTAGGCTCTAACACTGTGAATCCAGCAGATTTCAGCAGGTTCTTGGGATAAGAGGTAACCTTTTGCCCATGTTGCAATGAACACGCCGCGTGGTAGGCAACAACCAGTTCTTTCTTGTCGCTGTCCGGCATCTCCAGCTGCACCAAAAGCTCACTGATATCCATCGCCATGGCGGATACACGCCCCGCATCCACCGCCAGCGGATCACTGCGGAACATGTGCCCATAATCTTTAACCGTGGTCCCACACCCTGAGGTGTTGATCACGATCGCATCCAGACCATCACCATCCATTTCGCGTGTCCAGGCCCGGATATTGGCTGCAGCAGACGCATGGCTTTCACCGGTTTTACCCATGTGATGGGTTAATGCGCCACAACAGCTGGCACCTTCGGCGACAACGACCTCGCAGCCCAATCGGGTCAGCAGGCGAATCGTGGCGTGGTTGATGTCGGTGTTCAGCGCTTTTTGCGCACAGCCCGTCATTAGGGCGACGCGTTTCTTCTTAGCGCCTTTTGCTGCAAAGCTCTGAGGGTCATCATTGCGACTGACTGGTGGAATATATCTCGGCGCCATGTCCAGCATCGCCTTTAGCCGGGCATCCGGCATCAGAAACCGGAACGGACGACCCAGCTTTGCCCCGATTAGAGCCCAGCGAAAGCGTGTCGGATAAGGCAGGATTCTGGCCAATATCCAGCGCAGAGCCCGATCCGAGAACGGGCGCTTGTAGTTGTCTTCGATATATTCCCGTGCGTGGTCCACGAGGTGCATGTAATGCACGCCCGAGGGGCACGTGGTCATGCAGGCGAGGCAGGATAGGCAGCGATCGATATGCTTGACAGTCTTTTCGTCCGGAACACGCTCATTCTCCAACATGTCCTTGATCAGATAGATGCGCCCGCGAGGGCTGTCCAACTCATCGCCTAGCACCTGATAAGTCGGGCAGGTTGCTGTACAGAAACCACAGTGAACACAATTTCGGAGTATCTCGTTGGATCGCTGAATCGCTGGGTCTTGCAACTGCTTTTCGGTAAATTTCGTCTGCATCGCCTACCCCATCAGACCCGGATTGAACACGTTCCGAGGGTCAAATCTCTTCCGAATTGCCTTTGTTAGAGCCTGAATCTGCGTGCTCTCCGGTTGGAACCGCCCAAATTCAACAATGGTGTCAGCCTCTGCACGTACCAGCGTTGCATGTCCTTCAAAGTGACCCAGTCGTGCACGCAGATCGGTGCCCTTTGGCACCAATACCCAGATCAAGCCCCCGCCCCAGTCAAATAGGGTTCGATCCGCGTCTATCCGTTCTGCAAGGCTGGCTGCATCGCCGGGTTTCACCGATAAGCGCCAGACATCACCTTGCAGATCCTTAAACGCACGCAGATCACGCAGATCGACCCAGCGGTTCCTCGAATTCTCTAACTCGGTGCATTCGCCCCCAAGGATTTCGCGCAATCGACCTACCCGATAGGCAACCGAGTCGGCAAATCCTTCGATCCGCAACAGCGCCTGCCCACCCAGTGGATCATAGGCTGCGCTGCTCACCTCGAAGGGGGATTTCAGGGCAGTGGACATGAGATCAACTGCGGTTCCTACATCAGCGGCCCCGACTGCCAGAGTGGTCTCGATCTCAGGTCTAGGCAGCACTTTCAGTGAGACCTCGGACAGCACCCCTAGCGTGCCCCAGGAACCCGCCATGAGCTTGACCAGATCGTAACCGGTGACATTCTTCATCACCCGCCCGCCATTCTTGATCACCTGCCCCAACCCGTCGACATAACGTACGCCCAACAGGAAATCCCGGCACGCGCCAGCCTGAATTCGACGCGGCCCCGAGATGTTGGCCGCGACAACACCGCCGATTGTCGGTTCCCCCGTGGTGCCCAGCAAACCGCGATGATCCATCGGCTCGAACGCCAGTTGCTGGCCCTCGGCCTCCAAAGCCGCTTCGATCTCAGTCACTGGAGTCCCGGCATGCGCGACCAGAGTCAATGCGCCCGGCTCATACTGTGTAATTCCGTGCAGTCCTGACAGGTTCAGCACAGGCTCGGGCCCATCAAGGCCGCGCGTGCCGCCTCCGGCAATATGCACTGGGCCATCCAGGCCGGCAACGATGTCCGCAAGTTCAGCCTCGGTTTCAGGTGTCATGGCACTTCATCTTTTCGCAAATACTCTGGGTATTGATGGGGAAGGCTCATCTATTCCGCGGCCATCCTGCGCGTGGCAGACGCCTTTAGCGGAAACACCTTGGCTGGGTTCAACAGCCAATTCGGGTCAAACACATCTTTCACCGCCATCTGCGCCTCAAGATCCTGTGGTTCATATTGGTGTGTCATCAGATCACGCTTTTCGATGCCGACCCCATGCTCACCAGTCAGGCAGCCCCCCGCATCAACGCAAAGCTTCAGGATGTCCGCCCCGAACGCCTCACATTTCTCAAGATCGCCGGGTTTGTTGGCGTCAAACAGGATCAAGGGGTGCATGTTGCCGTCACCAGCATGGAACACATTGCCGACTGGCAGGCCATAGTCTTTGCTCAGCTCCCCGATCCGGCGCAGGACGAAGGGTAGCGATGAGACCGGGATCGTCCCATCCAGACACATATAATCGTTGATTTGCCCCATCGCGCCGAAGGCCGATTTCCGCCCCAGCCAGATACGGGCGCTTTCATCAGCCGATTGGCTTTCTCGCAGCTCAACCGGATTATGCCGCTTGGCGATCTCGATAATCTTCGACAACTGGCTATCGATCTCTGCCTCTGATCCTTCAACTTCGACAATCAGCAACGCCTCGCAATCAGGATAACCCGCTTGGGCGAAATTCTCGCAGGCTCGAATACAAAGGCGGTCCATGAACTCGATCGCGACAGGCAATATGCCCGATTTGATTATGTCAGAGACGCATTGACCGGCTACTTCATTATCGTCAAAGCCCATCAGAACGGGACGCGCGCCCTCAGGTTTGCGCAGGATGCGCAACGTTGCTTCAGTTACGACACCCAATTGCCCTTCGGATCCGCAGATAACACCCAACAGGTCCAACCCGCCAACATCCAGATAGGCACCTCCAATTTCGACCACGCTGCCATCCATCATGACCATAGTCACACCCATCAGATTGTTGGTCGTCACCCCGTATTTCAGGCAATGCGCGCCGCCGGAATTCATCGCGATATTCCCGGCAATGGCGCAGGCAAGCTGGGATGAGGGATCGGGAGCGTAAAAGAAATCCTCTTCTTCAACGGCACCGGTTACACTCAGGTTGGTTCGGCCGGATTGCACCTTGATAAACCTGTTGTCGTAATCGATTTCCAGAACTTCGTTCATCCGTGCAACGCCTAGAATCACACAATCTGCCGTCGGCAGGGCGCCACCGGCCAGTGACGTGCCCGCGCCGCGCGGTACAACCGGCACACCCAGTTCATGGCAAATGCGCAAGACATCGGAAACCTGCTGCGTGGTCGAAGGCAGTACAGCCAGCATTGGCGGGCATTTATAGGCGGTCAGCGCATCACATTCATAAGCCCTGGTCTCGGCCTCTTCATGGATAACAGCATCCTTCGGCAGCACTTGCTGTAGTCGCGCAACCAATGCCTCCTTGCGTGCTAAGACATCCGGATTTGGCTTGGGCATTTCCATCGCTGATCCTCCATTTGGTAAAATTATATTACCAATTTTATCGACTGGCAAGTTACCGAATCCAACAATAGTGTCGCGGCATGACCTGGATCGACCGCACATTACTGTTTTCCTCGCTGGACTATGCAGCCGTTTTGCTATTGTTCGCGACATGGCTGGGGATTGGGTGGAGGATCGAAAATCCGTCCTCTCAGAAACCATCGGTTTCATTGATGATGGATGATTTCCGCAAGGTCTGGATGCGTGAAATGGTGACGCGCCAGCCGCGTGTGTTCGATGCACAAGTGATCTCGGCCATGCGCCAGGGCAGCACGTTCTTCGCTTCGACAATCATGATTGCAATAGGCGGCGGCTTGGCATTGCTTGGCAATACCGAACGCCTTGCTGGGGTTGCTGAAGATCTTGCCATCGGCCGTGCGCCTGCCATGGTTTGGGAAATCAAGATACTGATTATTCTGCTTTTTCTGTCGAACGCTTTTCTGAAATTTGTCTGGTCGCATCGCCTGTTTGGGTATTGCGCAATTCTGATGGCCGCTGTTCCAAATGATCCCGATGATCCACAGGCCTATCCACGCGCCACACAATCTGCTGATATCTGCATCACGGCGGCTCGTAGTTTCAATCGCGCGTTGCGGGCGACATATTTTGCGTTGGCTTCAATCGCATGGATACTTGGACCGGTAGCCCTGATCCTAAGCTCAATCGTCACATTCGGTGTGCTCTATCGTCGCGAATTCGCCTCGCATTCACGGACCGTAATCATGACTGCGCCACCAAACACAGAGTCGTGATCGCAATGCCATGCGCGAGAGCATAGTTTGACCCTATGCGATATCTGATTCTCAGCGCCTTACTGGCCAGCCCCGCATTCGCCGACCCTCCGACGGTCGAACAGGTTTCAGCCCAATCAAATGGGGATACCTGGCGGTTCGACGTCACGATCCGCCACTCCGACACCGGATGGGATGACTATGCCGACGGCTGGCGTGTTCTGGATATGCAGGGGAACGAGCTGGGGATGCGTGTGCTGCATCACCCTCATGTCGATGAGCAGCCCTTTACCCGGTCTTTAAGCGGGGTGGTTATCCCGGACGGGACCACGCAGGTGCAAATTCAGGCGCGCGACAATGTCGGTGGTTGGAGCGAAGACACGACCGTGGTCGATCTGAACTGACCCTCAGAACACCCCGAGGCAGAGACCTGCGGCCAAGGCCGCTCCAACCTCACGACAGCTTTCAAGTTGTTCTTCGGGAATGATCTTTTCGGCCAAGATCGCTTTGGGTGTTTGCGCATGAGTGCAGATGATCAGGGGCGGTTGCACTTCTTTCAGCCGCCATCCCGTTGCGATCCGAGCCATCTGGCGCGCGGCATTTTCGCCATCTGATCCGGCGCAGACCATCTGCGCATAGGGTCGACCTTCGATCTGACCCAGCACCGGATAATAGCAGCGGTCAAAGAACTCTTTCATCAGCCCAGAGATCGCGGCCAGGTTCTCGGGTGCGCAGAAGATATAGCCATCGGCGGCCAGCAGGTCGTTTGGCCCGGCCTGATCGGCGGTTTTCAGGATGGTGTTCGCTTCATCCCGCGCTGCTTCGGCTGCGGCTTCAGCCATTTGCCGGGTGCCGCCGGTGCGCGAGTGGTAGACGATCAATAGCTGCGCCATGTCAGACCCGGTGATAAGGGCCGCCTGATAGGATGGTCGCGGCCCGGTAAAGTTGCTCGGCCAGCATCACACGGACCAACATATGGGGCCAGACCATTGACCCAAAGGATAGGGAAAAATCAGCCTCCGCCCGCAGATTAGGGTCTATTCCGTCCGCTCCGCCGATGATCAGCGCCAGATCCTGTCGGCCCGCGTCGCGCCATCCACCCAGCTTTTTTGCAAAATCAGGCGAGGACAACACCCGTCCGCGCTCATCTAGCGTACAGATCACCACACCCTTGGGCAGCGCCTTGCGCAGCAGGGTGGCCTCGGCCCCCATGCCAGCGTTTTTCTTGTCTTCAACCTCGATCACGCGCGCAGGCCCAAGCCCCAGCGCGCGGCCGGTCCGGTCAAATCGGGTCAGATAGTCGTCAAGCAGGGATTTCTCCGGTCCGGCGCGCAATCGCCCGACCGCAACGATGCTGATACGCATGTCTCTCTCGCCTCCGGCCCCTCAATACAGGCCGGGATGGCGCCTCAATTCGCCGAGGCGCTGCCGCCCTGAGGCAGCCACATCTTTTCCAGCTGATAGAATTCACGCACTTCGGGGCGGAAGATATGGACGACCACGTCGCCCGTATCGATCAGCACCCAGTCGCCGGCATCCTTGCCTTCGACCTTCGAGGTGAAACCGAATTCCTGCTTGATGCGATCCGTCAGCTTTTCCGCCATGGCCGAGACCTGACGGGTCGAGCGACCCGAGGCAATCACCATGTGATCCGCAACAGAAGACTTACCTTGCAGGTTGATCTGCACGACGTCTTCGGCCTTGTCATCGGAAAGTGAGGAAAGGATACGTTCAAGCAGCTTGTCGCTGATTGACTGAGAGTGGGCCATTACACCGGCCCCATCATCGGCGGGCAAACCCGCCTGTGTATGTAGAGACAGGACATAGTCCTCCTTTGCTGCGCGCCGTGAAACCCCGGCGCCGGGGTACTAATAAGGTAACAAGGGGATTGCAACATTTCAATGAACGGGCCGACGCTGCGCCCCACATCCAGTCACTCTTTGGCGAGATGTTGCACCTCGGCGTCGGCCTCCGGGCCGCCCAATACGCGGATTTCACGCTGCGGGAACGGAAGCGAGATGTCTTCTACCTTGAACGCATCCCACAGCGCCAGGAAGACATTGCCCCGAATGTTTGTCAGACCCTTGTTTGGATCACTGATCCAGAAGCGCAACACATAGTCCACGCTGCTGTCACCGAAACCAGTGATATGGCAGACAGGTTCATGTTTGCCTCCACTCAGCACTCGACCGACCGTCTTGACGGCACGGATCGCTGTCGCGCGGACTTTGTGCGGGTCGTCGTCGTAGCTGGTGCCGAAATCAAGATCCAACCGCACGAAACGGTCGGAATGCGACCAGTTTACAACCTGATTGGTAATCAGATCTTCGTTTGGAATCAGATATTCCCGACCATCCCGCGTAACCACCGAGACATAGCGCGCGCCCAGCGCGTTAATCCAACCGAACGTGTCCCCGAGTGAAATCACGTCGCCCGGTTTGATCGACCGGTCCATCAGGATGATGATGCCTGAGATCAGGTTCGAAACCACTTTTTGCAGGCCAAACCCGATCCCGACGCCAATGGCCCCGGACAGCAACGCTATGCCAGTCAGATCAAACCCGAGGGTGCGGATCGCCGCCATGAACACTGCCCCGTAGAGCAGCACCTGAATACCCTTGGCCAGAAGAACCTGCATCGATGGTGTTATGTCTTGATTGTTCGTAAGGCCGCGCTCAGCCGCGCGTGTGCCGACACGCGCCAAAGTCAGCAGGACGCCGATCAGCAGTACAGCCTTGATGATGCCCAGCGCCGAGATATGAAGATCACCGATAGAAATGGCGACGCCGTCTAGGAAACCGGCTACATCATCCGTCAGGTTCAACGCAATCAGCGTGGCATAGACCCACATAGACCATTTAAATATTTGTCGCAGCGTTCGGTTTCTCACCAATCGCGAAACCAACGCGATGGCCAGCCATGCAACAGCCAGCGTTGCGAAGACACCAAGTATATAGCTCCGCGACGGCCATGTGACCTGTTGCATCACCAGATAAAGCCCACCAGACAGCAACACAAAATAGACCAATGTCAGACGGCGCATCAGTTGTATCAATATCCGCAGACGCCATTTCGGCCATCCCACCCGGGCCCTCGCCCAGGTTTCCCATCGGCCCTGCGTCAGCAGTTTCAGCAAGAATGAGATTGCCCAGAGAAACAGGATGATGATGAGTTGATACTGCCGCCATCCTGGGGTGACGATCAACTCGACCAGACCTTCAATTTGCGAGGAAAACGCCGCCGTCATGTTGGCGTAAAGCTCCGAGAGCGTCTCCGGTAGTAAATCCTGGTTCATTCACCTCTCCTGCAGGTCAGCTTGGACAGCGATGCTGGATGATGCAAGCCCGCAGTGAGACGGTTGGGATTGAACCTTGATTGACACGAATGCCCGTTATATCTGGTGCGTATGAGACTCAATGTGGCCCAAGAACAGAATCTGGAAGATCGCGCGCGTCTGCGTGAACGGTTCTTTGGGGCTGCCCGTACGGTCTTGGCCCGCCTATCGGCGGCCTAAGCCAACTCGCCAGCTATTTCTCATTTCATACGGGAGAGGACCGATGTCCCCCAAAACACTCTATGACAAGATCTGGGATGCCCATGTCGCCCACGAGGCCGATGATGGCACCTGCCTGCTGTATATCGACCGCCATCTGGTTCACGAAGTGACCAGCCCACAGGCGTTCGAAGGCCTGCGCATGGCGGGCCGCAAGGTGCGCGCGCCAGAAAAAACCATCGCCGTGCCGGATCACAACGTTCCGACCACGCCGGACCGTGTGAATGGTATCGAAAACCCGGAATCACGCATTCAGGTCGAGGCACTGGACAAGAACGCCAAGGATTTCGGCATTCACTATTACCCTGTGCACGACGTCCGTCAGGGCATTGTGCATATCGTCGGCCCCGAACAGGGCTGGACCCTGCCCGGCATGACCGTTGTTTGCGGCGACAGCCACACGGCGACTCATGGTGCATTCGGCGCTCTGGCCCACGGCATCGGCACGTCCGAGGTTGAACACGTTCTGGCCACCCAGACTCTGATCCAGAAGAAGTCCAAGAATATGAAGGTCGAAATCACCGGCAAACTGCAGCCGGGTGTGACCGCCAAAGATATCACTCTGGCTGTGATCGGCGAGACCGGTACTGCTGGCGGCACAGGTTATGTCATCGAGTATTGCGGCGAAGCGATCTGCGATCTTTCGATGGAAGGGCGCATGACCGTCTGTAACATGGCCATCGAAGGCGGTGCCCGCGCTGGCCTGATCGCGCCGGATGAGACCACCTTTGAATATGTCAAAGGCCGCCCGCATGCCCCCAAAGGCGCGCAGTGGGAAGCCGCGATGGACTGGTGGAAGACGCTTTACACCGACGAAGATGCGCATTTCGATAAAGTCATCACGCTGCGTGGTGAAGATATCGCGCCAGTCGTCACTTGGGGCACCAGTCCCGAGGATGTGCTGCCGATCACCGCATCCGTACCGCATCCCGAAGATTTCGAAGGCGGCAAGGTCGACGCGGCCCGCCGTTCGATCGAGTATATGGGCTTGGAAGCCGGTCAGAAGCTGAGCGAGGTTGAAATCGACACCGTTTTCATCGGCTCGTGCACCAACGGCCGGATCGAAGACCTGCGCGCCGCAGCCGAGATTCTGAAAGGCAAGAAGATCAAGGACGGGATGCGCGCCATGGTCGTACCAGGCTCGGGTTTGGTGCGTGCACAGGCCGAAGAAGAAGGTTTGGCCGAGATCTTCAAGGACGCCGGGTTCGAATGGCGTCTGGCAGGATGCTCGATGTGTCTGGCGATGAACCCCGACCAGCTGCAACCGGGCGAGCGCTGCGCGGCGACCTCGAACCGCAACTTTGAAGGCCGTCAGGGCCGCGGTGGGCGCACCCATCTGCTGAGCCCGGCCATGGCTGCCGCAGCGGCAATCACAGGACGGCTGACAGACGTCCGTGAATTGATGTAAGAGTCTCTCATATCTAGATATTTGATGGAGAGACTAACATGAGTGATTGGGTCAAATGGCTGCTGCTGGGACTTTTGTCCATAGCATTCGGTGTGTTCGTATTGGGCGCGCCGGTCGTGGCATCCGTTGCCGTTACAGTAGTGACCGGCGTGTTGCTGTTGATTGCGGGCGGATTGCAGATCGTTGGTGGCTTCACGGTTGAAGGCACCGGCAACAAGATCCTGTCACTCATCATGGGTGCGGTCATGCTGTTCCTGGGCTGGTCCTTTCTGGATCATCCACTGCAGGGCACGCTGACACTCGCGACTGTGGTGCTGATCCTGTTCATGGCAGGCGGCATCGCGCGGATCATTCTGTCGTTCCAGATGAAAGGAACGCAGTTTTTCTGGCCCACGATGATCTCGGGCATCTTGTCGATCATCCTTGCAGGTATCATCTGGAGCTATGTCGGGCAGGAACCGCAGGCATTGCTGAGCATCCTGGGGATCTTCCTGGGCATTGAGATGCTGTTCAACGGGTTCGGATTGGTCTTCATGGCGTTCTTCGTCAAGAACGCACCCAAAGACGAAACAAAAGAAGCTTAAACGCGGGGCACGGGCGCGGCCTCTCCCGCAGGAGTGTGAACATGGAAAAGTTTGAAAAAGTCCACGGGGTGGCCGCCCCGATGCCATTGATCAATATCGACACCGATATGATCATCCCCAAGGTACACCTGAAAACCATCAAACGGTCGGGCCTGGGTGTCGTGCTGTTTGACGAGATGCGCTATCACGATGACGGGCAGGAGAATGAAGAGTTCGTCCTCAACAAGCCCGCCTATCGTCAGACGGAGATTCTGGTCGCAGGCGACAACTTTGGCTGCGGCTCATCCCGTGAACATGCCCCTTGGGCGATCAAGGATTTTGGCATCAAGGTTGTGATCTCGACCAGCTTTGCCGACATCTTCTTCAACAACTGCTTCAAAAACGGCATCCTTCCCATCGTGGTCGAGGAAGAGCATCACGCGATCCTGATGGATGACGCGCATAAGGGCGAAAACGCCCGCATGACCGTGCATCTGGAAGATCAGCAGATCACCACATCGGATGGCGTGGTTATCGAATTCGACATCGACCCGCACCGCAAACATTGCCTGCTGAACGGTCTGGACGATATTGGTCTGACGATGGAAAAAGACCATCACATCGACAAGTTCGAGGATCACGCAAGCCAAGCCCGTCCCTGGGTATGATTCTGGGGACGAATCTGTTGATACTCAACCTAACGGGGTCGCAAGCGCGGCCCCGTTCGCATTCTTGGGGTTAAATTGCCCCAATCTACTACATCTAGGTATCACTTTGAGATACACGTCGGATTTGCGTCCAAATTGATGCAATCCCGCACCAGTTGCGCCATCATTTTGCCCGAAATTGCATGTTATTTGCTCATTGGCTTGAGCGAAATACCGCTTATCGGCAATGTTGGCACCCATGAGGTAACCGCCAACGAACGAGCGGTGAGCACAAGTTGGACGATAAGTCGGCACAGAATCGACTACGCCGGTTTGGAAAAGGGTTCGGATTGTGATTGCACGCACAACGGGGGCGGCGATACGTGGATTATTGGTAGCACTGATGGTGCTGACCCCTGCGTTGTACCTGCCTACATCGACGTCTAACGGGACTGAGATTGTCGTCTTTCTGGCGATCCTTGCGTTTATCCTGACCTTCTCAGAATACAATTCGGCCTTTCCCAGCTTTATCGAATTTCGTGACGCACCGCCCGTGAACAGGCTGCGCTTTGTCGGCCTGATGTCGATGGTCACCTTCCTGACGCTGATCTGCAAAAACGCCTATGCCCCCTCGGAACTTACTGGCCTGTTTTATTCAGTTGGCCTGATGGTTGCGAATGTGGTGGATTTCCCCTACTCCCCCGTTCGTCTTGTGGTTCTGATGCTGCCCGCCGATGCCAGCCAGCCCCTCGTAGATTTGGTGCGTATCTCCGCCAGCGTCGCTTATGTCGCGGCCTTGGTTACCATCGCCAGCTTTGCCTATGCAGTGAAGCTTCGGGGATGGCCAACAGGCAACGGCGCGTTCAACGTCTGGACCAATCTACCGCTGTTTGACCCAACCAAGGGTGGTGATGTGGTCACCCGTCTGCAGCGTGACGGGCGGCTCAACATCGCAATTGGGGCTTTGCTGCCTTTCCTGATTCCCGCCCTGATCAAACTGATGGCTGCTTTCATCACGCCGATCGCGCTCAGCAATCCGCAGACATTGATCTGGACCCTTTGCGCATGGGCATTCCTGCCTGCCAGCATGATCATGCGAGGCATGGCGACACTGCGCATTGCCGGCCTGATCGTTGAGAAGCGCCGCGCATACTCAACTTCCGAGTCAACTCAGATCGCATGATCCGACTGCTGGCTCTGTTGCTGTTGCCGTTTACGGCACAGGCAGAGACATTGCGCATCGCAAGTTTCAATACAGAACTCAGTCGCGAAGGTCCCGGCCTGTTGCTGCGTGATATTCGGCGGAACGACCCTCAGGTCGCTGCGGTGATCGAGGTGCTGATGACAACCCGTTCCGATATCGTCGCGCTGCAAGGCATCGATTGGGATTTAGACGGGCTTGCCCTTGCTGCGCTGGTCGAGGCGCTGAAAAGCAACGGCTTGGATTATCGATACAGTTACGCCGAGCAACCCAATTCCGGGATCGAAACCGCATTGGATCTGGATGGGGACGGCGATACGGGCGGCCCGGGCGATGCACAAGGCTGGGGGCGGTTCACCGGCCAGAATGGGCTGGCAGTGCTGTCCCGCTATCCTATCGCTACCGATCAAGTGCGGTCATTCACCCAGATGCGGTGGCGCGACTTGCCGGATGCCCAGCTGCCAGCCGAGGATGGAGAGCCCTTCCCATCACCACAAGCGCAGGCTGTTCAGCGGCTGTCTTCTACATCGCATTGGGTCGTTCCGGTCGACACCCCAGGTGGTCGCCTAAACCTGATGACGTTTCACGCCAGCCCGCCTGTCTTTGATGGACCTGAAGATCGGAACGGACTGCGCAACCGGGATGAAATTCGGCTCTGGTCGCTTTTGCTGAACGGTGATCTGGGTGAGAAACCTACAGGCCGTTTTGTCATCGCAGGTGATGCGAACCAGGATCCTTACAAAGGCGAGGGTCGCAAATCAGCAATCCGTAATCTTCTGGCCAATCCGCAACTGCAGGATCCGATGCCTGTTGACCCTGCGGGGTCAACTTCAACAGTTTTGTGGAAGGGCGTTGGCGAGATGAGAGTGGATTATGTCCTACCTTCGGCGGGTTGGCGTGTGCACGATGCGGGCATTTACTGGCCGGAGCCCACATCCCGTGACGCGGCCGTCGCCGCAAGCCGTCACCGGCTTGTCTGGGTCGATCTGTTCGACGAATAGGCTTCGATCATGACCGTATGACTGTGCCGAATCGCTGGCGGGATTCATATTGCACAGGTTCAGACACGGCGTTCCTCAACGCGTCATTTAGGTCGGTCTGCGCAAATTCCGGGAGCAGAGCATCAAAGAGGCGTCTGTCCAGCCGGTGAGAAGTATTCCATAGATACCTCATCTCAAGCAAATGAGGCGCCATACGCCAGAACGGGCGGGCCAGATGCAAAGGCAACCATGCCATCTGTTTAAGGGTGAGTTCACGCCCCGCAACCTGCGAAAGCGCCAATACCATTTCATTGCCGGTCAAGGTGTATCCAGCATAGGGGACATCGCAGAAACGCGGTAGCAGGCTGCGCATTTCTGCCAATTCCACAGCAGCGCGAGTTAAATCGGGCAGATAGGCCCAAGCATGCGCGATATCCGGATTGCCGGGATACACAAAGCGCCCGCGCCGCAAGTGTTTGATGAGAATCTGATCGAACCAATTGCCAGAGGCCGTGGTATCTATGAAATCACCTGCCCGCAACATGATGGTCCGAACCGACGAGGCACGATAAGCCTCTTCCATCTCGATCCGAATGCGTCCCAACGGATTTCGCGCAAGATGCGGTGTCCTAGTCGACCAGGGGCCGGGCGTATCCGCACCGAAAACATAAACGTTCCCCGGTACAATGACCGTCAAGTCACGCTCTGATGCAGCGGCGATTACCTGACGATGCAACTCTGGCACCTGCTCCGCCCAGTCGGGGTAAAGCGGGTTCCAGGCGTTCACGATGACGTCTACTCCATGTACCGCCGTGCGCAATTCCTCCCTGCGTCGATCAAACTTTTGCACAATCCATCCCGCATCCGAATAGGCTCTTGCAGCGTTGCGTCCAAATCGACCGGTGGCCCCGAGAATAAGTACCGTTTGTGGCATTGATCCCTCCGTTCCGGATCAATCTATTCATTCACGATGTTTTGGAAATTGCGAAAAATCGCAGATTATGTATTCGTTTTTGAATGGCTAAAACACTCCAACTATCCGACTGGTCCTTAGTTCAAAGCTTTCTGGCGGTTGCCGAAACCGGCTCACTATCCGCAGCCGCAAAGCAACTGGGTCGCAGCCAGCCGACGCTTGGACGTCAGGTGCATGCGCTGGAAGAAGAATTGGGGGTCTCGCTGTTTGATCGTCACGCGCGTGGACTGACGCTCAGCGAGGTGGGGCAGCAAGTGCTGCCAATGGCGCAGCAGATGTACAGCGCAGTCAATGCCCTGGGGCTGACGGCAGCGGGTCAGGCGCAACAGCTGGAAGGGTCGGTCAGGATCACCGCTTCGGTATTTGTATCGCATCACCTGTTGCCGCCGATACTTGCCGCAATCCGTGAGGCAGAACCGGCCATTCAGCTTGATCTGGTCGCCTCGGATGCCAGCGAAAACTTGCTGTTCCGCGAGGCCGATATTGCCGTGCGCATGTATCGGCCCGAACAGGTCGACATCGTGGCAAAGCATATCGGCGAGGTGCCGTTATGTTTCTGCGCCGCCCAAAGCTATCTGGATCGTGCAGGGCGACCAATGACCCCGACAGAGTTGATGCAGCACGATCTTGTGGGATTTGACACCAATGAAGACATCATCACCGCTATGCGGAACAAGGGCTGGCCTGCCAGCCGGGACAGCTTTGCCACGCGATGCGACAACCAGACTGCCTATTGGGAATTGATCCGCGCAGGGTGTGGGGTGGGCTTCAGCCAACTCAGCATCGCACAGTCCGATCCTCTGGTCGAAGTGCTAGATATTGATGTCGAGATACCGGTGCTACCGGTCTGGCTGGCTGCCCCTCAGGCGATGCGACAGACCCCGCGCATTCGCAGAGTCTGGGATCTGCTGGCCGACGGGTTGAAGGCCCGGCTTTAAAACCGCCTACAGCGCGCCGGTATAGGTGCCGCGCGCAGGATAGTTATTGGCCAAGGTGAATTTCAAACCGCCGACGATGTCCGACATCGGCGGTCGCGCAAAAGGCGTTGTCTGCTGCCAGACGTAATAGAGGGTCTGATCAGGTTTGATATAGAAATGTCCCGGCTCAGCGAACAACGCTGGCTCGGCACTACCTTCACGAGCCACCGAGATGTTCAGGCCCCAGACATCCCGCGCGTCGGCCATGGACAGGCTGTATCCTACGCGCAGCTTCGACACTCCGGCCTTCTCAACCGTCTCGGCCGCACGTTCGTCGGTATCCGTGGTGATCATGATCACCTCAACCCCCAGCTCGGCGAATTCATCCAGCGCAGCCTCGACCTCACTCATTTGGCGAACGCAGATCGGGCAATGCAGACCGCGATACTGAATCACCAGCGTTCCGTTTTCGCCAGTGTCGCGCTCAAGATCAAAGGTGCCATGGCTTACTGTTTCGATTTTTAGCGATGGGGCCGGATTTCCGGGTGTCAGCATGTGGTTTCCTCGTGATTTGATGGGTTCGTCTCATTGACCCGATGCGCCGCAAACGCTAGGGCCTGTGCGACAAAACGCAAGGAGACTGTCGATGACCAACCCCTCGCTCCTCATCCTGCCCGGAGACGGAATTGGCCCGGAAGTTATGGCCGAAGTGCGCAAAATCATCGATTGGTTCGGCGCCAATCGCGGTCTTCAATTTGACGTGAGCGAGGATCTGGTCGGCGGCGCTGCCTATGATGCGCACGGGAAGCCCCTGTCGGATGAGACCATGGCCAAGGCACAAGAGGTCGACGCTGTTCTGCTGGGAGCTGTTGGCGGCCCTAAGTATGACGATCTGGATTTCAGCCTGAAACCCGAACGCGGACTGCTGCGTTTGCGCAAGGAAATGGACCTGTATTCCAACCTGCGCCCAGCTCAGTGCTTCGACGCGCTGGCGGATTTCTCTTCGCTAAAGAAGGATGTGGTCGCTGGCCTCGACATCATGATTGTGCGCGAGCTGACATCGGGTGTCTACTTCGGTGAGCCGCGCGGCATCTTTGAAGAAGGCAATGAGCGCGTTGGCATCAACACCCAGCGCTACACCGAATCCGAGATCGAACGCGCAGCACGTTCCGCGTTTGAGCTGGCGATGCGCCGGAACAAGAAACTGTGCTCGATGGAAAAAGCCAATGTGATGGAATCGGGCATCCTGTGGCGCGAGGTCGTGACACGTGTCGGTCAGGAATACCCCGAGGTCGAGCTGTCACACATGTATGCAGACAACGGCGCGATGCAGCTTGTGCGCGCGCCCAAACAGTTTGACGTGATCGTCACCGACAACCTGTTTGGAGATGTACTATCCGATTGCGCAGCGATGCTGACCGGGTCTTTGGGCATGCTGCCGTCTGCCTCGCTGGGCGCACCGATGGCGAATGGCCGCCCTAAGGCCATGTATGAACCCGTTCATGGCTCGGCCCCGGACATTACAGGTCAAGGCAAGGCCAACCCAATTGCGTGTATCCTCAGCTTCGCCATGGCACTGCGCTACAGCTTTGACCAGGGCGACGAAGCGGATCGTCTGGAAACCGCGATCGAGAAGGTTCTGGCCGACGGCGTTCGCACAGCTGACCTGCTGGCCGAAGAAGGGGTTGAGCCGGTTTCGACCAGCGAAATGGGTGATGCAATTCTGGCAGCGCTAGACGAAAGCGTCTGATCTTACGATCATTCAGACATCAAAGGCGGTGCCCAGCGCACCGCCTTTTTTTGTTGGTCAGTTTCCGAAGATGTTGTTCAGCAGGTTGTTGATCGCACGGTCCAAACCGGTTTGATTCTTACGGCGCTGTTGCTGCGGCTGCGCGGTTCTAACCGGTGGGTCCGGCACCAACATGGGCAACGGCGTGGGCGTCATCCCTTCTGTCACGCGCAGCATGGTCTCTTTCCATATCTCCGCCGGCAAGCCTCCACCCGTGACACCTGACAACGGCGTATTGTCATCATACCCCATCCAAACGCCCGTAACGTAGTCCGCGGTAAATCCGATAAACCAGGCATCCCGCGCGGCCTGGGTCGTGCCGGTCTTGCCCGCCACCTGCCAGCCCGGCAGCTTTGCCCGTCCGCCTGTACCTTCAGAGACCACACGCTCCATCATCCAGGTCAGTTGTTTGGCGGCCTTGTCGTTGATGACGCGTTCACCAATACCGGTTGTCGTGATCATAACTGGATCGGTCTCACCAAGCAGCTTCAACTCGGTCAGACCATAGGGTTCCACCGCTGAACCGCCGTTCAGGATACCAGCGTAAGCGCCCGTCATCTCTATCAGCGTGCTTTCCGATGCGCCGAGCGCCAGCGCGAGGCCCTCGGCCAGATCACTTGAAAGGCCAAAACCACTGGCAACCGTGCGCACGTTATCCAGCCCCGAGATATCCGCCACCTTGACCGCGGGAATATTCAACGAATTCTTCAACGCATCTGCTAATGTCACCCGGCCATAGAACTTATTGGTGTAGTTCTTCGGACACCACTGACCTGAACCTGCGATGTTCCAGCACGTTGGTTCATCCATCACCGTGTCCAACGGTGAATATCCCAACTCCAAGGCCGTCGCATAGACAAACGGTTTGAACGACGAACCCGTTTGACGCAGAGCCTGCGTAGCCCGGTTGAACGCCCCCGAAACACGGGTCTTGCGCCCACCGACCATACCTCGAACCGCGCCATCCGCTGACATCACCACAATAGCGGCCTGTGCTTTGGAGCCTTCGCGCACCTTCTCCTGGAAGATGAATTTCAGCGCCTCTTCTGCCGACGTTTGAATGCGCTGATCCAGCGTGGTTCGGATCACCACGTCCTCGGTTGTGTTACGTGTGAAAAACTCAGGCCCGCTGGCCATGACCCAATCGGCAAAGTAACCACCAGCACGCGCGGCAGCGGCCTCGGACAACTGCGCCGGACGGCTGCGGGCCTCGCTGGCCTGCGCGCTGCTCAGATAGCCCTGAGTCTCCATTAGCCCAACCACCAAACGTGCCCGATCTTGTGAACGTTGCAGGTTGTTCGTTGGCGCATAGCGTGTCGGGGCCACCAATAGACCTGCCAGCATTGCCGCCTCGGCCGGAGACACTTCGGCTGCTGAAATACCGAAATACCGCTGGCTGGCGGCCTCGAAGCCGCGGGCTCCCGCACCGAGGAAGGCGCGGTTCAGATAGATCGTCAGAATTTCATCCTTGGAGTATTTGACCTCCATCGCAATGGCATAAACTGCCTCTTTCGCCTTGCGCCATAGCGAACCCTGACGGCAATCGGCTTCATATGCAGCCTCAGACTCCCATTCGCTGGGCTCATAAGGCACACCCAGGCATAGAAGTTTCGCGGTTTGCTGGGTGATCGTTGAACCACCGTGACCAGACAGCGGTCCACGTCCTTCACTCAGGTTGATGCGTACCGCGCTGGCGACACCGCGCGGGCTGACGCCGAAATGGCGGTAGAACCGTTTATCCTCGGTTGCGATCACGGCGTTCTTGAGATGCGGCGAAACTGTATCCGCCGTAATCACGCCGCCAAACTGATCGCCGCGCCAGGCAAAGACCTTGCCGTCGCGATCCAGCAAGGTCACCGAACCACGTGCCCGCCCATCAAGCAGGGCATCGACATCCGGCAATGAGGTGTAAACAACACCCACCGCCAGCGCCAACAGCAACCCCGCCACTGCGCCGACCCTCCAAGTGATCCCCCAAATTATGCGCCAGAGCCAGCGGAACAGCCGGCGGAAAATGCCACCGCCCTTCCCACCAGAACTGCGCCGCGTTTTCTTCCGCGCCGTTTTGCGCGGAGCGGCTTTTCGGGCCGTCGACTTCTTACCAGCGGGTTTTGCAGCCCGCTTGGTCGCCGCAGGCTTTCGGCCTTTGGTCGGGTACCTTTTATCCGCGACAAGGCGCGATTTGCGACGGTTGGACTCAGTCATGCTCAAACTCTGCCCGGTTATGCTTTTGGGGCACCATACCCCGCCGGAACGGCCATGTAGAGGTGTGAAATACCCGTATTTCCCCTCACAAGTTTGCCTATATTTTCACCAAATAGCGTGTTTTGTGCAAAAATTGTGCATAATTGCTGATTTTTTACCCTCATTTACCCTCCGAAAACGTTCCATCTGAACCTCTGTCGCGCATTTTTCTGCAGGTGCAAAATGCCGGGCCGCCCGGAGTAGTAGAGGGGAAAGACGTGAAACTGATCATTGCGACAATCAAACCGTTCAAGCTTGAGGAGGTGCGCGAAGCACTGACCAATGCAGGCGTGCGCGGCATGATGGTGACTGAGATCAAAGGGTTTGGCTCGCAATCGGGTCACACCGAGATTTATCGCGGTGCCGAATACGCCGTGAATTTCGTTCCCAAGATCAAGCTTGAGATCGTGGTGCCCGCCACCATGGCCGACCAGATCGTCGAAACCATCACCACAACCGCCAAGACCGGCAAGATCGGTGACGGCAAGATTTTCGTCCTCGATGTCGAGCAAGCCCTGCGCGTGCGGACCGGGGAAACCAACGAAGAGGCGCTTTAAGCGCGCTTACTCACAATCACTCGAGGACTAACAATGAACCTGATGAAATCTCTCATCCCTGCCGCTGCGATCGTCGCACTGCCGCAGATGGGTCTTGCGCAAGAGGCCGCTACCGGAGAGCCCGCGCAACACACCCAATATATCTTCACCACGCTGCTGTTCCTGATGGGCGGTTTCCTGGTGTTCTTCATGGCTGCAGGCTTTGCCATGCTCGAAGGCGGGCTGGTGCGCTCAAAGAACGTCGCGATGCAGATGACCAAAAACATCGCGCTGTTTTCAATCGCCGCGATCATGTACTGGCTGATCGGCTTCAACCTGATGTACCCCGGTGATGGTTGGACCATTTCTGGCTGGCTGGGCCCGTTCTTCTCGACCACCGTGCTTGACCCAGTGGGTGTCGGTGCAGATGCTGCGGCGCTTGACTACGCCTCAATCGGTTCGGATTTTTTCTTCCAACTGGTCTTTGTCGCAGCGACCGCCTCGATCGTGTCCGGTGCGGTGGCTGAACGGATCAAATTGTGGCCCTTCCTTGCCTTCGTTGTTGTCCTAACCGGCATCATGTACCCGATCTCGGGCTCGTGGCAGTGGGGTGGTGGTTGGCTGTCCGAAGCAGGCTTCTCGGACTTCGCTGGTTCAACCATCGTGCACTCGGTCGGTGGCTGGGCGGCTCTGGCAGGTGCTCTCATCCTTGGGCCGCGCATCGGTAAGTACAAGGACGGTAAAGTGCACCCGATGCCTGGTTCGAACCTGGCTCTGGCCACTCTGGGTACCTTTATCCTGTGGCTGGGTTGGTTCGGCTTCAACGGTGGTTCGCAGCTGGCGATGGGCACTGTAGGAGATGTCTCGGACGTATCGCGCATCTTTGCCAACACTAACATGGCCGCTGCATCCGGTGCCGTTGCCGCCCTTATCATGACACAGCTGCTGTACAAAAAGCCCGACCTGACCATGGTGCTGAACGGCGCGCTGGCGGGACTGGTGTCGATCACTGCTGAGCCGCTGGCCCCAACCCTGTTCGGCGCTCTGTGGATCGGTGCTGTGGGCGGCATCATTGTGGTCTTCGCGGTTCCGATGCTGGACAAGTTCAAGATCGACGACGTAGTCGGCGCCATCCCGGTCCACCTGTTCGCTGGCATCTGGGGCACCATCGCCGTGATCTTCTATGGCGAAGCCAGCCTGATCACTCAGCTGACCGGGATCATTGCTTATGGTGTCTTCACCTTTGGTGCTGCTCTTATCCTTTGGTCGATCCTGAAGGCCACCGTAGGTATCCGTGTTAGCGAAGAGGACGAGATCAACGGCCTCGACATGGCTGAACTGGGTATGGAAGCGTATCCGGAATTCTCCAAGGGCTAATAGCCAACCAAGTAAAAACAAAAAAACCCGGGCGTTCGCGCCCGGGTTTTCCTTCATTCAAAGATATCGCTCAGACGCCGACATCTACAATCGCCTGCGCCAAAATGGGCACAGTATTGGCGTTCAAACCAGCGATGTTCAGACGGCTGTCACCGACCATGTAAATGCCGTGATCGGCACGCAGCTTTTCAACCAGTTCTGGCGCGGCGCCCAGTCGCGAGAACATGCCGCGATGCTGGGCGATAAATCCAAATCGATCCGATCCACTAAGGCTCTGCAGCTCATCAGCCAGTTGCTGACGCAGGCCCAGCATGGAAAGGCGGACATCTTCCAATTCGGTCGCCCAATCTGCCCGCAGAGCATCGTCATTCAGGATCGTCGTCACCACCCGCGCGCCGTGATCAGGCGGGAATGAGTAGTTCTGGCGGTTCAAAAATGCCAGCGTAGACTGGTTCAGTGCAGTCTGTGCCGGATCGTCACTGATCGCCATCAGCAGGCCGGTGCGTTCGCGGTAGACGCCGAAGTTCTTCGAACAAGACGCCGCGATCAGGCAGCGCTTCACTGACGATGCGACCAGACGGGTTGCCTGCGCATCTTCTTCCAGACCGTCGCCAAAGCCCTGATAGGCAATGTCGATCATTGCGACGAGGCCACGTGCGTTGATCAGGTTCACGACCTCTTGCCATTGCACCATATTTAAGTTGGCACCCGTTGGGTTGTGGCAACAGCCGTGCAGAAGAACCACGTCGCCTGCATTGGCAGTTTTCAGGTCCTCGATCATACCGTCGAAATCGACGCCACGCGATTCTCCGTCGAAATAACGGTATTGGACTATCTCGATCCCTAGATAGTTCAGGATCGACAAATGGTTTGGCCATGTGGGGTTCGACACGAAAACACGCGCGGTGGGGTTGGCCATACGGATCATCTCAAACGCCTGACGACAGGCTCCGGTACCACCGGGGGTGGCTACGGCTGCAATGTTGCCACGCGGGACAGAATTTCCGAGGATCAAGTCGATCATCGCGTCCGCAAAGGCTGGATCACCAGCCAGACCGGTATAAGCCTTGCTCTCCTGCTCTTCGAGAATACGCTTTTCAGCTGCTTTCACCGCGCGCATCACCGGAGTGACCCCTTCGGCGTTCTTGTAGACGCCAACGCCCAGATCGATCTTCTGATCACGTGGGTCGTCGCGGTACATCTGCATCAACGCCAGAATCTTGTCTGCCGGCTGCGGTTTAAGGTTCTCGAACATCAGTTCTCTCCGGTTGCGACGGGCAGGGTTGGGAAGGCACCCCATTCAGCCCAGGAGCCGTCATATAGCGCGTGGTCTTTCTTGCCCATGCGTTCCAAGGCAAGGCTGAGAATTGCGGCAGTCACACCAGAGCCACAGGATGTGATCGCGGGTTTCGATAAGTCGACGCCGGCATCTTCGAAAACCGCGCGGCAGTCATCGGGCGACTTCATCGTGCCATTCTTGTTCAACAGCATTCCAAAAGGCACGTTGCGCGAGCCTGGGATATGACCCGAGCGCAACCCCTCGCGCGGTTCAGCTTCGGTCCCGACGAAACGGGCCGCCGAGCGGGCATCGATGATCTCGTGATCCGCAAGCTTCGCGGCTGATGAAACTTGCGTCACATCGCGGACAAGGTGGTTTTGAACCCGCACCGTCATATGACGGTCGCGAATAATGGGGGGCAGGTCTTCGATCTCGCGCCCTTCAGACTGCCATTTGGGCAGTCCACCATCCAGAACGGCAATATTGTCCTGTCCCATCAGACGGAACAACCACCAGACCCGCGCCGCCGACATCAGCCCCGCGCCGTCATAGACCACGACCTGATGGCCATCGCCAACGCCCATCGCGCGCAGGCGCGACATGAACTTCTCGACCGGAGGTGCCATATGCGGCAGGTCAGAACGATGGTCGGATATCTCATCAATATCAAAGAACCGCGCACCAGGGATGTGGGCAGAGTCATACTCTGCCTTGGCGTCTCGCGCTTGCTGCGGCAGGTACCACGACCCATCCAGAATCCTTAGATCCGGATCCTTGAGATGTGCGGCAAGCCATTCGGTAGAAACGAGGGTTTTTGGATCGTCCTGCATCTATGCCTCCCCTAAGCGAGCTTGGGTTTTCCCTATACTTGGCGGGATGCAGGTTCAAGGCTGGATAGCGCTAGCGTCCCGACCACACTGGATTTATCGCAATCGACGCAGGCGATAATACTGGATGATCCCAATAACGCTGATGATGATCCAGAAGCCTTCGATCAGCATCGACGCCAGATTGAAGTTCTGCAGCAGTGAGAACACGATCAGCACCGAACCGATAAGATTCACCAGCGGAAAGGCCAGATCCTCCGAGTTCATCACTCGCATCTGGGTCGCAAAATATGCAGCAACAACGATCAAAGCCCCGAATGAGCCGATGGCATCGACGACGGTCAAACTGTCCAGTAGTGCGGTCATTGTATGGGGCTTTCCTATTCTGAAACTTCCGCTGGTTGCGAATAGTGGTGCATATTTAGAAAAGCAGCTCCCTGATCACCAGCGCGGTATCCATGCGGCACATCCGCAGAAAATCGCAACCCTTGACCGGATTGCAGCGGAACCCAATTTCCATTTCGCAGCACGTCCAAAGCTCCGCTCAGAACAAAAACCTCTTCGGTTACACCTGCTGCATGGGCCGGAGATTCGTGGCTTTGATTGGGTGACAACTCGACATGAAATGTTTCGGCCCCCAATGCGGGATCAAAAGGAAAGACAATCTTGACTTCGATACTTCCCGGAAATCTCACGGTACTGAACACATCAGCATCTGTCGTGTCACGCATTGCAGCAGTACCAATCAATGCACTCAGCGGGAGCTGGAAACCCTTCGCGATCTTCCACAGGGTCGCGATGGTCGGGCTTGATTCGCCACGCTCGATCTGGCCCAGCATAGCTTTGCTGACCCCGGTGAGTTCCGCGACTTTTGACAGGCTCAGCCCGGATGCCGCCCGCACATCCCTTAGTTTCAGCGTTAGTTCGTCCGATTCCATAGCCGCGCCCTGCGATTTGTCTTGTGCGTTATAACGTACATATGATACGTGCGCTATAACGTACACACCCAATATCGCAGTTTGGGCAATAGGGATACAGCATCATGCCAATGTACCGATCCAGAACCTCCACCCATGGCCGTAACATGGCCGGTGCCCGCGGCCTGTGGCGCGCCACCGGTATGGGAGACGACGATTTCGGCAAACCGATCATCGCCATCGTCAACTCGTTCACCCAGTTTGTACCCGGTCACGTCCACCTAAAGGACCTGGGACAGATGGTTGCGCGTGAGGTTGAGGCCGCTGGCGGTGTCGCCAAAGAGTTCAACACCATCGCGGTCGATGATGGCATCGCCATGGGCCATGACGGGATGCTGTATTCGCTGCCCTCGCGTGAGGTGATTGCGGATTCTGTTGAATACATGGTTAACGCCCACTGCGCGGACGCTATGGTCTGTATCTCGAACTGCGACAAGATCACGCCCGGCATGTTGATGGCGGCCATGCGTCTGAACATCCCTGCGATCTTTGTCTCGGGTGGACCTATGGAGGCGGGCAAGATCGACATCGCCGATCTGGACGCCAAGAAGATCGACCTTGTCGACGCGATGGTTGCCGCAGCGGATGATCGATTTACCGATGAGCAGGTGCAACACATTGAAGAAAACGCCTGTCCAACCTGTGGTTCATGCTCGGGCATGTTCACCGCGAACTCGATGAATTGTCTGGCCGAGGCACTGGGTCTGGCGCTGCCGGGCAATGGCTCGACCCTGGCCACACATGCCGACCGTAAAGAGTTGTTCTTGGAAGCTGGTCGCCGCATCGTCGAGATCACCAAGCGCCACTATGATCTGGACGAGAAAGGCTTCCTGCCGCGTGAAATCGCCACGTTCGACGCGTTCGAAAATGCCATGAGCTTGGATATCGCAATGGGTGGATCGACCAATACGGTGCTTCATTTGCTGGCCATCGCGCACGAAGGTGAAGTGCATTTCACCATGTCCGACATGGACCGCCTGAGCCGCCAAGTGCCCTGTTTGTGCAAAGTCGCGCCCAACATCGAAAACGTGCACATGGAAGACGTCCACCGCGCGGGTGGCATCTTCTCGATCCTCGGTGAACTCAGCCGCGCAGGCTTGCTGCATGAGGATTGCCATACAGTGCATTCGGGCACCATGGGCGAAGCAATTGCCAACTGGGACATCAAAGTCGCCAACAACCCGAAGGCTCAGGACCTATTCAAAGCGGCGCCCGGCGGCGTGCGTACTACACAAGCCTTCAGCCAGTCGAACCGCTACAAGGAGCTGGATACTGACCGCGAAGGCGGCGTGATCCGTTCGAAAGAGCATGCATTCAGCCAGGATGGCGGTCTGGCGGTATTGTTCGGCAACATTGCGCGCGACGGCTGTATCGTGAAAACTGCGGGTGTGGATGAGAACATCCTGAAATTCACAGGCTCAGCTTATGTCTGCGAAAGCCAGGATCAGGCAGTGAATGATATTCTGACCGGCAAGGTCAAGGAAGGCGACGTGGTGGTCATCCGCTACGAAGGCCCGCGCGGTGGGCCGGGCATGCAGGAAATGCTCTACCCGACCTCATATCTGAAATCCAAAGGGCTGGGCAAAGCCTGCGCGCTGCTGACTGACGGTCGTTTCTCGGGCGGCACGTCCGGCCTGTCGATTGGACACGTCTCACCCGAAGCCGCCGAAGGAGGCGAGATCGGGCTGGTGAAAACCGGCGACAAAATCGAGATCGACATCCCCAACCGCAGCATCCATCTGGCGGTCTCCGACGAAGACCTGGCCGCGCGGCGCGAAGAGCAGGACGAGAAGGGCTGGCAGCCCGTTGCACCACGTAAGCGTAAAGTGTCCACCGCGCTAAAAGCCTATGCCAAATTGACGACCAGTGCCGCAAAAGGTGCCGTCCGTCAGGTCTAAGCACTGCGGGTGAGCGACCACTCCCGCACCCGATACATGCAATCGGCTGCGCCGATTCCACTTTCGGAATTTGG